>PDSQ01000012.1 GCA_002747055.1 Gammaproteobacteria bacterium
GAAAGCAGAGGCTCAAAAAGACAGTGAGGTAATGTGGGTGAAAGTAAAAGCGCCCACATTATCATGATGAAAACTGGATTTTTCAGGGCCGACTACTTACTAGTATCTATCATACTCCCGTTTTCCCCAATCATTTCATTGCATGAGCCACTTTCACTAAGACAAAGATCAGGAGAATCAGGGTTAGGGCACAGTAGTAACTTTGGCATTTAAGTTTCCTTAAAGTCGAGGATAAACCATATCATCTGTTCGGTTCAGCATTTTAACGGCTCTTGACAATTTGTAGCCATTGCAGTTAGCCTCTTGCGCAGTTGTTACCGGATTGGGTGTTCGGCGGCTGGTTTGCCTCGCCGGATTAACGGGAAGTTGGTGTCGATTCCAACGCTGCCCCCGCAACGGTAATTGGGTAGAGAGTCAACAAAAGCCACTGTCGTGTGTTGTTTTTGAGTTCAGGATTGTTGTTAGGTTCAGGGCTGAAAATAACCGCTTGATGGGAAGGCGTTGATTTTGAAATTGGCATTTTTTGATATTTGCCGTTTTCAGCCCATAAGCCCGGAGACCGGCCAAATCCGCCCAGGCAATCACTGTGATTGGGTTATGCATCGCGGAGGGCGATGAGGGAAGTGGCGGTTTTACCAGCTTGTTTGTCTTGGCAAGTGATCCCTGTCTTTTTCAGCCTTCTGTCGGATAAAACACTTTATTCTGTGCAGGTGGCCAGGTTTGATTGTTTTTCTCTCTTTCATTGACTATCAACGCGTACATCGCCGTCGTGTTTCCTCTTTAGTTGTTTATTGTTTTGCCGTTTGCCTGTTTTGTTTGATTGTTACTGTATTTTTTGCTGATTTTGTCGTTGCTGCCGAGTCGACTCCAGCCGTCGATTCCGCGACTACCGTGCTGGAAGAAATTGCCGTAATAGGTCGTGTCGTGCCAGCGGATGAAGTGGATACGACCCGACAACCGGGTTTTATCTCGGTTATCGCAAGGGACGAAATCCTAACCAGGGTAGGTACGGTCGCGGATGTGCTCGCCAATCAATCCAGTATTCAAGTACGCGATACTGGCGGAATGGGTGCTTTTTCTACTTTGTATTTACGTGGTTCTTCTGCTCAGCAGGTGAATGTGTATTTAGACGGGGTGCTGCTTAACAATGTGGTCAGTGGTACGGTTGATCTTGGTCGAATTTCGTTGAATCAGATTGAGGCGATCGAGATATATCGAGGTGCGCCGCCGGTTCAGTTTGCCCATTCCGCGATTGGTGGTGCGGTCAATATTCGATCCAAACCGATCAACAAGGAAAACAGTGCCGAGCTCAGTCTTGGTATTGGTTCTTTCGATACGCTAAAAGTGAATTTGTCTGGGGCGTATTTGTTGACGCCCAGGCTCGGTGTTCAGGCGGCGATTGGTTATCAGGGCAGTGACAATGATTTTGAGTTTGATAACGACAATCAGACCCCGCTAAACCCGTATGACGATACAGTCGAGAACAGGAACAATAATCAAGTTGCGATGTTTAACGGGCTCATGTCCGGGCACTATCACGTGTCGGAGTCGCAAACTATTCAGTTGCGTATTCAGCGACATCAAAAAGAGCAACATATACCGGATCTGTTTAACTCCATTGATACGCGCAGTGCGCTGGATAGCGATCTTACCCAGGTTCAACTTTATCTTAACGACAATGCCTGGTTCCAAGGTGCCTATGCTCTCGGTGTTTTTTATGGTCGGGTTACCGAGCATTTTCATGATCGTCAGGGCCGGATTGGCCTTGGCAGACAGGATGAAAGATCGCTGACCAATACATTGGGTGCAGCACTGACCGGGCAACAGTTGTGGCGCGAGCACTGGTTGACCGCTTCAGTTGAATTGAAGTGGGATGACTATAAAAATCGGCAAATTATCGGTGATCGGTCGGACCAGACCTTTGACCGATACTCAGCGACGCTCGCTGTGCAAGATGATTATGCCTTTGTAGATGAGTCAGTTATCTGGCAAGCCGGTGCTCGAGTGCACGGAATTCGGGACAGCGGCGAGCGGCCGGACGAGGATGCATTGGTCGAGGTCAATGTTTCCGATTGGTATTTTTCTTGGCATAGCGGGTTGCGCTGGGATTTTTCGCCGTCGCTGACCCTGAAGGGGAACTTGTCCAAAGGGGTGCGAATTCCGAGATTGTCCGAAAAGTTTGGTGATCGCGGCTGGTTTATCGGCAATGCGGAGCTAAAAGAGGAAGAGGCGATCAATCTGGATCTGGAGGTCAGTCTGGTATTGAATCCCGTTGTATTGAATATGGCGTTCTTTCAGCGTTGGCTGGATGAGGCCATAGTGGCGAGTTATGACTCAAGAGGGGTGGGCCGATTCGAGAATATCAGTCAGGCGGAAATTCAAGGTGTTGAGTTCGATGCGTCGTACGCGCCCCTGGAGTGGTTGACCCTGGTTGGCCGATCCACTTTTCAGCATACAGAAAATACCAGTGGCATTCTGGATCAGCAGGGTAATCAGTTGGCGGGCCATTATGAACAGGCGCATTACCTGTCCGGTTCAGTGCACTACGCCGATTGGGTGTTCAGGTCTGAATTGGAATTTCAGGTCGGTGGCTATTATGATAGCGCCGCAGCAGTCGCGATACCCGACAAAACGCAAGCCAACCTGTCGCTTCAGTGGCAACCCGGCTATCTGTCCGGAAGTGTTTTCTCGGTGCAGGTTCGTAATATCACCGATGAGTCTTTCGAGGCGTTTAATGGCTATCCTTCGCCTGGCAGGCATTATTTATTTACCTATAACCAGTCGTTATGAGCAATGACTGAAACCGGCTTTTTATCTGTCAAACAGCAAAAACAATGTATCAGGAGAATGAAACATATGAATTATACCAAGTCAGTGGCATACGTTTTTTCAGGATTGTTGTCAGTATCGTTAATCGGTTGCGGTGGCAGTTCTTCTTCGGGAGGAACTCTTACAGGTGGTTCGGACGATACTAAGGAAGTGGCTGTCGTTGCCGCAGTGGGCAGTGACTTTTCCTCCAGCAGTATCAGTGTTGTGGAAGATACCGCAGCACCGGATATCGTCAATGGTCTGGTGCCGACGGATCAGTCGGATATTACGGTCGCGACCCATGGCGACTATTTTTATCGGATCGGTCGATATGGTCAGGACAATATTACCAAATACAGCTTTAGCGATCCTGGCAAGGCAGAGTGGCAGTTCAGTGTCAACCAGGGTGAACAGACGGGTGCCAACCCCTATGATTTGATTTTTGTCAACGAACAAAAAGCCTATGTATTGCGCTATGGCGCCGGTGAAATCTGGATTGTCAATCCTTCCGTTGCGGCCAATGACGAGGCTAACTTTAAAACAGGCGAGATTGATTTGTCTGTTTACGATAGCACGGACAACGTACCGGAAATGAGCAATGCTGTTCTGCATGACGGCAAGTTGTATGTTTCGTTGCAGGGACTGCAACCCGGCTTTATACCTGGACAGGCATGGCTGGTGGTGATTGATACCGCAACAGACCAGGAAGTGGTGACCGGCCGTGGCGGTTCGTTGCCGGGTATTCCTTTGACAATCAAGAATCCGGTTGATCTGGATTATAACAACGGCAACCTCTATATTACCGGTATTGGTCGGTATGCTTCCCGCTGGTCAGGCACCCCCGCTGAATATACCGGCGGTATTGAGCGAATAGAACTGGCTGATTTCAGTTCCGAGCTGGTTCTGGATGATGGTGATGATGACAATCATCCGTATGGTCAGATCAATGGTATGGAAATGGTTTCTGAATCCATGCTGGTTTTCCGTGGCTATGCAAGTTTTGGCGACGAAACCTTGTATTCGCTGGATTTGAGCAATGGCCAGGTGTCTGATCTGGCATTTGCCGGCATTGCCGATCAGGATGTGCGCTCGATCACGCTGGATTCATCCGGTCGTCTATGGGTCGGGCTGGGTGGCGATGCGCCTTTGATCCAGGTGTTGACCAATAGTGGCGAGTTGGTCAGTGAGCTCACGTTAACCCAGATTCCCAGTCGAATTGTGTTCGGTAGCAAGTAGTGATGAGTCTGGCACCTGTTGACAGCGCGATTACTGTCGATCACCTGACGTGGCGAGTTAAGGGCAAGCAGGCCGAAATTCTGACTGATCTCAGTTTTGCGATAAAAGCAGGTGCCTTTGTTGGCTTGATCGGCCCTAATGGGGCCGGAAAATCTTCGCTGTTACGCTGCCTGTATCGAAAAATTGTGCCCACGCAGGGACGGATTGAAATAAATGGTTGCGAGGTTGCCCAATATCGTCGCAGTGAACTGGCAAAACAGGTGGCAGTGGTGCAACAGGAGGAACCACCGGACTTTCCCATTCGTGTTCACGAAGTTATCGCGATGGGCTTGATTCCACATAAGCCTTTGTTTTCATTTGATACCGAGCGGGATAGGCAGAGTGTTTGGGATGCGGCTGAACGGGTCAATGTGATGCACTTGCTGGGCCGGTCTTTCGCTTCGCTGTCCGGTGGTGAAAAGCAGCGAGTGATGATTGCGCGCGCCATTGTTCAGCAGCCGACAATATTGCTGCTGGACGAACCGACCAATCATTTGGATGTGCATCATCAAATCGAGGTGTTGACATTGGCTGAGTCTATGAATATTACCGTTGTGGTCAGTATTCACGACCTTAACCTTGCCGCTGCCTTTTGTGACGCTTTACTGTTGCTGCATCGGGGCCGAATTGTTGCCAGTGGCGCTGTTGCCGATGTGCTAACCGAATCCGTGTTGTCGGAAGTGTTTTCGGTGTCAGCCCGGATTGGGCAGCATCCTTTTTCTCGAGGCCTCCATATTGCCTACGATTACCGAGGCTAAGTATGCTGATTCGATATATTTTGTCACTCGGTGTACTCGCCTTTTCTCTAGTGGCGGCCTTATCCATTGGTAGTGTTGCCATCCCGCCAACTGATGTAGTGAATTCTGTTTTTTTCTGTCCGTTTAGCTCTGTGTGTGAGGTGCCGGAGTTAACTGATAAAATTTTGTGGCAAATTCGTTTGCCTCGCGTGCTGATGGCGTTAATGACCGGATCAGGGTTAGCGGTGACGGGTGCGGTTCTGCAAGCCATTACCCGTAACCCGCTGGCCGATCCGTATTTATTTGGTATTTCGTCAGGCGCTGCGCTTGGAGCGGTTATCGTGCTTTCGGCGGTGACGGCGGCGGGCGTTTCATTAACTATGGGTGCGCTGCTGGGCGGATTGTTTGCCGTTGCGCTTATGTTGACCCTGGCCGGGCGCTCCGTCGCCAAAGTCGAGCGTCTGCTTTTGTCCGGTGTCGCTGTGTCATTTATGCTGAGCGCCTTTACCAGTCTGATTCTCTATTATTCTGACCCGAATACGGCTGCTTCCCTGTTATTCTGGATGATGGGCAGCTTTGCCAATAGTCAGTGGTCCGAGTTACCTGTGCCGGCATTTTTTTTACTCGCTGGCGTCAGTCTGTTTGTGGTTTTTCGCCGTTGGTTTTTCGCGGTATTGGCAGGAGACGATAGCGCCTTTGCCCTTGGTGTGCCGGTAAACTATTTCCGGCTCGGTATGCTGTTGGTCTGTGCCGCAATGACGGCGGTGATTGTGGCTCATGTCGGGGGCATCGGGTTTGTCGGGTTAATGATCCCGCATATCGCCAGGTTTCTGGTTGGAGCCCAGATGCAGCGGCTGATTCCTATGTGTTTGCTCATTGGTGGTGTTTTTATGATCTGGGTAGATGTGCTCGCTCATTCTCTATTAGCTTATCAGGTGTTGCCTGTCGGCATCGTTACCTCGGCAATAGGGAGTGTGTTTTTCTTTTTTATTCTCAAGTATCGGGCGCACAATGACTACTAGTGCTCCCCAAAAAGGGACGGCAAAACCTGATGGATCGTAAAATGAACATGAATAACCGATAAAACAAGTTATTGAAGCTCGTAGAGTGTTTATTGAAAAAAATGATTTTATCGAGAAATGATGTTTGCCGATCGGTTGCAACCGGCAGCAATACTGCAGCGAATTAATGGTAGAATCAGATTGAAAGGAGCCTTGGCAAAGCTGGACTCACCGAAGTTATTTGGTATTTATGCAAACAGGTAAACGTATGGATAAACAGGAAAGACATAAAATCAAGTCGCAAAAGTTGAAAGAAAAAGTCGATGCCAGTGTCGCTAAAGCGCAAGTGGAGCGAGGCATCGTTATCGTGATAACCGGTGATGGTAAAGGTAAATCCACTTCCGGATTTGGTACGGTCACGCGTTGTGTTGGTCATGGTTATTCGGCGGCGGTCGCGCAGTTTATCAAGGGAGACTGGGCCTGTGGCGAGCGCGATTTGCTGGCCAAACACGGGGTGCCCTTTGCGGTGATGGGAACCGGGTTTACCTGGGATACTCAGGACAGGGAAGCGGATATCCGGGCTGCTAAAGAGGTATGGCGACAGGCGAAAGCGTTTTTGAAAAATCCGGCTTACTATGTGGTATTGCTGGATGAGCTTACCTATATGCTGGGTTATGACTATCTCGATAAGCAAGAGGTCTTGGAGGCCATTCGGTCTCGGCCGGAAAACCAGACAGTGGTGGTGACCGGCCGGGGTGCGTCTCGGGAGCTGAAAGAGCTGGCCGATACCGTCAGTGAAGTGAAGGACGTGAAGCACGCCTTTCGCAGTGGAGTGAAAGCCCGCATAGGCGTCGACTGGTGAATCGACGGGTTGGTCGGGCGTGTCTTGCCAGTCTGGTTCGCCGTGTTTTTCTGGTTCCGGGCCTGTTGCTGGTTTTTGTCGCCACTGGTAACGGGCTGGCCGCCGCTGCCGACGATACTGTTGCAGATACTGCGCGGCGTATTGTGGCATTGTCTCCTCATGCGGTCGAATTACTGTTCAGTATTGGCGCGGGGAATGCTATCGTCGGCACTGTCGCCTATGCAGATTTCCCGGCCGAGGCAAAACAAATTCCGAGAATTGGCAGTTATCATGGTGTTCAGATTGAACAGGTGGTTGCGCTGAAACCTGATCTGATTGTGGCCTGGCAAGGTGGTAACAAGGCGGCTGATCTGAGCAAGCTGCGCTCTCTTGGCTTCCGTCTGTTCTATTCACAGCCGCAAAACATTCCTCAGATTGCCAGGGATTTGACTGCACTTGGTGAGCTGACAGGTAACCAAGTGCAGGCATCGGTGCAATCCAAGCGTTTGCTCGATCGGTATTATAAGATCAAGGCGCAATACCAGAACAAGCGGCCAGTCAAAGTGTTTTACCAGTTGTGGCATGATCCGCTGAGAACCGTTGGTTCCGGAGCCTGGCTTAACTCGCTGATTGGCGACTGCCGGGGTGACAATGTTTTTGCAGACGCGGATGGCGATTATCCGCTGGTTTCGATCGAAGCGGTGTTGGGTAAAAATCCGGAAGTGATTATGGTACCGAACAACCCGGCTGATGTAGCTGCCAAAACGGCTATCTGGAAAAACTGGGATGAGGTGGATGCGGTGCGCCGAGACAATATATTTACCATCAACGGCGACTTGTTGCATCGGTTTTCGCCGCGCGCTTTGCGTGGTCTGGAATTGCTCTGCGAATCGATTGACCGAGTGCGCAAGCCTGAATCAGGTTCAAGATAACCCGTCTATTCATGATAAAGCCGGTATCACCCGGACAGACTCGGTCGGAATGGCAACAGGGTATAGAAAAAATGACGAAAGTCCTGGTTACCGGAGCGACCGGCTTTATCGGTCAGGCGCTTTGTCGAGTCCTGGTTCAGCGTGATATCAGTGTCGTTGCAAGCTCGCGCTCGGCTCCTCCGCCCTTATTGCCTTGTCAGGACTTTGTGCTGGCGCCATTGGATTCCAGGGCCAATTGGTCTGTGACACTGCAAAACTGCGCTGTTGTCGTTCATTTGGCTGCGCGGGTACATGTGATGAAGGAGCGCTCGTCAATTCCACTGGCCGAATTCCGAAAAACCAATGTCGAGGGCACCAGATATTTAGCTCTCGAAGCGGCGAGAGCCGGCGTCAAGCGTTTTATTTATTTAAGCAGTATCAAAGTGAATGGAGAGGGGACTACAGCGACCCCGTTCCGGTTTGACGATATTCCGGCACCGCAGGATCCCTATGCCGTGTCAAAATACGAAGCCGAACAGGTATTGTTTGATATCGCTCGAAAGACCGGCATGGAGGTGGTGATTATTCGGCCACCGTTGGTATACGGGCCGGAAGTCAAGGGTAATCTTGCCAGCCTGGCAGCCTTGATTCAAAAAGGAATCCCGTTGCCTTTTGGGTTGGCAAACAATAAGCGTGACCTGGTCAGTGTCAATAACCTATGCGATCTGATTTTTCTGTGTTTGTCGCACGAAAAAGCTACGGGGAAAGTGTTTCTGGTATCCGATGGTGCCGCGATATCAACCAAAAGGCTTGTCGAATTGATGGGGCAAGGGCTGAATAAAAGGATTAGGCTTTGGCCTGTACCAGTCTGGTTAATATCTTCGATAGCCGAACTGTTTGGCAAAAGCCGATTGACTGATCGTTTGTTTGGCAATTTGCAAATTGATATCGAATATACCTGCCGACAACTGGATTGGCAGCCTCCTTTTTCGGTGGCGGATGAATTGAACGACGCCTTTGGTCAATCAGAATAGTTGCCACCATTTTTTCTTGCCGGCATTTTCCAGCTCTTTTTGTCTTTTAAGCTCGGCCTGGTATTGTTGCCACTCTATTTCGAGCTTTTCAATTTGCAGATCCGTTTTCAGACGTTTGGTTGGGCCGCCGCTGAATGGCCAGTACCATTTCGCGTTGCGGTAATGACCTTCCGCCTTGAGTTGTTCGATTTCTTCTTCCCTCGCTATTTCCAACTCGGCCAGTGTCGCTTCGTAGGTGTCTTCTTTGTTTCGCTCGACGATAGATATGCCAGCATTACTTTTTGCGAAGGGAGCTTTGGACACGATAAATCGGGTTTGGCTGATTTCCTCGATTGCCGTATCCCGGCTGACCAGCTGCATATCTCCGGTGGCGAGGGGGTGATCGGCCGGTAAATCAGGGTTGCTTGCCGAAGGTGGCGACACTTCAGAGTAGCGAAAGTAATAGACCTTACCTGGTTCAAGCTCAAATTCTGTGTCAATAATTAATTCCAGTGCAAAATGACCAAGCCCTTCGAAGCCGAGTACCAAACCCAGTGGTCGGCGCATGGTCAGCCTGCGCCTTCCGGGTGCCATTTCCAGCCAGGTATAACCATTACCCCGGATATTGAAATAATGCTGGTCGTCGATATAGACACTCGGGGCATCGATTTCATCTTCCGCCCATTGGCTGGTTGGCCGGTAAAAATAGACCAGTGCATTTTCGTTCGAATCCCAGGCATCGTTAGGCAGGTGAACGAACTCCTGGCCGTCAACCGGAGCCAGAAAAGCGCCACCATGCTTCTCAAATGCAATGTATAATCTGGGACAGCCAGCGAGTAAACCCGTAACAGAAAGAATGGCGGCGATCTGAGCTAGTCTTGTCAGCATATAAAATCCAAATTCGGCAAAGCTTGTTTGCGGCATTGTAGCAGCATTATCGCGGATTATTTGAGTACCAATTCAAGTCGTAGTCACCATTTGAAAAAATAGACACAAAAAGTTACGCTCTGGTGGCTTGTCGTTAGTGTATTGCACTAAAGATTGAAAGACAGTTTTTGGTCTTATGAATTTACCCGCTAATAACACTATTTGGGAGTCCCTCTATGTTTCAAGCCATTTACATTACCAATCAAGACGCTGAATACAAAGCTGAATTGACTCAGTTGGATGAAGCCTCCTTGCCAGCCGGTGAGGTCACCGTTGCGATAGAGTATTCTACCATCAATTACAAGGACGGTCTGGCAATAACCGGCAAGAGTCCGATTGTCAGAAAGTTTCCGATGGTTCCAGGTATTGATTTTGCTGGTGTGGTAGAAACCAGTGAAGATCCACGATACAAGCCTGGCGATCGGGTGTTGCTTAACGGTTGGGAGGTGGGTGAATCGCATTGGGGCGGACTCGCGCAAAAGGCAAGGGTGAAGGCGGATTGGTTGCTGCCGGCGCCGGAGGCATTCAGTACCCGTCAAACGATGGAGTTGGGAACCGCCGGGTATACCGCGATGCTCTGCGTACAGGCACTGGAAAATCAGGGTGTCGAACCGGATCAGGGTGAGGTGATTGTGACTGGAGCCTCTGGCGGGGTCGGCAGTGTCGCTGTCAATTTGCTGGCGGGTCGGGGTTTTAGCGTGGTGGCAAGTACTGGTAAAGTGTCGGATGCCGACTACCTGAAAGCCCTGGGGGCGGCGGAAGTGATGGATCGGGCAAAATTGTCTGGCCCGGGCAAGCCGCTGCAAAAAGAGCGATGGGCTGGTGCTGTTGATACTGTAGGTAGCCATACTCTGGCGAATGTGTGTGCCAGTATCAAAAGTGGCGGTGTCGTGGCTGCGTGTGGTTTGGCTCAGGGCATGGATTTCCCGGCTTCCGTTATGCCTTTTATTTTACGCGGGGTGACTTTGGCAGGGATTAACAGCGTGTATTGCTCTTTCGCTACGCGGCAAAGTGCCTGGCAAGCCCTTGCAGACGAATGGAACCCGGATGCGCATCAGTCTGTGGTGAAACTGATCGGTTTGAACGAGGTTTTTGCCGAGGCAGAAAACATTCTGGCGGGTAAGGTGCGGGGCCGAATGGTGGTTGATGTCAATCGGTTTTAGTTGCCTGGATACTGGCTGGGCTATCCTGTTGGTATGAGCGGTTACCAGGCGAGTGAATGACTGGATACCGCTAGGGATGGACTGGTCTGGGGCATAATTCTGCATGGCATGGATTTACTGGGTGTCGAATGAATTGGGTAAAAAGTCGCCTTGGCACTATTGAACTAAAGGCTACGCAGCTCTTTTTTTAAGTCTCGGTTTTTATCATCGATGCGTTTTTTCTCGGTATAAAACTGTCGTCGAGTTTTTTTGATCCGATTTTTCAGGGAACGAACTTTATCGTAGAGTTCGTTCCGTCGATTTTTCAGGCCTGGCTCGTTCCAGGCATGATCATACTCTGACTTTGCTTCGGCAAGTTGCTTTTCCAGCTTTGTGATACCAATGTTGAACTGATTCTGTATTTGGGTAAGGTCACTTTTATTTCGGGCGATGGCTTGTTCCAGTATTTTGCGTCGCTTATTTTTTGTTGTTTCTTCTGTCACTTTTCCTGTCGTTTTTTGTATGGATTTGCCGTATTGGGTTGGTGAGCCGGGTGTCTGATGCCTGGTTGTGTCGGCTTCCGTCGATCTTGCGGACTCTTCGCAAGCCTGGTGTGACAGATAGGTTTTTCCGTTTTTTACACATCGGTATGAGTTGCCGATGGCCGGTAAAGAAAATGACAAGGTCGTCGCAAGTAAAAACAATACAACGTACTTGTATTGGTATGTTGTTGGGAATGAAATGTCCAAGCCAGCCGGCATCCGAATGGAACCTCCGCCATCATTGGCATGTGCGACTGGAACCACGCCTGAGGCGACCCGTGCCGCCGAACCGCCGGATGAAGCTCCGGAAGAATAATCTGTATGTCTGGGCTTGCGTGTCGGGGCGCGGTGGCTCGTTTCGGCGTTGGCGGGCGCGTAACTATAGCGCTCGGTGGCAATGGCATTCAACGACGGGTTGACCCGTCTCGCCCTGCCTATTGCACTGGCTACGAGTCCTTTGGCGCTGGCCTGCTTCGTATTGAGAAGCTCTTTCAGCGCCATCGTATCATAGTCACCGAGCGAATCGTTACAGAAGGCGTGAATTTGCTTGCGTCGGGTGGTGTCGATCTGTTCAGGAGACGAGATTTGTGTTGTTAGCATGAGCTGTCTTAGGGTCATTGTCTGTTTTAGATTCTAATTTATAAATTGTGCGTTTACAAACCAAGCGCTTGCTTGGTATTGTTTGGCAACTTGATACTGTGTGAAAAAATGACGATCAGGAGAAAATACTGTGCCTACCACGAAAAAACAATCGACAAACACCCGCCCTGGCTCCAAGCCCGGGATGCCGCGAACGATCAGAATCGGTTGTGCGTCTGCCTTTTGGGGAGATACCGAAACCGCCGCAGAACAATTGGTAGGGCAGGGCGACATTGATTATCTGGTATTCGATTATCTTGCCGAAATAACCATGTCCATTCTGGCCGGGCAGCGGATGAAAGACCCGGAAGCGGGCTATGCGATCGACTTTGTAAAAACTGTTATGACGCCTCTGCTTGGTGCCATTAAAGAAAAAGGCATAAAGGTGATAAGCAATGCGGGTGGGGTAAACCCGGTTGCCTGCAGAGCCGCGTTGCAAAACGCAGCGGACAAGGCAGGAATTGATTTGAAAATCGCCCTGGTTCTGGGTGATGATATTCTGTCGCGCAAAAAGCACTATGAGGAAACCGGTGTCAAAGAAATTGATACCGGCGAAGCCATGCCGCCCATGTTTGTCAGTATGAATGCGTATCTGGGCGCACCGGGTATTGTCCAGGCTCTGGCGATGGGCGCGGATATCGTTGTTACCGGGCGAGTGGTCGATAGTGCGGTGGTATTGGGTGCCCTGATGCATGAATTTGGTTGGTCTTTCGATCAGTATGACAAGCTTGCCCAAGGTGCGTTGGCTGGGCATATTATCGAGTGCGGGGCGCAATGTACCGGAGGTAATTTCACGGATTGGGAGCAAGTTGCCGAGGGCTATGACAATATGGGGTTTCCTGTCGTCGAAGTTTGTGAGGATGGTGTGTTTACCGTTACCAAACCGCCCGGCACAGGTGGTCTGGTTTCCATTGGTACTGTGTCTGAGCAATTGGTGTATGAGATCGGTGATCCAAGAGCTTACTTTTTACCTGATGTTGTCTGTGATTTTACCGAGGTGACTATGCACGAAACGTTGCCTGATCGGGTGCAGGTAAAGGGTGCCAAAGGGCATCCGCCATCCGATCAGTACAAGGTTTCTGCGACTTACCCAGATGGTTTCAAATGTTCCGTGTCATTTCTTCTTGGCGGTATCGATGCGGCACGAAAAGCGAAAGCCGTTGCCAACGCCATTATCAGCAAGACAGCCAGACTGTTCGAAGAACGGAGTATGCAGCCCTTTAGCGAGGTCAATATCGAGTTGTTGGGTACCGAGACGACTTATGGCAACCAGGCCAGAACCGTTGACTGTCGGGAGGTGGTGGTTAAAATTGGCGTGGCGCATCCGGATAAAAAAGCCTTGGCACTGTTTTCCCGGGAGATTGCCCAGGCCGGTACCGGCATGGCTCCTGGTCTTACCGGAATGGTCGGGGGGCGGCCGACGGTGTGGCCCAAGATTCGACTGTTTAGTTGCCTGGTAGCCAAAGACAGCGTGGCTGTCAGCGTCGATTTTGCCGGGGAAAAGGTCGCTGTGGCGGTGGCCGGTCAAGGCGGCTTTGATTCGACCCATGTTCAGCCTCAGACTTCGCCACAAGAAACGGTGGAGGTGTCCAAGGTGACGGTTCCCCTTTATCGACTGGCCTGGGCGAGGAGTGGCGACAAAGGTAATCATGCCAATATTGGTGTCGTGGCCAGAAAACCGGCCTATTTACCCTATATCAGGGAGGCGCTGACGACAGACGCAGTAGCGAGTTATATGCAGCATGTCCTGGATAAGGAGCGTGGCAGGGTAACCCGATGGGATCTGCCCGGCCTGAATGCGATGAACTTCTTACTGAAAAATGCATTGGGCGGGGGCGGTGTCGCCAGTCTCAGGATCGATCCCCAGGGCAAAGCCTTTGCTCAGCAATTGTTGGAGTTCCCGATACCTGTAAGCAAAAAAATACGTGATGATTTAGGCGCAAATAAACCATAAAGACAGAGGCGGGAATCATCGTCAGTGTCGTGATAGTCCTGTATCAAGAGAAGTGTATCTGTGCGTGTAATAACTATGTCACTGATTCCTTCTCGTGCGCATTTCCTGAAAATATCTGAGGGACGCAGCCCATCCTTGTCGCTTAATTACTCAGTGGCGGGCGGCAACTGGTTATTCAAACAAGTCACCACTCCAGCTTTTATGCATATTATACTGGTCGATAAATTGGCATATTTGATTTGGAAATATGCCAAGAAAGCGATAAAAATTGTTAAATAACCAATAGATGTATCTATAGCATCGTTTCGCAGTCGAGCTGACTTGTTTGCCATTTTCCGCACTATCGTCATTTTTTTGTAGGGAAGATATTAAGGAAACTTTTTCATGTACAAAATGCTATTTAGCAATCCTTCACATTTTGTCGGACGTTTGTCGGACGAAAAATTATCGGCGGCGCATGGTGAAATTGGTAAATCAACGACAACGACAGTCTTGCCAGTACTGGCCGTTCTGACTTTCCTGGTGGGCCTCGTAGCTGGGGTACTTTTTACCACAACGGTTCAGGATGAAAACAAGCAGTACAATGATGCTCTGGTCAATGGCTTAAAAAAGGAAGTCTTTATTCAGAAGGAACAGGTGAAACTAAGTGGTTTACTGATCAAGCTGGCACAAAGCCCGCGGGATCAGGCGTTGGTTGCAACCGCTATGGTTAGCTTGAATAAACTGAGTCGGGTTGCGGACATTTCGGTGATAACAACCGGTGAAGACTATACGGTAATCGATATCAAGGGTCGCTTTTTTCGCCTTCCCTTTGTCTGGAATACGCCAGCACATACGCGAAACCGATAGTTCGGCGTTGGCTTATCTGGCACGATCTGGGTAAACAGCATAAGCCAAGTGGTTTTTTTACCTGGTTCAGAAGTGACTCAGTATGCTCTTTTTCTTTTCAGTTCCCACCATAGACGCTTAAAAAAGCCCGTTCTATGGTGCTTGCCATATCTTCACGAAACCCTCTTTTTTATCAGCCTATTTGTGTTTAGCTGCTATATTCAAGGTCAAGTTGTAATATATTGGTTGCATTCCCGTTGTAGAATACGGTTTCCAGACCAACTGGACTATTATCTGCTAAATACATTGCTTTTCCGGAAAACTTAAACTACAAGCAGCCTATGTATCATGAATCGAGCGGAGCTTCTCGGGCTTCTACCCTACAACACCTGCCCAATGCCTGGTGGTTGGCTATTCGCCCCAGGACACTACCGGCCTCTATTGCCCCCATTCTTTTAGGTAATACGCTTGCCTTTGTTTCATCCGGCTTTTCCTGGTTGATTGCAATTGCGTCGATTTGTTGTGCGATGTTGTTACAGATCGGAGTGAATCTGGCGAATGATTATTTTGATTATCGGAAAGGAGTTGACACTCCTGAGCGTCTTGGTCCGGTTCGAGTGACTCAGGCGGGGTTGATTCAGCCGGGAAAGGTATGGCTGGCGATGTGTGCGTCTTTGTTGATTGCCAGCTTGTTTGGCGTCTACCTGGTATTGCAAGGCGGTATACCTATTTTCGTACTTGGCTTTGCCGCTTTGGTGGCCACGCTTACCTATAGCGGTGGCCCTTATCCTTTTGCTTCGCTGGGACTGGGTGAGCTTGTGGTTTTCATTTTTTTCGGGCTGGTTTCCGTCGGTGGTTGTTACTATCTGCAAACTCACTCGTTGAGCTGGCAGGCGGTGATTTTTTCCTGTGTCGCCGGGCTACCTGTTGCAGCTATTATGCTGGTAAACAATACACGCGATATTCCAACGGATAGCGATGTAGGTAAAAAAACGCTGTCGGTTCGTTTTGGCCGCCGGTTTTCGCAGAACTGTTATTTTGCCTGCTTAATGGGGCCATTCATTCTGATTGCGGCTGATGTGCTGTTCGGCGAGAGTGGTTGGCTTTCGTTGTTTGCCTGTTTGCTTGCGCCGATGGCCTGGCGGCTGAGCAAACAGTTTGATCAGGCACACGGCGCGGAGTTCAATCCACTGCTGGGGGCAACCGCAAGCTACGCCCTGCAACTTTGCTTGTTACTGTCCGTATTGACCATTGCGGCTTGATCGCTTTTGACTGTTTTCCCTCAACTCGCGTAACGCTTGTGCCCGAGCCAAACCCAGTGAACTCTATTTAGGCTGTGCAGTGACTCATCAAAAGTGCCGTGTTAAGCTTCTAGCGTTTTTTGGCATGAGAACAAGCGATGAAATTCAAACGTCTATTGGCTGTTGCTTTATCGGTGTTTAGTCTCACCGCAGGTGGTGCGCAACCTTCGTTCAAATTGAGTGTCGGTGGTTACGCGAGCGAAGGAGACTATGGTTTACGCAGTAATACCTATATTGTAGCCGTTCCTGTATCCATTCGTTATCGAGCCTGGCCTTGGCAGGTAAAACTAAGCTCGATACTGGTTCACTTGAATGGGCCTGGTACATTGACCGATGGTGATGTGGCGGGAAATAGGCGGGAACTGATCAGGGATGAAACTGGATTCGGTGACACATCGCTTTTGCTTGAGAGAGAGGGGATGTTGGGCAGCACTGTGAAAACCTATTGGAATCTGGGGCTGCGGGTAAAAGTGCCGACCGGCGACGAAGCAAAAGGTCTGGGAACCGGAGCCTTTGATTATGAACCGCGTGTTACCCTGATGTATTTGAATTCATTGGTCAAACCCTATTTGTTGGCCCGTTATACGATAAAGGGTGATGCGGCTGGAAAGAAGAGTAACGATAGCACGGGTGGCAGCGCCAGTCGTAAATTTGAAAAAACGCTCGGTGCAACTCTCGGTATTGACTACCCCGCGACGGAGTCGTTCAGCATGGGAGGGCAATTGACGGCTCGGCAAGCGTCAGTCACAGGCGGCAACAAGCGACTGGAAGCGTTGCTTGTCGGGCGTTATAGAACGGATAATAGCTGGTCGTATAGTGCCTATGTGATTCGGGGGCTGGCTGAGGGCAGCCCGGACTGGGCCGCCGGTTTTTCAGTCGATTACAAGTGGTATCCATAGCGACCCATCGGCATATAGTCACTCTGCCGTATCAGGCTCGGGTACTTCCGGTGGATCAGGGATATCAGGGGTGATGCCTTGAGGCAAATCAGGTACCGACTCCTCGATGCTGTCAATTATTTCAGGTGGTTCGAATACCTCTTCAGGTGCCTGATCTTGAATCATGCCAGTGCCACCGATGCCACCTTCTTCATGACCTTCAAAGTCAAAATCCGTGCTGGCTCCCGACAAGACTGCCCAGCTAAATAAACCAAGTAGAAGAGCAAAAATGCGATTAATCATTGTTATCTTCCTTTTTTGGTTGATTTTCAACCCAAAAATACGTGCCAAGATTGAATCGTTGGTGAGCCTCCGAGTTGCCGCGATCCTGCATTTGCAGTTGTTTTGCCTGGTTGTTCACTGTGACCAGCAGCTCGGTTGCCCGTTTGGCAATGAGCGCTCTTAGAATTTTGATTGAGTCAGGGGTCAGGTTATTATAAAACACGCCTCGATCAAACTGTGGTGGTGTGCCGTTCAGCATGTTATGCACGCCGGCACTGATATGGTCGTGCAAGTGCTTACCGAAGAAGAAAGCTTTTTCGTCAAAACTGTCTTGTGGCACAAAAGCTTCTGCATTGAGTGAAATAGTATCATCATCATTGATTCTTACCACACCAAGATTGAGCCATTCATCGAGTACCGCCCTCGCTCTGATGTCTTGTTTGGCAGCGGTTTTGACGAGGCTTTCGAAAGAGGCGCCGCTACCGGAGGTTCGTGGCAGAGGTTTCGCTGCGCCACTCTCGTCAAGGTAGTCTTTGTCGCTTAGCCATCTGGCGATAAGCTGGGCGCCGAGCGAAATAGTGGCGCTGGGCAGATATTCCTCATCGTTTTCACGAAGCCGTTTGACATCTTTTCGATGAACGCCGGTAAGCAAACTCACCCGGCTGTCCGTTTGTGCCTTTCCATCCAGCTTAAAGTCATTCACCGCGACATCGACGTAGATTTGCTTTAGTAAATTGGACAGCGCCGGATAAGTGATTTGAAAATGCAGTAACAGGCGCACCATCGGGCGTAACAAGTGATGCAACGCCTTGACCAGGGAGGCAGGGGTTTCTTTGATTGGTGCGGATGTTTTACTCATAACCGCAGTCTAACGGAAAAGAGGGAAAATTTCCCGCAGTATTTCGTAAAATTATGAAAAAATATTAATGGTCAACTGGGGGTGACACGGAAAACTGACTCAGAGTCAGTTTGACTGCCTGGCATAGATACGCCAGGCCATCCAGCCGGCGACCAAATTTCCGGTCATCGCACCTGTTATCAAGCCGTGAAATCCGTTGATTTGTGAGCCAGCCCAGAGAAACGGTAAATAACAGACAAATAGTCGGGTGAATGAAGTGGCCAGCCCCCAGAATGGCATACCAATGGCGTTACAGGCTGACACAAGCAGCATGCAGATGCCGAGTGCACCATAGCTGAAGGGAACGGTGGCGATGTAATGTTGTAAGTCCTCGGCAACCGTCGCTTCGCGGGTAAGTATAGCGATTAGCAGCGGCGATGCGGCAAGCCAGATCAGATAAACGACGAATTGCCACGCGAGAATAAACAGCATTGATAGTTTCAATACCTGAGCGATTTGCCGGTTGTCGCCCGCGCCGAATAGTTTGCCTAGCATCGGCGGAATGGACATGGTCATGGCCAGAACAATCACGATCGAAAAAAACTCCAGGCGGATTCCCAGTCCCCAGGCGGCGACAGCGGAAGTGCCGTAAGCGGCCACCATACTGGTTGCCAGAATGGCTGACACAGATGGCATAAACTGGCTGAGCATGGCTGGCCCCATGACCTTGCTTAACTCGACCAGTGTGTTCTTCAGGTTGATTGATGTGCAATCAAAAGACAACCAGCGGTTGCGCCAGATTTTGGGGTAGACAAGTAATCCCCCCAGCCAAAAGCAAGTGAGTGTCGCCCACGCCGCGCCTGAAATGCCCCAATCGAACACAAAAATAAACAAGGGATCCAGGGCGATGTTTAGTAAACTGGTTATTATCATCACTGTCCCGGGTCGCAGTGTATTGCCATGTGCCCGGCAAATACTGTAGCCAAAGTAAAGCATGGCGCCGCTCCAGGCGCTTATCAGCCAGATCGCCCAGTATTTATCTACCCAGGGCAGCAGTGTTCTCTCCGCTCCCAACAGTGCCAGAATAGGCTGTCTGAATAGCCAGATAAAGCTGCAAAGAGTCATAATGATCAATGCACCGGCCAGGATTATCAGACCGCCGACCTGGTTGGCATAGTTGTCCTCTTTTGCGCCAATGGCTCGGGAAATGATCGCTGTTGTCGCTATCCCCAGGCCAACCTGAATGCCGACGATGACTTGATAAACAGGAAGCGTGAAGCCAACTGTGGCGAGAGGTACGACACCAAGCTGACCGATAAATGCGCTGTCTGCGAGCTGGAAACTCATTAAGGCCAATACGCCGAAAAGCATCGGCCAGGTCATTCGATACAACGCTTTTGCAAGCGAAAGTGTGTTTCTTTTGGATTGCATAGTCAGTTCTTAGTTTTACAGTGAAACCGGGGACAGGTCAAAGTCAATTTGCGGCAGTGGTCAACAGCAAAAACCGACTGAGAAAAGTCAGTCTTGGGGCCGGTGCTGACAGGGTGCCATCGAGTTCAAGTGGGGCAGTATGGCAATGTGATTGTAAAGCGATGTTCCGGTTGCTGGTAACGGGCTTCTCCGAAGGCAAACTTTAATACCCCGAAAATGCTGCTAGAATGAATGTGATACAACACGGTCTCGTTGAAAAGAGCTCGGCGTCTAAGGCTGTTGCAACAATGAATTCAATCAACGAATGTTGTAGTTCGGTGATGATATATGTGTTGTGTGCGATTGTTAATATCACTAATACTTAATGGAAATTCAGGCTCCTACTATGACCCTAAAGACTGCTCTCCTGGTGGATGATTCAAAGCTCGCTCGAATTACTTTGAAAAAGTTGCTCGAAAAACGGAATCTGGAAGTGACTATGTGTGCTTCTGCTCAAGAAGCCCTGGATTATTTAAAGGGCAATCTTCCTGATGTTGTCTTTATGGATCATTTGATGCCGGAAATGGATGGTCTCGAGGCACTGGCCAGAATGAAGGCAAATTCTTCAACGCAGCATATCCCGGTTGTAATGTGTACCGGTAAGGAGGAAGGCGACTACGAAGAGTCCGTGAAACAGGCGGGTGCCATCGGGTTTCTCGCCAAGCCGCCCGAGTCATCCCAGTTGGAAAACGTTTTGCGAATGGTTAGTTCGCAAATGGCAGCGGCGGGCGCGCCTGCGGTTTCTTCTGCGATCGATTCAGATGTGATTCAAGTTCAGTTGCAAGCACTTGAAACCAAATTGATGGGAGCGTTCCAGCATAGCCTGTCTTCGGTCAGGGCTAAGCTGGACGAGCGGCAGTCTGCGCAGATCGGTCAGCCTGGACTGGCAGAGGCGCTCAATTCCAGGCTAGAGCAATTGACCAGCCGCACAGATGATATAGGCAGTCAGTTGACCGAACTCGAGAATAAAGTGGTTGCGCTGAACTCTGAACTCGATTCTCTGCGTGGCAGCCTGTCCGGGTCAGATAACAGCGAGCTGCTGGCTCGACTCGACGCATTGGAGACATCATTTGGACGAGGGGCGGCCATTAGAGAACACGAACTGTCCGATGTTATGCGCCGCCAGCTACCGGAAGTTTTCGAGATTTCTGCGAGTGATTTGGTTGCGTTACGAACTGAGTTGGAGACCGTCAAGTCTGATATGACCGATCAGACTCGGCAAGCGGCTGATCTGGATGTATCAGCGATCGAAAGTCGCCTTGAACAAAAAATGGGCGAGCTGGTTATCGCAATCGATGACAAGCTGGCTGCATCGGTCGAGCAGTTAAACGAAAAACTGGACTCTGCGGTTGCCGCCGCCACGCCGGCCGAATTGCCGGATATTCCCTCGATCGATGAATTGCAGGAGCGTATCACCGAAAATGCAGATAAAGCCGTTGAACGGCGCATGGAGGCGGTGTGGAGTCGGCACCAGTCCCAGATCGATGAGATAAGGGGTGGCATTCGAGATCAGGTGATAAAAACTCTGGCCGATCAATCCGCTCGTGAAGCGACCGATTATTCCGAAGAACAGGGATTGGAAGTGTCAAATCTGGTTTCGGAAGTATCCGGTTTACGGCAGCAGTTGGCTGAATCACGAAGCCGCAGTCTAATGGGATTACTTGGTCTTGGCGGTGTTGCAGCGCTGGCGCTGGCTAAGGCATTTGGGGTGTTTTGAAGATTCTGTTGGTCAGAAACGATAAGCTTGAAAAGGATGTAGAATGGCTAAGTTGGTGTTTATAACCGGAGCGAGTAGCGGAATTGGCAAGGGCTTGGCTCTCGAGTTTGCGTCACGAGGCTATGACTTGGCCTTGACTGCGAGAAAAATGGATCTGCTTGGCAGGCTTGTCGATGAAATCGGAAAATCGTTTCCAAGCGTCAAAGTGGTGGGTAAAGAGCTGGATGTCAATCAATTTGACGATATTTACCGGATCATCAATGACTGCGCTGAACAGTTTAACGGGCTGGATATAGTGATCGCCAATGCCGGAATTGCAGGGGGTGGAGCTATTGGCAGCGGCCGCTTCTCGGAAGATGTGTCGGTGATAAACACCAATGTACTGGGGGCGATGGCCACTATCGATGCGGCAGTGGCACTGTTCAAGATGCAAACTACCGGACAGGTTGTCGCGATCTCTTCCGTTGCGGCATTTCGCGGAATGTCAGGTTCCGCATCTTATTGTGCATCGAAAGCGGCGATATCGACCTACATGGAGGCGCTGGCAGCCGAACTGCATCATTCCTCTATCAAAGTGACCACCTTGTATCCGGGATATATTGATACCGCCATTAACCAGAAACTGACAAGTCGACCTTTTCTTATCGATGTAACCAAAGGCGCTCGAATAATGGTGGATTTGATAGAACAGGGTGTTTCCCAGTCGACAGTTCCTGTCTATCCCTGGAATATTGTCGGTCGACTACTCAAGGTCGCGCCAGTCGCGTTGCTGGCGAGTAAAAAACGGACTTAGGCCCGCCACCCTAGTACCAATGGTTACACTGTGTACAGATATACTGCCTTTCTGGCCATTCTGCCTGTTTTTCCTTTACCCATAAATGATTTTCATTATCATAGTACAGAGATAAATTAAGCATCTTTGACCCTATTCATCAATCGAAATTCGTTGTCAGTGCTGGCCGGAGTGAAGTGAGATGAAAAAACCTAAAAAACCGTTTATCCTGAAACGGCTTATTCCTTTTATGGGGAGTAAAAAATATCTCTTTCCCCTTTCTTTGATTCTTTCGGCTATTTCCGCCGTCCTGAATTTGCTGCCTTTTGTCTTTATCTGGATGATTGCCAGAAAACTCTTTGCCGCTGAGGTTGTCAGCTTTTCCGATGTCCGATTCTATGCCTGGCTGACCCTGGTTTCGGCCTTTCTGGCAATGCTGTTTTATTTTTTCACCCTTGCCGTCTCCCATCTCGCTGCATTCAGAGCCGAAGTAGGTATACGAAAGGCAGCGATGGAGAGGATTATCACTATGCCGCTGGGATTTTTTGATAAAAATCAAAGTGGTAAAATGCGCAAAATCATCGATGACAATGCCAGTCAGACCCACACATTTCTGGCCCACCAGATGCCTGACCTTTCCGGAACCATTATCGCGCCACTGATTATTCTGGTTTTAATGTTTATCGTCGACTGGCGTATGGGGCTTATCTCCCTGATTCCGATTGTTCTGGGTTTTGTTTCGATGGCGTTTATGCTGACTACGGCAAACAAAATCTTCCGCAGCGAGTATATGGATAGTCTGGAAGAAATGAGCAGCGAGGCCGTGGAGTATGTCCGGGGAATTCCGGTGGTAAAAACGTTTGGACAAAGCGTTTACTCCTTTAAACGATTTGTCGCCAGCATTATCAATTATCGGGATATGGTCTATGCCTATACGCTGATGTTTAGGCGGCCCTATTCGTTTTATACGGTCATTATGCAGAGTGCCGGCTTTTTTCTAGTGCCGTTTTCCTTGCTTTTTATCACTCATGGCGGGGATCCGGCACAGATATTAACTGACTTTGTTTTCTATATTTTGATCGCACCCAATTTCACTTTGCTTTTTATGCGCAGTATGTATTTTCAAAACTATGCCGGCATTGCAGAAGAAGCCATCGATCGCCTGGATGCCCTTCTGGATTACCCGGAAATGCATTTTGAAAAGGAGAGTTTGCCGGTATCTTCGCCAGGTCTGGAATTCAGGAATGTCTCTTTTAAATACGAAGGTGCCGATAAAAATGCCATTGAAAATATCAGCTTTACAATAAACCAGGGGGAAACCCTGGCACTTGTCGGGCCATCGGGAGGCGGTAAAACCACTATTGCCCGTCTGGCTGCCCGCTTTTGGGATGCCGGGTCGGGAGAAATCCTTATCGGAGGTATAGATATAAAGAAAATATCACGCAAAAACCTGATGGATTCGGTCGCCTTTGTGTTTCAGAATACCAAACTGTTTAAAGGCAGCTTGCGAGACAATATCGTTTTCGGCAACGCCAATGTTGAAGAAGCCGACATTATCAATGCCCTTGAGCTTTCGCAAAGCAAGGACATAATCGACAGTCTCGACATGGGACTCGATACGCTGATCGGCAGCGATGGCACCTACCTTTCCGGTGGAGAGCAGCAGCGGATTGCGCTGGCCCGAGCCATTTTAAAAGATGCGCCGGTTGTGCTTTTGGATGAGGCCACTGCCTTTGCCGACCCCGAAAACGAACCTTTGATTCAGTCCGCCCTGCACGAACTGAGTAAGAACAAGACAACCCTGATGATCGCCCATCGCCTGACCACAGTGAAAGGCGTCGATAAGATACTGGTGATTGACCAGGGAAAAATCGCGGAAGCAGGCAGCCATGAAGAGCTGATAACGCGAAATGGTATTTATAAAAGCATGTGGAATGAATATCAAAAATCGGTTAACTGGAAGGTTTGAAAAGGACATGACAATGATTGACTTTTTTCAGAACAGATTCGCCATGAGCAAACAGGGCGCAACGGATTTGCGAACAGCCATAGCGATCCATACCCTTTTGAACTTGAGTTTTATTCTTACCGTAGTTATCGCTTTCGCCTTTCTGGAAGATTATCTGGGAGTTCTGTTTTGGGGCACAGAACCGGTAAGATCGATGCAGTTTTATCTGCTCTTTGCTGCCTGTTCGTTTGTGTTGATCTATCTTGTTGCACGCATCGATTACAATGCCACCTACACAAAAATCTACAATGAAAGTGCCAAGACAAGAATCAATCTCGCCGAAACCCTGCGCCAGCTTCCAATGGCCTTTTTCGGAAAAAAGGACATTGCCGATTTAAGCGCCACGATAATGGAAGATGCGACTCAGATTGAACAGCTTTTTTCCCATGCCGTGCCGCAGATTTTTGCGTCCATTATCAGTATGACGATAATGACAGCGCTGATGTTTGCCTATAACTGGCAAATGAGCCTTGCCATGTTTTGGGTCGTTCCGGTGGCAGCGCTGGTTTTTGCGCTTTCAAAAAACAAAATGGCAAAAGACCATAAAACAATCTACCACGAAAAACGACTTGTGTCCGACAAAATCCAGGCAGGGATGGACATGGTTCAGGAAATTAAGTCATACAATCAAGAAGAGGCTTATTTAAAGGATTTGAATGCGGAGCTGGACAGGTACGAAAAACAGCTTATCAACAGCGAGCTCGTAACGGGCGCTCTGATCAATCTATCGCATTTTATGTTAAAACTGGGTCTGCCCAGTGTTATCTTTGCCGGGGCATTTTTACTGGCATCCGGTTCAATTAGTATTTTCACCTATCTTGTTTTTCTTGTTATTGTCGGCAGAATTTACGATCCGATAATGGATGCGATGAATCACTTCGCCCTTTTGCTTTATCTCGATGTCCGTATAGAAAGGCTGAAAGAGATGAATTCAATGCCAAGGCAAAGGGGGAAAACCAAATTTACGCCGAAAAATTTTGATATTGAATTCAAAGATGTTCACTTTTCCTACCAGGAGGGCATGCAGACCCTCGATGGCGTCAGCTTTACCGCCAGGCAGGGCGAAGTCACCGCACTGATAGGCTCATCCGGGGGAGGCAAAAGCACCTGTGCCAAATTGGCCGCCCGTTTCTGGGATATCGACAGCGGACTGATCACCCTTGGATGCGAAGATATTTCAAAGATCGAACCGGAAACCCTGCTAAAGCACTTCTCCATCGTGTTTCAGGATGTAGCTTTGTTCAATTCCAGTATTATGGACAATATAAGACTGGGCAGACAAGACGCTACCGACCAAGAGGTGAAAGAAGCGGCCCGGCTTGCCCAATGCGACGAATTTGTAAGCCGCCTGCCCCAGGGCTACGATACGCTTATCGGTGAAAATGGGGAAAGACTTTCAGGCGGAGAAAGACAAAGAATATCGATCGCCCGCGCTTTACTCAAAGACGCTGATGTCATCCTTCTCGATGAAGCGACGGCCAGCCTGGATGCTGAAAATGAAAGCAAAATTCAAATGGCCATCAGTGAACTGATAAAAAACAAAACGGTCTTGATCATCGCCCACCGGATGCGCACGGTTGTCGCGGCGGATAAAATTGTCGCAATCGAGGAGGGTAAAATTGTCGAAAGCGGCAGCCCGGCCGAACTGAAACGAAGCGGGGGACTCTTTGCCCGTATGCTGGAACAGCAGGCGAGTTGAATACCAGCTAATTTCCGGGGGTAGTATACCAAGCTGAAAATCTCTATGCCGAAAAGATTGGTCTAAAAAAGATACTGGATTTTGTATCGGGCGGTTATATCCCGTGCTGGCTTCAAGTTCCCTGGCGAAATCCCTAAAAGGTCGACTTTCTTTATTTAACGTTTGTCTGATGTGCAAGAGGCTATCAGTGGCGCAAACTTGGCTTGAGTTTGCGGATTATTGCAAGCCGTTTTGTTTTCTGTTATTGATAAAAACACAGAACCCGTATAGAGAATCAAAAGTGCTATCAAAGATAAAAAAAAATATAAATGAGTTAGGTATATTGATCGCGTTTTTATATTTTATCGATCAATTGTTAAAAAAACTAAATAAAAAATCTGGTCTATATTTTTACTATTTTTATGATCAGAAGTTTGAGAGCAAGCCTGTTCGTGAGCCGCGTAAAAAAGTATTCGATTTTTATTGGATTGACAAAGTTGATGACATGATTGTCGATCTACCTAGGCCTAGGAGTGTACTCAATTCCAGATTCCAATCGGGAAGCCGCTGCATGGTAGCAAAAAAAGTAGATGCGAATGAGTTTCTAGGGTGCGCTTGGTTTTCGTATGGTTTCTATCAAGAAGATGAAGTGAATTGTCTGTACGAGTTTACCAACAGTCAAAAGGTTTGGGACTATGATATTTATGTCAAACCAGAATTGAGGATGAGCAGGCTTTTCCTGAGGCTATGGCAACAGGCTTCTAAATCATTGTATGAGGACGGTTATACTTCTAGTCTCAGCAGGATTTCCGCGTATAATCTGCAGTCGATTAGATCTCACGAAAAGCTGGGAGCGACAAAGGTAGGGTGGTCGTTGTTTTTTAAAGTCAGTCATTTTCAGTTGATGTTCAGTAGCAAAGCGCCTTACCTTTCTTTAAGTTACAAAAATCATGGACAGCCAAGATTAACTTTTACCTAATCGGGTTCAGGGTCGTGCCCAAGCCCTCTCCCCCTCTGGCAGGATAGTTGACACCACCTATTTTTTCTCGTTGCTGGTTTTTTTCAACCAGGGTCTGATCATTGAACCTATAAAAATCGGTTGAAAATTATCATATACTGGTAACCTTCTGAGTGATTGGGTATTTACAATGGTTTTGCCGCCTGCTTCCGTTCACCCGGAGGGGGATGCCAATTCGCCTGAAAAATACGTGCTTGAAGAGTTCGGCTGATTTCCCGAATTATTGCGTTTGTGTATAACTGATTGCTTATAGTTGGCTGATGGCAAGGTTTTTCAAGAAATCAATCAATCCGTTGATTGCCATTCAGGTGTTATACTCAAATAACACTGGAACAAGATGGAAAAGACTATGCCAGCCGCCCAACTCCCTGCACTCGACCCGGCGACATACCTGAAGCAAGAGCGTAAAGCCACTGAAAAAAGCGAATACCTCAATGGTCATGTTTATGCGATGGCTGGCGCAAGTCGCGAGCATAACCAATTGGTGTTTAATCTCGCGGGTTTGTTACATGCCCAATTACGCGGCAGCCCTTGCTCGGCTTTTGTCAATGATATGCGGGTGCGTTCCGATACGACGGAATCCTACTTCTACCCGGACTTGACTGTCGTTTGTAGCGATGCCGAGTTTGAAGACGACGAGATGGATACCTTGCTCAATCCCGTCTTGATTATCGAAGTACTATCCCCCTCAACGGAAGGGTATGACCGGGGAGCTAAATTTGCCCATTACCGGCGTATAGAATCATTGCATGAGTATGTTTTGATTACCCAGGATCGTTATAGCATTGAGCGCTATGTGCGTAATGACGGCGGTTTGTGGACTCTCTCGGAAGTCAGCACTCTGGACGCGGCCATAGAGTTGACGACAATCGGCTGCCGCCTTCAACTAAATGAAGTGTATGAAAAAGTCAGCATGCCTTTGTGAAAACAGCTTTGATGAACCGAAGAATTATTGGGGATGGGGTGGTTTTACGACGCGAAAAGTAAAGAGTGGTCGGTTGATTTCCCGGATGATTGCGCCATAGTTGACTCGTGCTCGATGTGGGGTACGGATTATTGTTAAATCAATGGAAGCGTTTTCACTCAAGAGCGACGATGGCGGTGGGCATCTATTGCCTGATCCGATTTGATATCTATCACAGACTTCACCACCATCACCCTGTAAGCTGCATAAATTCGGCGGTTGCCTATTTTTTAGTCTGCACGTGTAATCACCACTCAAACCCCGCCCATATCTGCCGCAGTTTTTTAATCGCAAAAAACCGCCACCAGCGTTCCGGATTTTTTTTACAGGAAAAATTTCA
>PDSQ01000050.1 GCA_002747055.1 Gammaproteobacteria bacterium
CAGAATATCATTATCCAGGCCGCCGTAAAGGAAATCCATTCCCTCTCCGCCATGCAGGAAATCATCTCCTGCATTACCCTGCAGAAAATCTGCTCCTTTGCCGCCGTTCAGATTATCACTGCCTTTGCCGCCCAAAAGTTGGTCGGCATCATCGTTGCCAAGCAGGGTATCATTATCCGGGCCACCGTAAAGGGCATCCATTCCCTCATCACCCTGCAGCAGATCATTTCCCTCATTACCCAGCAGAAAGTCTGCATGTTTACCGCCACTAAGATTGTCGTTACCTGCACCGCCAAAGACAAGGTCCGTACCAGCATTACCATTCAGGGTATCATCGCCCGCTCCGCCTTCGAGAAGATCATTGCCAGGAGTTCCGTCTTCAACCACAGGGTCACTATTCAACTGAATAATATCGGCTGCTGTCAGCATAGCCTTATTATCAAGCACGGCAAAAACCACGGCATCCTCACCACCTTTACCGTCTGCATCATAGAGCAGCTCGCCGGTTACGGTGTTATAAATACTCTTATCGAGGTCAAGCTTATCCTCGCCAGCGGTAAAATCCATAATGATGTCAATATCTGTACCGATCGCAGTATCAAAACGGAATACATCACTGCCATCACCGCCAAACAAGGTATCGGCACCACCTGCCCCTTCCAGGGTATCATGACCGGCCAACCCTTTAATCAGATCATCACCTGCAGTGCCTTTCAGTTGATCATCACCGTCTGTACCCTCAATTGGAGCCGGTCCTGGGGGAACGGGACCGGTACCGATCAGGCCAATATCCTCCGCTTTGAGTTCCGGGCTATTTTTAAGGGCTGCAATCTTTTCCGCAGCCTTTGCGCCATTACCATCGGCATCATAGAAAAGCTCGCCGGTTACGGTGTTATAGACAAGACGCTGATCTCCAGTTGCGGCTTCACCTGCTGCATTGGCAATAAAAACATCACTGACCTTATCTGCTTCAATGCCGGTAAAGACAGTGCCGTCAAGCTCAATACGGTCAGTGCCGCTGATAAAGTCTTCAATAACAGCACTATCACCTCCGGGTGCGGTCGTAAAGGGAACGGGACCGGCACCCATCAGACCAATATCCTCCGCCTTGAGTTCCGGACTGCCTGTAAGGGTTGCTATCTTTTCCGCAGTCTTCACTCCACTGCCATCGGCATCATAGAAAAGCTCACCGGTTACGGTATTATAGATAAGACGCTGATCTTCAGTTGCGGCCACACCTGTTGCATTGGCAATAAAAATATCACCAATCTTATCTGCCTCAATACCGGTAAAGATGGTGCCGTCAAGCTCGATACGGTCGGTGCCGCTGATAAAGTCTTCAATAACAGCACTCTTATCACCGGGGGCGGTGGTGAAACGGAAGAGATCACTGCCATCACCACCGTTTAATGTATCGGCGCCGCCTGAACCCTCCAGTGTATCATTACCAGCCAGACCCTTAATCAGATCATCGCCATCTGTGCCTTTCAGCATATCATCGCCATCTGTACCCTCGATTGGGTCGGGTCCTGGCGGAACGGGAGCATCGCTGATCAAACCTATATCTTCTGCCTTGAGTTCCGGATGATCTTTAAGTGTAGTAATCAATCCTGCAGCTCCAGCGCCACGGCCATCGGCATCATAGAAAAGCTCACCGGTTACGGTATTATAGATAAGACGCTGATCTCCGGTTGTTGCCTCGCCTGTTGCATTGGCAACAAAAATATCACGGATCTTGTCTGCCTCAATACTGGTAAAGACAGTACCGTCAAGCTCAATACGGTCGGTGCCGCTGACAAAATCTTCAATAACAGCATTCTTATCTCCGGGAGCGGTTGTAAAGCGGAAGACATCACTGCCATCACCGCCGTTTAATGTATCGGCACCGCCTGCCCCTTCCAGGGTATCGTTGCCGGCCAGACCTTTAAGCAGCTCATCGTCGCCTGTACCTTTCAGCTTATCATCACCGCCTGTACCCTCTATTGGTTCAAGCCCTCCAAACACGCCAATATCTGCGGCAACGAGCCCGGGCTTGCCCTCAAATGTGGCAATTTTCTCCGCATCTTCACCATCAAGACCATCTTCATCATAGAAAAGTTCTCCGGTATCGGTGTTATAGATAAGGCGGTCGCTCTCTTTTTCTGCCAGACCGGTCGTATTGGCAACAAAGACATCCTCTATCTTGCCATATTCAAGGGTATCAAAGACCTCTTCACTGTCATCATCAGGATCAACCTTAATATTTCTCAGCTGAACCATATCCTCGCCATGAGTAAAATCAGTGATGATATCAGTAGCGAACATGCCAACCCTGGTGGAGAAACGGAAGATATCCTTCCCCTCACCGCCAGTCATGGTAATACTGCTGTCTGCGGCAACAAGGAAATCATCACCTTCGTCACCAAAGAGAAAACCGCTCCCTTTTGCCAGCAGGGTATCGTTGCCTTCACCGCCATACATTTTATTGAAGGAGTAACCACCAAGATCTTCCAGCAGGTCATTACCGCCAAGCCCCTTAAGGGTATCATTATATGGAGTGCCTATAATATGATTGTCCAGCTCATTGCCCACTCCTCCTTCGTTATTTTTACCGAGAATAAGGTTTTCAATGTTGTCGCTTAATGTATAAACTCCCGTGCCACCGATCATCTTTACGGTATCTATGCCTTCACCGGGCTTTTCGACGACCGTATCACTCTCATCATTAAGCAGATAGGTATCATCACCTTCTCCTCCTGCCAGATAATCACTGTTTCCCGGACCCGGCCTCCATAAATCCCCGGAATCATATTCACCGACAAGGGTATCATTGCCTTTGCCGCCGTAGAGTCTATCACTGCCGCTATAGCCGACAAGATTATCATTGCCATCACCGCCTTTAAGGGTATTGGCCCGGTCATTACCGGAAATCTGATTGTCCGCGGCATTACCGGTTCCATCTATTGCCTCAATACCCAACAGGGTAAGATTTTCAACATTATCTCCCAGCGTCAACGTGATAGAGGATTCGATGGTGTCAGCCTCCCCCTCACCTTCATTTTCTGTTACCACATCCTCAATATTATCAACCCGATAAATATCGTTTCCGACACCACCAACCATAATATCCTTACCCTCACCGCCATCAAGGGTATCATTACCCTCACCACCTTCAAGCAGGGCATCATCGCCGGCAAGGCCTTGCAGCAGATCATCACCGGCAAGACCTTTCAAGGTATTGGCGCCGTCATTACCGACAACCTCATTATCCAGCATATTACCGGTTCCTGTTGCCGCACCATCGAGCAGGGTAAGGTTCTCAATATCATTGCCAATGGTATAATCAATACTTGCCTGAATGGTATCTTTGCCGCCAGATTCAGCCTCAACAACAATATCACCAGTGCTATCAACAACATAGATATCATCACCGGCACCACCTTCCATAGAGTCAGCGCCAATACCGCCATTGAGAGTGTCATTACCGCCCATGCCCTTGATGGTATCATCACCAGCCATACCATTATAGCTCTCATCAATGTCGGTTCCCGTCCAGGTATCAGCTTCCGCATACCCTTCAATCGTGCCTGACAGCTCAAAATGTTCCGCGGTTAACGCAGGATAAGCACCATCGACCTTTTCCAATGTGGCAATATGTACCACCGCACCGGAGCCATCGCCATCAGCATCATAGAACAGCTTACCAGTGGTTTTATTATAGATAATATATTTCCCGGCTTCGGTTGCCGCATCTGAATCTGCTGACTGAAAGCAGGTGGGATCAAAGACGTCCATATGGACCAGTTTTGCAAAAACCTGCCGGGAAAGCCGGATCTTGTCACTTTTTTCCGGATTATCAGCATCAATGGTAAAATCAACAATGATATCAGCATCAGCATCGCCCAGACCAGCCGTATCAAAAAAGAAAATATCGCTGCCCTCACCACCCTCAAGCAGATCAGCTCCTGCACCGCCGCTTAAGGTATCGTCACCTTTAAATCCCTGAAGGGTATCGTTGCCGCCCATACCATACATCTGTTCCTTGCTGCCATAGCCGGACTCACCAGTGATAAGATTGTCGCCGGCATTGCCAAAACCTTTGGTAGAGGAGGCAAAGGAGAGGTTTTCAAGGCCATCGGCCAGGGTATACTCCTTAAGACCAGCACCTATTACCACGGTATCTATGCCGCCAGTGTCAACAATTATATCGCCATCGCTGTCGATAACATAGGTATCATCACCGGCACCGCCGGCTAAAGAGTCGTCTCCCGCTCCTCCATCAAGGGTATCATTACCGTCATTGCCTTCAAGGGTATCATTACCCGCCGAACCTTCAAGCCTGTTATTGCCGCTGTTACCAATAAGGATATCATCCTGTTTAGCGTTGCCGAACGCATTTATATTGCCGGTTCCCTCCAGAACAACCTTCTCAATATTGGTTGCCATATGGTAGCCAAGGGTGTTTATTTTATCGTTGTCATAATCAACCGTTGAGTGGACAACATCAAAGCCATTATCAGCAAGTTCCTCCACCCTGATTTTTTCATGATCTATATAGTAGGTGTCATCGCCGGCTCCACCATCCATAAGATCCCCTTTCTCTCCCAGAGGAGAACCAAAATCCTTTGTTCCCGGAGTACTGTGCAGGGTATCATTGCCATCACCGCCCCAGAGCTGGTCCCAACCAGAACCTCCTGTTAAATCGTCATTTCCACCCTTGCCATAAAGTTCATCGTTTCCCCTTTTGCCACCTGAGAGGACATTATCCTTATCATTGCCATAGATCACATTATGCAGGGAATTTCCTGTACCGTTTATATCTCCATCCCCTGTCAATGTAATGTTTTCAACATTATCACCAAGGGTATGGTCAACGCTTGAAAGCACGGTGTCTTTTCCTTCACCGGCTTTTTCAGTGACGACATCACCAGCATCGTCAACGATATATGTATCATCATTTTTGCCGCCCGCCATCGTATCAGCACCGGCACCACCATCAAGGGTATCCGCTTCCGCCCCTCCGGTAAGAGAGTCATCGCCGCTCTTGCCAAAAATCTCATAAGGTTTGCCATCATCACCCGCTGTCAGGGTATCATTAACGCCGTCTTCTCCTTCCAATACCACTTTATCTTCTGCCATCAGTAAATCTCCTTCCTAAAGAGTTATATGGGGTCGCTTGCGACAGCAAAGCAACATCCCGTTTAAAAACATCCTGTTTTTATCTAAAAACCGGCATATATCAGTTCTATAAATACAGAATCGCCGGATAAACCAGCATTGCTGAACCATATGGCCTCCAGCCATAACAAAATATGAAAAATCGGAACTCCGGGGAATTAACACCTGTCTTCACACCAATTTCTGGATAAAAAAGACTTTACCCCTGCTGGGATTGTAAGTGACGCATATCTTTTTAGCAATAGTTAAATCTATATTTAACTATAAACTTATAATGAAGGAGCTAAAAAAGAAGAGGGAGAAAAAAAAATGATTATGAATGTAATTTTTTTAGGCTATACAGGAGAGGAAGGAAAGGGTGGGAAGCTGCTTTATAACAGCAGCAAAGAAGCACAAAACAAACACCAAAAACTGCAGAACATTTTCCAACTATACCGAAAAATATTCATCAAGAATGGCATTTGCCTCACCATCTTTTTTTATTCTTCCATGCTCAAACCAGAGAATTCTGTTACAAACCTGGCGCAAGAGAAGGCAAGGCGCAGGTGCATACCGGTGGAATAGGTGCGCAGAGGCATATCGACAAAATCACCCAGCTCACTGAATTCGATAATGCTGTCTATATTATCGGCAATCTCCCTGCGCTTCATTCCCAGCAGACCGCCACGGATAAAGATATTCTCGCGGCCGGTGGCCTCAGGATCGATTCCCAGGGAAATATCAATCAGAGATCCGATCTCGCCCTCAATTTTTGCCACACCGGACGACGGATGATAGACACCGCTTAATACCCGCAGCAAGGTGGTTTTACCGGCACCGTTATGCCCCAGCAGACCGACCCGCTCTCCATCACAGATCTGAAAGCTTACATCTTCAAGGGCTCGTACCACAACCCTGCCCTGCTCATCCGCATTTACCCTGCCGCCGGTAGCGGTCTTTAACAGTTTACTTTTCAATGACCGCCCACTCGCGTTATAGACGGGGAGATCAACATAGACATTGTGAAAATCAATAAACGCCATAATCCTTTCCAAAACTATATGCCGGCCGAAAGCCTGCTATTTAGAAATTTCAAGATATTACAAATAATTACTATAGCCAGTATGCAATACGATGTTTATAACGGCTATAGAACATAATGGTTACCAGCCAACCGGCCACTGCCAGAAAAAAGGTGACGCCCCAGTTAAGAGCCGTCGGCATATGCCCTAAAAGAGGCGCCCTGACAATCTCCAGCAGATGAAAAGCAGGATTGCTGTCCAGCAGATAGAGCCCCGCCCGTTTCGGCAGAAGATCAGGCATCCATATAATAGGCGTCAGATAGAAAATAATCTGTAGCAAGCTGCCGATTATCTGGGGGAAATCTCTATATCTGGTACAAATTATACCCAGCAGAAACGAGATCCAGCCAAGATTGATTACAGTGAGGAGAAAACCCGGAATACTGAGCAGGCTGATCAGACTGAACGGTTTACCCACCACCAGAAAAACCAGAGGCAGGATAACGATATTATGCCCAAAAATAATGACATTGCGCCAGATCATACGGAACATATGAACAGAGAGAGGAAGGGGAAGCTGTTTAATAACTCCCTCCGAATAGATAAAAGAGGTACATGCCTCAGTGACAACAGAGGATATCATCCCCCATAAGATCAGCCCGGCGCTTAAAAAAGGGATAAATTCATCTATGGGAGAGGAGAGGATCTGACTGAACACCACACCTATGGTGCCAATCATAATCCCCATACTAAGAGTGAGCCAGAAAGGACCAAGTACTGAGCGTCGGTAACGCTGGCGGATATCCTGCCACCCCAGCATCATTATCAAGGAGAAATGCTTTATTCCGGCAATAATATCGTTGAGTCCAACACTTGAAGAGCGCATTAACATGGAAAACTTCATAAAATATCTGTCCCCGTAAAAACAGTCTTTCAGAAAACAGGATTAAAATACAGTGCATCAGAAAAAAACAGGCCACACCCTATAACAACCAGGCAATAAATTCAAGTTAAACTGGCAAGCTCAGAGCTATTAACGATAAAACAGACGAAAAAGGCAGGCAAGTCTCTGGTAAAGTTGGTAATACAAAGTGGGTAATATATGGGTTATGGAAACGAATTGAGGCTGGTGCCATAACCTGTGAATACCCAGAGGTAACTCACAGGTTATGGCACCACTTTATTCTCTGCAAAGCTCAGAAACATTCAGGCAGGCAAATAATTCCCACATTAAGGGATTTATAAGAGATACAAATGCCTTAAATCCACCAATTCCCGCCTATTGCCAGTCAAGCAGCCGCTGCTGACCGCTGAGTGCCCGAATCGCGGTCACATCCTGACTCACTTCCAGGCAGCCCAGATATTCACCCTCACTGCGCACCGCAAAATAACGGATATGGATAAAGACCCCGTTCAACTCCAGCCAGAATTCTGCAGTATCCCGCTCGCCGCTTTTAAATCTGGTAAGGATCTCTTCAACAATATGCACACTTTTAGGCGGATGGCATTTGGAAACTTCCCGGCCGATAATGCCCTCACTGCGGGGAAAGATGCGTTCCTCGGTCTGAGAGAAATAGGCAACGCGGTCATCCGGCCCGACAAAAGTCATATCGATGGGCAGGTGTTTAAGGATGGCATTGATCACTGCCGGCTGCAGGCTGCCCGCATCAAGCGGAATCTCACCAGCAAGAGAAGACCGTACACTCTTTTCTGCCTGCGGCATCCATGCCTCTCCCGGATCAATCCAGCTGAAACCGATCTCTTTCTCTCCACGCCGCACCTTATGCCAGTCCTCTTCGCTAAATGCCTCAAAAACCATTGGCAGCAGGACATGCTCTTCTTTAAAAACCATATCACGTACCGCGACGGTAAGTTCTGTTACAGCTGTGACAGCCGTGGCATGATCTTTCTCATCATCAAGTTTGCCAAGAGTATCCTTGAACATGGCACGAATATCATCATGGATCTCCCACATAACCTGAGGCGGAGCAGTAAGCCCCTGCGCTTCCATAATAGGAAAGAGCTGATTCTCCTTGCGTTCATAATGTCTGATAATCTTTGCAAGCTCCTCTACCGCCTGTTGCAGACCTTTGCGGGCACCGGCATACATCAACTCATTCTGCACGCCCTTTGTTGCATCAAAGAGCTGGCTGGCCTTCTCTTCTGCCAGAGCGTTCTCCTGCTGAAAACTGTGCAGCGGATGACCTTCCGGCAGAGGCGGCAGTTCCGGTTTTTCTTTATCCGCGGTAAAGAGCTCCACATGAAGATCACAGAGTTTTCTAATCTCGGTTTCAGGAATACCATCGGCAACAAGTTTCTGCTCCATGGCTCCGATTTCCGCAGGAGATACATCCTGCAAGAGAGCATGAAACTCCTCGCGAACATTATCAACCGACTCGCCGTTATGCAGCCGCATAACAATCGCCTTAAACGTCTCGATACGTGCTTCCCTATTGTTAACAGAAGCAGCTCCGCCCTCCCCGGTATTGACCAGGGTTATCGAATCACCCGATTTTTTATAGATCTCGCCGGCGATACCGAGGAGGAGATCTTCCGCTGCCAACCGACCGATACCTGCCACCTTGGCGATTGAAGCAAAGGGAGCAATGGTCTTGCGCAGTATTGGATTTTTTAATTTGCCATATTGAGGGGACCGGGTCAGCAGATAATCTAAAAGAAAAGGGTAATCATCAAGCAGAGCGCCTATTTTGGTATGTAGCGAGAGTTCCATAGAGTCCTCATTTGCAATGTTTTATCTTTATGAAAATATATTGATACAATCAGACCTTTCGTCCTTACTGAAAGGATATTGGAAAATAAAAAACTTTTCCTTGATTTAAATCAATGGTTTTATACAAAACAGATAAACCAGCATGGCTGGATCAGATAGTCTCCAGCCATAACAAAGTATGAAACACGAAACTGCGGGATATTAACGTCTGCCTGCAAACCGGGTTTCGAACAAACCACCCAGCAAGAGGTATCTGCCAATGTCAACCGCCGCAGCCAACGCACTTATCGAAGCACTTGACGATGAATATAAAGCGCGCGCAACCTACCGTTATGTGATCGACACCTTTGGTCCAGTCCGCCCGTTTATCAATATCGTCAATGCTGAAACCAGGCATATTCAGGCCCTTATTCCCCTTTTCCATAAATATGGAGTGCC
>PDSQ01000049.1 GCA_002747055.1 Gammaproteobacteria bacterium
CTGCGGCCCGGCGGCATACTGCTGCTCTCGGAAAAGGTGATTAACCACGACCAGCGGCTGAACCGGGAGTTTATCCATATCTATCATCAGTTTAAAAAGACAAAAGGCTACTCCGAACTGGAGATAGCCAATAAAAGGGAGGCGCTGGAGAATGTGCTGATTCCTTTCTCCATAGAAGAGAACAAGGCGCTGCTGCTGCACTGTGGATTCACACCGGTTACAACCTTTTTTCAATGGTTTAACTTCTGTTCAATGGTGGCAGTGAAACCGGCAGGATAACCATCAATATACTCCATCATCTCTGGCTGATCGTCATTCACTGCCAGCATGGCAGAAAAGCTGCACCTACTCAGCCAGGAAACAATGACAGTAGATGTGAAATAAAGTAAAACACCACATAACATAGTTTATAAGCAATAGCGGATGAAGACTTACCTGAAAACTGGATTCAAGATGAAATCGGACATCTAAAGAGAAACTATATGTAAACGATGTATTGACATAGCTGTAAACGATCAAGTGCCTTGAACACAGAAATAAATGAAGGTCAAACTAATATTACCCTCTTTAACAGAAGCAAAAAGTGCCTTCTGGAGACCAATAAAATACTCTCTTTTCCCACCACTTGGACTTGCTACATTAGCTGCATTTCTTGATAGTAATGATGAAATTGATTTACAAGACCAACATGTTGAAAAGTTAAATCTTAACGATTCTCCTGATTTAGTATTAATTCAAGTTTATATTACTAATGCTAAAAGAGCTTATTCCATTGCAACACATTATAGAGACAGAGGAATATTTGTGGCGCTTGGGGGCTTACATGTAACATCTCTACCAAAAGAAGCAGAAACTTATGCCGATACTATTTTTATAGGTCCTGCAGAGCAGACTTTCCCCGAATTTATTCAAGATTTTAAAGCAAATAGAGTTAAGAAAAGGTACATTTCAACAAATAATCGAACTATACAAGATATACCACCTGTGCGTAGAGATTTGATTAAGAGAGAAAAGTATTTAGTGCCAAATTCTTTGGTAATGTCAAGGGGGTGCCCTCATCATTGTGATTTTTGCTATAAGGATGCTTTTTTCAAAGATGGAAAATCTTTTTATACACAAAGAGTTGATGAAATATTAACAGAAATTTCACGATTAAAAGGAAGGCATCTTTATTTTTTAGATGACCATTTGTTTGGCAACCGAAAATTGGCATCTGAACTTTTTGAAGGAATGAGAGGTATGAATAGAGTCTTTCAAGGTGCAGCGACTGTAAAATCAATCCTTGAAGGTAATCTAATTGAGAAAGCAGCACATGCAGGATTAAGAAGCTTGTTCGTTGGCTTTGAAACATTTTCTCCTGAAAACTTGAAACAAAGTAACAAAAATCAAAATCTTAAACTAGATTATGAAAGAGCTGTTAGAAGATTACATGATTTAGGTATTATGATTAATGGAAGTTTTGTTTTTGGGCTCGATAACGATAATTCAGACGTTTTTAAAAGAACAGTTGATTGGGGAATTGAAAATGCAATAACTACTGCAACTTATCATATATTAACTCCATATCCCGGAACACGATTATTTGACTCTATGATTAATAACGGAAGAATAATAACATATGATTGGAACTTATATGATACAAGACATGTCGTTTATAAAACCAAAGGATTAACTGCAGATGAATTAGAAAAAGGATATTGGTGGTCATATAAAGAATTTTATAAATGGAGTAATGTTTTTAAAGCTTCGTTTTCTCATGATTTGTTTAAGCATAAGATGAAACATCTTTTTTATACAGGAGGTTGGAAAAAATTTGAGGGATTATGGAATATTATAATTAATATTGGTGGCTTACCGAACATGTTGCCTTTATTGGAATTATTATTGAGTGAAATAAAAAAAGAGGAAAAAGAGGATCAACAACATACAACACTGTATATACAAAATAAACGTGAATATTGAACGATAAAAAATTGTAGCACGTTTTTAAATATTTTCGTCGCGACATAGTCCGTAGCGCAGGTGCTTAGATGATCTATCATAATTGCTCCTTGCCATTTAACAGCATAATAACCTGCCGGGCAACCGGATCAACCTTAGCAGCAATGGCATCAGTTAACCCGATTCCCGGTGCAATAGATGCCGGCACCACTCCAACAAGGAAAAGCCGGTCAGGGTATTCTCCGGTCATCACCAGAGCTGACAGGACATCTGACAGCCCTAGTTGATGGGGGGAGAGCTTCTGTGAAAAGAGTTTGGGTATCTCATCATCTTCAAGCAGATGTATGGTACCCGGTGGGTCATCGCTTCTGATCGCATCAACAATAACCACCAGGGGACGGCAGGCAAGCTCATCAAGCAGCTCCATGCCGGCGGTACCTCCATCAACAATATCAACGTCTGCCAGTGCCTTCTCTTTTTCACACTTCTCAATAACCCGGACGCCAATCCCCTCATCGGAGAGCAGAATATTGCCAACGCCAAGCAGCAGAGACCTTTTACCGCTCACAGCACTTTTACCTTGTTAACACTATTGCCTGCCGGATCAGCCAGATGGATTGCGCATGACATACATGGGTCGAAGGAGTGAACGGTACGCAACACTTCAAGGGGGCGCTCCGCTTCTGCCAGCGGCGTGCCGACCAGAGACGCCTCATAAGAACCAGGATCATCGTTATGGTTACGCGGACCGGCATTCCATGTAGAAGGGACAACCGCCTGATAGTTATGGATTTTGCCGTCCCTGATCACAATCCAGTGGGAGAGCATGCCACGGGGTGCCTCCAGAAAACCGACACCCTTAAACTCTCCCTGCGGCATTTTCTTTTCAACAAATGTAGTGGTATCTCCTTTACCGATATTTTTCACCAGCGCATGCCACTGCTGCAACACGATATCATTCATCATACCGCACCGCACCGCACGGGAGACAATACGCCCCAGGGTGGAATGGAGATATTTCGGCAGAAACTCACTTCCGGTTGCCGCCTTATAGGTGGCAGCGATATCGTCAAGATGTCGTTTACAGGCCTTATCCCCCTTTGCCAACATACAGAGAACCTGTGCCAGCGGCCCAACCTGTACCGTTTTGTCGTAGAACGTCGGCGCCTTTGACCAGCTATATTTTTTATTTTCGTCCCAACCGGTATAATTGGGTTCCGTTTTCCCCTCCCATGGAGCAAGGGGTTCCTCATCCTGATACCAGGAGTGCTTTGCACTCTCATAGATACCCTGACGCAACCATTTATCCTGATGTGTGGTAATCTCACGAAAGGTTGCAAGATCGGCATTCTCGATATAGCCGCCCGGCAGCAGAAAGCCACCGTTATGGCCATTTGTCGGCATTTCCGGTACCGCAAGATAGTTCGTAATCCCGGCGCCGAGCTCCAGCCATTCAGGGTAAAAGGCGGCGACAAGGGCAGCGTCCGGTTTATAGACCATCTCGATAAAATCATGTAACTGATCAAGATAACTCTTTATCAGCATCAACCTCTCCATATTGAGAACGGCAAGGGCATCAAGATTGATCGGATTGGCCACACCGCCAACGGCAAGATTCTGAATATGCGGCGTCTTGCCGCCCAGTACCGCAACCGCCTTATTGGCGTTACGCTGCACTTCAAGGGCCTGCAGATAGTGGGTAACACAGATAAGGTTAACTTCAGGCGGCAGCTTCATCGCCTTATGCCCCCAGTAACCATTGGCAAAGATGCCGAGCTGGCCGCGCGTGACAAGCCCGGTCAACTTTTGCTGAACCGCGGCAAACTCTGTGGCGCTGTTGCCCGGCCATGAAGAGAAGCTGTCCATCAATTTCGCCGCCTTGACAGGATCGGCCTTCAGCGCAGAGGTTACATCCACCCAGTCAAGGGCTGAAAGCTGGTAAAAATGGACGATATTATCATGAATACAGTGCGCGGCAGTAATAATATTACGGATATACTGTGCATTTACAGGGACATCAATACCGAGGGCATCCTCCACCGAACGCACCGAAGCCATCGCATGCACCGTGGTACAGACGCCGCAGATCCGCTGGGTAATAACCCAGGCATCACGCGGTTCACGCCCTTTAAGAATAGTCTCCATCCCCCGCCACATGGTGCCGGATGCCCAGGCTTTTTTGATTATGCCGTCCTCAAGCTGACAATCCATCCGCAGATGGCCTTCAATTCGGGTGATCGGGTCAACAGTAATTCGCTTGTTCATACTATATCCTTTTATTTTTCTCCGCCATTATGCGCACGCTGCAGATTAAACTGACTTTTGGTCAGGGTAGGCAGAACCGGCATAAGTTTAATGATGAGCAGGTAACCACTGATTTCAATGGCAACCAGACCTACTGAGAGCAGCACCTCTTCTGTTTTCGGAAAATAGTGAAAGCCGCCGCCCGGATTATACGCAAAAAGGGAAAGGTTCATCCGCCATAACGCAGCACCGGCAAGCATGCTGAGCGCTCCCAGAAAGAGAAAGCGTGCATCCCGACGCAGTTTGTCCCAATGGAACACCAGCAGCGGAAACATCAGCAGGAAGGTTTCAAGCCAGAAAAGAAAACAGAGCAGATTGCCGGTTACAAGATACTCTACCTTGTTGGTCAAAAACAGCTCGCCAAAGCGAACAGAAAGAAAGATCATCAAAAAGACATCGATGACCTTGGTCAGCTGATAGAGCAGAGGGGTCTCTTCGTGAATCTTGTCGCCGGCAGCGATAAAAAGGGAACCCATTGAGGATTGGTGCATGGTGGGCAGCAGCGCCCCAAGGGCGATAACCGCAAACATGATACGATTTAAGGTTCTCAACGGCACATGCCAGCCAAATTTCTCCAGGATGACAGGAGCAAATTCAATGGCCACCACCCCGACATAGATGGTCATGCAGGTTGCGGTCTCAAACAGAACAGAATTGGTATTGAAAAAACCCGGGATATAGAAATAGGGAAGATTCCACCAGCGCCCCACATCCATAACGATGGAGAGCCCGCCAAGGCTGTAGCCGAAAAGACTCGCCAATAGTGCCGGACGTACCAGAGCATGATACTGTCCCTGGTTAAAGACATATACTGTCCATGCAAGTGCCCAGCCGCCGCAGGCAAAACCGGTACCCACCAGCAGATCAAAGGCAATCCACAGCCCCCACGGATAACCGCCGTTTAAGTCGGTTACGGCGCCAATGCCAAAAATAAGGCGATGGAAGATAACAAAGATGCCAAGCATCGCAAAAGGGGCAAAAAAGAGCAGCGGCCAGTTCAGTAACCGGCCTCCCAGCGGATTATGATGATGCTCACTCATTGTCCTGCCCTCCATGATGCTGTTTATGTTCCTGCTTTTTTTTCTCCTTGTTTTCATTACGATATGTCTGAAACATCAGAACAGAGAAAAGAGCCAGCGGCAGAACCATACCCTTATAGAGACCGTGCTGTACCGTTTCGGTGCGGGCGCCGGTTGCCCGGTCTGCAAGAGCCGGCAGATCCAGTTTCTCATAGGGGACTCCAGAGAGAACCAGTACCTGGGTGCCGCCGCCTTCACGTTCGCCATAGATATGGTGCTGATAGCTGGCAAGAACCTGCCGGTTAATTCTCTCGCTGCCGACCTTATGCACCGGAAAATCATAATATTCACCAGGAGTCGCGGCTACACGGCGTCTTGCCTCCTGAAGCAGATCTTCCCGCCTGCCAAAAAGGACGGCACCCGTGGGACAGACCTCGGCACAACCGGGCAGCAACCCCTTATCGATACGTTCCAGCCCTTTCTGATTACACAGTGAGCATTTCTTCAGCTCGCCAAAAGGGTCGTTATATTCATATTTCGGGATATTATACGGGCAGGCAACCATACAGTAACGACAGCCAGTACAGGTACTGGGATTTGTTGTTACAATACCGGTTACCGGGTCTTTCTGCAGGGAACTTACCGGACAGACAGAAACACAGTTAGGATCAACACAGTGCATACACTGCTTCTTGATAAAGGCGAAACCGTCCTTGAGCTGATCCTTATTGGTTCCCGCGCCATCTGTCCATACCTGAATGATATTATAGGTATATTCATCCAGCTTGATATTTCTGGAGTGGATGGGATCAATCGGATTTCTCTGCAGATTGTTTACCTGCTGACATCTGGTTACACAACTCTGGCAGCCAATACAGAGAGTCGAATCATAAAGAAAACCAACAGCATCGGGCAGTGGCTGCAGATTATGGCGAGCCGCAGCCGGTGTTATATCTGTTGATACTGCCAGTGCCGAAGAGGTGGCGAGCAACTTCAGAAATTTTCGGCGGTCCATATCATTGCTCCTCCCTGTCTGTGTCTTTCTCTTTGGCGCTCTTCTGCTGCCTGCCCAGTTTTCCCACGGTCATCAAACTCACACCGGCAACCAGACCACCGACACCGCCAAGCAGTGCGATGGCACCACTGCTTCTCTCGCCGCCCTCCACCTCATCGACATTGGGATGAATAGAAACCGGCGTCGGCCGCTGCACATAGGCAAGCTCTCTGACCTCCTTGGTAAAACCAACTCCCTGCTCGTTACAGCCAATACATGGATGACCGATGCCCACCGGCCAGATGCCGCCGCCAATATCACAAAACTCAAGAGAGGGACAGTTCCCCCAGGTCTCAGGCCCCTTGCAGCCGAGTTTATAGAGACACCAGCCAGCACGATGCCCCTTATCTCCATATTGCTCGGCAAAACGCCCCGCATCAAAATGCGGCCTGCGCTCGCAATGTTCATGGATAAGCCGGCCATAAGCAAACTTCGGCCGATTTTTACTATCCAGTTCCGGCAGGGTTTTATAGGTGATAAGTTGGGCGACAGTTGCAAGAAAGATAGCAGGGTTGGGAGGACAGCCAGGCAGATTGACAACTGTCTTATCGGGGAGAATATCTGCCAGGCTTTTGGCACCGGTGGGGTTGACTCCCACTGAAGGGACTCCGCCCCAGGCAGAGCAGGAACCTATGGCGATAATTGCCGCTGCCCCTTCTGCCGCCTCCAGGATATGTTCAATAATCGGCTTGCCGGCAACCATACAGTATACGCCGCCGTCTTTTGTCGGGATAGAGCCATCAACCACCAGCACATATTTCCCTCGATACTCCTCCATCGCCCGATGTTTGTTGGCTTCAACCTGCTCACCGGCAGCAGCACACAACACCTCATGATATTCAAGAGAAATGGTTTGCAGTAAAAGTGTTTCCAGGGTGGGATGGGTCGCCCGCAGCAAAGACTCGGAACAGCCGGTACATTCCTGAGCGCCAATCCAGATCACCGGCGGCCTTCTCTCATCAGTAAATGCGGCGGCGATAGCCTGAGCGGAATCGATACTGCCAAGCCCCAGAGTAACCGCAAGCCCTGTACAGAACTTCATAAAATCACGGCGGGAAACACCTGAATCCTCCAGTTGCCGATATCTGTTATCATTGTTCATACTTGTTATTCCCCGTTAATGTTAACAACTGCTGTTGGTATAAAATACTGCATATAACGCACAAGTTGTACAAACTGCACAAAAGTAAACCGGAACAACAAAACATGCAAGAACTTTGCAATAAATATCAATATTTTTCATGCACTTACAGCTTATTTAAAAAGGAATATCAAAATGTTAAAAAAAAACCAAAAATGATCGCTCATTCATTTCTTAGCCTGAAACTGCTTTTGCAAAAACATAATAAAAGAAAATATTTCTTATAAAAACGCCATCCCTCTGGAGGTGGAGGGATACTGACGGTTATCTTCAAACCATGCTTTGGATAACCAGTTACCATTTTTCCTTGACAAACGGCGCCATTAAAGGTGATAAAAGGCTGTCTGTTAACTTTTCCGGAGTCACAATGAAAATTGCCGTTATTGGTCTTACCGCCGGAGGCAGAAATCTGGCGCACCACCTTGCCGATCAGCTCGATGCCGAACTACTTGAGAGACAACAGCAGAAATTTGCTGCCGTTATTGCAGAAAACTGGCAGCAGTATGATGCTTTTATCTGTATTATGGCTACAGGTATTGTTATCCGTGCTATTGCACCGCTGCTTAATGACAAGGCGGTTGACCCCTGTGTACTGGTACTTGATGAAAAAGGGAAAAATGTTATCAGCCTGCTCTCCGGCCATCTGGGGGGCGGCAATGCCCTTACCCTCAACGTTGCACGGCTGCTGGATGCCAACCCCGTTATCACCACCGCATCAGATACCCTTAAGCTGACAGCACTTGATCTATGGGCGCAAGAGAACCGGCTTGTCCCCCCTGCCCGGCCAGCCCTTACCGCCCTTTCTGCCCGGCTGGTTAATAGCGGGCGCCTTTTATGCTATTGCGATACAGGCATCACA
>PDSQ01000084.1 GCA_002747055.1 Gammaproteobacteria bacterium
AAAGGTTCATATTACCTGCGCCATCGGCGCCGTCTGTTCCGGCAGCTTCAGAAGTTCGATTAATGATTTGCTGAGAAGGGCAAACATCATGCTGTTCCGGGCAAAAAGCGAGGGCAAGAACCGCTATAGCTGCTATAACTCCAGCATAGAGAAAGTCCTGCAGCGGGATACCATGCTTGAAAAGGCTCTTGTCAACGCGCTGTCAAATGATGAAATTCATATCGTTTATCAGCCGCAAATCAACAGCCAGAGCGGCAAGATTGATGCGGTTGAAGCTCTATGCCGCTGGACAAGTGTCGAACTCGGCATTGTTTCCCCGGAAGAGTTTATCCCCGTTGCGGAAAAGAATGGTTTTATTCTGCCGCTGGGATATTATATCCTGCGTAAGGCGTGCAGAGACATTCTGCAGTGGAGCGGAGATGGAGAGTATCCTGTCAATATTTCGATAAATATCTCACCAAGACAGCTGCTGCACAGCAACTTTATCCCCGAGCTGCAGAAGATTATTGATGAAGTGGGTATCGCCCCGCAACGAGTTACCATCGAGATCACAGAAAATCTTCTTTTCACAGATGTGAAAGAGGCGGCCCAGGTGCTGCGTAAACTCGATACAATCGGTTTCGATATCTCCCTTGATGATTTTGGTACAGGAGCGTCATCTCTTACCCATATCCATCAACTCCCCATTGGTGAACTGAAAATAGACAGAAGTTTTGTTATGAATATGTTCAGTAACAGTCAAACCAAATCTCTTATCAAATCGATTCTTGCGGTAAGCGTTTTTTCCATACTCCGGTAAAACCCATCTCACCAAGAGTGGCAGCGGCCTCCCTGATAAAACAGCCGACAGTTGCGACACTGTGGCTATCATCTCCGGGGACAACTGCGATATTCATCTCCCTTGCCAAAGCAAGGATGGGTCGGGAGATATATGGTTCAGATGCGCCTTTCACAACCGCCCTCTGGTTATAATCAAGAATCAGCCCCAGTTTCTCTATCAACTCCAGATTACGGACTATCCGCCGCCATACCTCCGGCTGCCGCCACTGCTGCCGGTAGTTCCTGTCAAATATCCTGATTAGATCAAAATGGCCGATAACCGAAGGCTTGATGGCGGCAATCATCTCATACTGCAGGTCAAAATAGCGGGCATAGAGCCTGGTAAGCCCTCTCGCCTTCTCCACCGCCTGCAGGTAATGCGCAGGCGAGTAATCAAAATTGACCTCCAGCACATGATGAACAGAACCAACGATATATTCCGGCTGAAAACTTGTCACCAGCCGGGGAATATATTGCTGATAATTGCCGCAGCTCTCACTCTCCA
>PDSQ01000089.1 GCA_002747055.1 Gammaproteobacteria bacterium
TCTTAGCGAGCTCGGCAAGGCGCTGTTTCAGCAGCAGGAAATCGTCATCGTTGCTGGTATCGGTTGGCTGATAGTAGAGATGCTGACAAAAACTCTCTGTTCTCTGTTGCTCTTTTCCCTCTTTATCTAGCTCCGTGCAGAGACGCTGGCGAAAACTACTGTCGGTATAGGGACTGCGGCCGGTACCAAGGATGGCAAAATTCTGCGGCAGCAGTCCGCTGGCAAAAAGATGATGCAGGGCCGGGAGTAATTTGCGCCGGGCAAGATCGCCGGAAGCGCCAAAGATAACAATGGTTGTGCTGTTCATACGCTAAGCCATGGTGAAGTGTTGTAAAAAATTTGTTCTACCTTACTCTATGTCGACATAAGAGGCTTGTCAAAGAAGATCTTGTCTGTCAGGGGAAAAATACTCCCCTTGTGGATGATGCTTTGCCGCTTCAGTTAATTTTCTGTAACAGCGCATTATTTATGTTTTGTGTTGCGGCAATATTTTTTCGTATGCTTTCCAGTTCCTCTTGTTTTGGTAAATTTTTTCGCCGGAGTGTGTTGTTGAGACGGCAAATATTTTCCTTTAGAAAAAAAAAGATCTGCCGATATGTTTTTTCAATATATTTGCAGCTGCTTCAGAGGCAGATGGAGTCTTCCAGCTCCATTTTTAATAAAAAGGTTCCCTCAATCAGGGAACCGGATCCGCTTGGAGGTATGATGAAGATTGAATCAACCACTCTAAGCATGGACGCATCTTCCAGCCATAAGGAGATGGCAACAGCAGTAACCCGATTTGCCGGGCTGACCAGCTGGCAGAAATTTTTACAGGAAGGCAGGCTGGGGCAGGGGAGTTCCGACTGCATGGAGGCTGAGGAGTCGCTGCCGTTAGGCCGTGTTGGCCGGGGGGTAATAACAGAGACCTGCTCGCAGCTTGATTTCTCCTCCTCTGGCACCGTGCAGACTGCTGATGGCCGTACCCTTGATTTTTCTCTTGATCTGTCGGCATCAGAGCAAGTGACCAGTTGTCAGTATCAGCGCTATTCCTTAACCGACCCGTTAACTCTTGCCCTTGATGATAAACTGCCCACCCTGTCTGATTCGACCTTTACCTTTGATCTTGAC
>PDSQ01000090.1 GCA_002747055.1 Gammaproteobacteria bacterium
AAGGCTCCACGGGTAAGGTATATTGGGCGATGACTACAGGCTCACAAGAAAAAATGAGGGGCTATTATCTCTCAATTTTTTCTAATTGAGAATTGCTGGGTTAATAAGGGTAAAGCAGCTGCTTATAAGCGTAAACATGCTGAAATCCTGCTGAAAGCGGACCAGGGCACTGGTGGCCCGTGTTGGCCGGATAAACGTATTGCAGAGGCGTTTGATGTAGGCTTGCGGACGGTTGAGCGAGTGCGTCAACGTCTGGTAGAACAAGGTTTACAGGCGGCCATTGAACGCGCAAAACAGAAAAACCGTAAAGCACCGAAACTGGATGGAGAACAGGAAGCCCATTGGGTAGCGTTAGCTTGTCAGGAGCAGCCGCCTGAAGGGTATTCGCGCTGGACACTGCGTTTACTGGCAGAGCGTATGGTGGCTCTGGATTATGTGGATGAGCTGTCCTATGAAACGGTGCGTCGTGTTTTAAAAAAACACCATCAAACCCTGGCAGCGTAAGGAAGGGTGCATTCCGCCCAAAGCCAATGCGGATTTTGTTATGATACGGCATATACCCGTAATGGGGTGAGCAGCCTCTTTGTCTTTTTCGAACCATTGGCAGGCTGGCGCAAGATGAGTGTGACTGATACACGAACAGCGATAGATTGGGCGCAGCAGGTGAAAATACTATTGGATGAGGATTATCCTACCGCAACCAAAGTGAGACTGGTGATGGATAATCTCAACACGCATACCCCGGCTTCTCTCTATAAAGCCTTCGAGCCACAGGAAGCCAGAAGACTGATTGAGCGATTGGAATTTCACTACACGCCCAAACACGGGAGTTGGCTAAATAGGGCAGAAATTGAATTTAGCCATCTGGGCAGACAATGCCTGGATCGTCGTATACCGAATCAGGTCACCATGCGTCGTGAAGTAGAGGCATGGGTTGAGCAACGCAATCGAAACAAAGCCAAAATGGAATGGCGTTTCACCACCGAGGATGCCAGAATTAAACTCAAATCACTCTATCCGTCAATTATCGAGTGATAATGTACTAGCCCTGCAGCGGCAGTCCTGCAAACCTAAACACATCAAGCTCACTCCCGAGATGAAGTCTGTCATTGCCAGGAATATCAGCAAGGACTGGAGTCC
>PDSQ01000002.1 GCA_002747055.1 Gammaproteobacteria bacterium
GTTAAAACCGCACCGGTATCCCGGCAGAAGATTGTTGCCTGAAAAATTAACTCAATACAATATATGGTATAAACTTGAGTTAAGCGGATACCCAGTTAATTTTAATTTACTAATACCCGAATTCCCTTTTTTGTGAGCTATGGGTTTTCAGTCTGGCCAAAGGGCGATAATTTTTAGGAAACTTTAGTTAAAATATCTCTTTTGGAAAAAAATAATGAAACGCTAAAAGAATTTATAAAAAATGCTGAAGCGGTGTGGAATCGGTTGGAACTATGGAAATATACCGGAGACTGTAACCTTGGATTTGATCAAGCCGTTATCTCCCAACGGCAGCCGGGAGACGTGTTTGTGGAGCCGTTTTCCGGTATGGCCTTTGTATGGGTTCCGGGACGGTGTTTTCAGTCTGATACTGGAATCTGTAGATTAATTTAGGTACCCGTTTCAGGGGAACTCCCTGATTCTTCGCCTAAGTTGACCTATGGCTGTAATAAAGGGGGTTGAAGTCAAGGTCCCATTTTGACTATTATTCTATGTAAAATCAACATGTTACTCAAGAAAAAAAGTTATAGAGAGAACCCACTGATTTTATTGCAAAAGAGGTGGCCGATTTCAACACCCTTTAATAGTCTTGATGCAATCCCTTGGCATCTTCTTCGTTTCTCTCATGTTTTATTGCCATAAAAACCTTGGCAACGACTCATATGGACGGATCATCACTATCAGGATAGAATCATCGACATATAGCCGCCGATCAGTGCCAGTACTGTGGTAAGTGCATAGGTCACGGGATACGGGATTGCCGCAACAGAGCTTTTCGATTCTTCGATAATCGCGTTCAAACCCGGCGTGCTGTTACGTGCGCCCGTTGACGCACCGTCTGCAATGATGGCGTTCAAGTGAAAGAACTTGATACCCACCCAAAACCTACATTCGCTGCCAGTACAGCAACAAAGACATTCAGACCGAAATCCTGCAGGAAACTTCGCGCGCCCTCGTGTATCGGCCCGCCAAACTCAGGATTGCGGCTGCGCCAGTAACTGACACCAATACCCGCAAGAATACACCCGGCAGAAGTCCCTAGTGAAAAGGGAATTCCCGCGACATGGATCGTGATGATCCCCACCATATATCCAACCAGCATGGCAAAGGCCAGATACAGTATCTCGGATTTCATTGTCGGCAGAATCGGGCGCCCACCAACGTGTTTTGCAGCAAGCTGAATCGCCGCGTCAGGCCCTGCCAGGCGGATCACATCACCAAAGCGCACCTCACTATCCAAACCCACGGGGATTTCGTTGCCTGCCCGGAACAGTGCCTGAATCGTGACACCCTCCATCAGGCCCAATTGTTGCTGTGCTGCAATGCTGCTTCCTGAAATCCCATGAGAGCCGACGTGAACATCCGCCACTTCGATGGTGACATGGCGCGCCAGCGGATTGTCTGATTCTGGTCCGATAAGTTCTCCATCGGTGAAAATCAGCTCATGCACATCGCTGCGCACGGTAACAATGTCATTGAATTCCAGGGTTGGGTCGCTGGAGAGATCCAGCACCTGATCGTTACGAACAACACGTAGAATGGGGGATGTGGGAAAGGTCTTCGCCAATTGGGAAACCGTTTTTCCCACGAACGTTTTATGCGTTACCTCAAAAGCACGCAGGTCATAAGGGGAAAAACCCATTGTCAATGCCCCCGGGGAACCGGGAACCGGATGGGTTGCATCGCCGCTGTAATCGAGCTCTGCGGCTTTGGCATCGGCAACAGCATTGCGTCCGAATATTTGGGGTAAATATTTGATCAATAGAATGATGCCCACGCTCGACAACAGATAGCTGATCGCATAGGCAGCCGCCATATTCGCACTGACCTCTCTGGAAGTCATGCCTGCAGGCGGCGTATACGCCTCGCTGGTCAGAGCGCTCTGACCCACCCCCAGGATTGCGGTTATGGTGTAGCTGCCTGAAATCAGGCCCGTTGCATAGCCTGGCGAAAGTTTTGCCAACGATGCGCCAAAATAGCAGATCAGCCAGTTCAGACTCCATACGATCAGCCCGATACCAATAAATGCCATGCCGCCTTTACGCAAACCCGCGAAAAATTGCGGTCCGACCTTTAAACCTAGCGCATACATAAACAGCAGCAACATGAAAGACGACAAAATACCGGGAATCGCATATGTAATACCATAAGCGGACTGGGCAACCATAGAGAGGATCACCCCCACCAATAACGTCCCTGCTGTCGAACCTAGCGAAATCCCCTTGATGCTGCGTTTCCCAATAAATGTGCCAACGGCAAGTGACAACAGGATAAAGATGACAGGCTGGGTATCAAGCAACTGGAAGAACCCGTGTATCCCTGTTTCTGTAACCGGCTCTATCCTATCGAAGATTTGCCCAAGTATTGAATGAGTCTCCATGATTTCACCTTTATTAATGGTATTAATGGCTGAAGGTTCGCGATACGCTGGAATGATCGACGGGGTACACCTTGAAATGTTCAATGGCGGCCTTGATATCGGATAGCAGCAAGGCGGCCAGATCACGACTCACCCCATGACGAATCATAATGCGCTGGATAACCGTGTCTTGACGGTTACCGGGCAGGGGGTAGGATGCAATCTGCCAGCCGCGCTGCCGGATACGATCTGACAAATCATAAAGGTTGAAGGGCCAATCGCCGTCTTTTAAGGTATAACTGAGTGCCGGCAATCCGCCACGACCGTTATAAAACAACGCGAAGGGACCCAGTTCGGCAACCCCATCGGCAAGCCACTGGGCGGTATCCATGCACGCTTGCTGCACCCCTTTGTACCCCTCAAAACCCAAACGCATCAGGTTGTAATACTGGGCAATAATCTGCCCGCCAGGGCGTGAGAAATTCAGGGCAAATGTCGGCATATTGCCGCCCAGATAATCTACGTAAAATATCAAATCTTCAGGTAATTCGTCGTGTGAGCGCCAGACGACCCAGCCCACGCCCAGGGGTGACAAGCCGTATTTATGGCCACTGGTGTTTATGGATTTGACGCGCTCAATACGGAAATCCCAGACCAGTTCAGGTTGAATAAACGGTGCGATAAACCCACCAGAGGCCGCATCGACATGGATAGGGATATCCCAGCCTTTTTCTTTCTCGATTTTATCCAGTTCTTTGGCAATGGCGGCGACGTCTTCGTAAACACAAGTGTAGGTGACCCCCAGGGTAGGGACAACACCGATGGTGTTTTCATCAACGTAATCCTTTATTTTATCCGGATTGGTTCCGACTTCGCTGCCGTCCAGTGGAATTTGGCGTAGTTCCACGTCAAAATATCGGGCGAACTTGTGCCAGCAAATCTGCACGGGACCACAGACGAGATTGGGCTTTGTAGTCTCCAGCCCTGCGGCTTTCCGGGCTTGCCGCCAACACCACTTCATCGCCAGGCCACCGAGCATGGCCGCTTCCGACGAACCAGTGGTCGAGCACCCAATGGTGGTTTCGGATTCGGGGCTGTTCCACAAATCCGCCAGGATATGTACACAACGGGATTCGATTTCAGCGGTTTGCGGATATTCATCCTTGTCAATCATGTTTTTATCCAGGGATAGATCCATGAGTTCGTGTACCTCTTTTTCGGCCCATGTGGTGCAGAAGGTGGCCAGATTCTGGCGGGCATTGCCGTCGAGTAACAGCTCGTCTTTAAGCATTTGTGCAATCACTTCGGGCTGGGTGGGGTGTTGGGGCAGCCTGAACTTGCTGAGTGAAACCTGGCTGACGGGATCTTCGTAAATGTCTTCAGCAACCAGGTCGCTGAGGCGTTGTGAATGTAAAGGCATGATCACTCTCCTTTTCTAGTGGTTAAAGTGCCTGATTTTTTTGACCACATCAAACCTTGGCGAGACGGCTGAAACAACAAAGACAAGCGATGGCGGCCGTCTCAGATAGTTTACCGTCTTAATCTATATTTCTGATCTCTTCTATGACGAGTTTGTCTTTACCTGTTTTATCCACACAGATCTTGATCAGCTTGTCTCAATGTTGCACGAAAGTTTCGACGTCCCAGACCGGTGTGCCTGTTTTGCTCGTCAGATAGCCGTCAATCCACGAGAGAGTGGTGAGGGATTCAGGGGCAGGCATTTGCACAAATTCGCCGCAGGTGAGCATAGTGATCTCCAAAATAAGCAGTGAAATGTTAAGGGGTTATTGATGTGGTCAAGAAAATCATACACGTTTCCAAGGGAAGGGTGTGGTTACGCTGCATATCATGCGGCGTGTTCTCCACGCTCTGCAACCTCTGCATGGGCTTTATTGAAAGCGTCTTTCACAGCAGCCTCTTTTTCGGTATCAAGATTGGTGCGCAACACCTTGCCGCCTTTCTCGCTCAGACGTTCAATGACCTTGTCGGAGGCGTGTGTTCTCACCATCAAAAAGAGTGCGGCTTGACCGGGCTTCAACACCTCAGAAACATCTTTCATAAAGTTATCGTTGATACCGTAGTCGCTCAGGGCACCGCTCAGGGCGCCAATGGAAGCTCCGGCAACCACACCAATAAGCGGATTGAGAAAGAGCAGACCAATCAGCAGTCCCCAGAGAGCGCCGCCACTGGCGCCAACTGACCAAAGGTTGACCATCTGGTTAAGTTTAATTTTCCCTTTGTCATTGACGTGTGCAACCACTGCGTCTGCAACGTCAACGAGGTATTCTTTTGCCATTCCGAAAAGCTCAGTACGTGCAGCGTCTGCCTGTTGCTCATTTTCATAACCGATTACGATAAGTTCATTCATAGTTGTTCTCCTTCTTTAATTTTAGGCATAACTAACATTAACTATAATATAGACCATGTAGTTTTTTTCAACTATTTTTTTAGAGCTTGTTTGATAATTAGGGGATCGAAGCGAAATCTCATGAAAATGAGAACCAATCTTACATTCAGCACCCTGCCGGTGCAAATGTTTGTCATTTTATTTTCATTTAAAATCAATATGTTAAATTGAATTTGTATATACCTTAATATGTTGAAA
>PDSQ01000091.1 GCA_002747055.1 Gammaproteobacteria bacterium
CCGCCTGAATAAAGGTGCCGCGTGATTTAGACATCTTCGCACCATTCACGGACAGAAAACCGTGACAGTAAACGCCAGTCGGAGTGCGGAAACCGGCACCGTGCAATAATGCGGGCCAGAACAGGGTGTGGAAATAGGCGATGTCCTTACCGATGAAGTGATGCATTTCTGCCGTGGAATCAGCACTCAGAAACTCATCAAAATCAATACCTTCACGCTCACAGAAATGCTTAAAGCTGGCCAGATAACCTATCGGCGCATCCAGCCAGACATAGAAATATTTATCTTCGGTATCCGGTATTTTGAATCCCCAGTAGGGCGCATCCCGCGATACATCCCAGTCGGCCAGACCTTTATCGGATTCAAACCATTCCATCTGTTTATTGGCGATTTCTTTTTGCACCGCACCGCTGTTCAGGAAGCCCCGCAGAAATGCTTCAAAGTCACCCAGCCTGAAAAAGTAGTGTTCACTTTCCTTTTCCACCGGTGCGCTACCGGAAACGGCGGACACTGCGTTTTTCAGCTCCACCGGGGAATAGGTTGCGCCACAGCTCTCACAGTTATCACCATATTGATCCGCCGTACCGCACTTCGGGCATTCACCTTTAATAAAGCGATCCGGCAGGAACATTTTGGCTTCGACATCATAAGCCTGCTTAATCACCCGCCGCTCAATATGTCCGGCATCGCGCACGGCTTTATAAATGTACTCAGCGTAATAACGGTTCTCATCGGAATGCGTGGAATAGTAATTATCAAAGCTGATATTGAAACCATCAAAATCCTGCTTGTGCTGGAGATGTAGCGGGCCGTTGGCATAGGGTAACGCACTGGTAACAAGTATTTTTCTGGGTGTCATAACAAAAATCCAGGCAATCCGTGACAAGGGCGTAAAGGTATCAGGTTGTGGGGGATGCTGCCAGCGTGAGGTGCGAATTATGAGTTGACCAAACGTTGATACTGCCCCGGTGTCACTCCTTTCCACTTTTTAAACAACCGGTTCATATGACTCTGGCTACTGAATCCGCACTGGCTTGCAAGCACTGACAATGCGTGGCCCTGTTC
>PDSQ01000092.1 GCA_002747055.1 Gammaproteobacteria bacterium
TATGCGCCAGAAGAACAGAGCTCTTTTCAGCTCTGTTTTACCGAGAATAGAAAAGTTGGCAACCACCAGCATAACGGCAATCCACAGCAGGGTCAGCCAGATATTGTTTGCGATGAAAATAAACTTCAGATACAGACCAACCAGCAGCAGCTGCACTGTCATACGCAGCACAGAGACAATGGACTCGCCAATAAGGGTGATCTTAAAAATAGAGAAGATGGTAAGCGGGATCAGTAGCAGCAGATAAACCCAGAAAAAGGAGGGCCATAAGAGATCAATCATTGCGACCTCCAGGCGATAATTCCACCAGAGACTGATCAACAATCCTCACCTCCCTGTCACAGGCCGCTATCCAGTCAGGGTCATGGGAGACCGACAGCAGAGTAACCCCGCTTTTAAAAACAGTCGCAAGAACCCTGTCCCTGTTTTGCTGATCAAGGGCCGAGGTGATCTCATCGGCAAGCAGCAGGGTATTGCCAAGCAGCAGAGCACGGGCAATGGCCAACCGCTGTTTTTCACCGCCCGATAGATTGTTACAGGTTTTGGCTTCCGCCAACAATACAGCGCAGCAGAGAACTCTTGCCTGAACCCGATGGCCCGGTTATTACCACCTTTTCACCCTGATGCACAATCAGCTCTCCAGCATTGATCAACCTCCTTGCTGAAACCTGAAGAGTAATGTTCTCTATTCTGATCATCTTGCTGCCAGACAATATCTGGTGATTTTTCTTTACTATAGAGAGACACAGTTACAGAGATTCTAAAATCATAACAGGCGCTTTTTTTCAAAGAAAAGCGCCTGTTATGATCCAGCTGTCAGCCAGACATCTGTTTTCTGGTACCTATATTACAGACCTTTACAGTTTGCATAAAAAGTAACCGTTGCCGGCCAGTCGGAAAAGACACCAAGCACGCCAACCTGTCGGGCAAGAACATCCAGAAGCTGAAGCATATCGCCATCGTTATTGGTAATATCCTTGATGCTCTGATAATACCAGCCACCGCCTTCTTTCAGCGGACCGG
>PDSQ01000013.1 GCA_002747055.1 Gammaproteobacteria bacterium
CTCTTCCTTGAAGACCTTCGGGTAGCTTTTTCTCGTTTGTTTGGTACTCATAGGGACACCTTAATAGTCAGTGGGTATTCTCTCTTATTAATATGTCCGATGTCATTAGACCACTACACCCTCAGCATTAAACAAATGAGGTTGTCTAATAGACCTGTACGACCCGGTTAAGAGATAATGACCTTAACTGGAGAAAAAGAAATGACCAAAAGAAAGAAATATCCAAAAGAGTTCAAGCTGGATGCGATCAGCCTGGGTAATACCTGACGCCAGCCACCAGTATCTTCATTTTTACCAGCGTGTTTTATAATCACTTTTTTTTGCCGCTATTCTACTTTTTTGCTTTGACGTTTACGTAAAGGTAATTTAATATCGAAAAAAAACCAGACCGAATGAATCATGACCTCAAAACACAAATACCGTATCAGCGATTTAAGCAAGGAATTCGATATCACCACTCGCACTATTCGTTTCTATGAGTCAGAGGGGCTGTTAGCACCGTTGCGCGAAGGCACCACCCGGCTTTATACCGATGAAGATCGAGTAAAACTCAAGTTGATCATGCGAGGAAAGCGGTTAGGCTTCAGTTTGGCAGAATCAAAAGATCTAATTGGACTTTATGATCCAAAGACTGGAAACATCAATCAGTTAAATCATCTTCTTACAAAAATAAATGAACGCAGACTGATACTGCAACAACAGTTGAGCGACATCAAAGTGATGCAACACGAACTGGACGAAGCAGAGCTCAAATGTCGAAACGCACTGGTTCATGCCGAAACCGGGAACTGTCAGTCCCTATAGACAGCAAACTGGTACAGATATTTCACTGTTACAGAGTAGTACGAAAAACGAAATAGAAATCAAAAAAGGAGCATCAAACATGAGCGAAAAATTTAACTCTCTAAACTTCGGCCTGGGTGACACCATGGACATGCTTCGTAACCAGGCTAGACAGTTTGTTGACACAGAGATCGCTCCTGTCGCCCAGAAAACGGACCAGGAAAACCGGTTCCCGAATGAGGTATGGAAGAAACTGGGAGATATGGGGTTACTTGGCATCACAGTCACTGAAGAATACGGCGGCTCGGCAATGGGTTACCTGGCTCATGTTATCGCAATGGAAGAAATAAGCCGGGCATCTGCATCCATTGGCCTCAGCTATGGCGCCCATTCCAACCTGTGTGTCAACCAAATTTTCCGTAATGGCACAGATGAGCAAAAAGCCAAGTACCTGCCGAAATTGGTCAGCGGCGACCATATCGGTGCCCTTGCCATGAGCGAGCCTGGTGCCGGCAGTGATGTGGTGAGCATGAGACTGAGAGCAGATAAAAAGTCCGATCACTATGTACTGAATGGCACCAAAATGTGGATCACCAACGGCCCGGACGCAAATACCTATGTTATCTACGCAAAAACCGATCTCGCCAAAGGTTCGCACGGAATTACCGCATTTATTGTCGAGCGTGACTTCAAGGGTTTCTCCCGCTCTCCCAAACTGGATAAACTCGGGATGCGAGGTTCCGAAACCTGTGAATTGGTTTTTGAAGATGTCGAAGTACCCGCAGAGAATGTACTGGGTGGTGAAAACCAGGGCGTTCGCGTGCTGATGAGCGGCCTGGATTATGAACGAGTCGTATTGTCCGGTGGGCCAACCGGTATTATGCGAGCCTGTATGGACATCGTCGTACCCTACATCCATGAGCGCACGCAGTTCGGTAAGTCAATCGGAGAATTCCAACTGATCCAAGGCAAGGTGGCAGATATGTACACCCGAATGAACGCCTCCCGCGCCTACCTGTATGCGGTGGCACGCTCTTGCGACCGGGGTGAAACTACACGCAAAGATGCGGCCGGCGTCATTTTGTATTGCGCTGAAATAGCGACACAAATGGCGTTGGATGCAATTCAGGTTCTCGGCGGCAACGGCTACATCAATGATTATGCAACCGGTCGCTTGTTGCGGGATGCCAAGCTCTATGAAATCGGTGCCGGCACTTCCGAAATTCGGCGCATGCTGATTGGCCGGGAACTTTATAACGAATCAACATAAAGTTGGACCTGAATACACTTTGTTTTCAGATTTAAATCTAAGCGTTCACAGGAAATATTGAATGACGGCAATTAAGACTAAGCTAACTGCCAGCTCCGACACCTTCAATAAACAAAAACAGGCAATGGAGTCCCTAGTCAAGGACTTGCAGGCCAAAGTCAAGAAAATAGAACAAGGTGGTGGTAAAGCGGCACAACAAAGGCACCTGGCCAAAGGGAAACTCTTACCCAGAGACCGGGTGGTAAAACTACTGGATCCCGGTTCTCCGTTTCTGGAGTTATCCCAGCTTGCCGCTTACGAAGTGTACCAGGAAGCGGTTCCAGCAGCCGGCGTCATCGCCGGAATTGGTCGGGTTGAAGGCGTTGAATGCATGATAGTGGCCAACGACTCGACAGTGAAAGGCGGCACCTATTACCCGCTTTCGGTTAAAAAACACCTGCGCGCACAAACTATCGCCGAAGAAAACCGGCTACCCTGCATCTATCTGGTTGATTCCGGTGGTGCCAATTTACCCCAGCAGGATGAAGTATTCCCGGATGAAAACCACTTTGGCGGAATTTTCTACCGCCAGGCAAATATGTCTGCAAAGGGGATTCCACAAATCGCCGTGGTAATGGGGCTATGTACCGCAGGTGGTGCCTATGTTCCCGCCATGGCGGATGAAAGCATTATGGTAAAAAACCAGAGTACCATTTTTCTTGGTGGCCCGCCTCTGGTCAAGGCCGCCACCGGAGAAGATGTCACGGCAGAAGAATTGGGTGGCGCAGATGTGCATTGCAAAATTTCAGGTGTCGCAGACCACTATGCCGACAACGACGGACATGCACTTTACCTCGCTCGCCAGTGCATCAAGCGGTTAAACTACAAAAAACAAATAGATATCGATGTCCGAAAACCGATCGCTCCGCTCTACCCAACCGAGGAACTGAACGGAATTGTGCCGACGGATTTAAAAACGCCGTACGACTCTCGAGAAGTGATCGCACGTATCGTTGACGGTTCGGACTTTGACGAGTTCAAAAAGTACTATGGTGTAACCCTGGTCTGTGGTTTCGCACGTATTCATGGTTATCCAGTGGCAATTATCGCCAATAACGGCATTTTGTTTGCCGAATCTGCGGTCAAGGGCGCACACTTTGTCGAACTCTGCTGCCAACGCAAAATACCCCTTGTTTTTCTGCAAAATATTACCGGTTTTATGGTTGGTAAAAAGCATGAAGAAGGCGGGATTGCCAAGCACGGAGCAAAACTGGTCACAGCGGTTGCCTGCGCCAAAGTGCCCAAATTTACCGTCGTTACCGGAGGCAGTTTTGGCGCGGGAAATTACGGCATGTGTGGCCGGGCCTATCACCCAAGATTTCTCTGGATGTGGCCAAACAGTCGTATCGCAGTCATGGGCGGTGAGCAAGCCGCCGGTGTATTGACTCAGGTAAAAAAAGAAGGAATGGCACGAGCGGGCGTTCTCTGGTCAAAAGAGGAACAGTCAGAGTTCAGCAAGGTGATCACCGACCAGTTTGACAAGCAAAGCCACCCCTACTTTGCCTCTGCCCGATTGTGGGACGATGGCATTATCAATCCCTCGGACACAAGGGAAACGCTGGGTCTGGCTCTGTCGGCCTCACTCAATGCGCCAATTGAAGACACCCGTTATGGCGTGTTTAGAATGTAATCGGGACTACCAACATGAAAGATCATCAACCAGACTCAGAGGTACTGAGAATAACCGACGAATCGGGCGTATTTTCAGTTACCTTGAACCGACCGGACGTTAACAATGCCTTCGATGATAAATTAATTCACGCATTGATAGCCTGTTTCAAGGAATTATCTGAACGTGAAGACTGCAAAATAGTGGTGCTGCAATCTGAAGGAAAACACTTCTCCGCCGGTGCCGACCTTAACTGGATGAAACGCATGGCCACCCTGAGTTATGAAGAAAACGTCGCAGACGCCAATCAACTCGCAAAACTGATGCAAACCATCTACTTTTGTAACAAACCGGTGATTGCCAAAGTTCAGGGAGCGGCTTACGGGGGGGCCATCGGGTTGATCGCCTGCTGTGATATTGCCATCGCCGCAGAAAATGCCAGCTTTTGTTTGAGTGAAGTAAAACTGGGCCTGGCTCCGGCTGTCATCAGCCCTTTTGTGATCAATACGATCGGGACAAGAAAAGCCGGTTATTACTTTCTCACCGCAGAGGTATTTAACGCCCAGCAGGCAAAGGAAATGGAACTGATACATGAAGTATCAGCCGATACCTTGCTCGACGAAAAAATACAGCAACTGACCGAAAAACTGATCGCCAATGGCCCGAAAGCCATGCAGGCCAGCAAAAAACTGATTCGCCAATACAGTGCCCCGGTATTTAACGATGCCTTGTTTTCTTTTACCTCTGGACTCATAGCCGGATTACGTGTATCGCCTGAAGGCCAGGAAGGCATGAGTGCGTTTTTTGAAAAAAGAAAACCTGCCTGGAAAACCGCATAAGGATACCCACCATGTTTCGTAAACTACTCATTGCCAATCGCGGAGAAATCGCCTGCCGCATTATCAAAACAGCGCAAAAAATGGGCGTACATTGTATTGCCGTCTATTCGGAGGCAGACAAAAATGCACTGTTTGTACAAATGGCCGACGAAGCCTATTCAATTGGCCCCGCCGAAGCGGCTAAAAGCTATTTAAGAGCTGAACATATTCTCGATATCGCTCGTGCCTCCGGTGCGGAAGCGATTCACCCCGGTTATGGATTTCTTTCCGAAAACGCCCACTTTGCCGACCTGTGCGAACAAAACGGAATTCAATTCGTTGGCCCTTCATCGCACTCTATTCGGTCGATGGGCTCAAAGAGTGAAGCCAAGAAACTGATGGAGCAAGCGTCCGTACCCCTGGTGCCGGGCTATCATGGTGATCAACAGGATGAAGCAACCCTCAAGTCCTACGCCGATAAAATCGGTTATCCGGTGTTACTCAAAGCCAGTGCCGGCGGTGGCGGCAAAGGTATGCGAGTGGTGTCTGCCGCTGAAGAGTTTTCGGCCGCATATTCATCTGCAAAACGGGAAGCGTCATCATCCTTCGGTAATGATCACTTATTGATTGAAAAGTACATCACCGAACCACGCCATGTCGAGATTCAACTTTTATGTGACAATCATGGCAACGCCGTGTATCTGCATGATAGAGACTGCTCCGTGCAACGACGCCACCAGAAAGTCATCGAAGAAGCGCCGGCCCCGTGGCTCTCTGATAAAACTCGAACTGCAATGGGAATGGCTGCCATCGCTTGTGCCAAAGCCATTGATTACTCGGGGGCAGGTACAGTCGAGTTTCTGCTGGATATCGATGAAAGCTTCTATTTTATGGAAATGAATACACGCCTGCAGGTCGAGCATCCGGTTACTGAAATGATCACAGGTATCGACCTGGTTGAATGGCAATTGCGAGTCGCGAATGGTGAATCACTCGAATTCAAACAGGAGAATATTCCCTGTCTGGGGCATTCTTTTGAAGCGAGAGTTTATGCCGAGAACCCGTATGACTCTTTTCTACCGACACCGGGACATATTCATTATATGGCGACACCCGAACCAGGCAAGTACGTCAGGGTCGATACAGGAATCAAATCCGGCGATGACATTTCAATCTACTATGACCCGATGATCGCCAAGCTGATTGTCTGGGATGAAACTCGCTCTCAGGCGATTAACCGGATGCAAAAGGCACTGGCTGATTTCCGCTTGGCAGGAGTCACCAACAACCTGTCATTCCTGGCTGCCTTGTTCGCAGAACCAGCGTTCCAAAGCGGCAAACTGTCAACATTGTTTATCGAAGAGAATCAACACAAGTTACTTGTCGAGCCAGCTATTACCGACGATATTCTCGCATTGGCAGGCATCGCACGTACGCTGTTTCTGTTCAGTAACGAAGCATGGTCTGGTAGTGGCGATACCGGTGGCAATGGTAGCCATAGTGCCGACAAGTATTCACCGTGGAATCAACAATCCACCTGGAGGCTGAACAGTTCTGGAGTTGAAGCCTTTGAACTGATTCATGGGACCGATGCCTTTGTTTATCAAACCGAGTTTAGCAACGATCATCTTGACTCTGGTGCAATAAGACAGTTTGGGCTGTCATTTGGCGATACGAAAATTGACGTCCGTGCCGAATTGTCCGGTTCTCAAATTACCGCAAATCTAAACGAGAGACGAATCAAGTATAATGTTCAATTACAAGGCGATAGTCTGTCGATTTTTACCGGCGGAGCTTCTTATTGCTTCGATATAGCATTGGACTATGACTCCCATGAAGCGGACGAATATGAACATTCCCTCCTCGCCCCAATGCACGGGAAAATCATCGCGGTCAACGTGAGTATAGGCGATCAGGTCAACAAAGGGGATACCCTGATGCTAATGGAAGCCATGAAAATGGAGCATACCATTACAGCCCATGAATCTGGGGAGGTCGCCGGGATATTTTACCGCGAAGGTGACAACGTAGAAGAAGGCGCAGAGCTAATCGAACTGGCCTCTGCGGAGGATGCCACCGATAACCCAGCCAGTTCCATATGACAAACAGGCAAGCCTATGTCAAAAATAGATATTTCCATTACGGAAGTCGGTGCCCGAGACGGCCTGCAAAACGAAAAACAGAAACTGGCCGCCAGGACGAAAATCGAGCTTATCCACCGTTTATCCCAATCTGGACTGAGACGTATTGAAGCCGGCAGTTTTGTCTCACCCAAGTGGGTTCCACAAATGGCAAACAGCCTGGAAGTCATGCAAGGTCTGTCACGCTTATCAAACGTCGAATATTCTGCCTTGGTACCCAATATCAAAGGGCTGGAAATGGCGGTCAGCGCCAATGCGGATAGAGTCTCGATCTTCACTGCCGCTTCCGAAGCGTTTTGTCAGAAAAATATTAACTGCTCCATCGCAGAAAGTATTGAACGGTTTACACCCGTGGTTAACGAAGCCATCGCGAGAAAAATCCCTGTGCGCGGCTATGTATCCTGTATTGGCGGGTGCCCGTACCAGGGCGACGTACCCTGTCGTGACATTATCTCGGTCAGTGAGCGCCTCGTTGCGCTTGGCTGTGATGAAATCTCTCTCGGCGACACCATAGGCACCGGTACCGCAAACCAAATAAAAACAATCTTTCGTGAAGTCTCCCGCAGTGTCCCGTTGGCCTCGCTGGTGATGCACTTTCACGACACCTATGGGCAAGCCCTGGCCAACACCTATGCCTGCCTTGAATTGGGCGTGACAAGTATTGACTCAGCCGTAGCCGGTTTGGGTGGTTGTCCCTATGCCCGGGGAGCCAGTGGTAACCTCGCCACCGAAGACCTGGTTTACCTATTACATGGACTGGGCCTGAACACTGGCATCGACCTGGCAGCCTTGATCGATGCCGGCAACTGGGTATGTAAACAATTGAATATATGCAATCGGTCAAAAGTCAGCCTGGCGATGTCAGACAAGATACGCCGCACTTAGGAGTCACTATGAACAAACCTATATGGACACCCTCAGCTGAAACCTGTGAAAACGCCAATATTTCCAGATTTCGCTCGTATCTTGCCAGTCTATACGGAGCTATACCCAGTGAGTACAACTTGTTTCACGCTTGGACAATAGCCAACAAAGCCAAATTCTGGCAAGGCATCTGGGACTATTTTCAAGTTAAAGGAGACTACAACCCAGACACTATTCTTCAAAATGAAGATCAGATGCCCGGCGCAAAATGGTTCGAAGGTGCATCTTTAAATTTTGCCCAAAACCTGCTTAGCCGAAATGACGACAGACCAGCGGTTATTGCCTATAAGGAAAACGGTGAACGTGATGAGATCAGCTACGCCGAATTAAACAACGAAGTCGCCCTGCTCAGCCATGCGCTGAAACAGGCGGGAGTAAGCAAAGGAGATCGAGTCGCCGGCTTTGTGGCTAACTGCACCGAATCAATTATAGCCATGCTGGCCACCACATCACTGGGTGCCGTCTGGTCATCATGCTCACCCGACTTTGGTCTGAATGGTGTGATTGACCGATTCGGACAAATCAGGCCGAAGGTGTTATTCGTCACCAATGGCTACTATTACAATGGCAAACTCATCGATTCCAGCACCAGAATAGAAGGTATTCTAGATAACCTGGATTCGTTAGAATGTGTTATCGAAGTGCCGTTCGCCAATCTGGATACCCCCCCACTGGCGGACACGAACGGTAAGATTACTAGTTGGAACGCCTTTCTTGCAGCAAGCGGCAATAGCGACGAAATGCCGTTACAATTCACCCCGGTCGCTTTTTCCGACCCGCTGTACATTATGTATTCCTCCGGCACAACCGGCGCCCCCAAATGTATTGTGCATAGCGTCGGCGGCACATTGCTTCAGCACCTGAAAGAGTTATCGCTACACACAAACCTGCAATCATCACAACGCATTTTCTATTACTCCACATGTGGCTGGATGATGTGGAACTGGCTGGTTTCCTCATTGGCACTGGAAGTGGTCGTCGTTCTGTATGACGGTTCACCTTTCTATCCAAACGAAAGGCGATTGTTTGATATTGCCGAAAAAGAACAACTCAGCGTTTTTGGAAGCAGCGCCAAGTTCTACTCTGCTTGCGAAAAAGCCGAGCTATGGCCAGCGAAAACCCATAACCTGGAACACCTGCGCACTCTGCTTTCAACCGGCTCACCGTTATCACACGAGAGTTTTGATTATTTATACCAAAAAGTTAAACAGGATATGTGCGTTAGCAGTATCTCCGGTGGCACAGATATTATCTCTTGCTTCACTTTGGGTAATCCAACCTTGCCGGTATATCGGGGCGAACTGCAATGTGTTGGTTTGGGAATGGATGTCGCGATCTATTGTGACGATGGCAAAACCAAACATACTGGCAAAGGCGAACTGGTCTGTCAAAGCCCCTTTCCATCCATGCCGACTGGGTTCTGGAACGACCCCAATGACGAAAAATACCGGGATTCCTATTTTGCCACCCACCCCAATATATGGGCTCATGGCGATTACGGTGAATTGATACCGCACGAACATCACAACGGCGTAATTATTCACGGCAGATCTGATGCTGTGCTGAATCCCGGCGGAGTAAGAATTGGCACGGCGGAAATCTATCGACAGGTAGAAAAAATAGACACAGTCCTTGAATCTGTCGCCGTAGGCCAGAACTGGCAAAACGATGTGCGCGTTATTCTGTTCGTCAAACTTCGGGAAAACACCGTACTGGATGATGCGCTGATAACCGCCATCAAGGATAAAATACGCAGCGGCGCGACACCAAGGCATGTGCCGGCCAAAATTATCCAGGTCGCCGATATTCCAAGAACCATTAGCGGTAAAATTGTCGAGCTTGCAATCAGGAATATCATTCATGGCGATCCGGTAAAAAACCGGGATGCGCTGGCCAACCCCGAATCACTGGAATACTTTCTCAACCTGGATGAACTGAAAACCTGACGTATTTCTCCTGACGCATGACAAAATGGCCTGAAGCGAGAGTCGGTTCGAAACCAATATTGTTCGTGTGATATTTTAAGCGGTAAGGGGCTGCTTTGATTAGGGCTGGTAGTCTGTATGGCGTTTGGGAATCAATACAGACTTGACATGTACTCAGACTTTAATAAGAATGGTTCTTCTTATCATGTCAATCAATAAAAACCAGCCCATAGGAAGTCAAAAATGAAACTACAACTGAAACAGGTCGCATCTGTTGTTTTAGCGACCATTGCTTTCCACTTGCCCACAGCGACTGCTGCGAGCGACCCTGAAGTCAACGTCTACTCGCTACGCCAGTCATTTCTGATGCAACCCTTATTCGATGCATTTACCAAAGAAACCGGCATCAAGGTTAATCACACTTTCGCTAAAAAAGGCTTGACCGAGCGACTGAAACGAGAAGGTAAAAACAGCCCCGCAGATTTGCTGCTGACTACCGACATAGGCAATTTATCAGCGGCCAAAAAAGCAAACGTGCTCCAGCCTGTCACTTCAAAAACACTCGAAAATAATATCCCTTCTCAGTATCGGGATCCCGAAAACTACTGGTTTGGTCTCACTACCCGAGTACGCAATATATATGCATCCAAAGACCGAGTACCCGAAGGAGCCATCTCACGATATGAAGATCTGGCAGATCCAAAATGGAAAGGAAAAATCTGCACACGATCAGGCAAACACCCTTATAACGTGGCCCTGATTGCCTCTATGATTGCTCATCACGGAGAAAAAGACGCACAAAAATGGCTCAAAGGCGTCAAGCATAATCTGGCGAGAAAGCCACAAGGCAACGACCGAGCCCAAGTTAAAGCAATCAAGGAAGGCGTTTGCGATATCTCTCTGGGCAATAGCTACTACTATGGCAAAATGCTGACCAACAAAAAACAGATAGCCTGGGCAAATTCAGTCAATATACTGTTTCCCAACCAAGAAGACAGGGGCGCACACGTGAATATTAGCGGTATGGGACTCACTCGAAGTGCGCCTAACAAGAGCAACGCCATTAAACTGATGGAGTTTCTGGCCAGCGATAACGCACAAAAAATCTACGCCGAGAAAAACTTCGAGTACCCAGTCAAACCTGGTGTCAGCGCTTCCCCCCTTGTCTCCTCCTGGGGCAAATTCAGCGCAGACAAACTGCCTCTTTCGGAAATTGACCAATACCGTACCAAGGCGACCAAGCTAGTCGATAAAGTCGATTATGACGGATAAGGTTTGCCAATAAGTTACCGAACGCAATAGAGTCTGTCGCAACAGGGAATGCATCAAAAGTATTTCCTGTTCGCGCTCTATAGATCGCCAATGATAAAAGCCGCCCAACGCCGTTCAGGCACGGATAAAACCAACAGATACTGGCTGGTAACGGCGGCCATCACCACTTTTCTGGTCGTATTGCCTGTCATCTCAGTCTTTTATCTCGCTTTTTTCCCCGAAGAAAACATCTGGCCCCACCTTTTTAATACTGTTTTACCAGACTATATCGAGAACACCCTCATTTTGATGGCGGGGGTCGGAACCTGCTGTACATTAATAGGCGTTGGCTGCGCGTGGCTCACTTCTCAGTGCCAGTTTCCGGGCCGAAAACTCATGAGTTGGCTTTTGCTGTTTCCATTTGCCGTACCCGCCTATGTAATTGCATACACTTACACCGATCTGCTGGAGTACGCAGGCCCGATTCAAATAGAGTTGCGTAATCTATTCGGCTGGACTTCTCCAAACGACTACTGGTTTCCAGAAATAAGGAGTATGGCGGGGGCAATTACAGTTATGTCACTGGTGTTCTACCCTTATGTTTACATGCTTGCAAGGGCGGCATTTCTTGATCAATCATCTTCTTTATTTATCGCCAGCCGGAGCCTGGGGAGAACACCCTGGCAGTCTTTTTTTTTGGTTTCACTTCCGACTATACGCCCTGCCATGGCGGTTGGACTTTCCCTGGTTTTGATGGAAACATTGAATGACTTTGGCACAGTCGACTATTTTGCCGTTAGAACACTGACTGCCGGACTGTACGATACCTGGTTAAACCTGAGCAATGTCGGAGGTGCAGCCCAAATTGCCTGCGTGATGCTGGTGTTCGTTATCACACTGGTATTGTCCGAGCGTCACTCCCGCCGAAAAGTCACGCTTTACCACAACAACGCGACCACCGACAATGGAAATAGAATTATGCTCACCGGAATAAAAGGCATTCTCGCCGCAATTGGATGCTTTATTCCTGTTTTACTGGGCTTCCTTATCCCCTCAAGTTTATTGAGTTACTACGCATTCAACTACTTTGACATTAGCTGGAATGACCAGTTTTTAGCGTATTCGAGAAACAGCTTCGTACTTTCTGTCAGCGCTGTCCTGGTTACCATATTGGTGGGATTGCTCCTCTCGTACACCAACCGATTGATAAAATCTGGCCCAACCCGATTTTTTGTACGCTTATCTACATTGGGCTATGCCATGCCCGGTGCGGTGCTTGCCATTGGGGTTATCATTCCTCTCGCCGCCTTCGACAATACGATAGATAACCTGGCTTTACAATGGTTCGACACAGCCACAGGACTGTTGCTCAGTGGCAGCTTGTTTGCGCTCGTTTTTGCTTACAGCATACGTTTTCTTGCTATATCTACCGGCTCTGTTGAATCCAGTCTGGAAAAAGTCACGCCCAATATGGATCTGGCGGCGCGTTCACTGGGGAAAAACCCGCTTGCGACTCTGATAACTGTTCATGTTCCTATCATTTCCCGCGGTATAGTCACCGCCGCTCTGGTGGTTTTTGTAGATTGCATGAAGGAGCTACCTGCCACCATCATACTACGCCCATTCAATTTTGAAACGCTTGCCACCCATGTCTATCAATTTGCCTCCGACGAATTACTCGAAGAATGCGCGTTATCAGCACTTCTTATTGTCCTCGTCGGCATTATCCCGGTCGTATTGCTGAGCAGAACAATAGACAAACGGCAACCATAGCCAAGCCCTGCTCCTTCTGATTCAATCGAGATTGAGTTGCTTCCTCTTGGAGAATCTGAGGAAATATTGCATGAGGGGTGGTGAGCGTATTAATCTTCAAACCGTGGTCTTGGAGGTTGTGTTTATCGGTGATCTTGTGGTTGTTGTGGATCCTGTAGTAAATGGTTTTCGTATATATTAGTTAGTAGGTCACTATATGGACATCTTATATGCAATCATAGCTTCATTTTGTGCGGCTGGACTGATATCGCTGCTCTTTAAGCTATTTTTTAAAAACTGTGAAGGTAATAAGGCCTGTATTTTTGTTAGGGGGTTCGTTGTGGTCTTCTCAGGTGTAGTAGGAAGTATGGTTATGAAACTCGCCTTGGGTTGATAAATGCTAAATACGATTGTAACGATTTTTCTATCTGGACCAGCGGGGGCATTACTAGGAGGGAGAGCATCGCGCCTTAGATAGTCTGACTTTTTAGCCACGTGCACCAGCAAGCATCAGACATTTGTTGTGCCACCAGGGCCACAATTTGTTTGTTTTTGTCTTGCGGCTCTTCAACGTAGGGTTGAAGTTGGGTATCACCTAGCGGAGTTCCGCAGACAACAATACCACCAATTTTCTCATGCCTATTCTTAAAAGGGTGTGAATGACTTTTTTACCAACCAGCCAAGAAGGCTGACGGTACCAGCTGTACGGCATTTTTCCATCAGGTAGAGGTGCCGACATCGGACAGCGACAAAAATATCCGGATGTCGGACTGTTAGCATTGCTATTTTCTACTGGTCTGGGGACGCAAGAAGTGCTTTTGAGAAGCAACATCTTGCGCCTGGAACCTGACCCAGTCAGGCTAACTGCCGGCGCGACTCTCGTCGCATCACATCATGCCGCCCATACCACCCATGCCGCCCATGCCGCCCATATCAGGCATACCAGCACCGGCACCGCCAGCATTCTCGTCAACGTGATCGGTAACCATACATTCGGTGGTTACCATCAGACCGGCGATAGAGCCAGCAGATTGCAATGCGGTACGGGCCACCTTGGCCGGATCGAGAATACCCATCTTCAGCATGTCACCGTACTCACCAGTGGCAGCATTGTAACCATAAGCACCTTCACCCTGCTTGACTTTGTCAATCACGACCGAACCTTCGCCACCGGCATTCTGCACGATTTGACGCAAAGGCGACTCCATGGCACGACGCAATAGGTTGATTCCCATATCCTGGTCTTCGTTGTCACCTTTCAAGTCGGCAATTGCCTGCAGAGCACGAACCAGTGCAACACCACCACCGGCTACCACACCTTCTTCAACGGCGGCGCGAGTCGAGTGCAGGGCATCTTCAACCCGCGCTTTCTTTTCTTTCATCTCAACTTCAGAACCGGCACCCACTTTAATGACAGCCACGCCGCCAGCCAGTTTGGCCACACGCTCTTGCAGCTTCTCTCGATCATAATCAGAAGTACTTTCTTCGATTTGTCGACGAATTTGAGATACTCGGGATTCAATATCGGCAGTCACACCGGCACCGTCAATGACAGTGGTGTTTTCTTTCGTGATATTGACCCGCTTGGCCGTACCCAGATCATCCAGTGTTGCGTTTTCCAGAGTCAAACCGACTTCTTCTGAAATCACCCTGCCGCCACTCAACACAGCGATATCTTGCAGCATTTCTTTGCGACGATCACCGAAACCCGGTGCCTTGACGGCAGCAACCTTGACGATACCGCGCATATTGTTAACGACCAGTGTCGCCAACGCTTCACCTTCAACGTCTTCAGCGATGATCAACAAAGGCTTGCTGGCTTTTGCGACACTTTCCAGAATGGGTAACAATTCACGAATATTGGAGATTTTCTTGTCTACCAACAAAATAAAAGGAGCTTCCAGGTCTGCTGTCATGCTGTCCTGATTGTTAATGAAGTAAGGCGATAGATAACCGCGATCAAACTGCATACCTTCAACTACATCCAGCTCGTCTTCCAGGCCACTCCCTTCCTCGACAGTGATCACACCTTCCTTACCGACTTTTTCCATCGCTTCTGCAATGATCTTACCTACCCGCTCGTCACTGTTCGCAGAAATGGTGCCGACCTGGGCAATCGCTTTCGAATCTTCACAAGGACGGGAACACCCCTTGATTTCTTCGACAGCGGCCTGAACGCCTTTGTCTATGCCGCGTTTCAAATCCATCGGGTTCATGCCAGCAGCAACGGCCTTCAAACCTTCATTGACAATCGACTGGGCCAATACTGTCGCAGTCGTGGTGCCGTCACCGGCAGCATCGTTGGTCTGGGACGCAACTTCCTTCACCATCTGCGCGCCCATATTTTCAAACTTGTCTTTCAATTCGATTTCTTTAGCCACTGATACACCGTCTTTAGTTACGGTGGGAGCACCAAATGACTTGTCCAATATTACGTTTCTACCTTTTGGACCCAAGGTTACTTTTACCGCGTCTGCCAAAACGTTTACGCCCGCCAACATACCTTTACGAGCTGAATCACCAAATTTTACATCTTTTGAAGCCATGTTCTCTTATCCTTTCTAAATTCTGTTGTCAAAAAGTATTCTAATTGCCGGACTTATGATTCAAGTACACCAAAGATTTCGGTTTCGCTCATAATCAGCAACTCTTCGCCATCCACCTTTACAGTGTTACCCGCATACTGACCGAATACGACAGTCTCTCCTACTTTAACGCCAACAGGACGTACATCACCGTTATCAAGAATACGGCCTTCACCAACCGCCAATACTTCGCCTTGCGAAGGTTTCTCTGCTGCGTTACCAGGTAGCACGATGCCGCCGGCTGTTTTAGTTTCTTCTTCCTTACGACGCACGACGACTCGATCGTGTAACGGACGGATTTTCATTTTTTCGACTCTCCCAATTAATGTCTGGATAGTGGTAGTTTAGTTTTGCTTGTTAACCTGATCTTGCCTGTCAATTGCCGATCCGCCAACAATGGCAAACTCACCGACCACAGTAAAATCTCAGGTAAAATCCAATGCAGTTGCCAACACTCCGATGGTCGAAGCAAAACCTCAACTGCGATTGCGACGTGAAACTATAAATGGGGCTACAAATACTTTTTTCAACACCCGACACATAAAAATTTCAGTTTTTATCAGAATCGATATATTTAGCCGGTTGATCCTGCCTTGTGGATACATCCTGGTATTCTCCCTCGATAATATCGGAACCGAACCCAGACCGGTCGGAAGACGGCTGTTGCGTGCCAAACCCATGATCGGACCGATAATAGAAACTTTGAGACTGGCCCGACCCCATTTTGCCACTTACAATAACTTTTTTAGCCAGATAACCCACCCATACCGAGCGAATTTGCGGGATAACGAGACTGAACCCGATTGCATCGGTGATAAACCCGGGTGTAAGAAGAAAAGCCCCGCCAAGAGCCAGCAAAAAACCTTCAAACATTTCTTTCGCCGGAATTTCTCCCGAGTTCAGTTTCCGGTTCGCTCTCAACAGCGTCGCCAACCCTTGTCGCTTAAGCAACGAAGCGCCAATGATCGCAGTTAAAAAAATCAACAGAACCGTGTACCAAGCTCCGATCACCTTGCCGACATTAATCAGCACGGCTATCTCGGCAACCGGAATCACGATAAATAAAATAAAAAATACAGGCATCGATTTATTGCACCTTTATATACTTTGTTTTCAAACGGTGTGGTTGTCGCTCTGGGTATTGGTCAATTATACCGATTGCGTACCCGCACACTTGAATGCGTCACTGTACACCAATACATGGGCAAACTTAACAAGTTAAACATACCTGGACTTAAACTTGCAAAATCGTGCTTTGCGTCTAACATATTCGGCTCAGCCCTGACTCAGGGTAAAGTAGCTGAAAACACATTATGAACTCAAACACCGGCTGGTATCATATCACCAACTGTAAAGACAGGATTGCGCTGGTAACCAGGCAGTTACAGTTTCAATGGGCAAACCAACTCGCCCTTTCGGAAGGCAAATGAGCACATCGACCCAAACCCAATCTATCTGGCGAGCACTGCTTAACCGACGCATGCTGATCTGCGTATTTACCGGGTTCAGCTCTGGATTGCCACTTTATGTTCTGATTACACTGGTTCCGGCCTGGCTCCGAAAAGAGGGAGTGGATTTAGCTGACATCGGCCTTTTCGCTCTTATCGGCATACCTTATACATGGAAATTCATCTGGGCACCGGCAATGGATCGCTATATGCCATTTCCCCTTGGGCGACGGCGCAGCTGGATGCTGCTGACACATCTGTCATTACTCATTGCAATTGCCTGTATGGGGCAACTTGACCCGGCACTATCCATTGGCACCATTGCCGTTCTCGCGGCTGTTATCGCCTTTTTTAGCGCCAGCCTGGATATTGTCGTCGATGCTTTTCGACGTGAAATACTGCCCGATCACGAGCTGGGACTGGGTAATTCTATCCATGTCAATGCTTATCGAATCTCCGGCCTGATACCCGGGTCGCTGGCACTGATTCTTGCAGATCATTTGGACTGGTCATCGGTTTATTTTTGGGTCGCCGTTTTTATGATCCCCGGCATCATAATGACACTGCTAGTCAAAGAATCCAGTCTGTTGGACGATACCCCTCGATCTTTAAAAAGTGCGGTAATTGATCCTTTCAAGGAATTTTTCAATCGACTGGGAAGACTCAAGGCATTGGAGATTCTGGCTTTTATGTTCCTGTATAAACTGGGAGACAGCATGGCCACCGCCCTGGCCACACCTTTTTATATCGATATGGGCTTCGAGCTGACTGAAATCGGCATTATTGCGAAAAATGCCGCATTATGGCCATCGATTATTGGCGGTATTCTGGGCGGGCTATTGATGGTAAAAACTGGCATCAACAAAGCATTATGGTTATTCGGTTTGGTTCAAATCGCCACTATCATGGGGTTTGTCTGGTTGGCCGAAGTCGGCAACAACCTGGCAGTGCTGGCAATCGTTCTGGCAATGGAATATTTAGGTGTGGGCCTTGGCACGACTGCCTTTGTCGCCTTTATCGCGCAAACCACAAACCGGAAATACACCGCCACCCAACTCGCCTTATTTACAGCACTAGCGGCTTTGCCAAGAACCTTTGCCAATGCGTTAACCGGTTTTCTGGTTGAAGGCGTCAAGGCAGAAGACCACCCTGCCACTCATGCATTTTTTTCCATGCTTGGCCTGCCAGAATCAGGGTTAGGGTGGACACACTTCTACGTTCTCTGCACAATTTCTGCGCTGCCTGGCATGCTGCTGCTGTTTCGCATTGCGCCGTGGAGTGAAAAGTCCAAACAGGGCACCTGATTCAATAATTTCAGTCTCTGAAATTATTGAACTGAATTGGAATTTTAATGTCGGATTCTTTTACCAGAGTTATCACCTGTTGCAAGTCATCCCTTTTCTTGCCCGTGGCTCTAATTTTGTCACCCTGGATCGAAATCTGCACTTTGATTTTTGACTCTTTTACCATCTTGACAATTTTTTTGGCCGTGGGCTGATCGATACCTTGCTGAATGGCATAATCCTGGCGAACTTGCTTTCCCGCCTTGGACGCATCTGCTTTGACCAAGGATCGACCATCGAGTTTTCGTTTGGCAAAAGCCATACGCAGCATTTCCTCCATTTGCTCCAATTGGAAGTCCTGTTCTGCCGCCAAACGCACTGTTTTGTCCAGCAATTCGAAACTGGCGTCGACATTCTTGAAATCCCAGCGAGTTTTCAATTCCCGCCTGGCCTGATCACAGGCATTGGTGACTTCATGCATATCAACTTCAGATACCATATCAAATGAAGGCATAATGACTCCTGGCTAGTATTATTGTGATTCATTGACTGACACTCAACTAAGCTTGGTGCCAGAGTGCAACGGGGTATGAGACCTACTTTGCACGAATTCCAGATTATTTATGTTGGCAAGACCCAAAACCGGTCTATATTATACTCAGACAACTGAGCATTTAGCACTGTCTGCCGTATCCTCAGCAAGATATTAATGACTTAAAAAAATCAGAGAGCAATATGCCGAATCTAGATTTACCAATAATGGTTGTCGATAGTGCAAAATTCAGCAGCATGGTTATTGGCAAAACGTTAAAAAATGCGGGCTATAGAGACATTCGCTTCGCTAATAATGCGGCATCTGCCATTGCGATGATTGAAGAACGTGCCGCCAGCATTTTGGTTGCCGACTGGGTCATGCCAGAAACGGACGGCCTGGAGATGACGACCCGGGTCAGGCAAATCGATGAACAAACCAATCATTTCACCTACATCATTCTGCTAACGGCAAAAGAAGGGGTAAGCGCATTGTCGGAAGCATTTGATTGGGGGGTCGATGACTTTATCTACAAGTCCGATATGAGCAGGCAATTTCTTCCGCGTATCTATGCCGCAGATCGCAATTCAGACATGCAAAACTCCCTGCTCGTCGCGAACCAGCTTTTGCTGAAAAACAATCAGATACTGGAAAAACACAGCATCGTGGATTACGCAACGGGTCTCGGAAATCGCCAATACGCTATCGATCGACTGAACGATACATTGAGATATACCGAATCCAGAGGTGGCGTAACCAGTTTTCTTTTACTCGGCATCAAAAACTGGCAAGACTTAAAACAACAGTATAGCGCTGGTGTGATGAAAGAAATCAGCATCGGTATCGCCCGCAGGCTACGCCACCTGATACGACCATTGGACGCAGCCTGTCGAATCAGTGAACACCAGTACGTGGTAATTGCCCACTTTTGTTCACTCGACGATTGCACCACAAGCTGCTTTCGGCGGATTCATCGAGGTATCAGTTTAAAAGCCTTTAAAACCACTTCCGGTTTTATATCGATTCAGACTGGAACCAGCGTCTGCGCGGCAGACAATCAGGAGCCCATGCCTTCAGCCCAGCAAATGGAAACGGCCGCTTTCAAGAAAATTCATTTCGCCTATAGCACCAATAGCGTCTTCGTCAGCCACTGGCTCGAGGTTGCTGACGAAATCATGAATTAGGAGAAACCCATACTTTCTGTATTTCCCGTTATTCCAGCCCGGCCCTGTCGACTTTTCGTTTGGCAAGGCCGAACACCCCTGGTGATACACAGATTTTTACACACAAAAACAACTTCTCACATGCATTACACTTTTTTGCAGATCATTACACTACTCACATAGAATTGCGTCCCGGTATACTGTATTTTTCTGATGTGGATTTGAGTAGTATCCCGTTACGAGCGGAGGGTTAGGCAGTACCTCCGCTTTTTTAGTCAGCGGCGCCCTTTCCTTTTAGTTCTCTTCACTCCATATCGGAATCGCAAAATAGTGTCGGTCTGAATCAATATCAAGCATTCATCGCAAGATTAGGTGGTTATCCTTGCACTTTTTATTATGCTCGATAGGTATAAAACAAGATAGTAACAGAATATTTAGTTTACCTTTCAAACAATCTCGGCGTAAAATCGGGTATCGACTTGAAACAACTTGTCCCGAGTGACCATTGGATCACCCAATAAAACTGGCTGCAAATTGGTTCAAAAGTCGGTTTAGCGGCTTAGCCATGAGGTGTCGGCATCATTGCCCCAATAACTCATTTACTGCATGCCAAATAATAATAACAGCTATATAAAAATCTCAATAAAAACACTACAGGGTTTTAAATATGACCAGCAAATTACCAAGCTATACCAGCGGAGTCGCCAGTAAACCGCTTATCGGTATGACCATCGGTGACAAATTTGATGAAATTGCCGCCACTTACCCAAACAATGATGCACTGATAGTCAAGCATCAGAATCTCAAATACAGCTATCAGGAATTGAAACAAGCCGTCGATCAGGCAGCCAGAGCTTTTCTGGCCATTGGTGTTAACAAAGGGGACCGCGTTGGTATATGGGCACCCAATTGCGCTGAATGGGCCATCACACAATTTGCCACCTCCAAGATTGGTGCTATTTTGGTGAACATCAACCCGGCTTACCGCTTACATGAACTGGAATACGCGCTAAATCAATCAGAAGCACGCTTCGTTGTCACCGCAGATGCATTTAAAACCTCACAATACACCGAAATGTTCTTGGAGTTGGCGCCTGAGTTAAAAGTCTCAGTCGAAGGTAAGCTCAAGTCGATGAAATTACCCAACCTCGAAGGTGTCATTAACCTCGCTAAAGAGAAAAAACCAGGGATGTGGCGCTGGGACGACTTCTTTGCGATAGGCTTGGAGGGTGATCAGACAGCCCTCGATAGTATTCAGGCTGAATTACAGTTTGATGATCCAATCAATATTCAATATACCTCGGGAACTACCGGCTTCCCTAAAGGTGCGACACTTTCCCACCACAACATTTTAAACAATGGTTACTTTGTCGCTGAAAGCATGGGTTTAACCGACCAGGATCGTCTGGTGATTCCTGTTCCATTATATCACTGTTTTGGTATGGTCATGGGTAATCTGGGTTGTATGACGCATGGCGCAACCATGATTTACCCGGATGAAGGTTTTGATCCAAAAACCGTATTGGAAGCCGTTTCAGAAGAACGAGCGACTGCGTTGTATGGTGTGCCCACCATGTTTATCGCCGAGCTGGATCACCCGGATTTTGACAACTACGATCTCGGTTCACTGCGCACAGGTATTATGGCCGGTTCCCTTTGCCCGGCGGAAGTGATGAAATCTGTCAATAACAAAATGCACATGGAAGAAGTTCAAATCGCCTACGGCATGACCGAAACCAGCCCGGTTTCCACTCAAACCGCAGCCGATGATCCCTTCGATAAACGGGTATCCACAGTAGGTCGGACGCAACCCCATATTGAAAGTAAAATCATCGACGCACCAAACGGCAAAATTGTACCAAGAGGCGAAATTGGTGAATTGTGCACTCGTGGCTACAGTGTCATGCTAAAATACTGGAACAGCGATAAAGCCACAGAACAAGCCATCGACAGTGCTGGCTGGATGCATACGGGTGACTTGGCCACCATGGACGAAGAAGGCTATATCCAGATTGTTGGCCGTATTAAAGATATGGTCATTCGTGGTGGAGAGAATATCTATCCCAAGGAAATCGAAGAATTTCTGTACACTCATCCAGATATTTCCGATGTCCAGGTAACGGGTGTTCCGGATAAAAAATACGGTGAAGAGCTCGTCGCCTGGATTAAACTACACCCGGAATCCCAAGATATTTCAGAAGAGCAAATACGTGAATTTTGTAAAGGCAAAATCGCCCACTTCAAGATTCCACGTTACTTTAGATTTTGTGATGAATTCCCGATGACGGTGACGGGTAAAATTCAACGATTTAAAATGCGTGAAATCTCCATTGCTGAACTGGGGCTGGATGGCGTATAACGCTTTTCATCTGCTCTATTGATTGGCAGAGACACAAGCTCATCAGAGAATGGGCTTGCCGTCATTTGCAACAGCATCGCCGCAATCCAGTCGATCGCCAGCAAGATTAATTGTGCTTTAGTCCAGCTTCGCTTTGATACCCTGATCAAATGGCGCAGTGATAACACCCTGTTCCGTAATAATCGCGTTTACCAACTCTGCGGGTGTCACATCAAATACCGGATTGAACGTATCGACGGTCGGCAAGGAGAGCCACTTCCCCTGTAACGACAATACTTCGCTCGCCACGCGCTCTTCAATCGGTATCAGGTCACCGTTGGCTGTGTCCGGGTCGATAGTGGACCAAGGGGCCGCAACGTAGAATCCGATACCATGCTGTTTCGCCAATACGGCCAGACCATAAGTACCGATTTTGTTGGCGACATCCCCGTTGGCTGTAATTCGATCAGCACCGACAATAACGCAATCGACACGACCGCTCTTCATCAATTGCGCGGCGGCTGAATCGACATTGAGGGTGACGTGTATTGCATCCCGGGTCAGCTCCCAGACGGTGAGCCTGGCACCCTGAAGCCAAGGTCGGGTTTCGTCCGCATAGACCCTGCCCAGCCGGTTTTGTGCCGCCAAGGAACGCACCACACCTAGAGCCGTGCCAAAGCCACCAGTGGCTAACGAGCCTGTATTGCAATGCGTCAATACATTGATCGGGTATGTCACACCCTTAGCTGCCAATTGTGCCGAAACAAATTCGGCACCCAACCGGCCCATTCGCATATTGGCCGCAATATCATCCTGATGGATTTGTCGGGCCAGCTCGGTCAACCGGACAAAGGCATCATCCCGGCTCAATTCAGACAACAACCCCCGGCATTGTTGCAATGCCCAAAACAAATTGACTGCAGTCGGTCGGGTTGCCGCGAGAAGATCGATATCCGCTTCGATACCGGCACGCCATCCACTGGCAAGCTGACAATGCCTTTTGGCGGAAAGCACAACACCGTAAGCGGCGGCGATGCCAATAGCCGGAGCCCCCCGCACCACCATTTCAACAATCGCATCGGCCACCTGTCTGGTCTCCACACACTCGATATAGCGTTCCTCACCCGGCAATACACGCTGATCGAGCAACGCCAGACAGCCTTTCTCCAGCCAACGAATAGGCACCACCGTCGACCCATAACCAGCAGAGATTTCAACCATTCAACTGTTTCCTTTGATAATCGGCTGCCCGGACCAGGGCAATCGGGCTTAAATCATCCCAATAATTTTAAGCAGGTATTTATTATCCCAGCCTGCCTTCATTCGTTTCGTTTTTACACCAACCTTGGCT
>PDSQ01000003.1 GCA_002747055.1 Gammaproteobacteria bacterium
GTCTCGCTGCGGTTGCTGAAAACAGCAACATAGCTGACCAACCCCCAATCATTTTTCCCCATTTTTGAACAGAACACCTCAACATTAGCCTGATGTGCATAACTGCTTCCCCCTTTAAAGCGGGCAATTTTGGTATCAACACAGTTTTTGGCCGGAGCCACAATCTCCTGCAAGCGCAAGCCGGGACTAAGCCCCGGCTGCTTTTTCTGATAAATAATCCGCAGCGGGCTGTTCTGCGAGGTATAGCCCTTGGGAACCCACTCTGCGACTCCGCCATTACCAATAGGCGTATTCTGGCTCTGCACCCAGTCAATCCCTTTGGGCAGGTTAAAAGTTATATGGGAAAAGGAGGGCTCCAGCAGACTCTTTCGCGGCGAAACGGCAGAAGGCGTCTCTGCCGCTGAAGAGCTGACAGAATCCGGCTTTTTCATACAACCGGAAACAACAATAACGCCAAATAAACAAACCAGCCCAAACCGAGAGACACAAGACTTCATAACCAATCCCTATTATTGAAATTTAACAGAAAAATAACCGCAGACAGAAAAACCTGCCTGCCAATACCGCCAATTTACTCTACTCAACCCTTTTCACTCTTATCATCCTTCTTCCCGCTCTTATCATCCAGTGCCTTTTCCCTTTCTTCGTCGCTTCCATAATCATCCGGAGTGTCGGACTGAAAAAATCCCTGACCACACTCTGTCGGCAGCCAGTAAAAGGATTGGGCAAGACGGTCAGTATCAAAAATAATCTTATACTGACATTGCTTGACAAGCTGGTACTTATCATCACGAAAGTTAAAAATATAATCCCACTCGCGCGCGCCAAATCTCTCGGAAAAATGAGGAACACCAATTAGTTGATAGATCGTGCGCTTCTTCATCCCCGGTCCAATACTTTGTAAATTCGCCTCAACCGGAAAGCTGCCCTTCCTGTTCCAGGCATCACTCTTATCAGGGAAAACGACCTGTTCGGGAACCCCTTGATCGCTGATATTTTTGCTGACAATTGAGGTGCAGCCAGACAAAAACAGAAGCAAGACCGCCGCGCCAATACCGAACTGTAATAATTTCATATCCATCCTCGCAATATCAATCCAGCGCGTCTTTTACCATTGATAGCCTACACCAACAGAAAAACCGGCATCATCCTCATTGGCACTGGCATTTCCCTGTAAAATCCATTTGCCATTATCACTCATTGTTGAATAGCCAACGGCAATAGCACTCTCTCCCCGATAGGTGCTGGCACCAGCAGTCAGCATACTGGAACCCGGGGCATACACCTGCGGCATCGAAGCAGCTGCCATTGCGGCAGCGGTTCCTTTGGCAGCTGCGGCCTCAGCCTCTTCAAGCTGTGAAAGATTAACCGCATCTCCGGGGTGGGTACCACGGGCGACATTGGCTATCGGCTTACCAGCCGCATCTATACCTTTTTTGGTTACACTTGGTCCGCCATCAACAAAAAAGCCATCTTTGGTTACACTTGCCCCGCCATTAATAAACAGACCATCTTTGGTTAAGCTCGGTCCGCCCTTGATAAACAGACCATTGGTGTTAATCTGGGTATTTCCGGTGGTAACACTGTTCACATGAAGATCAGGATTAAGATTAAATGTTATTGTATTTCCGTTATTCTGGATCAGGACATTACCATCTCTGTTATTGAAATCAATCGTCTCTCCCGGTCCTATATTACCCGGATTTCTGCCATTGGCGCTAACATTGAAGCCGGCATGGGCCACCTTATCCACACTGGCAAGCTGATCCTCAGTCGCCGCCTGACCGGAGGTGTAATTTTGCGAATCAAAAGTCGTATTGGTCAGACCGTTAATAGTGCCGCTATCGCCGCTTATCGTTACCGTATGTTTACCATTGGTTGTATAGGAAGGCGCGGTAACACCACTGGAGGTCATCACCGTATCACCGGTGGTTACCTTGGTAAACTCGACATTATCCCTGGTTGCATAGGTGAATGTCTGCCCTTTCTGGACCAGTTTGATATTCTTGCCGGCATCAAAGGTTACCTTTTCACCGGTTTTAACCAGTTGATCACCGGCACCCTGAACTATGCCGCCATCAATACCGGCGCCCGCGGTGCCAACCCAGCCCGCGTTATTGATAGCTGCTGCCACACTGCCGGCAGTTGTCAGAGAACTGCCGACAGCTGCCGTGGCAACACCAGTTGCATCATTGCTGATATCACTGGTAACGGCTGTCAGTTTTTTACCTTTTGCCGGATCAGCCGGATCGACATCAACAAACTCCATGGTCGCGTCATCCACCTGTATCTGTAAATCATAGATATTGGCGCCGGTAACCGCATTCTGTGTTGTTGTTATAGTTACCGATTGATCGGCAGATTTTACCTCTTCCCTGGAGCCGGCAGCTAACGCGAATACCTGACTGCCATTAACTGCATCCGTTGACGTTGCGGAAATTTCTCCCGCCGCAATATTGGTGATTTTATTGCCGCCATTATCCAGACCCGACTTGCCAAGGGTAACAGATTGACCTGCCGCACCGCCATTGATAGTAATACCATCTGTAGTTACCTCGGTATCTCCGGTGGTAACACTGTCAAAGCTGACATCTTTCGCTGTGCCGACAGTAATCTGACCATCTGTTCTGGAGATCCTGATATTATCGCCATTGTTAAATTCAACCGAATCTCCGGCAGTAATAAGCTTGCCGGCATCACCGTTGGCTTTAACCGTAAAGCCCGATTTATTGATGGCCTCTGCAATATCACCTGATGTTGCCAGCGATGTTGAAGTGGCAGCAACCGCCTTACCATCCACTACAAAGATACTGTCTGTTATCGCTTTAACCGCACCGGTAGTGCTGTCAACGGCAATGGTTGTTCCATCGGTATTTACTGATAAATCATAGACATTGGCACCCGCACCATTGGTCGTTGTTGCGATGGTTATTGACTTATCGGTAGATGTTACCTCCTCTTTTGAGCCGGCAGTTGCGGCAAATAACTGGCTGCCGTTAACCGCATCGGTACTGGTTGCAGAGATATCTCCTGCCGCAATATTGGTGATCTTGTTGCCGCCATTATCCAGACCCGATTTACTCAATATAACAGCGCTGCCCGCCGCACCATTACTGATGGTGACGCCATTATTATTTACTACGGTATCGCCTGTTGTTACACTGTCAAAGCTGACATCTTTGGCGGTTTTTACCGTAAACTGACCGCCGTCTCTGGTGATCTCGATATTATCGCCATTTATAAAGTCAACTTCATCGCCGGAAGTAATAAGCTTACCGCTATCACCGTTGGCTTTGGCGGTAAACCCAGAGGTATTTATTGCAGATGCCACATCGCCTGCCGTTACCAGAGCACTCGGCATATCTGCGGCGGCAACGCCTGCCGGACTGCTGGTTATATTGCTGGTAACAGCGCTTAACTGTTTACCCCTGGACGGGTCTGCCGGATCGACATCAACAAATTTCAGTGTTGCGGCATCTGTCTGTACCTTCAGATCATAGATATTGGCACCCGCACCATTGGTCATTGTTGCTATCGTTATTGACTTATCGGCAGATGTTACCTCCTCTTTTGAACCGGCAGTTGCGGCAAATAACTGGCTGCCGTTAACCGCATCGGTACTGGTCGCAGAGATATCCCCTGCCGCAATATTGGTAATCTTATCCCCACCAATATCCAGACCTCCAGCCGTGGTTGTCAGCTCCGTTTCATTAGCACCATCTTTTAATTTTATCGATGTAAATTCAGGCGATTTGGCCATGCCAATCAATACCTGACCGTCTTTCACTTCTGTTGACAGATTACTGCCGGTAAAGGCAGGATTGGTTAAATCACCTGATAAAATCGAAAACTCACTGCCAAGCTGCTGCTGACTGCCGTTACTGCCGGTATCTGAATTGGTATCTGCCTTAAAGGTAATCGGCTGATTAACTGCTGTATTCAGCCCGGTCAACGCAGCACCAACAGTAGTATAATCCATAGTTCCACCGGTAGATGGATTGCCATCAGTTACTGTATAGGTTGGCGCATTAACCGTACCATCAGCATTAACTGCCGCACCACCGCCCAAAGCAGTTACAGCTCCTTTTAACTGGCTGATAGTTACAGCATCTGCATCTTCAGTACCGGCCTTAATATTGGTCAGCCTGGTCGGCGTTGAT
>PDSQ01000048.1 GCA_002747055.1 Gammaproteobacteria bacterium
GGCTCGCCTGTTGACAGGCTGTGGCCGGGGAAGTCGGGGGCGACAACGGCAAAACCGTGGAAGGCAAACCAGCGGGTTTGCAAGGCCCAGGTGCGGTGATCCAGCCCGCTGCCAGGCAGAAAGACAACTGTAGGCAGGGTATTATCAAACGGCTTGCCACCGGTGGCCACATAGATTTTTGTATCGTTCAGCGTGAGGTACATGCGGTTATGCTCCCTGACTGTGATGGGCTTCAGCCTGTTGTGCGGCAACTTTTTGTGCGGCTTTCAGTCCGGCGGCAAAATCCGCCTGAATATCCCGCCATGCCTCAAGACCCACGGAAACCCGGATCAGGTCTTCGCTGATTCCGGCGGCCTGCATTGCTTCGGTATCCAGCCGCGAGTGGGTGGTGGTGGCCGGATGCAGAACCAGTGTGCGTGAATCACCGACATTGGCCAGATTGGTCGCCAGTTGCAATGCATCCATGAATGCCACTCCGGCTGTGCGACCACCTTTGACACCGAAACTCAGCACGGCACCGGCACCTTTCGGGAATAATTGTGCGGCCAGTGCCTTATTCGGATGAGGGGCCAGGTCGGGGTGATTCACCCAGCTGACCGCATCATGCTCGTTGAGCCATTGCATCAGCTTGTGTGCATTCGCCACATGTTGCGGCATGCGCAGAGCAAGACTTTCCAGCCCTTGTAGCAACAGAAAGGCATTCTGCGGACTCAGGGCAGCGCCAAAGTCACGCATGGATTCGGCACGGATGCGCATAGTAAAAGCACCGGGGCCAAACTCTTCCCAGAAATTGATACCGTTAAAGGGTGTATAGGGCTCACACAGGGCCGGGAACTGGCGGGGATGTTGCGGATCACACCATTGGAAATTTCCGCCATCAATAATCGCGCCACCCATGGCATTACCGCTGCCGCCCATCCATTTGGTCAGCGAATGGATGACAATATTTGCGCCATGGGCGATGGGATTATGCAGGGCAGGGGTGGCGAAAGTGGCATCGACGACCAGGGGTAAATGGTGCGTCCTGCCAATGGTTGCCAGTGCCGGAATATCGGCAATATCCAGCCCCGGATTACCAATCGATTCACAGAACAATAATTTGGTGTTGTCCTGAATGGCTGCGGCGACGGCAGCATGATCATTGATATCAACAAAGGTGGTCTCAATGCCAAAACGTTGCAGGGTATAGCGCAACAGGGTCGCGGTGGAACCGTAAATCTGTGCTGCGGAAACAATATGATCCCCGGCGGAGCAGAGGGTGGCAAAGGTGGTAAACAATGCACTCATCCCCGAGGCAGTGCAGATACAGGCGACACCCCCTTCCAATGCTGCGATCCGTTGTTCCAGTACTGCAACCGTCGGATTGCTCATACGGCTGTAGAGATGGCCGCCGCGCTCAACATTGAATAAGGCAGCACCGTGAGCCACATCCTGAAAAGCGTAGCTGGTGGTTTGATAGATGGGGACGGCGCGACTGCCGTATTCCGAATCGGGTTGATAGCCGGTGTGCAGGGCAATGGTTTGCGGGTCAAAAAATGAAGATTTACTCATTCGCTCTCCGTTGTGGCAGGTTTAGGGTCGGAGGCGGACGGTGCCGCCAAACAGGTTTCGGGGATGTCGCTGGCCCATGTCTTGACTTCGAGTGCCTCAACAACGCCATCATAGTCTGCGGCAAAGCCGTCTTCTGCGGCGGGTAACAGTGCCAGGCGCAATTCTGCATAAACGCCCTGATAAGGTTTTGCAAGCTGCCGGGCTTTGGCAAGGCTTGCCTCCTTCAGCGTACCTAATACGGTTTTATGGCCGGTGATCCAGTAATCCGTTTTAGTGTCGCAGGGTGTAAAGGATTCAACCTCGTGTCCGTAGATATACACACCCGCAACGGCAGCAGCGTCCTTGCCATTGCCCCAGGGTTGAACGACTCTGTACATCAGTGGTTCGTTTACAAGGTATTCAATCGCCAGTGTCTGGCCGGCTTTGGGCAGGTAAGACAGGCCGAACACATTTTGAGTGATGGGGCCGGTGATCGGCTCTCCCGCTTCGTTGACAGCCGTACTGGCAGTGGCGGGGTAGGCCAGGCTATAGGCATACACACCGTCGTCCAGTTTGGTTGCTGATTTAATCGTGGCTTCGGTCTGGTACCAGGTTGATGCCGTTGACTCCGGCGGATTGCATCCTGCCATTGGCACGGCCAGCAGTACAATGCTCCAGTGACCGGTGCGTATACTGGTTAGCATTTTTTTGATGTGTGACATATTCCATGTGGTTTTATTTGGTAAGCTCAAAGTGTATCCTCTCGGAAAGGAAAATTTTTAGAAGAGACTGATAAGGAATATCCCGTTTGTTTGCCAGAATTTTCAAATCATCAATCATTGTTTCTGGTAATCATAGTCTTCCGCTTCCGCATAGTCTGTAATTATCATAGCCTAATACTAACTAACAATAAATTCCCAATTGGTTATGAATCCTAATTGAGGAGATACGGGCTGTGGCGATGAAAAAACGGCACTAATTCCCGCTGAAAATAGGGTAGAATCCCGGCGCGATGAACGTCAGGTCCGGCGTTCCAAAATCAGCAATCAGATTCAGTAATCAGATAAGGTATTCAATGAAATTTCAGGTTGATGGCGTATTACACAAGGTTTTTGATACCGAGCAAAAATCCGACACATTCCGTACCCGTGAGTTCGTGATAGAAGTGAACGACGGCAAGTATCCGCAGATGGTGAAATTCCAGCTAACGCAGGATAAGTGCGAGGCGATTGATGCTTATCAGGAAGGCAGCGCGATTACGGTTCACTTCAATTTACGCGGGCGGGAATGGAATGGTAAGTATTTTACCAATCTGGATGCGTGGCGTATTGAATCGGCCACCAGTGGCAGAGATGATGATGCGCCACCGCCGCATACCGACGCGGATGCGGCGGGTGTGGGTTCGATGGGGCTTGATGATGATATTCCGTTTTAAGTGAATGTCCTGAAGGCTCTTTACTGCGGTATGGAGCCTTTTTGCTGTTTGGCCGGTCATGATTAAATTTTAGTGTGCTGACAATGTTCATATGTCGGCGGTATAACCGTAAGGATGCTTTCCCTCATGGATCAAACTCCCAATAATCTCGCAGCGTATTGCTGGTCTATTGCTGACCTGTTACGTGGCGATTTCAAACAAAGCCAGTATGGCCGCATCATCCTGCCGTTTACTTTATTGCGTCGTCTGGAGTGTGTCCTGCAAGACAGCAAGGAAGCGGTACTGGCCGAGCAGCAACGTATTCAGGGGATGGATTTACCCGAAGAAGCCGGGGAGAAATTCCTGCTCAGAGCCAGTGGCCTGAGTTTCTTTAATACCTCCCGGATGAACCTGGCGACATTGGGGCAGGCAGGGATTAAAGAGAATCTTGAAAGCTACCTGCAAAGTTTCTCGAAAGATGCACGCGAGATTTTTGAATACTTCAATTTTGCTGAGTTTATCGGGCAATTAAACGATGCTGACCTGTTGTACAAGGTGATTGAAAAGGTTCGGGTGACAGACCTCAGCCCGCGGGCTGTCAGCAATCATGATATGGGTCTGGTGTTTGAGGAACTGATACGCCGGTTTGCGGAAAGCTCCAATGAAACCGCCGGGGAACACTTTACTCCGCGTGACATTGTGCGCCTCACCACGGCTCTGGTGTTTATGGAGGACGATGATGCACTGAGCAAGGATGGCATTATCCGCACCATTTACGACCCGACGGCGGGAACGGGCGGCTTTTTATCCTCCGGCATGGAATACGTGCATGAGTTAAATCCGCAGGCGGTGATTCGTGCCTTTGGTCAGGAGTTGAACCCGGAAAGTTACGCGATTTGTAAAGCGGATATGCTGATTAAGGGGCAGGAGGTCGGCAATATCAAGCTGGGCAATACCTTATCCAATGATCAACTGTATGCCGACAAGTTTGACTACATGCTTTCCAATCCACCGTTTGGCGTGGACTGGAAAAAAATTGCTGAAACCATCAAGGATGAGCACCTGCAAAAAGGCTTTGACGGGCGCTTTGGTGCGGGTCTGCCACGGGTGTCTGACGGTTCCTTATTATTCCTGCTGCACCTGATCAGTAAGCTGCGTGATGCAGCACAAGGTGGCGGGCGTATCGGAATTATCCTCAATGGCTCGCCTTTGTTTACGGGTGGCGCGGGGTCGGGTGAGTCGGAAATTCGCCGCTATATTCTGGAAGCGGATCTGCTGGAAACCATTGTCGCATTACCGACGGATATGTTTTATAACACGGGCATTGCGACTTATGTGTGGGTGTTGTCGAATAAAAAATCCAGCGAGCGCAAAGGCAAGGTACAGCTCATTAATGGCGTGAACCTGTGCGGTAAAATGCGTAAATCCCTGGGCAGCAAGCGTAATGAAATGAGTGATGAAGATATTGCCACCATTACGCGCTGTGCGGGTGCGTTTGAGGTGGTGGCTGCGCGTGAGCTGGATAAGCCTGCTGAGCACAAAAGTAACCGTGGTCGTCAGTCTGATCACCCTAAAACGGAAGCACCGAAAACCTTCGCCAGTAAAATCTTTGCGACGCATGAATTTGGCTATCGCCGGATTACCATTGAGCGGCCGCTGCGTGAGAGTTTCCAGTTTAGTGATGAGCGTCTTGCTGAGTTGCGTTTTGCCCCTAAACCGCTGAATGCAGCGATGAAATGGGTGTATGACACTTATGGCGGAACGTGGCGTGATGCTGAGGATTGTGAGCACTATGGCAAGTTATCAGAGCATGAAGCCGATATTCGCAGGCACGTAAAAGCCAACTTTAGCGAACTCAAAGAGGCCAAAATCAAGGAATTGCTGGCGGCTGACACCTGGGCGAAGCAGAAACATATTCTGCTCAAGGCGAAGCAGCTGCAAAGCGAGATTGGCACGGAGCAATGCGATGATATGAATACGTATGAGGCGACGATTAAAGCTGCCTGTAAAGCACAAGCTATTAGTTTAGATGCGTCCCAGAAAAAGCAAATTACCGCTGCGGTTAGCTGGATTAATCCAGAGGCGGAAAAGGTGATTAAGAAGGTGCATAAAAACACGGATGCGAATCCGCTTTATGGCTTGTTTGAGGTGGATGGCAAGGTGGTTGAGTATATGCCTGATGGCAACCTGCGTGACCATGAAAATGTGGCGCTTGATCCGTCTCGGGCGGTGGATGATTTGAATGAAGCGTACTTTATTCAGGAAGTGCAGCCGCATGTGCCGGATGCCTGGATTGATGCGGGTAAGACGGATGCCAAGGATGGTGAGATCGGGATTGTGGGGTATGAGATTCCGTTTAACCGGCATTTTTATGTGTATCAGCCACCCAGGGATTTAGCGGAGATTGATGCGGATCTGGGTTGGGAAGTGTTCCATCAAGTTGGGAATGTATCAAATTAAAATATGTTGCTGATCTTAAAGGGAGTAAGGCCGAGCCAATTTCGGCATTAAAATATGTAGGTATGGAAAATATTGAGTCTTGGAGCGGTAGATACCTACTAAAAGATGATGTTAAGCCTGAAGGGTTATCTACTACTTTTTCGTGTGGAGACGTTTTATTTGGAAAACTACGGCCATATTTAGCAAAGTCATGGTTGGCAAATTTCTCAGGTATATGTTCATCAGAGTTTTTAGTATTGAGAGGTAAGAAGGTTAGTCCAAAATTTCTCAATTACTACTTTCTTACAGAAGAATTCATTGAGCAAGTTGACTCATCTACTTATGGCTCGAAAATGCCAAGAGCTAGCTGGAACTTTATTAGCTTAATGGGTATTCCTGTCCCAGATGGGTTTGAATCAGAAAAAATCGCCAACTTCCTCGACCACGAAACCGCCAAAATCGACACCCTGATCGAAAAACAACAACAGCTTATCAAGCTGCTAAAAGAAAAACGCCAGGCGGTGATTAGTCATGCTGTGACTAAAGGGCTTGATCCTGATGTGCCGATGCGGGATTCCGGGGTGGAGTGGTTGGGGGAAGTGCCGGAGGGTTGGGGGACTAAACCACTAAAATATTTGTGCACGTACAACGATGATGTTTTAGCTGGTTATGTTAGTGACGATTATGAAATTGAGTATGTTGATATTGGCAGCGTATCTGCAATAGAAGGTATAACTAAAACAGAAAGCATGGTTTTTGAAAGGGCTCCTTCTCGTGCAAGGCGAATTGTACGAGATGGTGACATAATCGTTTCTACAGTAAGGACTTATTTAGAGGCAATAGCACCAGTAGATAACCCACCTGAAAATCTAGTTGTCTCAACAGGTTTTGCTGTTATACGCCCGAACAGGCTTCTGCATAAAGGTTATGCTGCTTATTGTTTGAGGGTTAAGGGATTCATAAAAGAAGTAGTCGCCCAATCAGTTGGCGTGAGTTATCCGGCAATTAACGCCTCAGATTTAGTCAATATTAAAGTGCCTAAACCGGCAATTGATGAACAACAAAAAATCGCCAACTTCCTTGATCACGAAACCGCTAAAATCGACATTTTGATCGAAAAGCAACAACAGATGATCAAACTAATACAAGAACGCCGCACCGCCCTAATCTCCGCCGCCGTCACCGGCAAAATCGACGTAAGAAACTGGGAAGCCCCAAAACCAACTGCAAACAAATCTGAGCGGGCAGCCACATGAGTGATCTAAAACTATTCACCCTAAAAAATAACACTGTCACCGAACTCAAAGGTCAAGCCGCAGACTTGGAAAAAGACCTGCAAAACCTCATTGAAGCCCACATGGAAACCTTTCTCGGTGTGCGCTTTCTCGTCAGAGAATACACCACCGGAAAAACCCATAAAGGCCGTATTGACAGCTTGGGACTCGACGAAAATAACGCCCCCGTTATTGTCGAATACAAACGCCACCAAACGGAAAACGTCATCAACCAAGGCTTGTTTTATCTCGATTGGCTAATGGATCATCAAGCCGAGTTTCAATTACTCACCCAGCAAAAAATTGGCTCAGAAGCCGCCGAGCGAATTGAATGGTCAGGCACACGCTTAATTTGTGTCGCCAGCAACTTCAACCGCTACGATGCACACGCTGTACAGCAAATTGAGCGCAATATTGACCTGATACGCTACCGTTATTTTGGTGAAGATTTGTTGGCCTTAGAACTCATCCACGCTCACGATACGTCAGCCGTGAATAAGCGCGATAAAACCTGTAAACCAGAAAGAGCAGCAGCCCCCGAACTGCAAAAAGCGAGTGCTGATAAAACGCAACAGGAACGCCTCGCCATAGCAAGCCCTGAATTGATAGCACTGTATGATTCACTGTGTGACTACACAGAACAATTGGGCGATGAAGTACAACGTAAAGAACTCAAACTGTATACCGCATTTAAACTCATCAAAAATTTTGCTTGTTTCATCATGTTGCCACAGAAGAAAGACCCACGTTTACAACTAACACTCAAATTGCCCGGAGAAGATTCAGCCGATGGCTTTATGCAGGATGCCAGTAATAAGGGGCATTGGGGTACAGGCGATTTGTTAGTGAATGTGCGTAGTGCTGATGATGTAGAACGTGCTAAGGCGTTGATATTGCAGAGTTATGAGAATGCGTAGTTGTGGTTCAGGTCGCGCCAGTTCCGAGAGGATATTGGTATCAAAAAGGTAATTGGCCATCATGCTTTATTGAAAAGGGATTTCACGGGCCGGTTCAGTTCTGTCTGGAAGCTCCAGCTCGCCAAGATTTGCCATGTTTTTGACAAGCCATTGCCCCATCGACTCTTTGGGTTTATTGAGTGCTTCCCACTGTTCAACCGAAATCAACACATAAGGCTTTCGGGTGCCGATGTATTGGGGAGCCTCATCAGCACATCGAAGCAATTCTGAGAGTTTGGCTTTTGCTTCGGGTATTGTCCAGGCATCTTTATAGTGAGTATCAGGCATGGCGGGCTTCCTGTATTGCTTGTACATGGTTTATGTTGGACTATATCTTAAATATAAGCAAGGCTATATGTTGTGCAAATTGGTATACTATTTCCGCATAACCAAACAGGGAATGGCGCATGAGCATCTATTACGGCAAAGATAAATCCGCAGAATACATCTTCCAGAATGACATGATTCGCCAAATGCTGGCAAACGGCTGGTTGCCCGGTAAACCTGAACACTATAACCGCGAGTTAGCACTCTATTCCGAAGATGTGCTCGGCTTCATTAAAGACACTCAGGACACCCAATGGCGGAAGTTCTGCGCCTTATACCCCAATAATCCTGAACAGAAGTTTCTGGAACGTGTCGCAGCCCAGCTTAATAAAGCTGATCCGAATGCCGCCAATAAGGAAATTCGCAGTTTTGGTACCCTGGGTGTATTGCGCCATGAGCTGCGTGACCGTGGGACGCGCTTTAGCCTCTGCCAGTTTAAGCCTGAACATGATCTCAACCCGGATACCCTGGCGCGTTATAAAAAGAACCGTCTGCGCGTGGTGCCGGAGCTGGTGTATAGCCCGTGGGCAACCGGGGAGCATGAGGCGGAAACAGGTGTCAGGGCAAAAAAGTGGCGCATTGATCTGGTGTTATTTGTGAATGGCCTGCCCATTGCGACACTGGAGCTAAAGTCCGAAATGAAGCAGTCCGTACATAATGCGGTAAAGCAGTACAAAACGACTCGCTTTGCCATTGATCCGGTCACGAAAAAGCCGGAGCCTTTACTGACCTTTAAGCGCGGTGCTTTGGTGCATTTTGCGGTGAGTCAGTATGAAGTGTATATGGCAACCCGTCTGGAAGGTGAAAACACCTTTTTCCTGCCGTTTAATAAAGGCACGAAAGACGGTGGCGCGGGTAATGATGTGCCGGAGGATAAAAACCGCTATGCCACGGATTACTTATGGAATGAGGTCTTACTCCCCGATAGTTTATTGAATATTCTTGCCCGGTTTGTGCACCTGCAAATTGAGGAGAAGGAGGACTGGGAAGGGCGGAAATACAAGAAAGAAACGCTGATTTTTCCGCGTTATCATCAGTGGGATGTGGTGTGTCAGTTGATTGAGGCGGCTAAAACCGAAGGCCCCGGCCACAAATATTTAATACAGCACAGTGCGGGGTCGGGTAAGTCCAATTCCATTGCCTGGTCGGCAC
>PDSQ01000085.1 GCA_002747055.1 Gammaproteobacteria bacterium
GATCATATTATTGCCACGCTCGACTGGCATCCGGCAGATCATATCAGCTTTGCCGACAATCAGCAGAAAAATCCCGGAGAGATTATCAAGATCAATGGTATTGACCAGATCTTATGGCCTGTGCATTGCGTACAGAACTCCTATGGCGCTGAATTTATTGCCGGCCTGAAAAAGGAGACCATTGAGAAAATCATCTATAAGGGAGTGGATGCCGGAATCGATAGTTATAGCGGTTTCTTTGATAATGCCAGACAGCAGCAAACCGGTCTTGAACAGTATCTGAGGGAGAATACTCTTGATAATATCTTTATCTGCGGCCTTGCCACTGATTATTGTGTCAAGTTTACCGCACTGGATCGGTCTCTTTGGGATTTACAACCACAGTTATAGAAGATGCCTGTCGGGCAGTGAATCTTGCGCCAGGAGATGGCGATGCCGCACTGCAGGAGATGGAGAGAGCCGGTTGTACTATTATTACCTCCCATCAGATGTTTTAAACTATCCTTGTCTTATCTGGAAAAGCGGTATTTTTATAAAAGAAGCTTGTGTATCTTCTATAACCTGTTATTTTACATGATTTTTTGCGATGCGAGATGAAGCTTCGCTCTGTTGTTATACAATAATTTTACCTTTAATATTATTTTTTAACGGTCAATATCTTGCCAAAGAAGATATTGCGGTCTCGCCGGATGATCGGGGTTTTCTTTTTGCTGATGGTTTGTATGAAGTGGTGTTATGCCTTGCGGGCAGGCCGTTCTGCCTGCGGGACCATCTTGAGAGATTGGAGAAAGGGGCGGCACAGCTGCGATTTTCAGCAACCGGTTTTGGCTGGCTGGAGGAGGTTGTGGCGGAGCTTTTACAAAAAAATGATCTGCAGAGCTCTGATGCGCTTGTCTATATGCAGGTTACCCGCGGCGCAGCACCAAGAAGCCATCCGTTTCCGGCAGGTGATACCCCTCTTACTGTCTATGTCACAGTCCGCCCGTTTGATCAGGAACCGGCCAGAAAGGCTCGACAGCAGGGAGTTGCCGCGATAACTGTTGCCGATCAACGCTGGGCACGCTGTGATATTAAATCTCTTGCTCTGACCGCCAATATCCTTGCCAGCCAGCAGGCCGAAGAGGCGGGCGCCTTTGAAGCGATTCTGGTACGCGACGGGGTGTTGATTGAAGGCAGCCATAGTAATTTTGCCGGAGTGCGTAACGGT
>PDSQ01000018.1 GCA_002747055.1 Gammaproteobacteria bacterium
CGGGCTGCGATCCTGATCGAGTACAGCAAAATTGATACGGTTGGCATCAAATGACAAACCCCAACTGGCAACCAGCAATAAAACAATCGGGCCAATCATGGAAAAGAGCAGCCGGATTGGGTCCCTGAGCAGTTCTTTTGTCTCACGCAAGGCAAACGTCCATACGGTATAAAACCAATAGGCTAAACCGGTATTGACTGCTTTTTTTATAGCCACGGGGGAGGGATTCTCTGCGGTGGTTTGCGGCGGCTGATCAGTTGCTTCTGTTTCCGTTTTTGCCTCAGGCTGCTGTTCTTCCAGAAAGGCGATAAAGGCTTCTTCCAGGGTTTGCGCCTGACGCTGCTCCTGCAATGCTTGCGGGCTGCCAACGGCGAGTACCTGCCCGCGGTGCATAAAGGATATACGGTCGCATCGCAGGGCTTCGTTCATAAAATGTGTCGAGACGAAAATGGTAACGCGATCATCCCGTGACAAGCTTATCAAATGCTGCCAAAACATATCCCGTGCAGCTGGATCCACCCCGGATGTGGGCTCATCCAGAATCAAAACCGTTGGGCGGTGCAAACAGGCCGCAGCCAACTGTAAGCGTTGCCGCACACCTAAAGACAGGGATTTTCCGACCTGCTGGCGAACACGGATATCTTTAGCGTGAATACTTTTACCCAGCAACCGGGCTGACCCGCTGGTTGCATCGAGCAACCCTGTCAGCATTTTCATGGTAGTACTTTTGCCGCAGCCATTCGAGCCGAGAAAGCCAAATATTTCCCCTCGGGCAATATCAAAACTGACTTCATTAACAGCAGTAAAGCTACCAAATTTTTTGGTGAGCTTTTCGGCCTGAATTGCACTGGGTAAATCAGGATCAGCCTTAAAAACCGGTATTTGACTGTCATCCCAATGGGTTTGCTTTTCTTCGGGTAACAACTTGATATACGCCTGCTCCAGATCATCGGCCTGCATATCGTGCAAGACTTGCTGGGTGGGCTTATTCACCAGAATTTTGCCGTTATCCATGGCAATCAACTGTTGAAATTGTTCCGCCTCGTCAATATAGGCGGTGGCGACGATCAATGTCATGCCCGGGTTTTCTTCACGTAGCGCATCGACCAATTGCCAAAACTGGCGGCGAGACAAAGGATCAACGCCGGTGGTGGGTTCATCCAGAATCAACAACTCAGGGTTATGCACCAGCGCACAACACAGGCTTAGCTTTTGCTTCATCCCGCCCGACAATTTTCCAGCGGCACGCTCGGCAAAAGGATCCAGTACTGTCGCCTTTAAAAGTCGTTGGATGCGCTGTTTGCGTGCGACTTTATTCAGGCCAAACAAACGCGCGTGGAATTCAATGTTTTCATAGACCGACAACGTCGGGTATAAATTTTTCCCCAAGCCCTGCGGCATAAACGCAATTCGCTGGAGCAAATCCTCGCGTTCGTGTTTTATCGCCTGGTTTTTATTTAAGACCTTGACCGTACCCTGCTGGATAATACGAGAGCCTGCAATCAGCGACAATAACGTCGATTTTCCTACGCCATCCGGCCCGATAAGCCCTACGGTTACCCCTTTGGGGATGACCAACGATACATCATCCAGGGCACGCACCTTGGGGTAATCGTGTATTACATGGCTTAATTCAACGTCGTTTTTTTGCATGATGTGCTTTCATAACGTTACTCTTCGATCTTCGGTAATCTCACCGCCAGATCATCGGTCCATACCGCCTTGGGCTCGGTCAGCACATAACCATCACCCGCCATACCGCCACGCAAATAATTTTGGTACCTGCGTGCGATAGCAACAGGAATTTTTAATTTTACCTTAAACATCAACTTCGCCCGCTCACTTTTGGTTTCGACGTGCTTGGGGGTGAATTGTGCATCACTGGCGATAAAGGTGACTTTTGCCGGAAAAACATAATCCTGACCGTCCAGAACAATACGGGCTTCGCTGTTTAAGGCAACTGTATTGACAACGGGGCCGGGCAAAAATAAATTCATACTGACATCGCCTAAATCGAGCAAACTCACGATTTTTGAACCAGGCCCAACCACGCTACCCATTTCAACCAGTTTGTATTGCACCCGACCTGCCTTGGGGGCTTTTATCCGTAAGTCGCCCAGCATGGAGTCGATTTGTTCAACCTGTGCTTCAGCTTGCTGAACGCCGGCCGTTGCTTGCTGAACGGCCGCTTCGGCTTCTTTTTGGGCAAACTGTAATGCCGTCAAACTAGCCGTTGCTGCATCGCGTGCGGCGATGCGTTTATCCAATTCTGATTGGGAAATTAGTTTATTTTTATGCAGCGCCAGTGCGTTATCAACATCGAGTTGGGTGACTTTTATTTGTTGCTGCTGGGCTATTAGTTGGGCGGCAATGTGTTTGACCGCTTTCTCTGCTTGCCGTTGCTTCGCACGGCTGGCATTTTGTTGCGCCAGTGCCGCATGATGTTTAGCCTGGGTTGTTTCTGAAGATAGAATTGCCAGCACTTCACCTGGCGTGACGTATTGCCCTTCCTCTATCACAACTTGCTCAACACGACCCGGATACAAACTGGCCACATCCATACGGCTCAGCTCCAAACGTCCATTAGAGTGAGTAATGCCTGGCTGCTCAACGGATTGGTTTTTTTGCTGGTAATACCAATACCCCCCACCAGCCAGGAGAACCAATATGATTGGTATAAGCTTATTTTTCATAACGGGAACTTCTATATCAATCGAAATTTTTACAACGGAAGAATTTCATTGTTAAAAACAAGTATCGAAAAAACTTACCCAGCTGGGCAATGGCGACATGGATTGGCGTCTATATAAAGGTAGATTTTTTGCCTGAACTGCATACAATAATACCCAAATTACCATCGGTAAAGTCAAATGAAAAAACAGATATTGTTGCTAACCATAATTTGCTTTTTCACAACGTCGGAAGCGCAACAAACTACCAATGATATCGAGGAGCTTGACAAGTTGTTGGTTGAGGGTGATGCCTATTCAACCACAACCACCACGGTTAAACTTTTGCCGGAATCATCAGCCATATTAAAGGATACTGCTGATGTGTTGAAAAAAATACCCGGTGCCTATGTCAATAAAAATGGGACATTAAGTGGTGTCGCGCAGTATCGCGGTTTATTTGGCTCGAGGGTTAATGTTAATGCTGACGGTGTGCCGGTGATGGAATCATGCAGTAATGCCATGGACGCGCCGATGAGTCATGTGCCGGCCAGTATGGTCGATGCGGTGGTTTTACAGCGAGGTATCAGTCGAGTCAGCCAAAATATCGAGACCCTGGGTGGCAGCATCAATGTGATTGGCAAGTCTGTCGATGAACATGCTGATGGTTTTTCCGGTGATGCCAATCTGGCATACGCTTCAGCCAATCAGGGTAAAACCGGTTCAGCGAATTTGCACTTCAGGCAGGATCAACACGCTTTTTCGGTAGGCTTGGATATTGAACGTGGCAACAATCAGGACACGCCAGTGGGTGAAAATGTTTTTACCGGACTGGAACGTGATTATTACACGGCATCCTATCTGTATGATACCGGTAATCACCGTTTAGTTTTATCGACCAACTACAACGACACCGGTGAAACCGGCACCCCGGCATTGCCGATGGATATCACTTATGCCAGAGGTGGTATCAGTCGACTTGAATTTTCCAGAACCATCAATGATGACTGGGAGATCAGCAGTGAACTGGCTTATCAATATACCAAACATTTGATGGATAGTTACCGCCACCGTAACCAACCAGCAGCCAGATTCAGGGAGGCCTTGACCCGGGTTAAGCGACAGGCTTTTTCGTTGACGGCACAAAAAAGCGGAGCCAACAACGATGATTTGGTTATTGGTATTGATATCGATGATATCAATAATTCCGCTTTTATCAGTAATCCAAACAATGCCATGTTTAATATCATCAATTTTGACGTCAGCAAGAACAGGTTAAGTGTTTTTGCTGAATACCAAAGACAGCTGTCAGACAGCCATCAGTACATGATTGGTATCCGCTGGACTGATTCAGATGCCGGTTCGAACCAGGTCGATTCATCGGTGGCCATGATGAACAACGACATGGGGCAGCTACATCGTACACTGCGAGATCGGTTTAATTCATCAGAGCGCAACAAAACAGATAAAAACCTCGATTTTATGCTTAACTGGCAACAAACCATTAATAATCAGTTGAGTTTTGAATATGGTTTTGCCATTAAAAACCGCGCGCCCACCCATCAGGAACGTTATTTGTGGTTGCCACTAGAAGCCACCGCTGGTCTGGCTGATGGTCGCCGGTACCTCGGTAATTTAGACCTGCAATCAGAGCAGGCCATGCAGTGGGAGTTTGGGGTTAATTACCAAAAAAGTGATTTCACCGCCGCCCCACACCTGTTTTATCATCGCATAGACGATTATATTCAAGGTGTGCCCAATACCGTGATGCCGGCCCCTCCCGGAGTGTTACGCTTTGCTAATGTCGAAGCTGAATTGTATGGTTTTGATGTTGAATTGAGCTATCAGATCAATGAGCAATTTTCAATGCGCAATGTGACCAGTGTGGTTCGTGGTAAGCGTCGTGATATTGACGACGACCTGTATCGCGTCGCGCCAATCAATACCTGGTTCAATTTCAGCTATCGATCAAGCAATTGGCAATTTGATGCCGATTTGATGGCGGCGCTGCGACAAGACCGGGTGTCAGTCACCAACAGTGAGCGGGAAACTCCCGGGTTTGGGGTGCTGCATCTTACGGCGATTCGCTCATTAAACCAAAACAGTTATATCAAACTGGCGGTTAATAATGTGTTTGATAAACTGTATTACCAGCATACCAACGGTTACAACCGCAATAATCGCAATCAGGCGGTTGGTTTTGATCCGAATAATCTGCAAGCATTTCGCCTGCCAGCCGAAGGCCGCGGTGTACAGGTCAGTTATTTTTATCAGTGGTAAGCCAACATGAAGGAATGTGCTTGGGTCTTTTTTCACTTTTGTTCCCGACTAAAGTGAAAGCGGCCACGGCGAATATGTCATGTAATCCACTATAGTGCCGATACCCGACACAGCGAGTATGGCAGACGCTAGGTGGTGATCATTTTTCTATGCGTACTTATCGACATCAGCACGCCGAAAGCAGCCATCAGGGTAACAATCGATGTTCCCCCGTAACTTACCAAAGGAAGCGGCACTCCGACAACAGGTAATATGCCACTGACCATCCCAATATTGACAAAGACATACACAAAAAAGGTTAAAATCAGGCTACTGGCGAGCAGGCGACCAAAGGAGTCCTGTGCAGAATAGGCGATTACCATACCACGCACAATAATTAGCAAGTAGAGCAAAAGTAAAAACATCACACCAACAAAGCCAAACTCCTCGGCAAGCACTGCGATAATAAAATCGGTATGGCTTTCGGGCAAAAAGTCCAGCTGCGATTGTGTACCTTGCAGCCAACCCTTTCCATACACTCCACCGGAACCAATTGCGGTTTTAGACTGAATACTATTCCAGCCCGCTCCCAAAGGATCACGTTCAGGATCAAGAAATGTCAGCACCCTTTGCTTCTGATACTCCCTCATAAAACCGAACCAAAGGAGTGGCGCTACTGCCATCACAATAGCGAAAAAGCCCAGGATATAACGCCAACCAATGCCAGAAAAAAACAAAACAAATATGCCTGACGCCAGGATAAGAACGGACGTACCCAGGTCGGGTTGCCTTGCAATTAAAGCGACCGGAATAAGCACCAATAACAAAGATACAAAAACATGTTTGAAATTAGGAGGCAGGTAACGCCCGGAGAGATACCAGGCAACCATAAGTGGTACCGCAAGTTTCATAAATTCAGACGGCTGAAACCGGGGTAATCCTGGCAGTTTCAGCCAACGTTGTGCACCCTTTGCACCGATTCCCATCAGCAATACACCGACCAATGCAACCAGCCCGATCATATACAGCCATGGCGCCCAACGCTTGTACACTGACGGATCCAACTGAGCAAATACCATCATCACACAAAATGCCAACGCGAATCGTATTGCCTGCCTTTGTACATCCGCCAGACTCTGGCCGCTACCGCTATAGAGAATAATTAAACCAACGCCTGAAAGCAGTAATAACAGCAACAATAGAACTGGATCAATATGCAGCTTATCCCACACCCCGTTTTTCGCAGCCAAGTGACTTGAACTGCCGGGTAACTGCCTTAAAAAATCTTGTCCTGACACACTAGAAACCCCGTTAGAAATATATAATCAGTTCACGCTTCGGGTAATCGGCAGATTCACGGTAACACCAGTTACGGTAGAGATTTCGTCATATAAGCGGCACGTTCAGCAGACTCAAGCAATCCAGGGTTCAAATCCAGCAACCAGGCATCAAACAGTTTTCGTGCCACAGGAGCAGCCGACTTACTACCGCCTCCGCCATTTTCGACAATCACCGCGACAGCAATTTTAGGATTGACCGAGGGAGCGAATCCGATAAAAAGGGCATGATCTCTGTGCCGCTCGAGCAAGGCTTCAGCATCGTATTCCTCGCCCTGTTTGATTCCCACCACCTGTGCTGTACCGGTTTTACCAGCAAACCGATAGGCCGCCCCCCTGCCGCTGGCGCGGGCCGTTCCCTGCTTGCCATGCATAACCTCTTCCATCGCGGCAATCACAAAATTCCAGTCGTCGGGGTTTTTCACCTTAATGTCTGCCGGTGGCGGAGGAATGTTCAAAGGTAAACTATCTCCGTTTTCATCGGAGATATATTTTACCAGTCTCGGTCGTACCCATTTACCTCTGTTTGCCAATACGGCTGCGGCTGTAGCCAGCTGCATCGGCGTTGCCAACATAAATCCTTGTCCGATCCCCATATTCAAAGAGTCTCCAGGAAACCAGGGAAGCCTTTTTTTCCTTCGCTTCCATTCACGAGACGGTAAAATGCCTCCCCTCGCCTCCTTGATATCGGCCACGTTAACAGCTCCAAAGCCGAACTTACCAAGGTATTCATGCATATGATCGACACCCATTTTAAAGGCTAGATCATAAAAATAGACATCACAGGATTGCGTTATTGCATCGAAAAGGTCAACTTCACCGTGCCCCCATCTTTTCCAGTCCCGATACAGTCGCTTGTTACCACGGATTCGGTAATACCCTGGATCCCAGATGGTACTCGCCCGAGTAACTGTCCCGGTATCGAGACCGGCCAGACCGATCATAGGTTTGATCGTGGAACCTGGAGGGTAACTGCCTCTGATGGCACGATTGAACAATGGAATATCCGGTGAATCACGCAACTCTGAATAACTCTTGGTATCTATACCGGTAACAAACAGATTAGGATTGAACGAAGGCGTGCTGACCATAGCGATCACGCCTCCCGTTTCCGGTTCGATAGCGACGACCGCACCCCGCTTTCCAGCCAATACCGCCTCACCGACTTTTTGCAATCGACTATCAACATGCAACACTATATCGGCACCGGGCACCGGATCAAGACGTTCCAGCACCCGCAACACTCTGCCTCGCGCATTGGTTTCGACATTCTGGTATCCCACGTTTCCATGCAAGATATCTTCATAAAATTTCTCAACGCCCAGCTTGCCAATATAGTTCGTACCCGAGTAATTGGCAGCGTTCACTTGCTTCAACTCTGCCTCATTGATACGGGCAACATAACCGAGAAGATGAGCCATAGTGTCTGCCATTGGGTAATAACGAACCAGCTCTGCCTCAACCTCTACGCCTGGAAAACGATGCCGGTCTACCGATAATCTGGCAATTTCGGTTTCGTCCAGCTTGACCTTGATGGCAACGGATTGATAAGGCTTGCGACGATTTTTCAATCTTTGCCAGAAGCCAGCGATATCCTCCTCCGAAAGTGCAATAATCTGTCCCAATTCCCGGAGTAATCCGTCAATATCCTTGGGTGCTCGTTCTTTAACCAGAGTGACACTGTAAACTGGCCGGTTGTCAGCCATCAATACGCCCTGGGAGTCGTAAATCAAGCCCCTTGTGGGTGCAATAGACTGAAGTTGCATCCGGTTTTTGTCTGACAATGTTTGGTAAACGGCATGTTCTGTCACCTGCAGATGATACAGTCGCGCAATCAATGCAGCAGCAAGCACTGCGACACAGAGTCCCGCCACAACAGCACGGTTGGTAAAAAGTTGTTTCTCCTTTTGAGGATCTTTCAGAGTCCTGGCTTTGACCAATTTACTGTGCTCTTGTTATATCAGGCTCTATGGTAAGGGTGGTTAACATTGATGCTCCATGCGCGGTACAGCTGCTCGGCCAACACAATTCGAACCAAGGGGTGGGGTAAAGTAAGACGTGACAGGGACCATTCAAGATTTGCACGTGCCTTGCATTCGGCCGCGTTACCGTCCGGCCCACCCACTAACAGACAAATGTCTTGGCCTGCCATCTGCCAATTTCGAAGGCGACTCGCCAGTTTTTCTGTCGTCATCGACTGACCATCAATTTCAAGTGCAACGACAAAGTCATCTGGTTTGATCTGTTCCATCATCGCCTTGCCTTCCTGGGCAATTGCACGCCTGATATCCAGGTTTTTCCCACGTTTCGCCAACGCCACCTCGATCAACTGCAGATTTAACTCTGCCGGCATCCGCTTACTGTACTCGTCGTAACCGTCTCGAACCCAACGGGGCATCTTAGTGCCCACAGCGATAATTTTCAGCTTCATAGCAATTGTTTTGCAACGACCTGATCCGCACTCTCAACATCCGTTTCTGGCGCATCACGCCAAAACCGTTCCAAATCGTAAAACTCGCGTGCTGCCGGTAGCATCACATGAACGACGATATCGCCCAAGTCAACCAAAATCCAATCGCTTCCGGCACCACCTTCCGAACCCAGCGGCTGAACTCCGTTTTTTTTCACTTCTGTTAGGACATTTTGGGCCAGCGAGGCAAGGTGTCTGTTCGAGGTTCCACTGGCGATAATCATATAATCAGTCACGCTGGTTTTGCCTTTCACATCGATAACACTGATGTCATTTCCTTTCAAATCTTCCAGCGCATCGACAATGATTGTCTTCAATTCTTCGGTTTGCATAATCTAGCATCTTCTATCCTCTCGGGTTAGCTGCGATTTGGTATTGAATCGCTTCAGGATAGAAACTTTTTCCTCCTATTTGCATTACAGCTGTTTATAAAACAAAAAGCACGGCCTAAACCCTGTATTTACAGAAATGTACCCTTTTTTAGCGTTAGAACAAAAAACAACCAAGCATTCTCTGCCAATCAAGAACACTTATACAGCACCATAGAGTGCGTTATCGACAATAAAACGTAATACGTTATCAGGCAGCAAATAACGGGGTGAACGACCCAGTGCGAATGCCTGTCGAATTTGACTGCTGGAAATTGCCATCTGTGTAGTCTCGACAAAAACGACAGATCCATTGGCGCCCGCTTCTGCGCCATTCAACCCAGAAACCGGGGATATATCCAGTTTTTCAAGCTTGCTGAATACACGGGATGTTCTATCCAATTCCCAGCCAGGACGATGAAACACGACCAGATTCGAGAGAGTAAGGATTTTCTGCCATTGTTTCCAATGGTCAAAACCGAGAAAAGAGTCAGCCCCCATCAGAAGGCCAACGGGAACGGTCGCACCCAGTTCCTCTCGCAAACCTATCAGCGTATCGACCGTATAGGATTGGCCGGCACGATCCAGTTCCCGACCATCTGCAAGCAACCCGGTTTGACCGGCCAGCGCCAGTTTCAGCATTTTAAGTCGTTGCTCGGCTGTCGCTCCAGGCACCTTGCCATGAACCGGGTCATGGCAAGGCATAAGATGAACACAATCGATAGATAACTGCTCTTTTACTTCCAGCGCCGTCCGTAAGTGACCAAAATGAACCGGATCGAAAGTCCCGCCCATCATAAGGTGCCAACCGGATTCACGTACGGATATGACCATCGCCCAGCACGATAAATTTTTGCGACGTCAAGCCATCCAGGCCAACCGGCCCTCGGGCATGGATTTTATCTGTGGATATGCCAATTTCGGCACCCAGACCATACTCAAAACCATCCGCGAAGCGAGTCGAGGCATTGATCATCACTGAACTGGAGTCAATCTCGGTGAGAAACCGCCGCGCCTTGGTGTAGTTTTCCGATACGATAGTGTCGGTATGGTGAGAACCATATCGATTAATATGCTCGATGGCCTGCTCCAGGTTATCCACCAGCTTGACCGACAATATCGGTGCCAGATATTCTTCTGCCCAATCCTCCTCGGTTGCCGGCACAACGCCCTCTTGTAATCGCTGCAGGCGCTCGCAGCCACGAATTTCCACCCCTGCTTGCCGATAACGGGCAAATAATTCCGGTAACACCTGGTCAGCGACAGCGACATGGACAAGCAGGGTTTCCATGGTGTTGCAAGTGCCATAGCGTTGAGTTTTCGAGTTGTAAGCAACGTCGATGGCTTTTCGCCGATCCGCCTGACTATCAATATATACGTGACAAATGCCGTCCAAATGCTTGATGACCGGCACCTTCGCCTCTTTGCTAATGCGCTCGATCAACCCTTTACCCCCTCGAGGCACAATCACATCGACATAATCCGGCATGGTAATCAACTGACCGACAGCAGCTCGATCCGTGGTTTTGATTACCTGCACCGCATCCGCAGGCAAACCCGCCTGGGCAAGCCCGGCTGAAATACACTCAGCCACTGCCTGATTGGATAAAATCGACTCGGAACCACCTCGAAGTATTGTGGCATTCCCGGATTTCAAGCAAAGACTTGCCGCCTCTATCGTAACATTGGGCCGTGATTCGTAAATAATCCCGATGACCCCCAGAGGCACTCGCATTTTACCCACTTGAATACCCGATGGGCGGTAAGACATACCCGTTATTTCACCAACCGGATCAGGTAGACTGGCCACTTGTTTCAGCCCCTCTATCATTGTATCGATCCGATCAGTGTTCAGCTCCAGACGGTCAAGCATCGCGGAATCGAGACCATTTGCCTTGCCATTTGCCAAGTCTCGCTGATTCGCTTTTTGCAAATTCTGACGGGAGGCATCGAGGGCATCGGCGATTGCCAACAAGGCATTATTTTTGTCCGCCGTCGAAGCTTTGACCATTTCGCCAGCCGCCGTTCGTGCATTCCTGCCAACTTCCAACATATATCGTTCAATTTCCATAACAGTCTGTCTTCCGCAAGTATCAACTAGTCTGATTATATCCGTTGTTAACCACGACCAAAAGCAAAGATATGCGCATTTACCACAATAAAACTGGCCAAGCCACCGTATATTCAGCTACATTTACTAATAATCTCAAAGAGATAGCATTATCAGGGCGGCCCAAAACACAGGTTATCGTCATTTAAACGAAGACATGAACCTAGCGTTTTTAACTGCCAGTCTGTTTTTTGTAAGCACTAACCTTTTGTTTTTAAAAAATTATGTTGCAAACTGAAATTGACCAAGGCCTGCGCAGAAACATTTACCTCGGTGCAGCGGTATCTACCTCTTTACTGGCCCTGACTGGGCTGGCGACACAACACTATGGCTCTGCCATCATAGCATTTGTGTTTTCGGCTTTTGTCACTGTGTTTATCTGTTTTCAAAACAATCCGGCTTACGCAAAATATCTGTCTGTTTGCTCTTTGTTACTGATCGTTTTCCTGGCGATCGTCACGCTTTTCAGTCCATTTGTTGCAGGTGGGCTGGCCGAACACTGGAGCTACATATTCCCGGTGATCGTATTCTTTATACTGCCTGCCAAAAGTGCATTGATCACAGTGACAGCCTATACCATAGCGCTGACTTTTTTGACCGCCACCTATTATTCCGGCCCATCCAAGCCACAACTATTAATCAACTATTTCTTTTGTCTGCTTCTTTCGTGCGCGTTCGTCTATTTACGGGAAGAGAGAGAAAAACAACTTAAACCGTTACGTAAAACCAACAATCTAACCCTCGCATCCGTGCGAGAACACCTGGCTGCCGACCTGGCCCGGGAAATACAACGTAGTGAGCGAGAAGGATCGGGACTGAGTGTCCTGGCACTTGCCATAGACCACAGTACCATCACCTTGAGAGAAGACATGGATATCGCGCATTTGTTACGCCTGGTTGGCAGAATTCTGCACGAAAACCTTCGATTATTCGATACCTACTATCGCTATCGAGGCGAACAATTTCTTATCGTCCTGCCCCATACCAACACACCTGATGCCATTAAAAAAGCGGAGAGCCTACGCCTGAAATGCAAAAAAAAACTGAACCCAGACCGTGAAAACATTACAGTATCGATCGGTGTCGCCGGACTCAATGTTGGAGATGATTCTAAAAGTATGCAAACCAGAGCGCTAAGAGCCTTGAAACAAGCACAAAGCAAAGGAACAAATCGCACGCAGTCATACCTGAACGCCCGTACAATAGAAGCCCCATTGGCCGAAGATCAGGCGCAGATACCATGACGGAAATGCAAATCAGGGCCAGAACCCGCTCAGCCATCTATGCCGGCGCCACGATGCTAATGTTCGCGCTGGCACTGTTGAACTATAAATATGGCTTGTTCCAGCTATTTTACACCGCAGCCGCGTTTATTCCGATATTTGCATTTGGCACAATTTTCTCTCTTATTCAACTGAAATATCAATTAAAAGAAACCGGACATGAGATCATTCTCACGTTGACCGTTGTCCTGATTGCTCTGCGAATCAATCAAGGACATATCGAAAGCCAGCATTGGCTCTATCCGCTTGGCTTGATGAGCTTTTTGGTATTATCCCTAAAATCTGCCAACTTGTTCAATGCTATCACCCTGATATTTGTATCCTTACTGATTGCTATCACCGAAAACGTTTACACCGGAATGCGTTTTTTTACCAGCTACCTGCTGCTGGCCAGTATCGCTGGCATGTTCGCGTATCTGCATCACCATAAAACCCAATCCTTGGTTGAATTAACTATTACCGACGCGCTTACCGGCGTTTACAACATGAAGTACTTCGAGGATATGCTGGCCAAAGAAGTATGTCGCGCTCATTCGACCGGACACGCATTATCTATCATTTCGCTGCAAGTGGATTATCTTGAAGACGCAAAAAAACTACACGGGCAACTCGCGTGCAACGAACTAATGGCGGAATTAGGCAAAGCATTGAAAGCAATTATTCGGGCAGGCGACACTCTGTATTACAGCGACCAGGAAAAGTTTTATTTGTTGTTACCCTTTACCCCGGCAGAGGGCGCATTGGTTATCGCTGAGCGCATTAGACGCAGTATTGAAGAAACAGTTTGGAGAACACTCGACTCCATTACGATTTGTATTGGTTCAGCGACATTGAATCCAGACAAAAACACCCCGGATAAAAAAGAAAGTGCAGAAACCTTGCTGGACAAGGCCGAAAAAGCGCGAGAAGAAGCCCAGAAAAAAGGTTACAATCGAATTTTTCATAATGACACGTGAACGACTACCTCACAACCATACAAACCTGGCTTGAATCGAACCCGGAGTGGCTGGGAACCGCCATATTTCTCATCGCGTTGGTGGAATCCTTCGCTATTGCAGGCATTCTAGTGCCTGGGGTGGCCCTGCTTTTCATCGCAGCGACACTGGCTGGCACCGGCACGTTGTCACTCCAGAATGCGTTAACCTGCGCCTTCTTTGGAGCCATTATCGGGGACGGCGCGAGCTACCTGATAGGCCGTTATTTCAAGCAACGCATTCCCTCGCTCTGGCCCTTTAATCGTTATCCCCAGGCGCTGGTTATGGGAGAAACATTTTTCAACAGGCACGGGGGAAAAAGTGTTGTGCTTGGCCGTTTTATCGGCCCGGTAAGGCCTGTGGTTCCGCTTATCGCCGGCATGCTCGATATGGGGAAAACAAGGTACTTTACGTTTAACTTGCTCTCCGCTGTCGCATGGGCACCGTTTTACATCCTCCCCGGTTACATGGTTGGCGCCTCCGTACAGAGTGACATTCAGCTACCTCCACACTTCTGGTGGGTTCTGGGAGTATCTGCCGGTATTCTATGCTTCCTGTACTGGCTGTTTATTTACACCCACAACAGTTTCAGCGACAAAAACCGACTCTATCTGCGGATACAGAACGCGATGCTGAAATATCATCAAAGCCATCGCGCTTGGCGACTCTTCAGCAATGGTCGTCCTCTGCAGCAAGAAGGGGAGTTTCCCCTGAACTCGCTGGTTTTAGGTGCAGGCGCACTGGCTTTGTTCATCATGCTGGCTATTTTGACCAGTTCGGGATTACTGAATACAATCAACCAACAAGCCGCTCAGTTTGTCGCCAACACACGATTGGCGATTGGCGATCCCTTGTTTGTTTTTATAACGCTGCTCGCAGACCCTGCGGTGTTTTGTTCGGGATTCCTCATCTCGACAGCCATATTCAGCTTCAAGGGGCACTATAGTGCCGCGATACATTTAGCCTGCAGTGGTTTGGCAGTAGCGTTTGTAACACAAGGGTTAAAAGACCTGTTTGACACCCCCAGACCAGACCTTGTCCTCATTCCACCAAACTCCTACGCGTTCCCCAGTAGCCACACCAGTAGCGCCACGGTATTTTTTTGTTTGATTGCCAGTTTCATTGCCCAGGAACTTCCGGTCAGTAAGAGGAGAACCGTTTATCTGGCGTTTAGCGTGCCGATATTGTTAATTGCGATTAGTAGACTTTACCTGGAGGTGCACTGGCTAACGGACGTTTTTGGTGGCTTGTTCCTGGGCCTGTGCATCGCTGGAGTGACCCGGTTTTCGTTCAGTCGATATGATCGGGAGCCAATCACGCTGGACATTTTTATCATTGCCGGTGCGGCATTGTTTGTCCTACTATCAATCCTCTACGCCGCCTCGAACCACGAAAAGGCGATGCAGCGTTACCAGGAAATACCGATTCGCCAGCAAACGTTTACGCCAGTTTCAGCCTATTCTGGCATCAAAATGCAGACACTTTCGAACGTCGCCAACCGGCAGGTATCGGATTAAACGACACAGAAGCTCAACAAGGCCACCAAACCAATCAGGCACAAACCTCACCGGTACCAATTCAATCGAAAACGGCTCTGAATGCCGGGGGTACCGGCGCGGGTTGGCGAGCATCATAGTCAAAAAACACGATCCCGGTCTTTGCCTGCGCTATTTTTTTCTGACTTTCAGCATTCACTACCTGATAAAACATTTCCATATTTTTTCCGCCAAAATTGGCGACTGCGACATCGACCTTGACCTGTTCACCGGCAAAGGCCTCACCCAAATAAACAACCTCCAGATCCGCAACCACAATCCCGGTTCCTTCTATATTCAATTCCTCGTAACCAAGACTCTGGAAAAACCTGTTTCTTGCCTCGTGAATAAGTGAAATTAAACGATCATGCCCCAGGTGCTGACCATGATTGACGTCATATATCCGTACATCCATAACGTGACTAAATACAATCTTTTCGGGAAACCGAATAACGACTCTGGCCATACATTGCTACTCACTGACTAAGTGACTGATTTTTTTATGGATTAAGATAGAAATACAGCAAATTCGCGCAGACAATTAACCCGTCTCTAACAGGGCCAGCACTTCATCTATCTTCTGTCGGGCATCGACAAGCACTTTCAAGCTTTTTTGAGGAGTAAGCCCTCCCTTTGCAAGCTTATTGAAAGCGGGAATTTTATTGAACTGAGGCAGTTTTTTTTGCCCCGGTTTACCAATCAGGCAGTGCATTTGAGAAACGATAACGAGATCGGCATAGTTCGCGTCATCTTCACCAGATTCATAGTGCCAGTTATCCGCTTCGTTTATCACTTCTATCAGGTCTTCCTTGAAACCCCAGTGGCTCAGTATCGACTCTCCTACTTCAGCCTTCAAGTCTTTGATTGCATCCTTTAAATTTTTCGCGTCCGCCCACAAATCGACATAGCCTTCTGCGTAAGCAATGACCGGAATAGCGCCAATATCATGAATCAACCCGGCCAGCAAAGCATAGTCTTTGTTTAAACCGGGGGTAGTTTCAGCCAATACATAAGCGATAGCGGCGACCTCCCGTGAATGCAACCATAACTCGTCCATCGCGGACTGAAGCTCCTTTCGTTTACTTTTAAATAATTCCCGCATTGAAAAAATCGTCACCAACTGTCGCGTTGTCGCCATACCCAGACGCACAACGGATTCTTTTGCCGAGCCGACTTCAACCGCCCCCCGATACAATGGACTATTACAGGCTTTGACTAACTTAACGACAATCGCCGGATCTGCTGACACCAGTTTCGCTATGTCATCAGCTGTAGTGGCATCTTTATCCACAAGCAATTTAATACGATAGGCAATATCGGGTAAACTTGGCAGTTTGAACTGGTTGTTTTTCAAGTCTGCCTGGATATCCATCAACAACTGATAGCTGGTATCGTTTTCTTCCTGATAGTACTGACCTTTGCCAGACTGCTCAACCGGCGCATCTTTGATCAACTGATTCAACACCTTGTCCGGCACTACCATAAACTCCGCATCGGTTTTGGCGAGCACGTTATACTGCCTGGGTCTTAGGTGTGCAATCGCATTTTTCGCTGCCGGCGAATGGTTGTCCATCTGACCACGCCGTCCGTCAACAGCTTCCAGAGTCAGCGTACCGTCAAGCAGGAAATAGTCAAAACCATCATCGGAACCACGCTCAAGCACCAGACTTTTTTTCCTGAATCGCTTGACCTGGGCACGCGAGGCCAGCAATATCAATTGCTCTTCGGACAACTTGTCAAGAGGCCGATACCGCTTTAGTTCGCTGGCAGATAACTTATGGTGATCCTGCTTCATAAGTAGGGTGACATCCTTTTAAGACTATACAATGGTGACTGACTATCGCCATTTAGATGAGAAAACGACTATCATCCTGGTGACTGTTTTCGATGTTCACACACGACGAGTTTTGGGCGTAACCCCCTGAAAACTATCACATTGACAACATTATACTGGCACCCGAAACAAAGCGATAGTCGAGAATCAGCCTACTATACCGCTAACAAGCCTGAAATTCTATCGCTAGCAGATCGTTATACCGTCAAAGGCAAAACCCGAAAACAGCACACCGGATGTCCAATCCACAATTGGCGATGCTTGCCGGCCGTTTTTTCAAGATCAACCCTACTTTTTTAAAGGATTTAATCCAAACAAAGCCGTTGCCTCTAGCGATACGCCCTGCGCTTTTGTTATTCTGTGCAGCCGAATTGTTTTCGCACTGGTGCTCATGGGTTTTGGCACCGAAATATGCGATTGATACTCACTTGCAACACATAGAGAACTGCCATGCCCGAATATCGTTCAAAGACTTCGACCCACGGCCGCAATATGGCTGGTGCCCGCGCTTTGTGGCGCGCAACCGGGATGCAAACGGAAGACTTCAACAAGCCGATCATTGCCGTGGTCAATTCATTCACGCAGTTTGTACCGGGCCACGTGCATCTGCAAGATATGGGACAGTTGGTTGCCAGAGAAATCGAAAAGCATGGTGGTGTCGCCAAGGAATTCAACACCATCGCTGTCGATGATGGCATTGCAATGGGTCATGATGGCATGCTTTACAGTTTGCCTTCAAGGGAGATCATCGCCGACTCGACAGAATATATGGTAAACGCGCACTGCGCCGATGCGATGGTCTGTATCTCCAACTGCGACAAAATCACTCCCGGGATGCTTATGGCGTCGTTACGTCTGAACATTCCGACTATTTTCGTGTCCGGCGGTCCAATGGAAGCAGGCAAAACAAAACTGGCCGAACACAATCTGGATCTGGTCGATGCCATGGTGATCGCCGCCGATCCAGATGCTTCCGAACAACTGGTCGAAGAGTATGAACGCAGTGCCTGCCCGACTTGCGGCTCTTGTTCCGGCATGTTTACCGCCAATTCAATGAATTGCCTGACCGAAGCGATTGGCCTGTCGTTACCCGGCAATGGCACCATGCTGGCAACCCACAGCGATCGCGAAAAGCTGTTCCTCACCGCCGCTCGGCGGATTGTTGAAATCACCAAAGACTACTACGACAACGGTAATACCCGTGTACTTCCTCGCAGTATTGCCTCACGCAGCGCATTCGAGAATGCGATCACACTGGATATCGCAATGGGCGGTTCAACCAACACTATCTTGCATCTTTTAGCCGCCGCTCAAGAAGCGGAACTAAATGATTTCACACTAAAAGATATCGATGCACTCTCCAGAATCGTACCACAACTGTGCAAGGTCGCACCCAATATACAAACCTATCATATCGAAGATGTTCACAGAGCCGGTGGCATTATGGCTATTCTCGGTGAACTCGATCGCGCCGGCTTGCTGAAAAGCGACTTGCCGACGGTTCACGAAGTCACCCTGAAGCGGGCCTTGGAAAAATGGGACATTATGCAGAACTCAGCCCCGGACGTAAGCGAATTCTACAAAGCCGGGCCAGCTGGCATTCCCTCGCAACAAGCCTTTTCCCAGTCTGCCCGATGGCCAACACTGGATGGCGACCGAAAAGAGGGCTGTATCCGCTCACTGAAACACGCTTATTCTCAGGAAGGGGGCCTGGCGGTTCTTTATGGCAACATTGCTGAAGATGGCTGCGTCGTAAAAACCGCAGGAGTCGATGATGCCAACCTCAATTTCACGGGTCGTGCCCGCATTTTTGAAAGTCAGGATGCGGCTGTCAGGGCTATTCTGGACGATCAGATTGTCGACGGAGACGTCGTCATTATCCGCTATGAAGGCCCCAAGGGCGGCCCGGGAATGCAGGAGATGCTCTACCCAACCAGCTATCTTAAATCAAAGGGGTTGGGAAAAACCTGCGCACTGCTGACTGATGGCCGCTTTTCCGGTGGCACTTCAGGCTTATCCATTGGCCATGCCTCTCCCGAAGCGGCCGCCGGTGGCGCCATAGGCCTGCTCGAAGAAGGCGATACCATCAATATCGACATCAAAGCTCGCGCCATCGATGTCGAGCTCAGTGACGATGAACTTCAGGCCAGACGCGACGCCATGGAAGCCAAAGGCGCCCGAGCGTGGAAGCCGGCAGAAAAACGCAATCGCAAAGTATCGAGAGCACTGAAAGCCTACGCCCTGCTGGCCACCAGTGCCGATAAAGGCGGCGTACGCAATAGAGAACTACTGGACGACTGAACCTTGCGGCTTTGCAGCGACCCGCGCTGTGCTACTCGCTCAGCGCCGGTTTACCTCCAACACACTGGTCAGTCTCCAAAACGATAAAACTGTAATCATAGCTATTAGGCGGCTCGGCAACAAAATCTTCTCTAGCCACCTCACGCCAGTTAGACCAATCCACCTGATCAAAAAAGGCATCACCCTCTATCTCCTCATGTACCCGGGTAAGGTAAAAACGCGTTGCGAGTGGCAAAGCCTGATGATAAATCTGTGCACCACCCATAATCATCACCTCATCTTCGCCAGTAATTTCAGCCGCCGCTTTCGCTTGCTCCAACGCAGACTCGAGGGTGTGACAAACCGACACTCCATCGGCATGCCAGGTTCGATCCCGTGTTATCACCAGGTTCATCCTGCCCGGCAACGGCTTACCAATCGACTCATAGGTTTTTCTGCCCATAATGACCGGCTTGCCCATGGTCACGCGTTTAAAGTACTTCAAGTCATTAGGCAAATACCAGGGCAACCGATTGTTTCGCCCTATCACCCCATTTTCCGACATGGCGACGATGATTGAAACGTGCATTTGCAATCCTGTAAGTTAAGACGACACCACAGCGGTAAATTGTAGGCGATTTAAAACAGAATAAGAACGATTCAGAAAAAACAAAAATGTCCGATTTTCGGTTTGACACCTATCACCTATCGTCGCATAATTGCGTGCTGCTTGATTTATTGACTTAACCCCCCAGATACTACTTTAGGATTTAAATAAAGTGGTTTCAGATATACATTTGAACCGGTTAATCGAAAACATCAGGTAGAACACGCTAAGGGGGCGACTTGGCTTCGACGCTGGTTACAAACCCTAAGGTGCATGCCGAGAGTGTAGTGGCTCTCGTACTCCAATCGCTACAAAAAATAGTCGCAAACGACGAAAACTACGCTCTAGCAGCTTAAACCCTGCTAGCGTCCTGGCCAAGATGCTTGTATCGCGGCTCAGGATGTCACTTAAAACAAGCTAGCCCTGCGGTAGGTCTCATGCCGTAAAGCGAAACTTTTAGAGGCTCGCCTTGAACACCCTGCCCCTCGGGTCGTAAAAGGTTAACACAATTGAGGGATTCTAAGCATGTAGAGCCGAAGGCAGAGGACTGACGGACGCGGGTTCAACTCCCGCCGCCTCCACCACCCCATCATTCTTTAACATTCCATAACGCACACAACCCCTTGAGAATACTGGCTTTTAGCGGCATTTCAGGTGTTCTGGCGTTCGCTGGCGTATTGCAACATCCGCATATTTTAGTAACATGGTCGCGTGTTACTAAATCGCGTGTTACTAAAACAGGTGTTACTAAAATGGCAAGAAAGGCTACTGTTCTGGTCAAATAAAACCGGACACAATTCTCTAAACGCTTAACAAGTCAAAAGCTAACGCTCTCCGCTTGTTGGCTACTGCCTTGCACACGAGGCAA
>PDSQ01000025.1 GCA_002747055.1 Gammaproteobacteria bacterium
TGGAAAGCAGCCTTGAATCGATTTATTATTGAGTTCGAAGACCGCTTAACTGATTATGTTTAAAACTGGCAGTTACACAGAATTATTTACAGGGTCTAAACATCAGCTTGTTCTATACCAAAGTTCAGTAGGGTGTATTCAAAAATCTGCTCAAAGTCCTCTGCGGCAAGGTTGGATAGTTTATACATTGTGTTTCTGCTTTACTTTGGCCGCGATGTCATAAAGTGATAATGAGCACTCACCACTTTGTTCACCAGCTTCAATAGCCATTTTTAGAGCAGTAGTTTGTTTTTCCTGTCTTTCGAGTAGCCGCAATGCAGAACGAACTACTTCACTTGTTGAGCCATAGCGACCAGTCGCTATGAGTTGACCGACAAATTCATCTAACTGAGAGCCAATCGTAACACTAGTTGTGCGTGACATATTTTCACCTATGTGTGTTAATATTTAACACAGCAAGAATAGATGAACTAAAAATTAAAATCAAATCACGAGTTTCCTATGACAATAAAGCATACCCTATGATCACAGATAAAAAATGGTAGTTTTTATATATTTGTCATAACTTATATGGCACACCATATTAGATCATAACTTAAATGTCACTTAGGGCAGATTATGCACATCTTTGGCTACCTTAGAGCATCAACAAGCGACCAAAATGCAAAACGAGCGCAGAGTACCTTACAGAAGTTTGTACAGGATAAAGGATTTCGTATAGCTGGATGGTATATTGAAAATGAATCAGGAGCTTCGCTGCAAAGACCTGAACTTCTTCGTTTACTTGATGATGCTGCGAAAGGCGATGCAATCATCATTGAACAGATAGACAGGCTTTCTCGTCTGGATGAGAAAAGCTGGTTCACATTAAAAAAAATGCTGTACGAGAAAGAACTGAAAGTGATTAGCCTGGATTTACCAACCAGTCATATTGCATTCTCTCCCCAAATCACCGATGAATTTACCGGATCGATGATCAAAGCGATAAATAGCATGATGATGGATATGCTAGCTGCTATCGCGAGAAAAGATTATCAAGATCGCCGCCGCCGTCAGGCTGAAGGAATAAAGAAAGCCAAAGAGGAAGGGAAGTACAGAGGGCGGCAAGCCGATTCAGATCTACACGAAAAAATCTATCAGCTACGAGTGATCAATAAGCTGAGTATTAGTGATACAGCCAAACTCACCAATGTTTCGGATCGTACAGTAATACGGGTTGCTAAGAAGTTGGCAAGTGAACGTTCGTAGCGTACGTTTTCGTTTCATTGGGCTTCAGGCCCCATATACCACTTCGTGGTCAGGATTTTTCACCAAGTGCAATGCATCTTCAAGTTGTTCATTTATGGCGACCCATACGCCGACTTTTACCGTTCCAGCGACAATTCTATGGTTTGATGAATATGCACCTGACAAATGAACTGCGATTCCTTTATTAAGCAGTGTTATTGCAAAAATTTTTGCCTCTTCCTTGTTATCAAACTCCTGAAGTAATTTAATACAAGGACAACATTCAAGACTACCATTATCGGAATTATATTCACTCATGTTTCGGCGTTCAGAAAAGATACAAAAAACTCTTTATATAATTGAAATGAAAGAAAAAATCAGCCTTAATTTGATATAATTTTATTGCGATTTAAAAAAACACCCAAAAGGCTGCTAAAGTGGATAATGACATAGAAATACCCGTAATCCCAGGGAGCGTAGGCGAATTAATTACACATGGAAATAGTGTCAGCAGCGGATCTCCCGGGGTAAGGCACCAGACTTTCATCACGTAGACGCTGGATTGATAAAACGTAACCCAATGTGCGGCTGGAGGACTGAATGGTCACGTGCCCACCGGTCCCCGTTACGTCACACCTCCTATCCAGTTTCTGTTCGTCGCCCCGTGACTTTGCGTGGGGCTTCCTCCAGACCTTACCCCTTCGCTACCCTTCGGCACTGCGGATACCTGGTGGAGGACTCTCACCTTCCTAGTCTAGTGCCATGCCCGGCACACACGCCTAAATAACCTGCCCCGCCATAAGTCAGGTTGATTGGTTTGTCAGCGATCGACCGCACAAACAGAACACCGGGCATACGGATCACACACCACGGCGTTTCAAGTTAAACAATTTCATCGTGCTGCCAACTCCGGCAAGCCCAGGCCTCTACAGTGCCGGTTTGGCAGCGCCCGGTAAAGTGCGGAGCTCGCACTGCTGTCCGCTAGATAGCCTCAATCGATAGCTTTTCGCCTAACCGTTGCCCCCGATGGAAACGATCCACAGCGAGGCGGGAACCGCAATTAAAATGCCGAGATGTTCTGGGGTGATGAGGCAGGCGTGCGAAATGATAGCCAGTATGAACTTGGTTATGCACCAAATGGGCGACAGCCCAGAATCATTGATTTAATGATAGTGGAAGGAATAGCGTTAAACTCTCGACAGGGCCACCCTGGTCGGATATAAATACCGTTATCGGATTGTTACCGATATATTGACACTAGCAAGGACTGTTTTATCCATGGCAACCATTTTAGTCATTAACGGCCCCAACTTAAATCTCCTGGGCACCCGCGAGCCGGACAAGTACGGCCATGAAACCCTGGACGACATTTGCAATCAACTGACTCGGAAAGCCTCCGGCAGCGGGCACCACCTGCTGTTTGTGCAAAGTAACGCTGAACATGAATTGATTGAACGAATCCATGATGCACGACTGGAAGGGGTTGATTTCATTATAATCAACCCGGCCGCATTCACCCACACCAGTATCGCCCTGAGGGATGCCTTGCTTGCTGTCGCCATTCCGTTTATCGAGGTGCATCTATCCAATGTGCATGCAAGAGAGCGTTTTCGGCACCACTCGTATTTTTCCGATATAGCCCGTGGCGTGATTGTCGGGCTGGGTTCTCAAGGTTACCTGTTGGCCTTGGATGCAGCGTTCCAACAGCTTGACGGTCAGACCAGGCAACCGACAAATCAACCCTAAACCGCTAATACCTGACCCCCCATATCGACAGGATCACTTATGCCCTGGATACAGCTATCCGCCATCGTCGACAAGGCGCGCACAGAAGCCATCGAAGCGCTTTTTTTAACCGAATCTGCGGTCTCCGTAACACTTATGGATGCCGCAGATACGCCGGTACTGGAGCCTGAACCGGGTACCACACCGATCTGGAACGAAACCAAAGTCATGGCTTTGTATCCAGCCGAGACAAATACCCAGGCGCTGCTGGATTCCTTGCAAGCCGCGATCGATGCCTTACCGAACCTGGTAGACCTAAGCATCAAAGCAGACCTACTGGAAGATAAAGACTGGCAACGGGAGTGGATGGCCTATTTTCATCCGATTCAATGTGGTGAGCGGCTGTGGATATGCCCAAGCTGGCGGGAACCGCCAGACCGCAATGGCATTAATTTGCTACTTGACCCGGGCCTGGCATTTGGCACAGGCACTCACCCGACCACATTTTTGTGTCTCCAGTGGCTGGACGAAATCGATACCCGGGGCAAAACTGTCATCGACTACGGCTGCGGATCGGGCATCCTGGCCATTGCCGCACTGCTACTCGGCGCCGACTCGGCTATCGGTGTCGATATCGATCCGCAAGCATTGATAGCGAGCCAAGACAACTCGAAACGCAATGGCATTCCGGAGCACAAGCTTGCTGTTTTCACTCCCAAACAATTGCAAAACACCAAAGAATACACCTTGGCACAAGCCGACATCCTGCTTGCCAACATACTCGCGCAACCACTGATTGACCTGGCCGCCGATATCGCTCGTCTCGTCAAACCGGGAGGCAGAATTGCGTTATCGGGCATCATAGCAACCCAGGCGGAATCTGTTGCCACCGCATACAAACCCTGGTTCGACCTCGATCCGGTTATAGTCAAGGATGAATGGGTCCTGATAATCGGGGAGAAACATGACAGCCAATAGCACTATCCTAATTCGATAATAGCGGTTACACTTATACTCGCCCTGCATGGTGGCACCGAGAAAACTCTGAAACCGGTGAAATTGAGAGGCTTCAAACACTTAGCCAATCAAACACTTAACCTGGCAAGAACCCGATGAGCGAGATGTACCTGACAAAATGCCCCCATTGCGGGTCAACATTCAAGATCGACAACCAACTGCTGGCAGCGGCAGGGGGGCATGTTCGCTGTGGCTCCTGTATGGCTGTATTTAACGCCAAGGAGCAGCTGTTCCCGCAGGAAGACCTTAGCTACGGGCCGCCACGAACGACAAGGCAAGAATCATCGTTTATAGATCGTTTCGGTAAACAGACGGACAAAACCGGCCAACCCGAACAAATGCCCAATCAGTCACCGGCCTGGGAAACAAACTTAATCGACGAAAAAATAATTTCCGATACCGACGACATTGTTTTTGAAGACGATCCGGAACAGGACAGACAAGACAAGAACTACTCTGGTCATGCAAAAAAAGACCCTTTAGGGGATGACCTCAGCGCTGACTTTCTCGAACTGGATAGCCGCCGAGATCAGGACACTGGCAAAAACCCGAATAAAACGATCGCGGTTACTGAAAAGACGCAGCCTGACGACGAATCCTGGGCAAGAAAAATACTCGAAGAGGAATTAGGCTCGTCCGAAATAGTCGCCGAGCCGGTTACTTACGATCAAACATCGAGCGAAGACGAACCAGGCGGCAATCACGTCCCATCGACAGATATAGCATTACCCGATGCCGCCAATGCCGCGTCAGAGACCCTGATCCACAGGCAGACCGCATTGGCCTATGCTCAGTCGGACTATACCGCGTCCGACTATACGCCACTTCGCAACAAGAGTACGAGGCATACATCAGAAACCATCACCGCGCCAGTGCACTCGATCAGCGAAAACAACTTTATCGCCGCAGACCCGTCTGCTTCCTACTCGCAATATCAAACGCTACAGTTTGACCCGATCGAAGCGCGATCAGGCAGACGTTATACCGTAGTCAAAAAACTGCTCGTCGGCCTGCTTTTTTTGTTGCTTATCGCCGCGATTATCGGCCAGTTTGCCTGGCTGCATAGGGCTAAGCTGTCATTATATCCCGAGCTGAGGCCGGCCTACACGAAAGCATGCGAATTACTTGATTGCACCCTGCCTGACATGGTGGACCTAACGAAAATAAAAAGCCAAAACCTGGTCGTTCGAAGCCATCCTGTCACAAAAAATGCGTTGTTGATCGACGCCGTGATTGTCAATAAAGCCAGCTTTGCCCAACCCTTTCCCGATCTCGAGCTGTACTTTTCTGATCTCAACAATAACGTAGTCACCAAAAGAACCTTCACGCCCGGCGAATACCTGGTCGGTGAAGCCGCAGAATATACGATGATGCCAACGATGAGACCCGTACATCTGGCAATCGAAGTAAAAGACCCGGGTTCTCAAGCGGTCAATTATTCACTCGATTTCCAGAAAGCGAACTCAGTCAGACAAGCAATCAAGCCGGACAAGTGACCAAATCAGACAGCCAGATCGTCTCTACTCACCCGTTTCGGGCATAAGCATGGCAAACCGCAAATTGCCCATTTGTCAACCATCTGCGCAAAATATAATCGAAAAATACTCCTTTTTAACCCTTTAACATGGCCCATTCTGCGAGTATTATAGGCACCCCTTGAAATTGGATCTTAGACTGAATTTCTGCGATGCCGACAATCGGTTCTTATCATTTAAAAAACAAACTGATACTGGCGCCCATGGCTGGCATAACCGATCTGCCATTCCGGCTTCTGTGCCGAAACCAGGGTGCCGCGATGGCCGTTTCCGAGATGGTGACGTCCGACCCAAAACTTTGGCAAACCCGAAAATCAAAATTCAGGCTGGATCACACCGGTGAGTCGTCACCAATTAGCGTCCAGATCGCAGGCAGCGACCCTTCTATGCTGGCGGAAGCGGCCAGACTAAATGTTGCAAATGGCGCCCAAATCATTGACATCAACATGGGCTGTCCGGCTAAAAAAGTGTGTAACAGGGCTGCCGGCTCAGCGTTAATGCGTGATGAACGACGAGTAAAAGAGATTCTGCACGCCGTTGTCAACGCGGTCGATGTTCCGGTCACCCTGAAAATACGAACCGGATGGGATCAGAAAAACCGCAACGCGCCAACCATTGCCAGGATCGCGGAAGAAGCCGGAATTCAAGCAATTGCCATTCATGGCAGAACACGTGCCTGCGGCTATAGTGGCGAAGCGGAGTACGACACCATTGCCGAAGCAAAATCGAAGCTACAGATCCCTGTTTTTGCCAATGGTGATATCGACTCTGCCGAAAAAGCCAGGAAAGTCCTGAACCACACCAGTGCAGATGGCTTGTTGATTGGCCGAGCCGCCCAGGGTAAACCCTGGATATTCCGCGAAATCGACCACTACCTGGATTCAGGACGACACTGTACGACAATTACAAATAGCGAGATAAAAAGCATTCTCCTGGCTCATATCCAGGCTCTCCATCTATTTTACGGAGAATCGATGGGCATTAGAGTCGCTCGCAAACATCTTGGATGGTATTTGAAAGCCGCCGCTATCAAAGGGCCATTCCGTAAACACTTCAATCGACTGGAAGACGCTCAACTGCAGATACAGTCGATAGAACAGCTGTTCAACCAGCCATCGCGACACACTAAAACCGAAAAAGATACCAGGTAGGGAGCGATTTTGCTCAAGAGCCCAAATCAGACCCCGCCAGAAATTTCAACCTTACACCTAACAGAAACGAAGAGGAAAAGCCGCATGACCGCTGATTTGCTTGCAGAAAACACTGCTCTCTCAAGCCAGGAAACCAACCCTCAGTCCGATGCTGCGCCCGATGTAACACTTCGTGATAGCGTAGAGAAAACCATGAACAATTATTTCAGCCAGTTGGATGGGGCACCGGTAACGGATGTCTATCAATTGGTACTATCTGAAGTCGAAGCACCATTATTGGAACAAGTGATGAAACACACCAATAACAATCAAACCAAAGCTTCCATCCTGCTTGGCCTGAATCGTGGTACCCTGCGGAAAAAATTAAAACAATACGGCTTGCTGTAGTCGGGCCGGCAACTCCCGCTGATAGCCAGAACAGGCAAAGCCTAGCCAATACTTCAGACTCACTTGCCAATCTCGCTAATCATTCTTAGAATTTCCATGTGTTACCCTTTCCCCTGTCGATTCCATCCAGGGGAGCCAACTCCTGGCTTTACCCATTTACCATAGATAATGAACATGACAGACAATCATACCGCTATTCAAATTCATCGCGCATTAATCAGTGTTTCAGACAAGAACGGCATTGTAGAGTTTGCCCAATTCCTGGCCAGAGCAGGTGTAGAGATCCTTTCTACTGGCGGCACATTCAAACTACTAAAGGAAAATCAGATCGATGCGATACAAGTGTCGGATTATACCGGTTTTCCCGAAATGATGGATGGCCGGGTCAAAACCCTGCATCCGAAGATCCATGGTGGTATTCTCGGTCGACGGGGAATTGATGACACAGTGATGTGCGAACAGGATATCCAGCCAATCGACATGATTGTCGTCAATCTCTACCCCTTCGAGGCCACGGTCGCTCGCCCTGACTGTGACCTAGCTGCCGCCATGGAAAATATCGATATTGGTGGCCCGACAATGGTGAGGTCAGCGGCAAAAAACCATCAGGATGTCGCGGTTGTGGTCAATACCTCAGACTATCAGCGCATTTTGAAAGAAATGAACGACAATAATGGCTGTCTCTCCTATCCAACCCGTTTCGAGCTGGCGGTAAAAGCTTTCGAGCATACCGCGTCTTATGACGGTGCCATCGCCAACTATTTGGGATTGCAGGTACAGACGGAAGCGACCGGGTTTCCCCGTACTCTCAACACTCAATTCAGTAAAGTCCAAGACCTGCGCTACGGCGAGAACCCCCACCAGAAAGCCGCCTATTATAGAGAAAGCAAAGCTACCGAAGCCAGTGTCGCCACCGCCAGACAAATTCAGGGCAAGCCGCTCTCTTTTAACAATGTTGCCGATACCGACGCCGCATTCGAATGTGTCAAACCTTTTGCCGACCCCGCTTGCGTCATCGTCAAGCACGCCAATCCATGCGGTGTCGCCATCGGTATCGACATCAAGCAAGCCTATGAACTGGCGTATACCACCGATCCAACCTCTGCCTTTGGCGGGATCATCGCGTTCAATCGTGAACTCGATGCAGAAACCGCGCAATTAATTCGGGATCGACAGTTTGTGGAAGTCATCATTGCTCCTGCCATTGCCGAAGATGCCCGGTCAATACTGGCAAGCAAAGCCAATGTGCGCGTGTTGGCTGCCGGAGAGATTGCCCCTTACCGCTCACCCAGCCTGGACTACAAAAAAGTGACCGGGGGGGTTCTGGTGCAAGACAAAGACCTGGGTATGGTCAATGATGATGAACTGAAAATGGTGACAGATCGTTCACCCACCGAACAGGAGCTCAATGACCTGCTGTTCGCCTGGGAAGTAGCCAAGTTTGTCAAGTCCAATGCCATCGTTTACGCAAAAAACGGCCGCACCATAGGTATAGGCGCTGGCCAGATGAGCCGGGTGTACAGCGCAAAAATTGCGGGCATCAAAGCTAAAGACGAGGGACTGGAAGTAACTGGTTCCGTTATGGCATCCGACGCATTTTTTCCCTTCAGAGACGGCATTGACGCGGCAGCCAAAGCCGGGATCAAGGCAGTGATTCAGCCCGGCGGCTCGAGGCGAGATCAAGAAGTCATCGATGCTGCCAACGAGCATGACATAGCGATGGTATTCACCGGCATGCGTCACTTCAGACACTAGCTCTAATGATTTCAAACTCACCCTTCCCCCAATGACAACGGAAATGACATGATGAAAGTACTGGTTATCGGCAGTGGCGGCAGAGAACATGCACTGGCATGGCAGGCGGCAAAATCCACCAAGGTCGAACGTGTTTACGTCGCGCCCGGTAACGCTGGAACCGGCCGGGATGACAAGCTCGAGAATATTGCCGTCGATGTCATGGACAAAGCTGGCCTGGCTGCATTCGCCAAAGCAAACCAGGTTGATCTCACCATAGTCGGCCCGGAAGCGCCTTTGGTCGATGGTATTGTCAATTATTTCCAGGATCTCGGGCTACCAATTTTTGGCCCCAGCCAGGGCGCCGCTCAGTTGGAGGGCTCCAAAGCCTTCACCAAGGATTTTCTGGCCAGACGCGCGATCCCGACGGCGGCTTATCAAAGCTTTGTCGACGTCGAACCGGCACTGGAATACCTACGAAAACAAGGAGCCCCCATCGTTGTCAAGGCAGACGGCCTGGCCGCGGGCAAAGGGGTTATCGTGGCAGAAACACTCGAACAGGCGGAAGACGCCGTGCGTGATATGTTGGCTGGCAACAAATTTGGCGACGCTGGCCACAGAGTGGTTATCGAGGATTTTCTGGAAGGAGAAGAAGCCAGTTTTATCGTCATGGTTGACGGTAAAAATGTCCTTCCAATGGCCACCAGTCAGGATCATAAACGCGCGGGTGATGGCGACACAGGCCCTAACACGGGCGGTATGGGAGCTTACTCTCCGGCCCCTGTCGTCACCCAGGCCGTGCATGACAAAATCATGCAACAAGTGATTATACCAACGGTTGCAGGTATGGCGAAAGAGGGCAATGACTATGTCGGATTTCTTTATGCGGGCCTGATGATTTCGCCTGACGGCGATCCTAAAGTCATCGAATACAATTGCCGCTTCGGTGATCCTGAAACACAACCGATTATGATGAGAATGCAGTCCGATCTGACTGAATTGTGTCTGGCGGCCATTGCAGGACGACTTGACCAATGTCAGTCACAATGGGACGAACGTGCTTCAGTCGGCGTAGTGCTGGCAGCAGGCGGTTACCCTGATGCCTATAACAAAGGTGACGAAATCACCGGCATCCCAGCTGAAACAGCCATTGCCAAGGTATTCCATGCCGGCACCGTTGAGTCGGAAGGCAAAGTATTGACCAATGGCGGGCGCGTGCTATGTGCGACTGCATTGGGCAAAAATGTCACCGAAGCGCAAAAAAATGCCTATGACATCGCTAAATCGATACAATGGCAAGGTGCCTATATGCGCACGGATATTGGCTACAGAGCCATTGCCAGAGAAACGGAACAATCAACCATCGGGAATTAGCGGATGACGTCTTTTTTGACCCGGAGGCAAACCATCGCCGCCGTTCCAGGGAAAGGGCGGCGGCAGTTTAAGTTAGTTCTGATAACAGCATCAACTAAGCATCGCTAAAGATCCGGCGAATTGCCTTGTCGACTGTTTCATCCACGTTATCCGGTTGATCGATTGTGACGTTCAGGTCGTTGACAATTCCATCATGAATACCATATACCCAACCATGCACTTTGACCGCCTGCCCTCTTGACCAGGCATCGCGCACAATAGTGGTTTGCGTGACATGATCCACCTGGGCTATCACATTTAGCTCGCACATCTTGTCTTCGCGAGCGGACTCTGGTGTCACCGAAGCGAGGTCAGCGTGATAGATTTTTTCAAGATCCTGAACATGGCGAAGCCAATTGCTAATCAAACCTGAATGTTCCTTCGCCAATGCGGAGCGAATACCGCCACAGCCATAATGGCCACACACGATGATATGCTTAACCTGCAAAACATCGACGGCAAACTGAATCACTGAAAGGCAATTAAAATCAGTGTGGACAACCAGATTCGCCACATTTCGGTGAACAAAGAGTTCACCCGGCAACAGATCTACAATTTGATTTGCCGGTACACGGCTATCCGAACATCCAATCCAAAGAAATTCAGGATTTTGCTGACAAGACAGTTTTGTAAAAAAATCCGGCTTCTCGCTATTGACTGTCTCTGCCCACCGGCGATTGTTGATCAATAGTTCTTTGACTTTCATTTCCCTTATTTACCTTATCTATCAAACTTGTCTATCAAACGCTGTGAAATAGCGGGTTGTCGCCGCTCGCTAACGAGTACCAAAAACTACCATCGTTTTACCCTTGACCTGAACCAGCCCCTGGTCTTCAAGCGTTTTCAACACCCGCCCGACCATTTCCCTGGAACAGCCGACAATTCGGCCAATTTCCTGCCGGGTTATCTTGATCTGCATACCATCCGGATGCGTCATCGCATCAGGCTCGCGACATAGATCCAACAATGCCCGGGCAACGCGACCGGTCACGTCCAAGAATGCCAGGTCACCGACTTTTCGCGTCGTTTGACGCAGGCGTGAGGCCATTTGCTCGCCGATAAAATACAGTATGCGAGGATTCTCGACAGAGATTTCCCTGAACTTGGTATAGCTGATTTCAGCTACCTCGCACTCGGTTTTCGCTTTGACCCAGGCGCTTCGCGAATCCATATTGTCGAACAACCCCATCTCGCCGAAAAAATCACCTGCGTTGAGATAGGCCATAATCATTTCGCGACCGTCATTATCCTCGATAATGACGGTGACAGAACCTTTAATTATATAAAACAGAGAATCGCTTTTATCGCCTGCATAGATAATGGTACTTTTAGCGGGATAACGCCTTCTATGGCACTGCGACAAGAAAAAGTCCAAATGCTTGGTCTTGTTTTCTGCCGATTTAGCAATTGCAACCATGTTAACTTCCCATTTTTTTATTCTGGAACCATCTGTTGCAGGAACCCCCCATCAAGCTTCATCAACGCGCGTACATTCCTGCCCAATTATTATTGACTGCACCATGAGACTCCAGACGAAGAACCTGGCTCACCTTCTTCTGCCTGTAGAATGACCCGTTTATATGGCCCAACAACAATTCGCCTGCTTTCAGCAGGTGAAATATTCTACTATAGGCCTATCACATCCACCTGTAAAATCACACAGAGATTACCGTCTGTTCTCTCGATAGAGTATAGATTAAAAATAAAACAAATGGCGCTAACCTGAACAGTAGTTTTGTGATACTCTTGCCGGCCAATCATTTCGGTATATTGAAGCGATCACCAGATAAACGACCAAAAAGAAAAAGCGGGTGGAGAGCGCATTTAAGTTATCTACCGAAAACTATTGCCGTACATCGATCATACTGGAGAAAAGCGATGTCGAAATCGGCACTGCTCTGACGTTGGCAGTGCCATTCAGTTCCGAACCAAAGGATGAAAAAGCTTACTTCAATCGCATTTTCGCATCATGTTATCGACATTATCATTGAGCTATGACATTCTGCAAACGGTCGCGCAGGCAAGTCCTGAATCAGGCGGTTTTGTTCACTTATCCGAGAAGGGGAAAATATGGATAAGAAACTGATGCTTCACGGTTTCAACAACCTGACAAAATCACTTAGTTTTAACATCTATGACATTTGCTACGCCAAGTCGCCTCAACACAAAAGCGAGTACCTTTCGTACATCAATGCCATGTACAATGCCGAACGCCTGACCCAGATACTCACCGATGTTGTCAAAATCATCGGCGCCACCATTCTCAATGTGGCTCGCCAGAACTATGAACCACATGGGGCCAGTGTCACCATGCTGATAGCGGAAGAAGAAATTCCAACCGACGCCAATGACCTCAGGGAAAGCCCCGGGCCGTTACCGGAAACGGTGGTCAGCCATCTTGACAAGAGCCACGTCACCGTGCACACCTACCCCGAAAGTCACCCGGATGATGGCATAAGTACTTTTCGCGTCGACATCGATGTTTCTACCTGTGGCTTGATTACTCCGCTAAAAGTGTTGAATTATCTGATTCATAGCTTTGATTCCGACATAGTGACAGTGGATTACCGGGTAAGAGGCTTTACCCGGGACGTGGATGGCACCAAGCATTATATTGACCACGATATCAACTCGATTCAAAACTACTTGAGCGAAGACACCAAACAGGCCTATGAAATGATAGATGTCAATGTCTATCAGGAGAACATGTTTCATACCAAAATGCTGCTGAAAGAGTTTGACCTGGACAACTACCTTTTCGGTGACAAGGAATCGCAGTTTGAAGAAGGCAACAGGAAAATAATAGCTGAACGTTTACGAAAAGAAATGATGGAAATATATTATTCCCGCAATATGTCTTGAGTCGTTCGCCAGGCAGAACATCGCAACAAATTGTTTTGTATGCCGGCATCGCTGCAATCACCGCTCGCATTCACAACCCCATTGCCGCTGCCATGACAACGGACACAGCATTCTTGAGTCAATCCGAGTGCCGGGTACAATCAAATTGTATTGATAAGACGGGGCTTTTCTATCCCGTAGCCTTGTGCGTAGTCGACTCCGAGCCACCTTATCATTTCCAGGGTTGGCTTGTCCTCGACCTGACAGGCAACCACTTCTTTACCCATCAAATGAGCCATTTCAGTCATCGACTTGACCATTACCCGGTCATCAGGACTGTTGGACAAATCTTTAACGAAACTTCCATCTATCTTAATCAGATCAACAGGCAGGGATTTCAGTAAACTATGAGAAGAAATCCCGGCCCCGAAACTGCCTAAGCTGAATAAACAACCGGTCTCCTTCAATTCACGAATAAAATCTGCCACATCATTGATATTCGAGATTTCAGAAGCATCAGTAATTTCGAAGCAGACTCTTTCAAGCGGCGACTTGCGCTTACTCAACCTATCGTAGACAACCTCCAAAAGAGAATCGTCGTTCAAAGAATGTCCGGTCAAATTGATACTGACCCCGCCCATTCGTTGAAACACCGCTTGGTTCTCGGCAATCCAGTCCATCATATGCCCGATCACCCAGCAATCGACCGTTTTCATGCGGTTGTAATGTTCAGCAGTTCGTACAAACTCACTCGCGGGTATCAGGTGGCCGTTATCATCATAAACACTCAACAAAATCTGGTAGTGGGTATTGAGTTTGCTGGACATATGCAATGGAATGATTTTCTGACATCGCAGCAATATTCTTTCTTTATCCAGATCTTTAAAACCAGCGACCTTTGCGACGATTTGCTTTTGCCGGGAGAGACTGTTTTTATCTGGGTTATGAATAGACAGTCGATTCGGACCCAATTTCTTGGCGCTGCGGCAGGCCGATTCCGCGGCGCCCAGGAGACTCTCGGTGTTGGTTAAATACTCGCTGGAAACGGCAATACCGATATTTGCCGAAACCGGATATTCCGCATCCTTCCATTGAAACTCATGTTCTTCAATGGCAGTCAAGAGTTTTCGTCCCAGCGCTTCAGCCTCTGGCTTGTCTGTCAGTACCGCAAATTCATTACCGCCCATCCGTGCCAGAATGGCTCCCTCGGGAGCACAAGACCGAATAATCCCGGCCACTTCTTTCAGCAATTGATCCCCCGCATCATAACCGGCGTGGTCGTTAATTATTCTGAATTGGCGAAGGTCGATGTATATCAGATTACAGCTTCCATCTTCAGTCCCTTTCGCCAACTTTTTCTTTATGTTCCGCTCTATTTCCTTGCGATTTACCAAGCCGGTGATTTCATCATGTGTAGTCACGAACGATAATTGTTCGTAAACACTTTTAACCATATTGTCGAGGCTTTCATCGACAATAGGTGTTTCATAAGTGGAATCATGCACTAACACACCACGATGCATCATTCCTGCCAGTTTCAACAATTCAAGCTCGATAACTTTCATGCCCTGATGGTTGACAAAAACAAATTTGGAAAAGCCCTTGCCAATCCACACCAAACGCATAAACACCGGGTCTTCCTTGTTCTTGATGTGTTTTATCCAACTTCCCACAGCCAGCTTTTGGGCTCTGTGTATCCAGCGTTGCAGCCCCCTGTACCGATCCCTGGACAGCCGCTTGTCCCGTTCCTGCTCAGCAGACGTCGTTCCAGGCATTTCAATCATTTCCGGCGGTCGCTCTTTACTACCGACTATAAACTGTTTGAGCTGATCACGAATATGACCAGATGGCATATGATTTGACGAGATTGAAGAAAGCCCCTCCTGAATCGTTTTGAGTAACTCAACCAGGTTTACATCCATATGCGGATTGTCACCATAGGCAATAAGCGTATCGATAACATTCAAATAGTCTTGCCATGCCTGACTACCCTCGCCCTGACGAATATAAGTCAGCGACAACAAGTCCCGCCAGCCCCCATTGATAAGAGTAACCACCGCTTTCGGAATATGTCGCCCTGCTGTCCGTTTCTTGATTTCCTCGGCAACCACTTTTTTGGCCAGGTCAACCTTTTGTGACCCTTCGGCTGCTGACATAACCCGTTCGACATTGCGGCGATACAGCAAATTCTGCCGGTCTATGACTTCGTCAAGCTCCGCTACGGCTTCGTCAAAAACATTGATATCCTGCTCGAACTCCTCGTTAATCCGGTAGATCACAGAATCGATCTTTTGCTGGGTCACCGGGCTGAAGCGACCGCCTTTCAACCCCAGTTGCGCAATTCTATTGAGTAACACCCTGACAGGACTGTCTTTCCGCTCCAGAAAAGCTTTGTCTTTTAACAACACCTTAAGCACAGGCACCTGCAATTTGACCAACTGCGACTTGACCTGATCCGTAATTTTCTCGCTGGACACCATACCGAGAAAGAACCGATCGACCACATCCAGGGTCTCTTTTTGCTCCCCATCCAGCACTTTCTCTTCCGCACCTTCTGTCCGCAGATCAGAAATAACGCGATCAGCTAACTTTTCATCTCTGACATCGGTGTTTACCTGTCCCCTCGCGGTCAGTTTTTGCAGCCTTTGCAAACTGTTTTGAAGTTCCGCCGGACTCCATTTAGGTAAATCTGAAACCGGAACCGAATCAGCTTTAGCGGATTTCCCTTGGCGGGTTTTATCCAAAACCGAAAACAGACCTTGGACAGATTTGAACACAGACTCTGCATTCGAGAGATTGGTCGAGAGCCGAGCTTGCAGATCCGCAACGCTGGAGTCATTCGAAAATGGCGGCACTAAAGCCTTCTGAAACTGCTCTTCCCGGTTTGGTTCCGGCGTATTTGCGATACGTCTCGATTCAGGCATCGGCGAGAACGTATCCCCGACAGAAAACGGCCCAGTCGCTGACCGACTGGAAGCTAACTGGCCGCGCTCCTGACCAAAGGCCGAAAAGTTTTCATGCTTATCAGAAAAAACCTCTGCCGCTTCTGCAGTAGGCAACGCGTTCGAGTTGCCAGCAAAACCGGCTGAGGCCTGTCGCTGACGCTGCGTCTGCAGATTCTGGACCGCATCGGCGGCCTCCTGCTGAGGGTTTTTTCCGGTACCGATTTTTGCATCATCATCCTTGGTGCGTTTATCCGTGGCGGCCGGTGCCAGCCTGTTTTTTCGCCCGGACAAATACTGATTCAGTTTCAGGTCAGGCAGAATATTCTGCCGAATCAGAATTTGATTCAATTCAGTATAAAGTGCATCGAGATGCTGCAACACCTCGGTTTCAAAGATTTTGTAATAAATTTTCTCAGGCTGCTTCAGTAAATTGAGCGGGGCACTAGCGGCCTTAAACGCATAACAAATCATGTCCGGGCCATAAGGATTCTGGTGCCCCGTCGCATTCACGATGCCCACCTTGTCGAGCCTCATTTTCAATTGCAGAAGCGTACCATGGTATTGAGCTTCCGCTTTGGTAATCATTACCTTGATGGTCAGCCAGTCCTCAAACTCGGTTCTATCGATCAGGCTCAATGAATCGTTACTCTGAGTCTTTGCGGGCGGAGTTTTGGCCGGGGAAACCAAGTTGTCCAGAAAGCTGGCGGTTATCGCCGGCTGACTGCGCGCAATCAGTGATACCGAGTCTATTAACTGATTGGCCAGTTGATCAGCTGCCGAATGATTCGCCGCGTCCCTCAGGTTCTCTTCCAGCGTATAAAAAAACGTTTCCAATAAGGGCTTCAGTCGCTGATGAAGCGTTTTGGTAAATTGCCTGGTCACAAACGCGGCTTTACTGTTTTCCGAGATAACTTGGGCAGGATCAGTATTGCGGGAACACTCAAGCAACATCGCTGCAAATGCATCAGGGTGGGCTTCAAGAAACCTCACACCCATTGCGGCGTGTGCCATACGCACTGGCTTTACAAGAATATTAAATGATCGGTCATCTACCTTGAACGCAACATTCATGGCATTGTTCGCTTGCTTGGAGTAGATGCCACTGATTTGATCCAAATTGGATTGGTCGAATCTGATAAACATCCCTTCCGCACAAAAATCTTCGATCGTGCACGGCCAGTTGACTCGCTTTTGCCAACTGAGCTCGGCCTCCAAATATATGGGTTTTCGCTGGCTGGTGCGCCGTTCCATCGTATTCCCTGTCAAACATGGTAGAAGCAATTAAGACTGTGTTTTTGTTAGTATAGACATAAATCCGGTTTTCTCGTTATTCAACACAGTTTCTGCAAGGAAAGATCGCATGGTTTGGCTTTTTCGTTGTTTTTTTCTTGCTGGCATTTTTTTTCTTGTCGCCTGTTCAGAAATGGCCTACTACCAACAGGCGGCGGTAGGGCAACTTTCACTGTTGGCGAAACGAGAGCCGATAGAAGAACTATTGAGCCGCGAGTCAACCAGCGCAAAACTAAGGGCAAAACTTGAGCTGATCCTGGCGGCCAGAAAATTTGCCGTCACTGAACTGTCATTGCCGACAGGAAACGCCTATCTCGACTACGTGGATATAAAACAGCGCTACGTTATCTGGAACGTTACCGCCGCCAAGCGATTTAGTCTCGAGGGCGAAACATGGTGTTACCCCTTTGTAGGGTGCCAGACATATCGAGGCTACTTTGCGCAATCAGAGGCGCAACAATTCGCCCAAAAGCTGTCTGATCGAGGCTTGGATGTCTATGTATCGGGTGTCACTGCCTACTCAACCCTTGGCTGGTTCGATGACCCGGTGTTAAACACATTTATCACGCGGAGTGACCCGAATCTCGCCGCTTTGGTATTTCACGAACTGGCCCACCGAGTCGTCTACATCGACGGTGATACCGCTTTTAACGAGAGCTTCGCGACAGCTGTGGAGCTTGCCGGTTTAAAACGATGGCTGGAAAAACACGACCAGGCGGATCAACTCGCTAAAATCAGGCGGAGAAAACACTACCACCAGCGGTTTACCCAGCTCGTGCTGGCCACAAACACAGAGTTGAAAAAACTCTACAAAACCCCGTTAGACAGCGAAACGATGCTGAACAGGAAGCGGGCTATTATCGAACAATTGCGCAGAAAATATGCGGCGATGTCGAAATCGTGGTCATTTCGCGGCTACGACCGCTGGTTTGCATCGGAGATCAACAATGCGAAACTGATTACCGTCGCCAACTACCAGGATTACGTTCCCGCGTTCGCCCGACTGTTACAGCAATGCAATCACGACTTCCCCCGATTCTACAAAGCAGTCGAACGATTAGGTGCGTTACCGGTAAAGCAGCGGAGACAGCAACTGAAGTCACTGGCAAGCGAATCGGCACTGGCAGCGAGCCCCTTGGAAATCACGCCAGACTAATCCATTCATCCGTACCTTGCAGATAACCTGGTAATCTGGCGGTCGAGAATCCGGCACCACTTTTTATCGATCTGCAACACACTATAGCATTTTCTGCCAGAACAATGCCTTGCCCAATGCCGGGTTCAGCTCATAACCGGAATAACCATACTTCTGATAGGCGATGCGGGCAGGCCGGTTACCTTCCAACACCTCCAGTGTCACTTTACAACAGCCTCTTTCCCGGGCGACACGTTCAACCAGAGACAACATCCTGGCACAGATGCCTTTGCCCCGGTGCGATTCGGCTACCACAACATCGTGAATATTGATCAATGGCTGGCACTTAAAGGTTGAAAACCCCTGGAGACAATTGATCAACCCGACAGGCAAATCGGCCTCGAAACAAAGCACGCTGTAAGCATACGGAATCCGGCTGAGCGCCTTGACCAGCTCTTTCTTCACCTGTTCCGACAATGGTTCACCACCACCTGCCTCTTCGGAGGCATAGCCATCCAGCAAGCGCACAATGGCGGCTCCGTGTACAGGGTCGCTATAGTCAGCGACGAATAGTCGTAAAAAGTCACTTTTATTGGAATCGTTTCGTTCTGTGGTCATCGATCTTTGTCACCTGATAATTATCACATTTTTTTAAGGGTTGACTGCCCACAAACAGAGCTCTGGCGATCGATCAAATTAAATTGTTCTGGTTGATTTAACCCATCACTGAATAGCCAATCGCAACGTAAACAATGCGCCAGGGTCTCGATTTTTAACAGTCACTTCAGCCGCCATCGCCAGCGCCAACTGATTGACCAGGGCCAGGCCAATTCCTGTACCTGACGTTTCCCGGGTCAGCTCGTTCTCCATTCGGTAAAACAGGCTGAAAATCTTTTTCATGCTTTTTCGGGGAATACCCGGCCCAAAATCCCGAATAGAAAACTCAACCCGGTTTGAGACCTGCTTGACAGAAAAATCAATGGCTTTGCGTTGTGCTTTGGCAGAAAACTTAATGGCATTATCCACAAGATTGATGATGATCTGCACAAATGCATCGGGGTCTACACGCAAAGCCAGTTTATCGCACCCGGCCTCGATATCGATCGCCAATACAAAACTGGCATTCTCACAATGGCTGTCAATTCGGGATCGCACCCTATCCGTCAATTCCCGCACAGTCATGGTTTTTAAGTCCAGTTGAATTTCATTGCGGTCAAAGCGGGCCAGCTGCAATACATTGTCAATCAACCGGGACAGACGTTCACTCTCAGCATAAATATAGGAATAGTATCGCTGCTTTTTTTCTTCGCCCGCCCAACCGGCTTTTAGAATTTCTCCATACATACGAATCGACGTGAGAGGTGTTTTGAGTTCATGGCTGACGGCGGCCACGAAATCTTGCTGTTGTCGCACCAGTTTTAGCTGGCTGACGCCCAGTCGATAAAACACCAGGCCGGCCAGACATAACACAAGCACAAAAACCGCAAAGGTATAATTGATGACACTGGCACTGTCAGAAAGCGGTAGTTCGCCCACACTGAAGATCAGTTCAAGATTCTCGAAAGGCGATAAAAGCGGCGAACGATACAGTACCTGCCCCTGCAAGTCAGACCGGCTCAACAAGTAACCCCGCGTTTGCTTGCCGGTTAAAACCGTCAACACGGCATCCTGATAAGCGACAATAAGCTGGCTGATTCGTGATAGCTGTGAACCTGAAAAGGCTTGGGCGACCACGCTATCCAAGAACGCCTTTTGCTCAAACAAGGCTCCCTGAACATAACGCTCTCCAGAGCGCCATACCTGCCTGTACAAGACGAAATGGCCACTGTTTAGCAAGCTGAACCGATACGGCTCGATCTCACTTTCAAACAAGCGAATTTTTTGCGTGATAAACACCTCGTCAGATGCGCCGGTCACCTGCTTCAGCTCGGCCAAGGCAGTCTGCTCCTTGCGACTTTCCCGTTTTTTCTGACGCAGAGGCATGTGCTTTACCGAATCGAAATCTCGTTTTCGTTGAAATGTCTTCTGCAATGGCAAGTCCTGCACTTTGCCAAGTAAATTGCCCTGGGCACTGTCCAGACGTTTTGGTGCTGAAGCGCTTCTTGAGTCAAGTTCATCGAATCCTGCCATTTTGGCAGTACTTCGACTGGCGGCCGACGATATGGCAGGGACAGGACTGCCTGAATTTGTCTGCACAGTCACAGGTTCAATTGACGGCGCCTTTTCTTTTACCGCAGGCTCGGACAAACCTAGACTAGAGCGCTTCGTGGGAAAGGTGTCTTTTCGTATGCTGTATTTCTGACCGGCACGCTTGCTGACCAATCGATTGTCTTGCAGAACACCCAGTAAAGCCTCGATACTTCGCTGACGTTCAACCAGTTGACCGGCCGTCACCCCATAGTCACTGGCCTGACTGACAGTTGCCGGCAACAGCGGCGAAGAAAAATTCCCCCCGGCATCTACCTGAAAATAACCTAAACAGCCATGTGTCGTAGCTAAAGGAAACTGCGCCAATGGAGAGGTTTCACGGTAATTGGCGGCAGGATCTCCGCTCACGACAAGAAACTGAAAATCACCGAATGACCGTTTTTCTTCAGACTCGACAAAATCGATCAGATGGCGTTGAACACTATTGATCAGTTCTTCCGCCAGGCGGCTATATTGCACATAGGTTTCCCATTTCAATTGGCTATAGGCATGCCAGACCAAAACCACGGCCGGCACCATCAGTGCAATAACGAAAGCAGACACCACCCAGCGAAGTCGCGTTATCGAAATATCCGGTTTCATATGGCTCGACCGCTAGTCATGGTTCACCTTCAGCCGATAGCCCTCCCCACGCACAGTGATCAGCAAACGCGGATCTTTGTTATCCACTTCAATTTTTCTGCGAAGTTTTGCAATATGTATATCCACGGTTCTGGTCTCGATAGCCATCTCGTTCTGGTAGCCCCACACCTTGTGCAGCAACTCGTCCCTGGAAACAGGTCGATCGCGGTTTGCCATCAGGTAAGCCAAAATATCCACTTCCCTTCGGGTAAATACCAGTTGAGTGTCGCCCCTGGAACCGGTCAAATTACGCGTATCGACAGTCACCTCACCCAATAACAACTGGCTTGACTGCTCAACCACTGACCGAGATCGTCGCAAGACCGCTGCCACCCGGAGCACTAACTGGGCAACCGAGAACGGTTTGGCGACGTAGTCGTCAGCACCCAGGGTAAGGCCAAGGATAATTTCTTCATCGGTATTCCGGGCAGTCAGCATAATAATCGGCTGTGATTGATCCTTCTCGCGGATGCGCCGGCAAATATCGAAACCATCCATACCCGGCAACATAACGTCCAACAAAATTAAATCATAGTGGCCAGTAAGCGCCTTGCGCAGACCCTCCGGGCCTTCACTGGCAAAATCCACCGCATAGCCGTGATACACCAACACATCGACCAGGCCAATGCGTATCGCCGCTTCGTCTTCGACAATCAATAGTTTCAGTTTTCTGTCCATAGTCACAATCTGGCCAACCTCAATACACCATACCCCTTCAATGTAGACAGGTTTGGTAAAAGTTTTGTAAATCATCGGTCAAACATTTTACCTGGTCGTGTCTGCTATTTTGCCTGCTGTCTGCCTAAAGTAACAGTCGTAAAGCAACCCCGGTTATGAAAAAGCGAACAAGTCGACAAAGGAGATTACCAATGAACAGCAGATTACTGGCACTGAGCGTATTCACTGCCACGGCACTGACCATCAGCCAATACCCGGCGGCCAAACCCTCTGCCGATAAAATCAGCCCTGTTATGGCCTCGCCCTCCATACAGAATACCAAGCCCACAGCACAACAGGCGATGACAAGAGCGAAAATTGAAGTTGTATTCGTTCTCGATACAACGGGCAGCATGAGCGGCATGATCCAAGCGGCGAAAGAGAAAATCTGGGCCATTGCCAGTTCAATGGCTAACGCCGACCCGGCACCGGATATAAAAATGGGACTGATCGCATTTCGTGACCGAGGCGACCAATATGTTACCCGCACAACGGATCTATCCACAGACCTTGACTCAATTTATGCTCACCTAATGGGTTTTCAAGCTGACGGCGGTGGCGATGCACCGGAGAGCGTCAATCAGGCACTGCACGAAGCAATCGAGGGAATAAAATGGAGTAACGACCAGAACAGCTACAAAGTCGTATTTCTGGTCGGCGACGCACCGGCACATATGGACTACCAGGATGATATACCCTTTGCCAAAACACTGGCTATCGCCAATATCAAAGGTATTCTGGTCAATACAATCCAGTGTGGTGACGCGATTGAAACCCGCAGGCACTGGAATCAAATAGCGCGACTCGGTGGTGGCGACTATTTTAACGTCGCCCAAAATGGTGGCGCATTGCCGACAGCCACACCCTATGATGCCGACATCGCAAAGCTTTCCGATAAACTGGATAACACGCGTATTTTCTACGGGACGGCAGAAAAAAGGCAAAAACTGGCAGCCAAGGTCGAAACCAGCGACAGGTTATATAAAATCGCAACCTCGGCAGCTTTAGCCCGACGTGCCGAATACAATGCCACCGAGAGTGGCAGAAAGAATTTCCTCGCCGACAGCGAACTGGTCGATGACGTGGCGACAGGCCGGGTCAAACTGGAAGAGATTGATCAAGCACTTTTACCGGACGAGATAAGAGCGATGACCCCCGAAAAACAGCGAGCAGTCATATTGGCAAAAGCCAAAGAGCGAAAAGAACTTCAAGCGCAACTGGCAACACTCGGCGAACGACGCAGGCGCTACCTCGAAGCCCAAGTGACGACAACCCCGGATGCGTCATCGTCACTCGATATACAACTATTCGACACCATCAAAAAGCAGGCCCAGACCAAGGGCCTGAATTACCAGGACAGCGATAGACGCTACTGACATTCGCTTGCCGACCCGCAATCGAGTGGCCAGAGTCGTTGAACTTGCCAAAGCGACATCGATCATGCCATCGGAAATATCGTGACGACCAAGCCCAATGACAGACGTTAGCCGTTACTTTTTGAACCGAGATCACTGGCGCATCTGGCCACTCCCCTGATACACGGCCTGTACCAGCTCGGCTTCCGGCTTCGACAAACCACAACTGGCGACCAGGTCTTCGATTTCCGCACCCAGACTGACCAGGCGGGAGGCTTCGTGATAAGAAACGCGGGACGGGTCGTCATGCATCATTTCATCGACTTTGGTCACCAGATTGCGGAATTCACTATCAAACTGAAGCAAGCGTTTGCCTATCCCGATAGAGGAGCTGGTCACTCCTCTTAGCTCTTTTTTTATCTCGTCTTCTTTTTGTTTCAGCTCTTTTCTCAGTTGCTGGACTGCAATGCGCTGCTGGATCAACGCAAAAACAAGAAAAGCGAAGGTCATCGCGACCATTATCATGGGCCAGTCAATTGAATTTATCATTGAAGCATTCCTTAAAAAGACCATTGCAGCAGATTACACGACGACCAGTTTGATTTTTTAGTCAAACCGTCGAAAATATGTCGTCTGTGGTATCGATAGTCTTTTTTAAGCAAATTGCTGACCAACTTAATGATCCAGCATAACGGCATTAAAAAACCGCTTATTTCAGGGTAAGGTCAAGAGGAAAAATGGGCTGATAAACAGCCCGAAAAGAAAATATCGAAATGAACTACAAAGCAACCGCGACTTACAGGCCTTCCATGTCGGCCCACTCTTCTTCAGTCAGCAATTTTTCAAACTCAACCAGAATAATCAGTTCGCCGTCTTTGTTGCACACTCCCTGAATAAATTTTGCGCTTTCCTCGTTACCTACATTCGGCGCGGTTTCAACTTCGGACTGCCGCAAATAAACCACTTCAGCGACTGAATCGACAAGTATTCCCAACACCTGTCCAGCAATCTCGATAACCACAATACGGGTATGATCCGACACATCAGCCTCGGTCAGACCAAAGCGCTTGCGAGTGTCGATGACGGTTACCACGTTACCACGCAAGTTAATGATCCCCAACACGTAGTCGGGAGCACCAGGCACAGGCGCGATTTCTGTATAACGCAGCACTTCCTGAATCTGCATGACATTGATGCCATAGGTCTCATTGTCCAGGCGAAAAGTCACGTACTGGAGAACGACATCATCCACACCCTGACCACTTTGAGCAGTATTCGCAGACATAAACAGTATCCCTCAATGAATGTTTCTATGATTTTCCTGTGGAGAATTATTATTACTATAGAACAGCTCAATCGCTACGCCAGTGAATTATATAAATAATGCGATTCAAAAGCAGATCAAAAGGAAAAAGTAACGAAAACTCTGTCAGAACACAGTTGCCCCGGAGGTATTCTGGATTTTGGCGAGCCACGACCCGCAGAGGTAATAAAGCGTGACTAATTCATACAAAAATACACACTATTTCTCTAGCACATTGGGTTATTTATCTATACTGGCTATAGGCGAAATCAATGACAGGATGCCGTACTTTGTCCGTTTTCAAACATTTGATCATACTGCTTGTTCTGCTGCCTGGACTGTGCCTCGCGCAGGATGCCCGTTTGTCACTGAGCCAGGATGTTATCAACCCCGCGACCCATACGCTCTATTTTGAAGATAAAACCAACACTATCACCATAGACAAGATACTACAAAAACCGAACTCCATCTACACACCGGCATCACCGGAGCAAAATCTGAACTTCGGTTACAGTGACTCCACCTACTGGATCAAAATACCTCTGACAAACGATACCGAAGAACCTGTCGACAGACTGATTGAGGTGGGCTATGCCATTCTGGATCATGTTGCCTTTTTCCTGGTAGTGAACGGAGTTCCCAAAGACTACTATTATACAGGCGATAACCGCCCTTTTAGCCAGCGGCCGTACCCTCACCAATCCTTTGTATTTCCAATACAGATGCCACCTGGCGAACAAGCGGAGCTGTATATCAAGGTGCATAGCTCGTCATCATTACAGGTGCCTTTGACCATCTGGAGTCCGCGAGAATTTCATCTGGCCAAACAAAATGAGTCCCTTGCCATGGGCCTGATAATCGGCTGCCTATTGGCCATGGCTTGCTTCAGTTTTTTCCTGTTTACCACACTGGGGGCGCGCTACTGTCTGTTCTATTCACTTTACTTAGGCGCAGTCAGCATGTTTTTCCTGACCGTTTCCGGTTTGGGTTACCGATTGTTTTGGCCATTTTCCGCTGCCTGGAATGACAATGCTGTCCTGTTTTTCGTTACGTCGTTTTTACTGTTTTCCGGCCTGTTTATGTACGATTTTTTGGCCGTTCGCCATATGGAACAACGAAAAAAAAAGGTGGTTCAGGCGTATCTGGCCTTTGCCGTTCTGGTCTGGTTCTCCAGTCTGTCCGCCCCTTATTTTATCAGCATCAAACTGGTGATCATTGTCATTGTTTTTACGGGCACAATCAGTCTATGGATAGGCATTTCCAAGATATTGAAAGGAGACAAAGCCGCTCGCTATTTCACCGCTGGCGGTATTGTCGTTGTCGCAGGTGGCTTGCTTTTGGTCGGCAATAAAATAGGGCTGTTTCCACGCACCGCATTCACTGAAAACACACTGTTTTTTACTACCGCAATCCAATCCGTGTTGCTTTCTCTGGCTATAGCAAAGCATCAGAACCAGGAACAAGAAAAGCGATTTTTTTCACAAAAGCAATTGTTGACCCAAGAGCGCGAATTGGTTGCGAGCCAACAGCTTGCGCTGCATAACGAGCGCAAGTCCAACCAGAAACATCGCAACTCGTTTATCAGGCAACAACAATCCAACGAAATTCTCGAACAAAAAATCCGACAACGCACCGCAGAGCTGGAGGATGCATATCAACAAATAAAAGACATGGCATCCAGAGATCCGCTGACTGGGGTAAAAAACCGTACTTATCTGGATGAACAGTTTTACTCGGCATGCAAACACACTCAGAAAAACCGGGCAACACTCTCTGTCGCTATGATTGATATCGACCACTTTAAGACTGTCAATGATAAATTCGGCCATACCATAGGAGACAAGTGCCTGATCGCTGTCACAAGACAAATCGTCAAAGCGAAAGCGCGTGCAAACAATCTAGTGGCCAGATACAGCGGTGAGACCTTTTGCATCCTGCTACCCATGACCACCCAGGCCGATGCGCTGGAAATAGCAGAAAATATCCGCCGTAATATTGAAACCATGACCTGTAACTTCAATGATATAAAAATATCCATGACAGTCAGTGTCGGTATCGCAACCGTCAGCCACTCTACCGTCGCCGGTGCGTTTAAATTACTCGACCACGCTGAGCAAGCCCTAAAACAGGCCAAAAAACTCGGCAGGAACAAAGTCTGTGTCTGGCAAGAGCAGGATCCTGTCAGCTAACCCTTTTTTACAAATCAGAACAGGCTGGCCTTCCGTTTCGTTTTCACGACATTCATCATGGCAGGCTATTTCATTTCAAACGAATAAATCACATCCAGCGAATTGTTCAAGCCGCTCATGGCTTCCAAAAACAGGCTGGAACCAAGCCGATAGCGCACCGACAAAGAGTTCACTTCATCAAACAGTTTCACACCATACCTAAGCTGCAAATCGGGGTTGATATAGCCACTCAACAAAACGCTGGTGCCCCCGGCTTCAGACTGTGCGTTGACCTGAAAATTCGATACACCGAGTTTTTCGAATAGACCCGAAGTAATCCAGTTACCGGTCAACTCACCTCCTGATATCAGCGCGTTGGTAACAAGGCCGCCGCCAATCGAATCACCGGACTGAGGTTTACGGCCGGTAAGCAAATAGTAGGCGGCATCGGTTTCATCCATTGCCGGTTCGGAGAACACCTCGACTTCAGGATGTAAGGCATCACCTGTCACGTTCAACCCGACCGTGACTGACTCATCCACTATTTTTCTACTCGCCCGAACATCGAGCTGGGGGTTTTCCAGCGAACCTTGAAATAACATCGAGGCGCGATCAATTTTTAACCTCTGCCCCCAATAAGTCAGATCACCGAATGATGAATTCACCTGGCCCATCGCAGACAACAACCCTGATTGACTCTGCACTATGCGAATCCCCCCGTTTAACAGGGAATGGACACCAAAGCCTTTGAACAAAACCCTGTCGCCCAAGCTGACATCCACGTCCAAACGATAATTCCATTCGCTATCCAATGCGGCCACGTCTGCGTCTGTGCGGGCAGATGAGAGAGGCTGACTGTCCTGAAATTCGACGTAGACGACATCAGAAGAGATGCCCCTGGCACTTTTTGGTAATGCCTGTAACACAATAGTTGCTTCGGGAATATGAACACGGCCTTGCAAATTCAGCAGACCATGCTCCACTTTCAATCGCAAATCAGGTCGTATGGTCAATGCGATACCTTTTCCCGGAACCAGACTCAATCCAGATGAAGTAAGCGTAGACACTAAATACCAGTGATCACGCCAGTTTAACTCACCTTCGAGCTGCACCAGACCTCCCCAGGCAGAGGCGGCGCCGGTATATTTCATTACAGACCCGGAAAAACTCCCGTCAATATTGACATCCTCCACCGGAACAGGCATGTCCGCGTTGAGCAGATAGCCATGGGATAGATGCCAATGCCCAGCCACCACCGGATTCTGTAAATTCCCGGAGAGAGCTACCTGGGCAGCCAGGCTACCCCTCACTTCGGCTAACTCGGGAAACAACTGGGACAGAGTGCCAAGATCCAATTCCAATAATTCTACCTTGCCGGTCACCAAGCGCTTCGTTCGAATGTTATCCACCAGCAAAGACAGCGCCAGCTGGCCCTCGGATGTGGTTTCCAGACCCATATCAATTTTCGCGGAATCACCATTGAGATTCACCACCATATCTACATCGGTAAACGGCACGCTACCGGAGGCGTCCGCCACCAGTCTGTCGGTCATCGCATAGATATTGCCCTGAATCCCGAAATCCTGTGAATCCATCAGATGGCCCCTGCCGGATATCTTGCCTCTGACGGGCATCTTCACTTTTGTAAGCTTTTCTACAAAAGACAGATCAATTTTGTGGAAAGAGACATCCAATGCAAAACCATCCGCTCTCCAATTCAAGCCATCGATACAAGCCGCTCCCAGATATCGCTCCTCGGAGGCCGAGCCGGCGACACAAGCTGAAGGTAAATCGATAACGAACGGTTGCCGATCCAAACGAAAGCTGACCGGCTCCATCAGCGTCCATCGATGGTCAAATTGATTGATTTCCAGTGACGTACAATCTACCTGCCAAAACCTGTCATGCTGTTCACCGTGACAATTCACCGATCCACTGCGCCCGTCGGACTCGACGGCCATCATTCGCCACTCATTTGATACGCTACTGCCTTCGATCGCGACGGAAGCCGACTCCAGTTGCATGCCACTATAGGTTATCGAGTTGCCATTGACTCTGACCGAGGAGTGATCGGCACCGAGCTTCAGCAGATTTATCGTGCCGTTGACGTCTTGAATCACCCCGTCATCAAAAGCCAGGCGGGTGGCTTCAAAATTACCCTGAATATCCGGCTCGGACCAGGCACCGTTAACCGTAAACTTGCCACTGATCTCGCCTTTTGTACCCGGCAACAAAGACCCCAACAATAACTGGTCAAGGGTTAGTTCGAGGTGTGAGCTCGCCTCACTCAGATATCCTGCGACAACCAGGCTGGATTTTCCTGCCCGCATTCGACCGGTCAGGCTCAATTGACGATCAGTTGAGTGCCAACGAACATCGCCACTGCCAAGTAAAGGTTCGGAGTCTAACTGCCCGGTTAATTTGTCAATCGACAAAAAAACTGAATGCGCACCATTTTCAACTGAAAAAAAACCGGAAGTATCGCCATCGGCAGCCTCTATTGATATAAGATCCAGCATGGAATGTCGATACGGTTCAGGCAGCAAAGCCCAGGTGTCGGCAGAAACAGTCATTAGCCGGTAATCCAGCTGCCAGGTCAACCGCTCTTTCAATTGCACCAGCCCAGAGACCGAAATGGCCCCCTCCTGGGAAGTGACATCCAGTTTTTCAATCGTTATTTCCGGTAACGAAACCTGGACATCCAGGTCAATTTTCTGTATCGGCAACGACTCGGAACCCACGTCCAGGTCAACCGACAATTGTTGACTGGCGGGGCTTCCCGATACTGCGACCTCGCCAGTAAACACCCCGCCGATATTTTCAAATCGGCTATCCAATCCGGATACCAGTGCGTTAAAGCTAAATTGCTCAGACTGCCAATTCCCCTCCAGCGCGATATCGCCAGCCACTTCCAGTGCCAACGGCAATGGCGAATTCTGTAGCTTTATTGCATCCAAATTTCCATCCAGCCGAAACGATAACGTCTCTCCCAACGCAATACTGCCTTTTGCTCGAGCCGAACCAAACCCGGTATGAATGGCTGTCCGGGCAAAAGTGATCGCTGACTCAGCTAACATAAACTCTGCCTCGGCCTCTACCAAACCGTATTTTTTATCCTTCACCGAGGCAGATAACTTCATTTTATCGTCACCCAGGGTTCCTTGAAGTAGTAGCGACCAACTTTCGAGTTCTTCCTGATGTTCCGATATCGCCCAAGGCACCTTGGCAACGGAATCCAATGCCAAAGAAAAGGGCGTGTTGGCGACCAGCGTATCCAGTTCGGCATGCAAATCGGAGGCAAGTTTACCCGCAAGCACCATATCCAACTTGAGAAACAGGTCTTCGCCATACAACCGGAACGTCTGAGCTGGTTCTAAATCCCATAACGCTTTTACCCGCTCATCGACGATCAAAGACGCGACACCTTGAGCACTTCCGCTCATCGACATCGACCATGGATTTCCCATACCAAAGCTGCCGTGCGAGCGAACCCTTACCTGTTGGTAGCCAAAATCCAGCCGGTCAGCGTTTATTTCACTGCCCACCCAATCAGCATCCAGCTCTACTTCGGTAAACTGTGTGATCCGAGAGCCAGTAATAATTTGAAGCTGCTCGATACGCGCGTTTGCGAGAAAAATAGCCACCGGCAAACTGACTTCAGCCAAGCCGGCGTCGCTTTCCACGGAACTGTTTTCGGAAGAATCAGAATCTGGAATCGAGACAATCAGACGATTGGCCCGAAACCGATCGACACACACCTCACCGGTCACCAAGCAGAGCAAGCGCCAATCCACCGCTGCATCGACCAGTTCAACCTGAATCGCGCGAGTCTCTGGCAGCCGGGTTTCGCGCCACCTAAAATAGCGCGCATTCACACCGGCTATCAGATTTCCCGAATCCACTTGAAGCTGAATAGATGGAACCAGATGATGCATCATTTCCGCTATCAAACGGGCACCGGATGACGTCGTAAGAACCCAGACGACCAACAATAGCGAGACAATCAAACTGACGACAAGGGATAACAAAGTAAGACGAAGCGTGAAACGGATCATAATACCTTACCGAAGGAAATATGAAGCCTGGGTTTACCCGTTTCATCACTTGCCAACGGAAAGGCTAGGTCAAAACGAACCTGACCAAACCGGGACAGCCAGCGCGCACCCGGCCCGACGCTACTGAAAAAAGGCTCATCAAAATCCGAATAGGCACGCCCGACATCGTAAAACATCCCTAAACGCCACTGCTCCATGATGCGATAGTTCAACTCAGCGCTGGCAACATTCAGATATCGCCCTCCCACCAGATCACCGTCGGCGTTCCTCGGCGCAATATTCTCGTATTGATAACCCCTGACGGATGAGTCGCCGCCCGTAAAATAACGGTAAGAAATTGGCACATCGGCAAAATGATTCGTCGCAATCGCGCCAACCTCGATTCGAGCCAGTAATAGCCAGTTATGAGAAAACAAAGGGGTAAGCCAACGAGCGGAAAAAGTACTCTTCAAAAATGAAGTATCCGCCCCCAGTAAGTGATGACTGCCCTGCACGGACAAACTGACGGAATAGCCCGAATCGGGATCGATACCCGCATCAATTTCAGAGCGGAACCAGGTGGCGCCCGGAACCAAATACAATACATGCTCCACATCCTTGTCACCTTCTTTATACCGCTCGATATCGAGTTCCACACCGTAACTGTGCTGCCAACTGCTAGGCCGCAAATAACGATAAAAAAACCCTAACGAGGTGACCACAGATTCTGTTTTATCGAGCTGTTTGGACGCCCAAACAAGGTTCCAGTCAAATGATTCAACCAAAGGTTTCCCCAATGGGATCCGATAATTGAAACTGACGTCCTGCTCGGGTTTCGACAACTCTAGCGCACCGTTCAGCGCGTTACCACTTGCATTGACCAACGGCCATCGCCACCCTAGCGACCCCTTCACACCTGAATCCGTGCTGTAACCCGCACCAACATCAAAATAGTGCGACTCTTTGTTTTTTAACTCAACCAAGACATCCACAAGATACTGCTGATTTGCTTCGTCCACACGTTTAGTGTTCCGAATATCAATACGCTCAAAATAGCCGGAACGCGACAAATTCTGACGAATTTTTTGAAACTGCGCTTTGCTGAAAAAGGCCCCTTGCCGAAATTCAGCCAACCTATCCAACAGCTTGGGGTTCAGGTTGCCTGATTTGAATTTGATTTGACCAAACCGATAACGCTCGCCTGAAGAAACTTGAAGAAACACGATAGCCCGATTTTTTTTACGATCTATGGCCAGTTGAGACCTGTCATATCGGGCATCCAGATAGCCTGTCGCCAGGCAAGCCCTCAGCAAATCTGCTTTTAAATCATCATACTGCCAATGCTGAAGACGTGCGCCCCGTTTTATCTCGGCCTGTGCAACCACACTTTTGACTTGAGGGTTATCTTTGGCCGCTCCTTGAATGTCGACGTATATTTCGTCTACCAAGACAGGGGCACCAAGCTGAACTTCCACAACCAGAGTTTCTCTGCCCGTTAAATGACTCGGCCCTTTTAATGATGGTCTCGCTTTTTTGATCGAGAAAGACCACTTGCTGTGATAAAAACCGAGTGCTTCAAGAGCGGTCTTGATGGATTGATTGAAACCCAGCCTGAATCGGGACAACTGCGAAGCAGAATCCATTTCCACTTCACCCAAGTGGGCAACGATATTACGGGTGATTTCCGCATCGACACCCTCGCCCTGCACTTGCACCGGAAACACCTCCGCCTTGGCATAATTCGACAGCCAAAACACAACTAAAGTGAGATAACAAGCGAAGCAACGCATGGTGTTCAAAAACAAATATGCAGGAATAACCAAGACTTGACTATGATACCTCAATAATAGCTATCGGCAAACGATGATTGTTTTGATGATGAGATTGATGAGATCATAGATTGATGAGATGACACCCACTATTACTCTCTACACATCACTACCACTTGACACAATTGATAATAACTGTATATTTAGACAGTGTAAAACAAATAACGTTATCAAGGATGATTGCAATGCCTAAAGCCAGAAAGCATCTGATCTCTCTCGATACTACACCCCATTATCATATCGTCACGCGCTGTGTTCGTCGCACATTTCTCTGCGGAATCGATGACAAAGGCAATAATTTTGAGCATCGGCGCCAATGGATTGAAGACAAGTTACTGGCACTCGCCCAGACCTTTGCCATTGACATCTGTGCTTATGCCATTATGTCTAACCACTATCACTTGGTATTGCACGTGGATAAAGCGTTAGCCTTGCAATGGAATCAGGATGAAGTAATTCTACGTTGGCACCAAGTAGCTAAAGGCATACCTTTAACTCACAAATATTTGCAAGACGCCAGCCTAATGACGCAAGCAGAGCTTGATATAGTTTACGAGCTTGCGGAGCAATGGCGAAAACGTCTGTATGATATCAGCTGGTTTATGCGATTTATCAATGAGTCCACCGCGCGCAGAGGAAATACCGAAGACAATTGTACCGGCAGATTCTGGGAGGGTCGGTTTAAATCACAGGCTTTATTGGATGAACAAGCCCTGGCAGCCTGCATGGCCTATGTCGACTTAAATCCGGTAAGAGCCAATATGGCAAAGACACCCGAGTCCTCCGCGCATACCAGCATCAAGCGACGTTGTATCGATGCAAAGCAAGCGTTAAACCCAAACGCACCGGAAGAGCAACCCAGGTGGCTGATACCCTTTGTCGGCAACTCAGCAAATGATACGCCCAAAGGGTTACCATTTAGGCTTACTGACTACATTGACCTGGTTGACTGGACAGGGCGATGCATTCGAACGGATAAACGAGGCTCTATCTCCCAACCTTTACCAACGGTTTTGGAACGGCTGCAAATAGAACCCCGGCACTGGCTCTATTTATCAAGGCATTTTGAAAGTCACTTCAAACGATTGGTGGGAACAGCATTTGATATCAAACGAGCCGCTTGCCAATTCGGCTACAAACGAATTCCAGGGCCTGGCAGCGCAATCCAACTGGCCTTGACCCTAAAAGTCACCTGAGCGAGAATTGAAAAACTGTTTGGCAGTTCGTCCTGATCGTCCTCCCTTTGCCAAAGCAAAGCGAATCGCTTCTTTATGAAGTGTTTCTCTTTTGTCATCAGCCACATTGGCGAATAAAGCGTCTATCATTTCCAAGTAGCTTGGCTGATCAATCGGGTAAAAAGAAAGCCAGAGTCCGAAACGATCAGATAGAGAAATCTTCTCTTCCACCGCTTCGCCATGATGTATTTCCGTTTTGTTCACCCGGCTTTGATCGTTACCCTCCATATACTCGGGTAATAAATGACGGCGATTTGATGTCGCGTAAACAAGAATATTTTTGGGTGGCAGCTCAATAGAACCTTCCATCACACTCTTCATCGCTTTATAAGCACTTTCGCCTTCATCAAAGGATAAATCATCACAATAAATGATGTAGTAATAAGGTATATTTCTAACGCTATCGACAATTTCCGGCAAATCAATCATATCGAATTTATCGACTTCGATCACTCTCAGACCATTTGCCTGATATTCGTTGAGCAGTGCCTTGATAATAGATGATTTGCCAGTTCCCCTGGATCCCCAAAGCAGTGCATTGTTCGCAGGTTGGTTGCCCAGAAATCTTTCAGTGTTCTTTTTAATCGCAGCAATTTGCGCATCTATTCCAAGTAAGTCACTAAATCTGATGGGGTCGATATTGTTAACCGGCCTCAATATCTTGGTTCGGGTGCGCCATATTGCTGCGGGAGTATGCTGCCAATCAAAGATATCATTGGATGTCATTCAAACTAGCCCTTAATTTGTTGGATGTCATTAACAGTTGTGGTTCCGGTGGATGTCTGCATAGTTGTGTGCATAGTTGTGCATGCATAGTTGTTAGTAGTTAGAAACAAAAAACCGCCATAATCGGCGGTTTTTTGTTTTTCTGAAAGAAAAACTAGAACATCGCTTCGTCAAGCTCCATCAGGCTACTTGAACCTGCTTTGATCGACTCGGCTAAAGAGAGTGTTTTAGGCAACAACTTGGCGAAAAAGAATTTCGCTGTTTGCAATTTTGCCTTATAAAAACCACTGGCATCAGAACCAGCCTGAGGTGCAGCGACCTTGACCATACGTGCCCACAGATAAGCATAGGCAGTCAAGCCAAACAAATCGAGATAGTCGACGGCAGCGGCCCCGATTGCATCAGGATCCTCAGATGCTTGTCCGATTACTGTCGAAGTCACGTCAGACAGCCTTTCAAGCGCCGCAGACAGTGACCCGAGGTAAGCCGACAAATCCTGATTGTCCCGGTTTTCTTCAATAAAAGCGCTGACTTCCTGAGCAAAAATCTCAAACAGTTTACCACCGTTAGCAACAACTTTGCGGCCCATCAAATCCAGTGCCTGTATGCCATTGGTGCCTTCATAGATTTGGGTGATTCGCGTATCCCGAACAAGTTGCTCTTGTCCCCACTCGCGAACATAGCCATGACCACCGAACACTTGCTGCCCCGCAATACAGCTCTCAAGAGCTCGGTCACTCATAAACGCTTTGGAAATCGGGGTCAGCAAAGCAACCATCGCTTCTGCGTTCTTTTTCTCTTCTGGATCATCGGAAAATTTAGCACGGTCAAGGAAGGATGCAACATAAGTGGAAAAGGCTCGACTGCCTTCAGTCAAGGCTCTGATTGTCATCAGCATGCGTCGAACATCGGCGTGTACGATAATAGGATCCGCTTCTTTGTCTTTGGCGACGGGACCGGTTGCAGCTCGACCTTGAATCCGCTCTTTCGCATACTCAACGGCATTCTGATAAGAGCGCTCCGCTGCGGCGAAGCCCTGAACCCCGACACTCAATCGCTCGTAGTTCATCATAGTGAACATAGCTGCCAGCCCCTTGTTCACTTCACCGACCAACCAGCCCTGGGCACCATCATAATTCATGACACAGGTCGCGGAAGCCTTGATACCCATTTTGTGTTCGATGGAACCGCAGGTCACATTGTTGTTTTCACCAACAACATTGTTTTCATCCACCTTATTGCGGGGAACCAGGAACAAAGATATACCGCGCGAGCCAGCAGGCGCGCCCGGCAGTTTCGCCAAAACCAAGTGAATAATATTTTCACTGAGATCCTGCTCACCACCGGTAATGAAGGTTTTGGTCCCCGTGATTGTGTAACTACCGTCACCATTGTCAACTGCTTTAGTGCGAATCAAACCCAAATCACTACCCGAATTTGGTTCAGTGAGATCCATCGCGCCAGCCCATTCGCCAGAATACATTTTAGGCAAATATTTTTGCTTGAGCTCTTCACTCGCATGCGCATCGATAGCTAGGCAGGCACCCGAGGTCAAGCACACATACAAGCCAAAGGCGATGTCAGCCGAATACAGCATTTCTTCAAATTGGGCAGCCAGCATTTTCGGCATGCCCATACCCTCGTAGTTGGCATTACCACTTAAACCGCACCAACCGCCTTCGATAAAGGTTTTATAGGCTTCTTTATAACCAGAAGCAGTATTCACGCCTTTTTCGTGCCATTTACAGGCTTCTTCGTCTCCGTTTCGGCTCAACGGGGCAATTAGTGAAGCCGTGATTTTTGCCGATTCTTCCAGAATCGCATCCGCTGTTTCAGGATCTATCGAATCACGAGTCCCAGCCAACGAAGCCCATAACTTATTCGCTTCAAAAACCTCATTCAGAACAAATCTAATATCACGTAAAGGAGCCTGGTATTCTGCCATTTAATTATTCCTCTTATTATGACCAAAAAATCAACGGGTGTCCGCCCACGATTAGTAGAGTCTTTGCATTCTACAGGATTTACCAAAAAAAAGCCCACCTAAAAGGTGAGCTTTTTCCATACAGTAGGATGATAACCCATAATGGATCAGAAACTAAAGTTTTGTTCTTCCATTGCCATGATCGAATCTGCACCCCCTGCAATCATTTGGGCGTGCGCGGCGGTACGCGGCAAAATTCTCTTGAAGTAGAAGTCGGCAGTCTGTATTTTTGCTGTGTAAAACCCTGTTTCAGTGGTTCCTTCTGCCAGTTTCTGTTGCGCAACCAATGCCATTCGAGCCCAGAAATAGGCCATGGTGACATAACCTGAATACATCAGATAATCAACCGATGCGGCACCGACTTCGTCCCGATTCTTCATGGCACCCATACCAACTCTTGTGGTCAGATCGCCCCACTCTTTATTCAGCTTTTGAAGCGGCTCGATAAACTTCTTCATATCATCATTGTCAGCTTGCTCCTTGCAGAACAGATGCACCAGCTTGGTAAATTGCTTGAGTGCCGCACCCTGTGTCATAAGAATCTTACGACCCAACAAATCCAGCGCCTGAATACCTGTGGTGCCTTCATAAAGCAATGCAATCCGGGTGTCTCGAACAATCTGTTCCATACCCCACTCGGCAACGTAACCATGACCACCAAGCACCTGAACACCATGATTGGCAGCTTCGTAACCGATTTCTGTCAAGAATGCCTTCAAAATTGGTGTCATAAAACCCATCATGTTGTCAGAAGCTTTTTTCTTCTCTTCGTCATCGGACAACTGAACAATATCAGCATGTTGCGCTGTAAAGTACACCATGGCGCGGGCGCCTTCGGCAAATGCCTTCTGGGTCAACAACATGCGACGGACATCGGGGTGCACAATAATTGGATCGGCAGGGCCATCAGGATTCTTGGGGCCGGTCAGTGAGCGCATGGCCAGTCGTTCTTTAGCATAAGCTAACGCACCCTGGAACGAGGCTTCTGCTGCACCCAGTCCCTGAAGGGCGGTTCCCAGTCGAGCCGCGTTCATAAAGGTGAACATGCAGTTCAAGCCTTTGTTCTCAGGGCCAATCAACCAGCCTTTCGAACCATCGAAATTGATCACACAGGTAGAGTTACCGTGAATACCCATCTTGTGCTCAATAGAGCCACAAGTTACATTATTACTCTCGCCCGCATCACCATTGGCATCTGGCAGAAGCTTGGGAACGATAAACAGAGAAATACCTTTCGTCCCTTCTGGAGCGCCTGGTAAACGTGCCAACACGATATGAACGATATTTTCAGTCATATCGTGTTCTCCGGCAGAGATGAAAATTTTTGAACCTGTAATACTGTAACTACCATCAGCATTGGGTTCAGCTTTGACGCGCAATATACCCAGATCAGAACCACAGTGCGCTTCGGTCAGACACATGGTGCCAGTCCACTCACCTGAAATCAGCTTGGTCAGGTAGACTTGCTTCTGTTCCTCAGTACCGTGCAACTCAATGGTATCTTTCGCACCATGGCTCAATCCGGGGTACATACCCCATGACCAGTTAGCGGTACCGACCATTTCGCTTATCGCCAGCCCGAGCGAGCTTGGCAAACCCTGCCCACCCAAATCGACAGGACCAGTCATAGACGGCCAGCCACCTTCCATATACTGGACGTAGGCTTCCTTAAATCCGGTTGGCGTTTTCACGCCATCTTCACTCCAGGTACAACCTTCGTTGTCACCTACCTGATTGAGAGGTGCCAACACCTCTTCACAGAACTTCGCACCTTCACCGATAATCGCGTCAACCATATCCGGGGTTGCGTCTTCCGCTCCAGGCAAGTTTGCGTAATGAGTTTCCATATCCAACAACTCATTCATTGTAAATTTCATGTCACGTAGTGGAGCTTTATATTCTGGCATAGACCTTTACCTCATATCAGAGTGAGTTCCGCGAATCAGTTTGTCGCCTTGGAACCGGTTTACCTTGCGATCAGATGAATCTTCCCTACAGTGCCTGAAAACACAGTTTCCAGAACTACAGCAACCCAATTCACCGCAGCAACCACCCCGGCTGACATCACTACCAACCAGTCACTGCACACCAACTAAACCTGCTTCAAACGAATCAAATAAGCGGAGACTTATTTTTACAAACAACAATAAATCAAAGAAGTGTCTGAAACATACGTTTGGTTTATAAAGTTGTCAACATTAATCAGGATAACTTCGTGGCACACCTCCCACGCTTTGTTTCAGGATAAGTGTTGATTTCCATATAAAAATGACAAATATATCAATACTTACAAGAACTTAAAGTAATTCATCTCATTTCGTACATATTCTGAATCAGAAAGCACCAAGCTGAAGAACCATACACGAAGAAGCACGCCTACAAACCATAACTTGCAACCCGAAAAGGATATTAGTTCATATTTTGGCGACAAACATTGATCTACACCAAGCGGCAGCACCTTTGTACAGCCCCGTTTACACAACCTCATCAAGTGAAAGCGTGCCAGAGGTTGAGCCGTTCTGATACTGCTGACCAAGTCGAATAAAAGTGGTATAAATAGGCATATCATTCGCTGTAGCAAGCCGATTTTCTTGACTTTTTTCTGAACGCTCAATTTCTTTCCAGGTTCGCGCCTGATCGTTCTGCACCTGCTGCTCACGCTGACGGGATCGTTCCTCACTGGTTTGACTTGCCAGGTCTCTCTGGGCTTTCAGCATAATACGAGTGGCTTCGGAAGCGACCGCCCTGTCCTGGGCAGAAGGCTCGGCTGGTGCCAGTGCCGCTGCACACACAATACGCATTTTTTCAATGGTTGCCCGAGGATCGTTTGGCACTTCACTGATGCTGATAGACACTTCACCAGCCACGGCATACTTTATACCGTCAGGCCCGGCCTGATACAAAAAGTTTGCCGACCCGGCGTATTGGCCTCCGACGGACTGATGTCGTAACTCATGCAGTCTGACTTCACGATCTCTCGACTTGAGCTGTTTGACAACCTCGATGTCTTCAGGAGTCAACGACACACCATTATACTGATGTGTCGATTGTTTTTTATCTTCCTGATTTTGATTGGGTTGCTGATTTTGACGGCTACCAGAGCGATACCGCCGCTCTGGAACCAAGGGTTCTGCACCGATCTGACTGGAAGCGTGTGACTGAGGCGACTCAAGCGCATTCCGAGGTTCGTCAGTTTCAGGACAAACAGGATGAACGATCAGCGACCGCGAAATCCCTGACTGCCCCCCCTGATCAGTCGGCATATTTTGTGATGGGTCGTTTTTTGAGGGTACAGGCGATACAGCCTGTGCAGGTGACGCTAAAGGCATCACGGGTTTTGCCAAAAAGCTGGCTACTGAGCCAGCACCCACTGCCTGCATAAACTGTTACTCCGTTTAGACCGGGAAACGCGCTTTTTGTCAAAGCACAATGGCCAGAACCTAAGCCTGAATATCCAACAAAGTTCCCAACATATTGTTTCCGGTGTCAACCACTTCGGCATTGGCCTTGGCGCTAATTTCGTCGATTTTCATATCGACCAAAGGCTTCACGCTATCCGAGCCCCCGGCGTCTTCCACCCGAGTCGACGCAGACCCGGCACCGGCGATTTTTGCGGCCGACCTGTCAATACCGGTGATCGCCTGCTGTACACCCTGAACACCTGTTTGAATTACCGAACTGATTGCCATAGATAACTGCCTGTCAAGGACACTAAACTCACTTTCAGTTAAGCATAAAGCTGTATATTTTTCAATCAGCCTCGTTATCTACCATGAGTCCAAATCAGTAAGCGTCACTCACCGCATCATAAAACAGGTGTTTGGTTTTCTGTTTCTCGAGAGCAGCCAATAGCTCGGTCTCTTGCTCACAATCGCTCATTTCAGTTTTTACTGGTTCAGGGTAAATACCCAGTTTGGCAAACAAGAGGCGATCCTTATCCGCTTTATGGTTATTGGTGGTCAGTAGTTTTTCACCGTAGAAAATGGAATTGGCTCCCGCCATAAAACACAGTGCCTGCATTTGTTCATTCATTTGCTCTCGCCCAGCCGACAAACGCACATGAGAAGTCGGCATCATAATACGGGCAACAGCGATCATTCGAATGAAATCGAATGGTTCCACATCCTTCTCATGTTCCAACGGTGTGCCTTTTACCTTAACCAGCATATTGATGGGGACACTTTCAGGTTGTTCCGGCATATTAGCCAGCTCCAACAATAGCATTGCCCTGTCAGCCGATGACTCACCCATTCCCATAATGCCCCCACAACAGACTTTCATACCAGCGTTGCGTACATTCGACAAAGTCTGCATTCTGTCCGCAAAGGTGCGCGTTGTGATGATATTGCCGTAGTACCGCTCTGATGTATCCAGGTTATGATTATAGTAGTCTAAACCGGCATCACTCAACTTATCTGCCTGATCTTCGGTTAGCATACCAAGCGTCATACAGGTTTCCATGCCGAGTGACTTCACCTGTTTTACCATGTCCAGGACATACGGCATATTTTTCTCGTTAGGGTTGCGCCAGGCGGCTCCCATACAAAAACGAGTAGCCCCTTTTGCTTTGGCTTTTTTCGCTTCGCTGACGACTTTCTCGATTTCCAAAAGCTTTTCTTTTTCCAGACCGGTATTATAATGGCCGCTTTGTGGACAGTACTTACAATCTTCAGGACAGGCACCGGTTTTGATCGACAGCAGGGTGCTGACCTGAACCGCGTTAGGGTCAAAATGGGCCCGGTGAATAGTCTGCGCGCGGAACATTAGATCGTTAAAGGAGAGCGAAAACAGTGACTGCACCTCGTCAAGGGACCAGTCATGTCGAACCGATTGATTGAATGAACTGGGCATAAGCTGTTCCTGTCTAGTAGTCATTAATAAATGACAAAATAGTCACCAAGGATGGTTTCGGAATCACATGATAACTACATCGAACAAGCTGTCAACCACTTTTAAAAAACTGGTTGACGGATTGAAGCAGGATATATTTGAAACCTGGTGTTGTCTTTGCGACGAAAAACACCATAACGCGATCGCGTTTTGCTCCGGGTGTCTGAGTGATCTCCCGTGGAGACGTTTTCACGCCACAATTACCAACAACATTACGCCTTTGCCTGACTGTCCAGTCACGACGTTATTTGACTACCAATTCCCAATCAACACTATGCTCCGTCAATTCAAATATTTTGGCAAAACTCAGTGGGGAGACGCTTTGTGCGACCTGATAAGGCCTGAAGCGGGCACCCGTTTTCCAAGCCACTTCGCTGACCTGGATATCATCGTACCGGTTCCTCTCGGCCAGAAACGCCTTAAAGCACGGGGCTTTAACCAAAGCGATGCCATAGCACAAGCCGTATCCAGTTTGCTAAAAATACCCGTCGAGCATGACTACTGTGTAAAAACAAAGGAAACCAAACCTCAAGCGGAACTGGGTCGACGGCAACGCCAGACCAACCTCGCTGGCGCATTCAAAATAACCAAAGAGGGGAAAGCGGCAATAACCGGCAAGCATTTACTTGTGGTCGACGATGTGACTACGACAGGGGCGACGTTCATGACAATTAAAAACCTGCTCGTTGACCACGGAGCCAGACAGGTTTCCGGCTTTTGCCTCGCCCACACGCCTGCTTGAAAACCGGCACAAGAATCAATTCTGATCGCCAGATTTATCAATGTAGTGTTTTATCGCCCCAAATTGCCTTTAAGCGCTGGTCTCGACCACAACGCCAACGATAATATTTATAGCGGATAGGATTGTTCTTATAGTAATTCTGGTGGTATATCTCATGACCAGCAATAGGATAAAATCTGGATGCATCCAAAACAGAAGTAACTACTTTCTGATCGGGAAACTGCTTGATCACCGATTGTCGGGACGCTTCGGCTAACTGCCTTTGCCTGTCATTGGCGACAAATATTGCGCTCCGATAGCTAAAGCCCTTGTCGCAAAACTGGCCTTCTGCATCAAAAGGGTCAATATGTACCCAGTAATAATCTAACAATTGCTGATAGGAAACCTGATCAGGATCATAGGTCACCTCAACAGCTTCATAATGACCCGCGTGATTTCCAGTATAGGTCGGATTCGGCAGTGTGCCTCCGGTAAACCCGGAAACCACTTCCGAGACACCGTCCAGCTTCTCAAAATCCGACTCCATACACCAAAAACACCCTCCGGCAAACACCGCTTTGTCCGCCAATCCATTGGCGGACAACAAGGCCATAAACAGCAACAACACAAATCTATTGATCATCAACCACAATCTCATGTTCATTACCCGTCAACAAAGATATCTTCGAAAAAATGCGTTGCAAGAATGATTATTCAGCTTCCTGAAACAACTCGACCAAATCCGCATAGCCTTCTTTTGCTAGCTGTTCTTTCGGGATAAACCGTAATGCAGCGGAGTTTATGCAGTATCTCAATCCGCCTGGTTCAGGCCCGTCATTGAATACATGCCCCAAATGAGAATCGGCATATTTACTGCGGACTTCTGTCCGAACCGTAAAAAAACTGCGGTCTTCATGCTCTATCACACTTTCATTGTCGATCGGCTTGGAAAAACTGGGCCAGCCCGTACCGGATTCAAATTTGTCTTTAGAGGAAAACAGCGGTTCACCGCTAACGACATCCACATAGATTCCTTGCCGCTTTTCATTCCAATACGCATTGTCAAAAGAACGTTCAGTAGCATCTCTTTGGGTGACGTTATACTGCATAGTACTTAACGTTTTACGTAACACATCGTCCGATGGCTTTTTATAAACGACATCACTGCCAGTCACCGCCATGGAGGAAGCGTTTTTCTTGCCATTGTTATCTGACAGACCATCGGCAAAAACCAGACTCCCGAAAAGCAAGCCAAGATTGAGCGCTAATACACCAATTTTTATTTTCACATCATTTACCTTTATCTTGAGTGAATGGCGCCAACAAAGCGAAACAGGCATTTGTACCACTGATTGGCTATTTGACAAATTCAGTTTGCCTGAAACAAACCGGTTACACCAATACCATGTTGTCACGATGAATCAGTTCTTCTTCATTGACAAACCCCAGTAACGACTCAATTTTATCTGAAGGTTTGCCCATTATCTTTTTTACATCATCAGCGTCATAGTTGACCAATCCCCGGGCCACTTGCTTACCCTTTAAATCTACACAGGAGACCATTTCACCCCGGCGGAAATGGCCTGAACACTTACGCACACCCACGGCCAGTAAACTACTGCCTCGGCTACAAATCACGTTAACCGCCCCATCATCGAGATACAGTTTTCCGGTAACCCGCAAGTGACCGGCAAGCCACTGTTTACGGGCCAACTGACGAGAATTGTCCGGCAATAGCATGGTGCCCACGTTTTCGTTGTTCCGCAGGCGGCATAGAACCGAATCGATGCGACCACCCACGATAACAGTCAAGGCGCCAGAGCGGGAAGCCAGTCTCGCTGCACGCAGCTTGGTATACATACCACCACGTCCCAATGTTCCGGATTTGCCTACCACCATCGCATCCAGACTGGCGTCATTGGCATAGGCGACGCCAATTAGTCTGGCATTCTCACACTGCCGTGGATCCCGGTCAAACAAACCCTGCTGATCGGTCAATATCAACAGTGCATCGGCATCGATCAAATTAGCGACCAGCGCGGCCAGGGTATCATTGTCACCAAATCTGATTTCATCGGTCACCACGGTATCATTTTCATTGACAATGGGAATGACACCATAGTTCAAGAGTGTAGAAAGGGTACTTCTGGCATTGAGATAGCGTTTGCGGTCGGACAGGTCATCGTGTGTCAGCAATATTTGTGCGGTATGAATGGCATGCTTTTTAAAGTGGGTTTCATAAGCCTTTATCAAGCCCATTTGCCCTACCGCCGCCGCTGCCTGCAATTCATGCACGTGCCTGGGACGAGTTTTGAGACCCAACCGGGTCATGCCCTCCGCCACCGAGCCTGACGACACCAGCACCACTTCAACACCGGATTTTCGCAACGCGACCATCTGTCCTACCCAGGCGGAAATGCCCGTCGAATCGAGTCCTTTGCCATTGTTGGTCAACAATGCACTGCCAATTTTGACAACGACTCGTCGCGCAGCACCAAGCGTTTTCCTGAATGGGGGAATTGCATTGCCAAGTCGCACGTATCCGGTTTCAACCTTTTCGTCTTTCATACTTCGCGTTTCATTTTGCGCCAGATTACTTATCCGGTGCGTATTTACCAACCCGGAGACTAGGGTGCATAGACCACTGTAACGTCTCCATCATCGTCATTTTCGTCGCTATCATCGTTTTTTTCAGCCTGTCGTCTGGCTTTACGAGCCAACTTCTGGGCCTGAATTTTGGCACGGGCTTCCTGATCGACCTGGATTCTCAGCTCAACTTCTCGTTGCGCCAGCGCCTGGTTGTCTCTTTCCTGCTCTGACTTCTTTTCCAGCCAGGCCATTATGTCACGGCAGATAGCCTGAGTGCCATCGGCTGAAATTGCCGACACCTGATACACCGGGCCTTGCCAGCTCAGTTCATCCACCACGGCCTGTAACCGAACCTCGCGTTCCGCGTTGGGCAACAGATCGCATTTATTGAGTACCAACCATCGCTCCCGTTGCGCTAAAGCTGGACTGAAATTATCCAGTTCACGGTCAATCTTGCGAATGTTTTGCACAGGTGTCGAGCCGTCATACGGGGCCATATCGACAACATGCAGTAACAACCGGGTTCTGACCAGGTGCTTGAGAAAGCGTATACCCAAACCGGCCCCTTCCGACGCGCCTTCGATCAATCCAGGAATATCGGCAACCACAAAACTCCTGTGTGACGCTACCCGAACCACACCCAAATTGGGCGCCATAGTAGTGAACGGGTAATCGGCCACCTTTGGTTTGGCCGACGAAATGGCTCGAATCAATGTCGATTTGCCGGCATTCGGCATCCCTAACAATCCGACATCAGCCAACACTTTTAGCTCAAATCGCACATTCCGGGTTTGCCCTTCTGTACCAGGAGTGGTCTGTCGTGGCGCCCGGTTTGTGCTGGATTTAAAACGGGTGTTTCCCAACCCATGGAAGCCTCCCTGGGCCAACAGCAATGATTGACCGATTTCTGTCAGGTCGCCAAGAACTGTCTCACTGTCTGTATCGATAATGGTAGTTCCGACAGGCACTTTCAGCACAATGTCCTCACCCTTTTTGCCAGAGCAATTGCGCCCCATGCCAGCCTGTCCGTTGGCCGCCTTGTAGTTTCGGGTATAACGATAATCGACCAGTGTATTCAGCGACTCATCAGCCTGGACAATGACTGACCCGCCATCACCGCCATCGCCGCCATCCGGCCCACCCTTGGGTATGTACTTTTCCCGGCGAAAACTCAGGCAACCATTGCCACCTTTACCCGCCGCCACATAGATGGTCGCTTCATCGACAAACTTCATACCATTTTCGCCCCAAACAAAAAACCCCGCACCTGGCTATTAGCTACTCCAGGGCGGGGTTCGATAAAGATAAAAGCGTTAACCTGCAGCAACGACACTCACGGTTTTTCGCTTCAAAGGACCTTTAACTTCAAATTTAATTATGCCATCCGCTTTAGCGAAGATAGTGTGATCTCTGCCACAGCCGACGTTTTGACCAGGATGGAAGCGAGTTCCACGCTGACGAACAATGATACTTCCAGCTTTGACAGTTTGACCGCCGAACAGTTTGACGCCAAGACGTTTCGATTCGGAATCGCGACCGTTACGGGTACTACCACCCGCTTTCTTGTGAGCCATTTTCCACTCCTACTATACTTTGCGGAATATAAGATTTTGTAAAATATGGGCTATGTGTAAACTATGAGCCACTTAGCCTGCATTGATTCCAGTGATTTTCACCTCGGTATACCACTGACGGTGTCCCATACGCTTCATATGATGCTTACGGCGCTTGAATTTCAAGATATTCACTTTTTTGTGGCGGCCATGAGCGACCACTTCTGCCGTCACTTTGGCTCCATCGACTACAGGCGTGCCAATTTTAACGTCATCGCCATTTGCTATCAGCAAAACACGATCGAAATCGACACGACCACCTGTTTCAACTTCAAGCTTCTCGAGTTTGAGGGTTTCACCCTCGATCACCCGATGCTGCTTGCCACCACTTACGATCACTGCGTACATTATTGTCTCCAATTACGACTCATCCTAGCTCTCAAAACCTGCTTCTAGTGGAAGCTCAACTACGCCTCGCGCCGCTCGGATGCAACCATATGGCAGGGAGCTCTAGGTGAGGATGAGTTTAAGGGGGCGTATTCTAACCAAAACCGGCTTGAATATTCAAGGGTTATTTCAATTCTCTCGCAACGAGCTTGACACACCTACCTGCAGCCAATAGCATCAGCGACCAGATTCGAATTTAACATGGAACACACAAGCAATGAGCCTGGCCAAAATATACGATCCTGTCAAAAGCGATTTTCAGGAAGTAGACCATTTAATTTCCAAGCATCTTTTCTCTCAGGTTCCTCTTGTAGAAAAAATCGGCCAGTACATCGTTCACAGTGGCGGCAAGCGACTGCGCCCACTTCTGGTATTGCTGGTCAGCAACGCACTCGGTGCAGGCCAGGCCGGCTCAGCACAAAATACAGCGAGTTCGGACACAAGCACAGCCGGACACAAGGCCAGACTGGCGACAATCATCGAATTTCTGCACACCGCGACCTTACTTCACGACGATGTCGTTGACACATCGAACCTCCGCCGAGGCAGACAAACGGCCAACACCAAATGGGGCAACGCTCCTAGCGTTCTGGTTGGTGACTTTCTCTACTCACGTGCATTTCAGTTAATGGTGGAACTTGGCAGCATGTCGGTAATGGAGATACTCTCCGAAGCCACCAATGTCATTGCCGAAGGCGAAGTGCTGCAGTTAATGAACTGCAAAAATCCGGATGTCACCGAAGCCCACTATATGGACGTAATCCGCTGTAAAACGGCAATGCTGTTCCAAGCTGCCAGCCACTCATCAGCCGTGCTTTACGGGGCAACCCGGCAAAACGCCGAAGCCATGCGCGACTATGGCTTGTATCTCGGACTTGCGTTCCAACTCGTCGATGACGTGCTGGATTATACCGGCAACGCAGATGCCATGGGCAAAAATGTCGGTGATGACCTTGCAGAAGGCAAATCCACATTGCCGCTAATTTACACCATTGACAACGGCTCTGAGCAAGAAGCGCAGCTCATTCGAAACGCCATTCGCAAGGGCGGCCTGGATGACCTGAGCACCATTCAATCTGCCGTTATGCGCTGCGGCGCGCTGGCATACACCATGGGCAAGGCTCGGCAACTCTCGGAACAGGCCATTGGCAAATTACAAAACCTGACCGAGAGTCCATATAAAGAAGCATTGATCGCGCTTGCTGATCTGGCGGTGGCCAGATCGAACTGAGCGATAAGCGTGGGCCAGTTGTCAGCTTTGCCAAACACAAGCTCGCTAGTTTATGCTAACACACTGGCCAAAAGGGGATGATTCACATGGCGCAACTTTCAGAACTGGACACGGCTTTTTTGTATCTCGAATCAGACCACACCCCCATGCACAATGGCGGCCTGTACCTGTTCGATGCGACTACCCAATCCCCCCCACTTTCCTTCGATCAGTTTAAACAGTTTATTGAAAGTAACCTGTCTGCCGCAGACTTTTTTCGCAAACGCCTGGTTGAAGCGCCACTCAAACTGGATCGTCCTCACTGGGTAGATGACCCTGAATTTAATTTAAACAGGCATCTTCACCACGCAGAGTATGGTCACCCGACATCTTTGCCAGAACTCAATCAACTGGCGGCAAAACTGTTGGCGACGCCACTGAAACGGGACAGGCCACTGTGGGAGATCACCTTTGTTGACAATCTGGCAAATATCGACACCCTGCCCGCTGCCAGTTTCGCGATAATAGTCAAGATCCATCTTGCGGCGATCAATCCATTGAGCGGCAAAGACGTGATGAGTGTTTTGCTGGACTTCTCAGCCACAGCGAAAGAACTCGGCAAGCCTGCCCCCTGGCACCCAAAATCATCACCTTCCACCGTAAAACGATGGAGCAACGCCTATGCCATCGCGCTGAACTCGCCATTTAGATTGGCCACCAGAGCCAAAGAAACCCTATCTGGGACAGTCTATACCCGATTATTGCGACAACTGACCAATCCGAATCTGCATCCAGAGCGTCTCGATGTACCCCGAACGACGATCAATCGACGCATCAACGCAGATCGATCACTGGAGTGCATCGAAATACCGCTGGCAAGACTGAAAAATATAAAGAATAAAATAGGCCATGACGTTACCATTAATGATGTTATCGTCGGCATTTGCGCCCAAACCGTGAATCGCTTTCTGGCAAGCCAAGACGAACATCCCAACATGCCGTTAACTGCGATGACTCCGATCTCTGTTCGCTCAAAGAACCTGCATCGCCCGACTGGCAATCAAATGGCGGCGATGATGATCTCTCTGGCGACAGACGAACCGAATCCAGCCTGGCGTGTTGTTCATATTCATCAGAGTGCGCTGACGTCTGCCAGTTACAGCCAGGCGGTATCGGCTACTTCACTGACCAAAGCGGTACCTTCGTCTTTGATCGGCCTGGCCGCCCGCATCTATGCCGAGTTCCAGTTGGCGCAGCGACACAGGCCACTTTTCAATTTACCTTTGACCAATATTCCCGGCCCGCAGAAACCGCTTTACCTGCAAGGCCGCCAGCTAGTCCGGCAAGCCAGCACCGCGCCCCTATTTGATGGGATCGGGCTCGGCATTGTGGCGATTAGCTACCATGGTGCGGTCACCTTCAGTGTCAACAGCTGCCCATCACGTGTGTGCGATGCCGGCTTGATAGTTGCGCTGCTAGATGAGTCCGTCACCGATATCGAAAATGCAGCCGAAGGCATCCTGGAGCAAGAACCTCCCACATACACACCCAAACCGATAACGAAGCCGAGTCCAACCGAAATCGGTTCGGCAATGATAAAAAACGTGTTTGCCCTGTTCAACAATCTGTTCCATATCGAAAAGAATCAGCACGGAAAGAATTGACGGTAAAACAAAACACCAGCCTGACTGAATCTAAAATTGCGACTTGAACGGCAAGCCGGTATCCATAAGACTGTGAGTTATCGGGCTCAAGAATCAGAAGCCTGGACGGCTCTATACCAGGGACTTTTTACCATCTCGACATAGAGGGCCTCCACCTTTGCCCTGGCCCAGGGTGTTTTGCGCAGAAATTTGAGACTGGACTGGATACTCGGGTCACTCTGGAAACAACGAATGCTGATCCGCTTACCCAGCTCCTGCCAGCCAAAATGGGCGTGTAATCGAACCAGCATTTTCTCCAGAGTGACACCGTGCAGCGGATCTCGAGATCGATTAGGCATGACTACCTTGCTCCGTCATCCAAATATCCTCTTTTTCAACAATAAAACCCGAGAGTGCTTTAGACTAATCCGAATTTTTGGTGATTGAGATAGCATGATAACGCTGACACTGCATTTTATCAGACCAAAAATCCGGGCTGAACCCGGCCTTCACTTTTAATTGGGCGACAAATTCTTGTTTATCGGGCAGTTGCTCCCAGACAGAAGGCAAGTAGGTAGCGCGGTGATTACCGCAAGTAAGAATCAGTCCATCTTCATTTGGAACCAGTTGCTCGAGTAAATCAGCTTCGGACAGAACCGTCATCTCCTGCGGCGGCGTCAGTACCGACAGGCTTATGTCAAGCTCAGTCAACTCGTTGGCCTGAACCGATGGAAACCTGGGGTCTCGCAAAGCCGAAGCGAGGGTATTTTCGGCTACGTCTTCCACCAGTGGCCGCCAGGCTTGCAAGCTGCCAATGCAGCCACGCAGCCTGCCCTGTTTGGTCAGAGTGACGAATGCCGCACCTGGCTCCACCAGACCCGATGAATAATCTGGCAACGAGATATTGAGAGCATGCCCGCTGTTCACCGCCAAAACCAGACTCTCACTCGCCACGGTAAAAAGTGTATTTTTGTCTTCGTTACTTAAATCCATAGCCGCCATACCCCACCACACGATTTTTATCACCTGCCGTATCTCCCGAATTGGCGAGTGCCAGCATTTTTCCTTTCAGCCCCTTTTTGCGGCAAACCGTCAATAAACCGTTGACGGCGTAACACCCACAGGCTTCCTCACCGGATAAATCTGCGGTTTTCGCCAGGATTTTATCTGATGTAGTCCGATCCACCCGTTGAGCCTGCGCGTAGGGTAAAAAATGACTCAAATCCGAACTCACCAGAATCAGGGTTTCATCACCACCCCACAGGGTTTGCATAACCTGTGCTACAGATTCGGGGGCGGTATAGCCGACCACCACAGGCACCAGCGTAAAGTCAGCCAACACCTCTTGCAGAAACGGTAGCTGCACTTCCAGCGAGTGTTCCCAGGCGTGCGCCTCGTCATTCAATGAAACATCGGACATTGTTAGAATTTTTTGAATGCTGTCATGATCCAGCCTGACCGGACCCAACGGGGTATTGAAAAACAAACTGGAAGGTACCGCCATCCCCGTTAACGGGACACGATGGCTCGGCCCGAACAACACGACCCGATTGATTTCAGATCGCGCCAGCAAACTGGCAAAGACCTCAGCGGCTATCGGGCCTGAATAAATATAGCCGGCATGAGGCGAGATGAGAGCTTTAAAACAAGAAGTTCGGGGCTTTACGGAGTCCAGCAGCGCCCGCACGTTAGCTGACAATTCCGTTGGATCAGCCGGATAAAACAGCCCGCTGACAGCAGGCTCTCTTACATCGGACATGACACACCTCTCATTTTGAGACAGAAATTCAGAGGGCGAAGGGGCAACCAGTGACCAGTATATTACTGAAATGCCCATCGTAGAAATGCTTTTTTCTCTTCTTTGCTTGCCTGTTGCCACATTAGTTTAAGTGCATCCAGGCGCGGCAACCCGGCCGATAAATCTTTAGGCAGGATACTGGAGGCAGCGGACGCAGCACTAGGGATGGCAGTCGGCGCAGCAAGGGCCGCCGCAGCTGCTGATACAGGCGCGACGTCTGTTCGCTGAACCGGAGGAGCTGAGGCCGGTACCGGATAAGCAGGCGTCGCCGCCTTGGTACCGGTCACGACACTGGTGACACCTGACACGAGTGAGCGTACCGGATCAGCGGTAGCCGGAGCGACTTTTTGACCTGCGGCCAATTTGTAAGGCTTGCCAGAAGCGACCCTGCCACCCGAAGCCTGGCGCAAATGTACGACAAAATTCTCACTCAGTGCTTTCGCCTGCCGGCGGTTCTCTGGTTGCACATAATCGAACACATAGGTGGCTCCCTGAACAGCAGTGAAATCCACCCGCAATAAATCAGACTCGATCAGTACCGCGGATGAAGCTGAGTCCTTGTCGCGCTTTTTGGGTGCAGCCCAGACACCGGAATAACGCAAAATCACAGTATGAGAACCCGGCAGCAAGTGATAATCGATATCCAGATCAGACACCAAATATTTTTTCATAGGCTTGCCATCGATTGCGACAACATCGATATCACCCTTTGCCTTGAGTATTGCAACCTGCTCATCCGGCAATTTGTCTCCGTCATAAGTATGGATCGTATTGCCACTGCAACCAACCAGCCATATCAAAACACTAACAGAAGCCACACCTGATAACGCACGAATTTTCGAAAATATCACCAACATCTCGATCCCTTTAGTTTTTGAATTATGTTTGGATCCGGGTAACACCACCATGGAATGACAACAAAAGTACGCCAACGCTTACCCAGACCAAACAGGTCACCTATTTTTACACTCTTCCGGCACAAGTGAAATACCCACAAATAAGAGAATAACCAGGTAAAATGGTTACCCACTTCACATTTTGGCAACGTCTTGCAAACCATAGGATTGATTAATGTGTCTGAAATTGCCACTATCAGAACTCGGACCAATTGTCAAACAATGTTACTTTTTTAAAATAATCTGTTAACATTGAAGAAGGCTTACCGGGCGTTATTCGTTGTACCATCTCGGTACCTGAGCCACCAATGGGAGGCCGTGTCAGGGTCGTTGATTGTTTTTGCTCGATAAAAACATGCAACAGCTAGTGGAGCCAGAAAAGTGGAGTTAACAGAAATGAGGGGCACAGCGGGACTGATTAACAGAACCGGCGAAAATGGCGGAGTTCCCTTCCGTAGCAGTCGGTTCTTCTGCGTAGGCAACAAATGGTACTTTTCAACCCGGGAAGGTTTTGACAGTGGCCCTTATGCAGACAAGAGCCGGGCGGAAACTGGGTTGAGACGTTTTTTACATATCGTTCAAATATTGCCTCAACATGCGGCATCACACTGAGTCGCCCGCTTAGTTGAACGAGAGCCTTTTTCCACCCTCCGGCAGGAGTGATTAGGTGTCTATACTATATGGAGCCCGCAATCCGGATGCCTGCTATCCAGATGATAGCCTGTAAGCATAGCCATGCCCAAATACCGGCCAAAACATCATCCAACATAATACCGAAACCGCCCTTGACCTTTTGATCCGCCCATTTTATTGGCCAGGGTTTCCAGATATCGAACAGTCTGAACAGCACAAACCCCAGCACTAGCCAGTACCAGCCGGCCGGCACGCCACACATGGTAATCCAGTAGCCCACAAACTCATCCCAAACGATACCGCCATGGTCGTGCACACCCAAGGCTCGGGTTGTGTAGCCGCATAACCAGACACCCAACACAAAGGCGGCGACCAACAACGCCAGGTAAATCGCCGCCGGCAAGCGTTGCATAGGCAGAAACAAAAGCACCGCAACAACCGTCCCCGCTGTACCGGGAGCCTTTGCAGATAAACCGGAACCCAGGCCCAGAGACAGAAAATGGGCGGGATTACGCAACATTGAAACGGGTATCTTTACATTTTTCGACATAGCGTCTTTGGCAATCATTGCTTATCATCGTTACGCATGAGGGCTTTCATGGCGACTATCGCTTTGGCGTCTCATCTTTTCGCAATCGCGATGCCAGCCGATCGAGAATGCCATTGACGAATTTGTGACCATCGGTACCACCAAACTTTTTGGCCAGGCTAACGGCTTCGTTGATGACGACCCGATAAGGAACATCGATTCGATGCTTCAATTCATACGTGCCAATGCGAAGCAAGGCTTTTTCAATCGGATCCAGTGTCTCGATGGGCCGGCTCAAATAGGGAGCGAACTCTGCATCGATGACGACAACCGAACCGGGAATTTCCTTGAGTAACTCTCTGAAATAAGATCCATCCGCTTTCGTCATATCATTGTCAGCATAGAATTCCGCCTCGATCTGGGACAGATTGCTGCCGGACAATTGCCATTGATAAAGCGCCTGAAGTGCCATGGTTCGCGATTTACGGCGCCTCGAGGCCATACCGTGGATCTTTCTGGCACCGGCTTTTTCAAGGGGCTGTTTTTCGGGAGATGTTTCTTCGGACTTAGGGTCATTATTTGCCAAATCGGACACTTAACTCTCCATTTTGTTGATCAGGCCAACCATTTCTAACGCCGCCAGTGCCGCTTCTGCGCCTTTGTTACCCGCTTTGGCGCCAGACCGCTCGATGGCCTGCTCTATGCTGTCCACCGTCAGCACGCCAAAAACAACCGGTAAATCAAACTTGAGCGAAACACTGCCAAGGCCACTGGAACACTCGCCGGCAACATAGTCAAAATGTGGCGTACCACCACGAATCACCGCACCTAAAGCAATAACGGCATCATACTGCCCGGATTGAACCGCTTTCTGCACAGCTAATGGAATTTCATGCGCTCCAGGCACTCGATAAAGCACAATATTGTCAGCTGCGACACCATGCCGTAGCAAGGTATCCACCGCCCCCTCGACCAGGCTTTCCACTACGAAGTGGTTAAATCGGCCAACGACAATGGCGTACTTACCCTGACCATGGGTCAGATCACCTTCAATACACTTAATATTGGATAGCAATGACATATTTGCTCCTTAGGCTTCAAATGGAATATATTCAACCACTTCAAGGTCGAACCCGGATAGTGCGGCGAATTTCATCGGCGTGCTCAACAAACGCATTTTTCTGACACCGAGGTCTCTTAGAATCTGGGAACCGGTGCCGACCATCATATGGACACCAGTGGCTGCAGCCGATGACAACGACATCTGACTGCCACCGGTATAGAAATCTTTAATCTGATTTTCGATATCCAAGGCCACTGCACCGGCATCCAGCAGCACTAGAACACCACAATCCTGATCAGCTATTTTTGCCAACGCCTTGGTTATTGGCCAACTGGTCGAGCCTTGTTTTCTGGCACCGAGCAAATCCCGAAGCGTATCGGCGATATGAACACGCACCATGACTGGCTGATCTCCAACGATATCGCCTTTTACCAGTGCCAGGTGCCTATTGCCCTGCAACGTATCGGTAAACGAAACAAATTGAAATTTACCGTATTCCGTTTCAATTTCCCGCTCCTCATCACGCTCTACCGTTTTCTCGTTGACCACTCGATACTGAATCAGATCGGCAATGGTACCAATTTTCAAACCGTATTCCTGCGCAAAAACTTCAAGGTCTGGACGACGCGCCATGGTGCCATCTTCATTCATCACTTCGACAATTGCCGCCGCCGCCTCGAACCCAGCCAGCCGAGCCAGATCACAACCAGCTTCTGTATGGCCTGCCCGACTCAATACGCCACCGGGCTCCGCCATAATCGGAAAAATATGCCCCGGCTGGACAATATCTTCAGGCTTGCTGTTTCGCCCAACCGCCACGCGAATCGTATGCGCCCTGTCAGCTGCGGAAATCCCGGTGCTAACGCCAGCAGTCGCTTCAATAGAGTTAGTGAATTTGGTTTGAAACCGGGAATGATTGGAGGCAACCATCGGCGCCAGGCCGAGAAACTGGCAGCGCTCTTCAGTCAGGGTCAAACACACCAGCCCCCTGGCATAGCTGACCATAAAGTTAACGTCCTCAGGCCGAACCAGCTCCGCAGCGATAATCAGATCACCTTCGTTTTCCCGATCCTCATCATCCATCAGAATCACCATCTTTCCCTGACGAATATCATCTATAATCTCTTCTATCGTATTCAGCTGCATTGACCTTTACCTGCTTTTTTGAATGCTGTTCAATGAATAGTGGTGAATAGCGCACGATATTATCACAACACCCGCCATTGTTATCGCAAAGTCGAGGATTTCTGCGATAAAACAGCAGGATTGTGCCGCTTTGATCGGCGATTAATACGTCCCTTTCGTCCCTGGCACATAAATAAAACGAATATCGTCACCCATCATACGCATATCTTTGAGTTCAAGCGGCCATCTGTCCGCCATTGAATTTACTGGCAACTGAAGCAGCGGTCTGGCCTCGCTGCCCATCAGAACCGGCGCCATATACAGCCACAATTCGTCGACCAGACCCGCTTGAACAAACTCGCCGGCCAGACCGGCTCCCGCCTCGACCAGTATTTCGTTACATCCTCTTTTATCAAGTTCATGCACAAATGCGTCGAGATCGACCCGTAACCTGTCACCACTGACAGAGCTTTCACTTTCAGCCACTTTTGCGACGGGAAGGGGTAACAATTCAAACTCGGCCGGCCTAACGCCAGCAAGAGCTGGCCCTTGGCTGGAGTGGGTGCTAGTTGAATGTGAACAGGTATCTATGAGATGGGCATAAGCTGAGCGGGAATCGATGCAATCGGGAATCACCAGGCAGGATTTACCTGGTTGACGAAAAATCTGCGATGAGGCCAGAATCTGCCCGGTTGCGGCAATTATGTATCTGTCCGGCTGGGCTTTTTGTTGCAATAGCTCATGCTGCCGGGCATCGATCTCGGGGTTAGAAGACAGACGAAGTAACCGAGCACGTACCGTCATTTTAGGGTCATCATACTTTACTGTACCTGAACCGGTCACGATGGCTGACGAACGCGCCCTTAGCTTCTGAACGTCAGCACGCGCTGGCGGCCCGGTAATCCATTGACTTTCGCCTGATTGCATGGCCGTGCGACCATCCACACTCATTGCCATTTTGATTCGAATATACGGCCGTCCCCGTTCAAAACGGCTAAAGAAACCCGGATTCAGCGCCTTTGCCTGTTCAGACAAAACACCGCTATCAATCTGTATCCCGGCATTGACCAATCGCTCAGCCCCTTTGCCCGCCACCAACGGGTTGGGATCGACTGTGGCGAAAACCACCCGACTGACACCGGCATCGATCAACGCATTTGCACATGGGGGAGTTTTGCCAAAGTGGGAGCAGGGTTCAAGTGTCACATAGGCGGTACAGCCCCTTGCCTCGACACCGGCAGAGTGCAATGCGTGCACTTCAGCATGCGGTTCGCCTGCAATCTGATGCCAGCCCTCACCAATGATGCTGTTCTGCTTGACCAACACGCAGCCGACACGCGGATTGGGGTCGGTCGTGAACAATCCCTGTTGCGCCAATTGAATCGCGCGCGCCATGTATTCAGTATCAAAACGCACCATGCCCACCGAATTAGCCACTCAGGCGTCTGTACCAGCCGGTTCTTTGTTTTGCCCGGATAACCGGTCAACCTCTTCCCTGAATTCGCTGATGTCCTGAAAACTGCGATACACCGAGGCGAAACGCACATAGGCAACCTGATCCAGGCGTTGCAGTTCGGCCATGACTTGCTCACCGACAACCAGCGATTTGACTTCGCGTTCGCCGGTCGCCCTGATCCGATACTTGATATTGTTCACAGCGGTATCAATCTCTTCGAGACTGACCGGACGTTTTTCCAATGCCTTGATAATGCCGGTACGCATTTTTTCTTCATCAAAGGGTTGCCGCGTACCATCTTGCTTGATAATGCCGGGCATCAACAGCTCCGCGGTTTCATAGGTGGTGAAGCGTTCCTTACAGGAGACACACTCGCGCCGCCTGCGCACCTGGTCGCCTTCTGCGACCAGTCGGGAATCGATCACTTTGGTATCACCGGTACCACAAAACGGACAATGCATCAAAGCGCTCCTGAAAAATCAGTGACGGTAAACCGGGAACTCGGCACACAAGGCCTTGACTTTTCGTTTCACTTCCTCGATGACCGATTGATTGGCGATATCATCCAGCACATCACACATCCAGCCAGCCAGTGTCGTCGCTTCCGCTTCGCCAAAACCGCGCCGGGTAATGGCGGGCGTGCCGATACGCAAGCCACTGGTCACGAAAGGGGAACGAGGATCGTTGGGTACCGCATTTTTGTTCACCGTAATATTGGCGAGACCCAAAGCGGCATCGGCATCTTTGCCGGTAACATCCTTTTTAATCAGATCGACCAGAAACAGATGATCGTCGGTGCCATTGGAAACAATATCGAAGCCACGCGTGACGAACACTCTGACCATAGCCTGCGCGTTGACCACCACCTGTTTCTGGTAGACCTTGAACTCGTCGGCCATCGCTTCTTTGAAGCAGACGGCTTTGGCCGCGATCACATGCATCAATGGGCCACCCTGGCTTTCCGGGAATACCGCAAAATTGAGTTTTTTCTCGAGCTCTGCGTTGGCCTTGGCGAGAATCAAACCACCACGGGGGCCGCCCAGCGTTTTGTGGGTCGTGGTCGTGGTCACATCGGCAATTTGCACCGGACTGGGGTAGACACCAGCGGCGACCAGGCCGGCAATATGGGCCATATCAACCAACAGATACGCGCCCACTTCGTCGGCAATAGCCCGGAATTTTTGCCAGTCAATCACCCGGGAATAAGCTGAAAAGCCCGCCACGATCATTTTTGGCTTGTGTTCACGCGCCAATTCAGCCACCTGATCGTAATCGATTTCGCCCGTTTCCGGGTTCAAACCGTACTGTACCGCATTATAGATTCGACCGGAAAAGCTGACCGATGCACCATGCGTCAGGTGGCCACCATGGGCCAGGCTCATACCCAATACGGTATCACCGGCCTTACATAAAGCCATATAGACCGCCGCGTTAGCCTGCGACCCGGAATGGGGCTGCACATTGGCGTAATCTGCTCCGAATAGCTGCTTGGCACGCTCTATCGCCAACTGCTCCACCACGTCCACATGCTCACAACCGCCGTAATAGCGTTTGCCCGGGTACCCTTCCGCGTATTTGTTGGTGAGCACCGAGCCCTGTGCTTCCATCACGCGTGGGCTGGTGTAGTTTTCCGAGGCGATCAGTTCAATATGTTCTTCCTGTCGCTGCACCTCTGCCTGCATCGCAGACCAGACTTCGTCATCAAAACCGGCAATTTTCATATCCTGGGTAAACATCTGTTATCACAACCTCTTGCAAATGCATGCGTGGCAAAGCCGCGTATTCTAACCAAATAATGAAACGTATCCTAGCCCTGAAGCGACAAATGGCTCAGGGCAGAACGAACAGGGCAAAAGTGGTTCGGCACCTAGGCCATAAGTTTCAGCGCCTCGATCAATGCCTTGTCCTCGGTAGCCATGATATCGAAAATATGTTTATGCAGACGGCGCTTGTGCTCGCCAAAAATGCCACGTGCTTTATTAAAAGTAGCGGCAAACTCCAATGCCTGGACTAACGTGGCCTCCGCATCCGCACAGGCGCTCTTGATAACATAATGCGTTTCAAGCTCGGCAGCGGTTACCCGTCTGCCTGTCAGCTTCAGATCATTCAATAGATAGTGGGGCATCGCTTTTTTAACGAATGCAATCATGCTGGGCAAAAAAGGAATGGAAATATCGACTTCCGGAAAACAGAAATAGCCTCGATCGGCACGCATAAAACGAAAATCGCAAGCACAAGCCAGCACGGCACCATTACCAAAGGCATGACCGGTGATCGCTGCAATGACCGGGAAAGGCGCCGAGAGCAGCCGCGTGAAGACATCGTTCATACCAAACATAAATGCTTTGATGTCATCATGGCGCTGTTCTTTCAGGGCCGTGCCCACACTGTTTAAATCCACTCCCTGACTCCAGTTCTTGTCGTCACTTGAAGTGATGACCATGGCCCGGATACTGCGATCCGCCTCCGCCTGATCGATCGCCGCCAGCATCGCCTGAGCGAAAGCCAGATTCTGCCGGTTTTCGCCATTGTTCAGGGTTACCAGTGCAATTTTGCCGCGTGTTTCATAATCTACTACTGCCATTTGCTTTCTCTCTTTCGTTGTTGCCTTGAAAAAAAGGCCAAGGATAGGGGGCATTACAGTCATCTTCAAGCCAAAAACGCTTCTCTCTCTTTGATTGTCTACAACTTAATCAGATTCACGATCAACATCAGGCTTAACACGACCAGCATCACCTTTTTGATGAAGCCATCACCATAGCGTATAGCCGAATGGCTGCCCAGATAAGCACCAGCGATATTGGCCATTGCCATAGGGATGGCCAGCAGCCAAAGGACTTTTCCGGCGAGAATATAAACCACAGCCGACCCGATATTCGTTGCCAGATTGAGTGGCTTGGCCAAGCCGGTTGCCCGCAACAATCGCATATGCAACCCCTTGTTTCCTGCAATCGCCATATAGGTACCTGTACCCGGCCCGATCAAGCCATCATAAAAAGCGATTGGCGTCAGTAAAGCGATGGCTCTAGCGCGTGAAGGTGATTCAGTTTGTCGGTCGTGATGTCGAGCCTGTTTGAAAAACAAGACCGCCATTGCCACAGGAACACACAAAATAATCATCCAGGCAATGATGGCATCAGAAAAATACATTACCGTTGTCGAGCCGACTCCGGCGGCAATCAAACAAGGGAGCAAGCACGCCATGACCAGACGCCAGTTAACGGCTTTGGCTTGGGTGTATTTGACGACGGCCGTCGCCGTACCGAAAAGGGAAACCATTTTATTGGTGGCCAGAGTAATTAGCGGCGGAACGCCTGCCATCAGTATACCCAGTGCCTGAATCATACCGCCGCCGCCCGCGACGGCATCGATATAACCCGCGACAAAGGCTACACCCGACAATGAAGCGATGCCCCACAAGGACAGGTCTATCTCAGTCAACAGCATAAAAAATAAACCGAAAGCACTTAATGTATCCAGCCCCTTGATTTGGCCATTTTCGCAACTTCAGCGACAGCTGTCAGCTTTTTTGCATACGCCTCTCGCTATCCTTGTGCCATAATGCGCTTTTCATTCGATAAGGTGATAACCGGCCACAAGTATGGCACGACACTCATTTTTTACAGGTTTTTACAGTTATGGCTCAGTACGTTTACAGCATGAATCGGGTCGGCAAAATTGTACCCCCAAAAAAAGAAATACTGAAAGACATCTCATTGTCATTTTTTCCGGGCGCAAAAATCGGTGTGCTCGGCCTCAATGGTGCCGGCAAATCGACGCTGTTGCGGATAATGGCAGGCATCGATCAGGATATCATTGGGGAAGCCAGACCCATGCCGGGCATCCACGTGGGTTACTTGCCTCAGGAACCGCAACTGGATGAGTCCAAGGATGTTCGTGGTAATGTGGAAGACGGCGTGCGGGAAGTCAAAGACGCGCTGGAAAAGCTGGATGCGATTTACGCCGCTTATGCCGAACCGGATGCTGACTTCGACGCGCTGGCGGCAGAGCAAGCCAGACTGGAAGGTATCGTTCAGGCCGCCGACGGACATAATATCGACCGCACCCTGGAAGTGGCGGCAGATGCACTGCGCCTGCCCCCCTGGGAAGCCGAAGTCAACCACCTGTCCGGCGGTGAAAAACGCCGGGTCGCCCTGTGCCGACTGTTGCTGTCGAAGCCCGACATGCTGCTGCTGGACGAACCGACCAACCACCTGGATGCAGAGAGTGTCGCCTGGCTGGAACGGTTCCTCCACGACTACCCGGGTACCGTCGTCGCCATTACCCACGACCGCTACTTCCTCGACAATGTTGCAGGCTGGATTCTCGAACTTGACCGGGGCCGCGGCATCCCGTTCGAAGGCAACTACAGTCACTGGCTGGAAGCAAAGGAAAAACGCCTGAGTATCGAAGAAAAACAAGAAGATGCCCGACAAAAAACCATTCAGTCAGAACTGGAATGGGTCCGCAGTAACGCCAAAGGCCGACACGCGAAAAGCAAAGCCCGACTGGCCCGCTTCGATGAACTGAACAGCCAGGATTTCCAGAAACGCAATGAAACACTGGAAATCTATATTCCACCCGGGGAAAGGCTGGGTAACAAGGTGATTGAAGTCGACGGTGTCCGCAAGAAATTTGGCGACAAACTGCTGTTCGACAACTTGAGCTTTACCGTGCCACCAGGCAGCATAGTCGGTGTTATTGGCGGTAATGGTGCCGGCAAATCAACCCTGTTCAAGTTGCTGGCCGGCAAAGAAACCCCGGATTCCGGCTCCGTGAGCCTGGGCGAAAGTGTCAAACTGGCTTTTGTCGACCAGATGCGCCAGCTCGACCCGGACAAAACCGTTTGGCAGGAAGTCAGCGATGGCCTGGATATCATCCAGGTGGGTCGCTTTCAGCTACAATCCAGGGCTTATCTGGGCCGCTTCAATTTTAAAGGCAGCGATCAGCAGAAACGGGTAGGCGATCTGTCCGGGGGGGAAAGAAACCGGCTTCATCTTGCCAAGCTGTTGAAAGAAGGCGGTAATGTACTACTCTTGGATGAGCCAACCAATGATCTGGATGTCGAAACACTGCGAGCACTGGAAGAAGCACTGCTGGCATTCCCGGGCTGCGTCATCGTTATCTCGCACGATCGCTGGTTCCTGGATCGAATCGCAACACATATTCTGGCCTTTGAAGGCGACAGTGAAGTGATCTGGCTGGAAGGCAATTTCTCTGACTATGACGAAGACTTGAAAGCCAGAAAGGGTGAACAGGCAACCACACCGACCAGAATGAACTACAAAAAACTGGCTTAATCATTTCGCCCACAATGCAGACAAAATCGGGTAATTCGGTCTATCCTGAACAGAAAGAATGCGGAACCAATAGACAATTGCCCGACCAACAACTATTCGAACCTGGAGCGACATCCCGTGAGCACTAATCATGATCGATCGTCAGACAGAAGAAATTTCAGCCGCATCGGCTTTGACGCCAACAGCACAGTGTATCAGGGCGACCACTGCTGGCCATGCAGGGTACTGGATCTTTCTCTGAAGGGAGTCTTGATCGAGGTCACTGAAGACTGGGACGGCAACACCGGCGCCCCCTTCGAAATCAAAGTTCTGTTAAGTGAAGATGAGGTGGAAGTCATCGTAATGTCGACAGTTGCCGCCTATCAGGAAAAAACGCTGATCGGAATGAAAATTCAATACATCGATCTGGACAGTATCACTCACCTCAAGAGGCTGGTCGAACTCAATATTGGCAACGATGCCCTGTTGGAAAGGGAACTGACAGCTCTTGTTGACGGTCACGGTGCGAGTTAAGCCAGCACGGCTGAGGTCAGTCGACTCAACCCATTTGATGATTCACGCGCTTCCTTTTCCTGAGTCCAGACTTATCTGAACCATTTCCGCCAAGGCCAGACAACAGGTCAGCCCTGGTGATTCAATTCCCAGCAAATTGACCAGACCGGTCACCTGGTGGGAGTCGCTGCACTGAATCACAAAATCATTCACTAGCCGGCCATCGCGCTTGATCTTCGGGCGCACCCCGCAATAGTCTGCTGTCAAACTTGCCTCCGGTAACGAAGGCCAATACTTGCGCACCTCCTGATAAAAACGCGGCAGTGACTCGGCACTCACCTGATAGTCCGGTTCGTCCAGCCACTCGACATCCGGCCCGAACCGTGCTGCCCCGGTCAGATCCAGGGTCAAGTGAACGCCGAGCCCCGTCTCCTCGGGAATCGGATAAACCAGGCAATCTGTCGGCGGGCGACCTGTTAACCTATAGTAATTGCCCTTGGCAAAACAAGGCTCCGGCAACTCAGTCAGCTCGATCCCGCTGGAACAGTTCAACCACTGAAGCGCAGACAAGCCAGCACAATTGACCACCTCGGAGGCTGTGATCAGACAAACCTCAGCTTCGGGAGTCTTCACTCCCAGCTCGATGCGATCCGATACGAAGTCGCCTCTGAGCACCTCATGTTTGAACAGAAACAGGGTGCCATCGCGTTCGGCCTCCTGCTTTAATTGCACCATCAACCGATGAGAGTCAATAATTCCGGTGGATGGCGACCAAATGGCCGAATGCGCAAATAACGCCGGATAACGACGGGCTATGGTTTCGCGACTGTACAGGCGCAAGTCTGCAACACCATTGCACAAGCCTTGCTGATATAGCTTGTCCAGTTTATCCAGTTGCCGTTTTTCAGTCGCCACTATCAACTTGCCACAACGGCGAAAGGGAACACGGTTGCGCTCACAATAATCGTAAAGCAACTGCTTGCCGCGAACACAAAGCCTGGTTTTCAAGCTGGTCTCGGGATAGTAGATACCTGCATGAATCACCTCACTGTTGCGCGAAGACGTTTCAACACCAAAGCTCGGGTGCTTTTCGACAACAAACACTTCTCGCCCCGAGCGAGCCAACCGGGCAGCGACAGCAAGACCCACCACACCGGCACCGACTATCACTGTATCTGCACTGTACTTATCCACTGACTATTCCTGATAAATGGGTGAACGACAGGTTTATCATGATATTATGGCAACATTCACATTTTTGGAACCGGTTTACCGAAGGATATCGATATCCAGCGCATGAATGTTAACCCACACCCCTATGACGCCCTTACCCCGGACGCGGTACTCAACGCAGTGGAATCGATCGGGTTATTGACAGACGCCAGAATACTTGCCCTCAACAGCTACGAAAACCGAGTCTATCAGATAGGCATTGAAGAGGACGCGCCGGTTATCACCAAATTCTATCGGCCCCAGAGATGGACACGAGAACAAATACTGGAAGAACATCAGTTTGTCCTGGAACTGGAGGCATTGGAAATACCCGTGGTCGCCCCAATGACCATCAACGGCAACACACTGTTTGATTATCAAGGCTTTATGTTCTCGGTGTACCCGCGCCGAGGCGGCAGAACACCCGAACTGGAAGATCTCGACAACCTGTTCGCGATTGGACGCTATATTGGTCGAATGCATGCCTGTGGCGCGGTTCGCCCCTTTATATATCGTCCCACGATGAATGTTGTCGACGAAGCAACCGCCAGCAGCCGTTACTTGCTCGCTAACGATTTTATTCCGAAAGACTTACGGCCCGCCTACGAAACGACCTCTGACGATTTGATCGAGCGTATGCAACAATCGCTTGCTCCGCATAAAAATCTACTGAACATCAGACTGCACGGAGATTGTCATGCCAGCAATATACTTTGGCGCGATGAGTGTCACTATTTTGTCGATTTTGATGATTGTAAGACCGGCCCGGCGATACAAGACTTATGGTTGCTGCTTTGGGGAGAACGCCCGACGCGAATCCGGCTGATAGCGGAGTTGCTGGAAGGCTACCGGGAATTCCATGATTTCAACCCGGTTGAACTGCAACTGATCGAGACCCTGCGAACATTGCGAATAATGAATTATTCCGCCTGGCTGGCAAAACGCTGGTCAGACCCGGCGTTTCCGCGTCATTTTCCGTGGTTCAATACCGAGCGCTATTGGTCTGAGCATATATTGCAACTCAGAGAACAACAATCGGCTATGCAAGAAGAACCGTTAGTTTTGCTTGGCTGAAAACCACTGTAAACTGGCGCAGAAAAACCCAAGCCCAATGGAAACAACAATGGAAAGACAGCCACAATGAACAATCAACAACCCAATCGTCCCGAGACACGGAAAAATCCGCCATTTCCAGCAAATTATCTTATCTTGACGGCGGCGTTGACAGTGATGGCAACCGTGTTTGCATTGGAGACAATGGGCAAAATCAAGCATACCGACACCCGTGACGCATTTGAAATCGCCGAGTACAAGGGCATACTGGTGGCTCCGGGACACGACCACAGGCTATCCAGCAAACCGGCGACCATTGCCGCCGAATGTGTCAATGGCCATGTCGTTTTCAAACGTCGAAACAAAAATGATATAAAGGCGCTGATTGTCGACGACAAAAACCGCCCCATACTCTGTGCAAATTTCAACCAATGAGCCAAAGAGACGACCTTTACGCCAAACCCGTCGCTCAGGTTGCCGACTTCGCATTTGACGAAGCCGTCGCCCGGGTTTTCCCGGATATGATTCGCCGGTCGGTTCCGGGTTATACCACGATCATCCCGATGATCGAACTGATTACCTCGCAATACGCCCAACCGGACACGACGACCTTCGATCTGGGCTGTTCCCTGGGCGCATCAACGCTGGCAATGCGACACGGTTTAAAATCCATCGCCAACACGCGGGTTATCGCCGTCGACAACTCTGCGGCAATGATCGAGCGATGCGACCATTATATCGAGCTGGATAATTGCCCGGTGCCGGTAGAGCTGATCGAACAGGATATTCGCGACACCCCCATTGTCAATGCATCGGTGACGACACTGAATTTCACCTTGCAATTTGTTCCCCCTGAAGACCGATTGGCGCTGCTCGAAAAAATCTATCAGGGTATGACTCCAGGTGGTTGCCTGATTGTTTCGGAAAAATTTCATAGCGAAAACCCGATTGAACAACAGGTCAATACCGCGCTGCATACCGAATTCAAAAAGGCAAATGGCTATTCTGACCTGGAAGTCAGCCAGAAACGTAGCGCCATCGAAAAGGTGTTACTGACGGAAACCCAACAGCAGCATTTGCAACGACTGTACCAGGCCGGTTTCGCTCACGCCCAGATTTGGTATCAGTGTTTTAGCTTTATCTCGATGATTGCGTTTACATCATGATCAGTCTGAATGCTATTTACGACAACCTGTTTCACTTCCTCGCGACCAACAGCCGCTTGCGTAGCTGGTCCGATCAGCTCAAAACACTGATCAGGGGAAAACTGATACAGGCGCCCCACGGAGACCTCGACCACTGGTTGACCGCGCTAAACCAGTTACCGGAAAAACCCGGTACCAGAGTCGAATTAAACTGTCCAACGATTGAAATCGGCCGGCCAAGCGACTTGAGTTCAACCGAACAAGCACAACTGGAAACGGGCCTGCGCGGCTTGATGCCCTGGCGAAAAGGCCCATTCAACTTTTTTGGCACTTATATCGACACCGAATGGCGTTCGGACTGGAAATGGCAGCGGCTGATTCCGCATATCCAACCATTGGACACGCATCTCGTGCTGGATGTCGGCTGTGGCTCAGGTTATCACTGCTGGCGTATGCTGGGCGCCGGCGCAGAGCGGGTAATTGGCATCGATCCCAGCCAGCTTTTTTTGATGCAGTTTCTGGCAGTTAAAAAGTACCTGGGCAATCAGGCAACTGCCGATTTGTTACCATTGCGCATGGAAGAGATGATGCCCAATCTGTCAGCGTTTGACAGCGTATTTTCTATGGGCGTGCTGTACCACCGCAGATCTCCGATTGACCACCTGTACGAACTGAAAGGCGCACTGAAACCTGGCGGGCAACTGATCCTGGAAACCCTTGTGATTGAAGACCAGCCGGATATTCCACCCGGCCACATACTGATGCCCGCTGACCGCTATGCAATGATGCGTAATGTCTGGTTTATCCCGACACCCGCCACATTGACACAATGGCTGCATCGGGTAGGCTTTCGGTCAGTCCGCTGTGTTGACCTCAATACCACCGGCCTGGACGAACAAAGAACGACCGACTGGATGCAGCATCGATCACTTAACGATTTTCTGGCACCTGGCGACACCAGTAAAACCATCGAGGGCTACCCGGCTCCACTGCGTGCCGTTTTGGTCGCGAAAAAGCCTTCTGCCTGATTCATGTCCCCAGCTACCAGGCGATCAGCAAATCATCTTCCTGAATATTGAGTCTGCCGGCTTCGATAGTCAAACTGCCTCGGGAAAAGTGAGGTTGTACCTGATCTACCTTGAGGGCAGTATGCATATCCGTCAACTCGTAACGCTGAAACTGGTCGGAGTCAGAGAACTGGAAGGTACGATAGACGCTTAACTTGTCGCCCGGTCGGACACCGGCACTGCTACCTGACGAAAAATGCAATATCCTGCCATCGACCCGGGAAATACGAGTGATAAAAGGCTGACAACGCAGTCTTTCGCTAATTTCATGCGCGACATTATCCAGCAAATCGCCGACACCCTGGCCATAATCGGTTTGCCAGAATGCGTCAGACCCAAAGGCAATCCGCGATTGTACGGGTTCATCCCAGCGGCGCTCAATCCGATAAAACTTCTGGAAAACAATAGATCCATTGAATCCGTCATGCACGAATATCTCCAATGCAAATGCGCGTCCCTGATCGTACCCTCCCCATCCGGTCAGACTGCCCAAAGATCGTCGCAGGGAGGCAACAGGCGAAGCGTTCATCGCATCCGGATTTTTCAATGACATATCACGAATCACACCGGACAACACAAACTGCACGCCCATTTCCTTGGCCACCGTCACTGCCTTAGTCAGTGTTCTCTGCTGAGTAAAGGCGGTCGGCGCATTCACCAGATCATCGTATAGCCGGGTACGGCTAGTTTCAAAAACAAGGGTGTTATCCAAATAATTCAATTGTTTGGCAAGGTAGGCAGGCAAAGCCCGATCTATGTTGTGCAGGTTACCATATTGCGGGTGTTGCCGATTCTGCACCGAGAAACCGACAATCGCCACCTTTTTACGGTAGTTATTGGCGGTTCCGGCATCACATTGGGCGAGCTGTTCAACTAGCGCGCTGACCAGCATGGTCACCACATCATCGTTGACCTTTTCGTCCAGAATTTTTACATCGCGAATGTAGGCATGGCTTTTTATATCAAGCTGATCCTCGGTCAAATCGCCGTTGCGCAATGACTGATGACCATAGACGCGCACACCTGCTTGCATGGCGGCCTGACGCAGCGCATCTTCCCGAGCCTGCTGCCGAGCAATATCGAGCCGACCATTTTCTATTGCGGCTTTGCCGGTAGCCTGAATCCATTTAGCCTGAACAGGAACACAGACCAACATCAGCGCAAGCAGCCAAACGCCTGCTCTCAAGCGTTTCATATTCGACAGAATGGTTTCCGACCAAGTCATCACTGAACTCTCATCACAATAGACATCACTGACACCTGTTTCTTTAACGCCCAGTCTAAAAATAGTACTGCGCACCTGAACCTGGGGTTTTACTGGGGTTTCTTGCCATTTCCTTACCGGAAGACAACATCATTCGGCACTCCTCGGTATAACGGAAATGATTGGTATGGGTCAGACATTCCCTAAACGCCGGTTCCAGCACCAACTCCAACACGGTTTCAAATGAACCACCTGACATCTCATTGACAGCGATCACTTTGGCACCCCGTATATAGCTGTCCACCCAGGTTCTTAACTGGTCATTCTGTACCGCAAAATCCTTGACTGTGGATGAACCATAGATAATGGTTCCGTAAACCCGCTCGACCAGAGATCGAAGTGCATCCAGCTTGGACGCACGCATCGCCATCAACCTTTGTGTTGCAATCGCTTTACCTTTATCAGACTTGTAGGTACCGTAACCGGTGACCCTTACCACAATCGGCTCAAGTGACGCCGGCGAGTACGGTTGCGCTGCCTGTTGATCCTGGTTTGAATCGGAGCTGTTCGTGTTGGCGCAGCCAGCAATCAGCAATATCGCCAGCGCCACCCAAAGCGGCTTGATCGTTCCCCTCGCTTGAGCACTGAAATACTCAAACCCATGAACGGATGGTATTGGTTGTTTCATAATGACAAATTCCTACTCTATTGGCCATAAAATGGTTAACTTTCGGAACCCCTATGAAATATTCATGCCTATATAAACTTAGCTTTACTTTTCAAAAAGTTAACAAGCTGCTAGTCTGGATTACCGATACTAAAACTCGCATGGCGACAAAAAACCGGCAAGGCTTTACCCTTGCCAGAAGATAACGCAAACACAACGGGGACAAAATGAAAACCTATCTGGTCGGTGGCGCAGTGCGCGATCAACTGCTCGGTCTAACCGTCAAAGACAAAGACTGGGTCGTCGTTGGCGGCAGCCCCGAAGCCATGCTGAATCAGGGTTTTAAACAGGTGGGCGCGACCTTCCCGGTATTTCTTCACCCGGATACAAAAGAAGAATACGCCCTGGCACGCACTGAACAAAAGCAGGGCACCGGCTACAAAGGCTTTCGCTGCTTTTTTTCCGCCGATGTCAGCCTGGAGCAAGACCTGAAACGGCGCGATCTGACCATCAACGCTATGGCTCGGGATCATAACGGCACTATTATCGACCCCTATGGAGGGCAAAAAGACCTCGCAGCGAAGCGGCTGCGGCATGTCTCTCCGGCATTTGCAGAAGACCCGCTGAGAATACTGCGGGTAGCACGCTTTGCCGCTCGATTCCACGATCTGGGGTTTACCATCGCCGACGAAACCATCGAAATGATGCAACGCATCGTCGCCTCCGGTGAAGTGGCACAGCTCACTCCGGAACGAGTCTGGCAGGAAACCGAACGGGCATTAGCCGAAACCCGTCCAGGCATTTACTTTCAGGTATTAAGAAGCATTGGTGCTTTAGCGGTTCTGATGCCTGAGCTGGATGTCCTGTTTGGCGTACCACAACCGGAACAATATCATCCCGAAATTGATAGCGGACGCCACTCATTGATGGCACTTGAAATTGCCTGTCAGCTAACGGCAGACACAAAAGTCCGGTTTGCCGCTCTGGTGCATGATCTGGGCAAAGGTCTGACACCCAAAGAGTGTTTACCCAAACACATAGGACATGAACGGGCAGGCGTCAAACCCATTCAAGCCATGTGTCAACGCCTGCGCATCCCGAATGAATTTAGAGATATGGCCTGCCTGGCATCCGAATACCATCTGATTATTCATCGTGCTTTCGAACTGACGCCCAAAACCATTTTGAAAGTCATCAAAAACTGCCATGCATTGCGCAGACCACGGCGATTCGGTCAATTGCTTATGGTTTGCGAAGCCGATGCCCGGGGCCGGGCAGGCATGGAAAAAAACCGCTACCCCCAATCCACCTTCTTTGCAAACATACTGGATACCCTTGCCAAAGTGACCATCCGGGACTTGATCGAGAAAGGTTTGACCGGCTCGCAACTGGGCCAGGCCATTCACGCCCGACAAATCCGCCAGATTAAAGAGGCAGTGGCCAATCAGCGCCTTACCCGATCAGGCAGCGAACACGAGACTATTGAAAACAGTGAATATAGCGAAGCCAAGCCATGATGAATCAGCCAACCAATCCGATCCATAAAACTACCAGGCGCGTTGCGTTAATCACCGGCGCGGCAAAGCGACTGGGGCGAGCCACAGCCCACCACTTGCACACACTGGGTATGGATATCGTTGTCCACCACAACAAAAGCATCGAACAGGCCCAGAAGTTTTGCCAGCAACTCAATGCGATACGGCCGGCATCCGCCGTTGCAGTGGGCTGTCAGCTGAACGACTCGGGTCAGTTTGACCAATTTGCCGATTCGGTAATGAGTTTTAAAGGACAGCTCGACCTACTGGTCAACAATGCGTCCGTTTTCGCCCCCGCATCGCTTTCGGAACTGACCGAGCGACACTGGCAAACGATGCTGGATATCAACGCCAAAGCACCGTTGTTTCTGGCTAAAGAGTTTGCAAGTTCACTGCAACGACAACAAGGCTGCATTATCAATATGCTTGATATTTATGCTGACAGGCCATTGGCTGACCACCCTGCCTACTGCGCCAGCAAAGCGGCACTCGCCATGATTACCAAAAGCCTGGCCAAAGACCTGGCACCCGATATTCGCGTCAATGGTATAGCGCCGGGGGCAATACTCTGGCCGGAAAAACCGGCTGCCGGCCAACCCGACCCCAATAACACTTCGGATGATCATCAATGCCACTTATTGGCCAAGACACCGATGCTTCGCGCCGGTAACGAGCAGGACATTGCCCAGGCCATCGCCTGGCTGGCGCTTGAGGCGCCCTATGTGACCGGGCAGATCATTGCCATCGACGGGGGCAGAACACTCACGATATAGTCTGAGATAAAACTGCAACTGACCGCTATCCGCCCTGCGCCAGAAAAGCGATCAGCACGGCTTTCGCTTCGTTAATCATATACGCCAGATAATTACTGCCACCACGATCCGGATGAAATTTCTGGATCAGCTTTCGATGTGCCTCGATCACCTGTTTTTTGGTTGCGCCCTGCTCCAGCCCCAAAATCTGCAACGCATCGTCCACGGATAACGGAGGCGCAAACCCCTGTGCCGATGAGCCTGTCCCTGCCGCCTGGTCAAAACCAAATTGTTGCCGCCAACTCGGGCCGAACTTACCGGCACAAAAAGCCTCGATCAGCGGCAAAGAATCGGGCGACTGAGCCAGTGCCAACGCAAACAAATTGTTCATGTCAGCCAGTGACAGCGTATCCAGATCCCGCCCGGCCAGTGGGCCAAGCAATACCTTACCGGAAATACGCCCGGCATCATGATCCAACTGCAACTGAACCAGGCGAGTTTTGACTGAGGAGCGATTGGCATTGCCTGCTGTCCCTTTTGCCTGTACTACCAATCTGCTTAGAAACGGTAAATACCGTAACAAGCCAATAGAGCGTCGCAGAAAAGGCAGTAGACCGGCGACTGCGGCAACCAACAAATGAATTCGCCCGGTGGCAACCAGAAATAACAGAATGGCCAGAAAGGCCGCCATCCCTCCCTTTATCAGCCAGGTTTTTTTTTGTTTCGGCGAGGCCTTTTTCCATTCGGTGAAATACCAATAGGCAATGACACCAACAATGATTAGAATAATCAGCTTGAACAAGGGGCTTCCTTTGCATCTGCGCAATAGAGAATTTGTTCTTATTCTAAAGTGAGACGATATAAATGTGGAGAACTCAATAACATGATCGCCTACCAGGGACAAAGTGGCGCCTATTCTCACCTGGCCTGTCAACATGTGTTCCCCGATAAACCAGTCTGTGCTTGCGACTCATTTGTCGATGCCATGACAAAGGTGGAAAAAGGTCGGGCAACACTTGCCATGATTCCAGTAGAAAACTCCACGGCAGGGCGGGTCGAAGAAATGTACCGGCTGATTCCGAAAATGAGCCTGCATATCGTGGGTGAACATTTCGAGCCGGTCAACCATTGCCTGCTCGCCCCGCCTGGGGTGTCGCTCGACTCGCTAACCTCTGTCGCCTCTCATCCCCAGGCTCTCGCCCAATGTGCTTCGGGAATAGAAAAACTCGGCCTCAGCACCAGAGTCGCCTTTGATACCGCCGGTGCCGCACACCAAATAGCCAAACAAAAGCAAGGGCAGGATCAAGGCTACGAAGCTGCCATCGCCTCCAGCCTGGCAGCCGAACTCTACAATCTGAATATACTGATTGATAACTTTCAAGATAGTTCCGTCAATACAACACGATTCATTATACTCAGCCACGCCCAGAACCTGCCGCCCCTGCAGGAGGGCGCGGCTTACATCACATCGTTAATCTTCAAGGTCAGAGACATCCCGGCTGCACTCTACAAAACCCTGGGCGGCTTTGCGACAAACAACGTCAACCTGGCCAAACTAGAAAGCTATATGCCTGGCGGTTCGTTGAATTCCAGTCAGTTCCATATCGATATTCACGGCCACATAGAACAACCCAACTTGAAACTGGCATTGGAAGAATTGAATTTTTTTGCCGAAGACGTTCGTGTATTGGGTACTTATCCGGCTCACCCATTTCGACTGACTCAAGCGTTTCGTGATTGATCACCAATTGGAAATGGTAGACAATGCACTGGCCACTGATTCTCGACCCCGATCGATTAGTTAACCAATTGCACAATGCAGACCTGTTAATTATCGACCTATGTCACCCCGACAACTACCGGCAGGGCCATGTTCCCGGTGCGGTTCATGTCCACCCCGAAGAAACCCGACCAAACCGGCAACCCGGCTCTGGCCTGTTACCGGAGAAAGCGCAGCTTTACCATCTGGTACAAAGATTGGGCATCACCGAAGACAAGCATATCGTGGTATACGATGACGAAGGCGGAGGCTGGGCAGGCCGGTTTATCTGGCTTTTGGACAGCATTGGCCATCACCGTCATTCCCTACTCGATGGTGGTCTGATTGCTTGGGTAAACGAGGGCTACCCCACCTGCAACGAGCCAGTGGCGCCCGCAAAAACAGCGCAGGCACCAAAGGCTATCGAGATCAATCCCGATGTATCGGTCACTTGCGAACAACTGATATCACTGTTGCAAGAAGGTAACATCCAAGTGTGGGATGCTCGTTCATACGCGGAATTCAGCGGCCAGCGTATCTTTGCAGCAAGAGGTGGCAAAATACCGGGTGCCATCCACTTCGAATGGATCCAAGCGATGGATCCAAATCGAAACTATCGCCTGAAACCCCTGGACACACTGAAAAAAACACTCGCCACTATCGGCCTGACTGAAGCCAGACCAATCGTAACCCATTGCCAGACACACCATAGATCCGGCCTTACTTATGTCATCGGTAAAGCCTTGGGATTTGACATTAAAGCCTATGCCGGTTCATGGTCTGAATGGGGCAACCGTTCAGATACCCCAGTCGAAGTCGAAACCGGCTAAAGCGGTCTACCGAGGCGCACCACCGGAATATATCTGCGTATTGGCTTTCCGGCTAAAAAACCCGCTTTTATTCACGCCGTTGTTCCAAATAGCGCCTCAAACCGGGTTTCTCGATATTGTACCCATTCTTTCGAGTCTGGCTGATCAAGCCGGCTTCCGATAGACGTTTGATAGCTCTCTGGACATTGGAAGCGACTCCTTTAACTGCTGTTTCCAGGTCGACCCTGGCCAATAACTCTTTTGAGAATGGGTTTGCACCCCGGCACAGTGCCAGAAACACGAGCTTGTCGATTGGCTTCAATCGTTTGGCTATGCCGGCAAAATCTTCGCTGGCTTCGATAAGCTGAGTCACGTATTGCAACGCTTCTTCGACTGTAGCCTTGAACGTGATTAACTGAGCGACCAGCTTCATCATCCAGTACGGTGACTGATCCAGATCCATAAATGCCGAGCGTAATGGCTGGATGGCAATGACTATCTGGTGATCTTTGGCCAGCTTACCTCTCAGATACTCGATGAATTGATCATCGAGATCGGGGAAATCATGCTGTTCAACAAAATGATAGAAAGGCGACTTCGACTCATTCAACAAAAGATCCAAATAATGTCGGGAAGAGCCGGTAAAAATGCTTTTTACCTTACCCTGCCGTTTGTCCAGCATGGTTCGGAGCGTATGAACAAGTGGGTCAAACTGGCTGGATGTGGTAAGGTGCTGAACCTCATCGATCAAAAGCAGAATGGTTTTCTTACCGACCTTTTTCTCCAGCATACTCAACAACTGATCGAGATAGGCCAGCTCTTTGTTGGTTGGTTTGCCCGGATTATCGGCAAACTCCACTTCCATTTTCCCCAGCAGCTCGTTGCTCACTGTGGTTTTTTTGATTTTAGCCTTCAACAACCGGCTGAATGTCGCTTTTTTATCGAGCGCGGCAATGGCATCTTCCAGGGCGGCGATCAGCCCCTCATGAGGAGCATTGATGTTTTGCCATAGGCTTGCATAGACCGGTATGTAGTCTTTCTTCTGTGCCAGCGGCGCAAGATCCTGAAGAATAAACAGCGTTTTGCCTTTCCGCCGGGGAGCGATGATTGCCAGACTCGAAGAAATACCAAGAGCCAACAGACCGAGATACTGCTCTGCCAAATCCGCTCGCGGATAGTGCCAACTCTCCATAAAAAGAACCTCTATATCTGTTGCGTGGCTTGATCTGTTTCGTAGTTTACGCCAAGTTATGCGAAACTTGCATAATTACGCACAATTAAGGTAACTAAGCGTAATTCAAGTGCTGTCTGCCCGGGCCGTTTTGCCTCAGGTCTAGCTGTCAGGTATTCCGGCAAATTCAAACGGCAAGGATTGTTTAAGTGATTGTTATATGCAACCATACACCGATTATTATGCAATAGAGGGTGCTTCTCTCCAGGCTCATTCACGCCTTAGTCGTTCCTGCTGTCCAATTTTGGTTCCAGCTTTGTTCAGGGCATTCCTCGCAGATTAGTCCTTGCCATTTACCGGTAATCTATCGTCTAATCACAGCTCGGTTTTCGACGGTAATTCCACGGATACGAGCGATGAAATGAATTTTGACAACCTTTTTATACTGAGCCAGCACCTCGCGCCACAACACGCGATATCCAGAGCCGTCGGGCTGGCTGCCAAATCGCAAATACCGGCACTGAAAAACGCCTGTATTAACTGGTTTATTCAGCAATATGGTGTGAATATGGCTGAGGCGGTACATGACAACGCCGAAGACTATCGCTGTTTCAATGACTTTTTTACCCGCGAACTGAAACCCGGGGCACGTCAAATCGACCCCTCACCGGCAAGTCTGGTCGCCCCGGTTGATGGCACATTCAGTCAAATTGGCAACATCGAGCAGGGCAAAATTTTTCAGGCCAAAGGGCACCGTTTCTCTCTGGTTGATTTATTAGGCGGAGCCCACGCCACCGCCGCCCCTTTCCAGGATGGCAAATTCACCACCATTTACTTATCCCCGAAAGACTACCATCGAATTCATATGCCTGTTACTGGCACGCTGACGGAAATGATTTATGTGCCCGGCGACCTGTTTTCGGTCAACCCGATCACGACCGAAAAGGTATCGAATCTATTCGCCCGAAATGAGCGGGTGGTAACCCTGTTTGATACCGATATCGGGCCAATGGCCATAGTATTGGTGGGCGCGATGATAGTCGCCAGTATCGCAACCGTCTGGGCCGGCCCGATCGCTCCTGGCAATCAGATTTATCACCGGCAATATCACACAGAACAGGCCATTACCCTGAATAAAGGCGACGAAATGGGCCGCTTTCTTTTAGGCTCCACTGTAGTCATAATATTTGGCAAAAACCGTATAAGCTGGCAAGCAGGCATTCAGCCAGATCAAAGTGTTAGATTGGGAGAAAAAATAGGAGTGCGGATATAAGCGGAATTAAAGATCGAAAAACGGGCAACTGACAGCAGCCGGCGCTCAAGCCCGCTCTTCAGGAAATGCCAACACTTCATCGATAGAGGCAACACCGGTCACCAACATCAACAGTCGGTCGACACCAACGGCGACACCGGCGCAGTCTGGCAAACCGTTGCTCAGTGCCGCACACAACCGCCGATCCGGGGGTACCGGAGACAAGCCATGACTGACGCGGCACTGATTGTCCCGGTCAAAGCGGGCAATCTGCTCATCGGCATCGGTCAATTCAAAATACCCGTTAGCCAGTTCAATGCCATCCACATAAAGTTCGAAACGACGTGCGACCGAGAGACCATCGATCACCGACACTTTAGCCAGAGCCGCTTGCGAGGCCGGGTAGTGATAAACCAGTACGGCCTTGCCAACCAGTCGAGGCTCGATGGCATGGCTCATAATCAGTTCCAGACAAGTATCCCTGCCCAAAGAGACCACATCGGTCATCCCGGTTAACGATGCGGCCAGACTCGCAATATTGGATGTCGCCGCCGATATCGGGTCAATTCCCGCATAGATGTTGAACAGCGTCTGATAAGAATAACGCTCTATTGTCAGTTTGCGATCAGACAGCCTGGCCAACATCTCGCTAACCAGCTCGCCGACTTCAGTCATTAATTGAAACTCATCAAAACCAGGACGATACCACTCCAGCATGGTAAATTCTGAATTGTGCTTTTTGCCACGCTCGCCATGCCTGAACGCCTTGCCTATCTGAAAAATGGGCCCACTTCCGGCCGCCAGTAGGCGTTTCATAGCAAATTCAGGTGAGGTTTGCAGATACCTCGAGCCGGCGTGTGCCGACTCGACCTGAATACTATGCAAGTGAGGATCTGTCGCCGAGGACGCACAAAGCAATGGCGTTTCTACCTCCATCACATTTCTTGTGCGAAAAAAAGAGCGAATTTGCGCCAACAAATCCGCTCTTTTGCGCAGTACGTCCAACGCACAGGCGGGACGCCAATCTGTTACACCGGACACCACTGACGATACGCTCCTTACCGTCTCAGCCTGTCTTAGCTTTTCACCCGGCTGACATATTCCCCAGAGCGAGTATCTATTTTCAGTACTTCACCGATATTGATAAACAACGGCACATTGACCACCGCACCGGTCGAAAGCGTGGCTGGTTTGGAACCACCTTGAGCGGTATCGCCTTTGACACCAGGGTCTGTTTCAATCACTTCAAGCTCGACAAAGTTGGCCGGCGTCACCGACAGTGGTGCGCCGTTAAACAAGGTGACTGAATAGACGTCCTGCTCCTTCAGCCACATTTTACAGTCACCCACCGCTTTGTCATCGGCGGCATACTGTTCGAAGGAGCCGTCGGTCAGCATAAAGTGCCAAAATTCACCATCGGTATACACATATTCCATATCCAGCTCGATCACATCCGCGCCTTCCAGTGATTCACCGGACTTGAAGGTGCGCTCCCAGATTCGGCCGGTATTGAGGTTTTTCAACTTGACGCGATTGAACGCCTGCCCCTTGCCAGGCTTGACATACTCGTTTTCGACAATGGAGCAAGGTTCACCATCGAGCATAACTTTAAGACCTGATTTAAATTCGTTGGTAGAATAACTGGCCATGATTCCTCACAGAAAATAAAGATTGATTGACGCACTTAAATTGCAACACCTAAAGGATAACCGGCAATGATACCGCGAAGTCATAGTTCGATTGAAGAGTCACGATGGAAGAAAATTCTCGCCGACTCGCTGAACACGCCTGAAAAACTGGCTGATTACCTGGCATTGCCTGCCGAGATGCGTTTATCACTGGATGCTATCATCGACAAACTGACCGATTTCCCGCTGCGCGTACCCAAGCCCTATGCAGACCGGATGGCAAAAGGCGATATTAACGACCCGCTGCTTCGCCAGGTACTTCCCGATGCCCGGGAGCTATCCTCATCGACAGTTTACGTAACTGATCCACTCGATGAACAAGGGGCAAACGTGATACCTGGGCTACTGCATAAATACAAAAGTCGCGCCTTGTTGATTTTAAATGGTTCCTGTCCTGTTCACTGCCGTTATTGTTTTCGTCGTCACTTTCCGTATCAGGACAACCGCAACGCCACCCGTGACTGGAGCCGTGCGATTCGCTACCTGGCATCAGACGATGCCATTAACGAAGTCATCCTCAGTGGCGGCGACCCACTCACCTGCCCCGACAATTACCTACGCTCACTCACCGATCAACTGACCACCCTGCCCAACATAAAGCGTATTCGAATACATACACGATTTCCGGTCGTGATACCCGCGAGAGTAAACCAGGCGTTGCTTGATTGGCTTTCGGACATGCCGACAAAAAAAGTGATGGTGTTGCACATCAATCACCCCAACGAACTGGACAGTAACCTGGCAAACGCGCTCTGGCGACTACGACAAACCGATACTCTGTTGTTGAACCAGGCGGTGCTATTGAAAGGGATCAACGATACAGAGGCAATTCAAACCGATCTCTGCGAAAAACTTTTCGAAGCCGGCGTGCTGCCGTATTATCTGCACCTTCCAGACAAAGTGACAGGCGCCGAACATTTCGACCTGGAAACCTTCACCGCACAAACCATCGTTCACAAGCTAAGAGCGAATCTGCCCGGTTTTCTGGTACCCAGGCTGGTTTGTGAAATACCGGGGCAACCCTCAAAAACAATTCTTTGCTGACTAATACTATTTATTTGCTATGATTGGTGTACAGGATTGAATTTTGAAATCAGCGACATAAATTGACGTAACCAATAATGGTGTACTCTGAATGGAAAGTAAGAGCCGTTCTCTGGATCTGAAAATCCCGACCCAAAGCCTGGACGCGTTGTCTTTTTGTCAAGCCAACACAAAAGCCATGCAACATTGGACTGCACAACTGCCAATGGCCAATATAGGAGAAACTGCGCGACGACTGTATCACGCAGTCATCGAGCTCAATCAACTGATCACGCCGCCGGCAAACAGATTGGCTTTGCTGGAAATAATTCGGCCGCCATTGCATTTCGTGTGTAAGGAACTGTCCAGGCATTATCTGAACCAATCTATTTCTCTACCGGAAAAACAGCGAAAAATAGCCAATCTCAGCCAGGCTTTGCAAGTTCACCTTGCAACAGGTTACAAAATCGTCATGATCGATTTTGTGGCCACCGCCGCCCCGGAAAAAAACAGAAAACCGCTGGCCATTGCCGGCCACAGAATAATCAGGGAGTTCGGCAGCACCATTCTGCGCGCGTGCCAACTCTACTGTAACAGCCCGGACAGGGTATGGTATGAACTTCACCAGGTTTTTCGCTTCGCCGACAAATTCCGCTTGCGCGACTTGAGGGTGCAGGACAAGGGAAGCGCTGGCCTCGACAATACCACAATCGACGCACCTTACAAGCAAGTCTTGTTACTGGGTTGCTGCAAGCCAAACCAGCTTAGACAAAACGACCTCAGCAAAGTATATCAGGCTTTTGAACAATGGCTAGACTTCGTCGATGTCGGCAGACTCTGCGCCAATATTTCGCTGTTTGTCGTCGACTCCAATAAAGATACACCACCGGTCTACCGCAGTCTGCTGAACGAAACCATCAATGATGATTATTTCGGGCTGGACACGAATGTGCTAGTCAACCGGATAACCGAGTACCTCGATTGCGTGCAACAAAAAAAGCCGGGGGCGGCGCAGTATTTACCGATGACGACACGCTTGCCTGATCAACTGGTGGCGCATTTGGGCCGGTCTCTCGGCATCCTGACCAAACGCGCATTCAAACGAATTGCCAGCACCGGATATCTGGATCTATGCGCCGGCATTTCAGCGGCGCACTATTTTTGTGCCAACAAAGTCGATTTCGGCACATTTTTGCTTAGTGGCAACCAGGACAACGCAGCGGCATTCCTGGATGACACCGTGACCAACCGGTTTCTCAATGAGTCGCTACAGAAGAGTGATGTATGGAGCCAGGCCTTTGACGGCGCTGCCGGCGAACCACTCAGCCCTCCAGGCGAAATGATCAACTTCGATGAGGTTGGCAATAACAGTAAAAAGGTCAACTACAAGATTTACCAGATCGCATTGGTCAACACCAGTCCCGGAGGCTACTGTTTACAATGGCGGGGAGAAATTCCAGGCAGCATTCAGGCTGGCGAAATTCTGGGCGTGCGAGAAAACGAAAACCTAGGCTGGAGTATCGCGGCCATCCGCTGGATACGCCAGATAAAACAGCAAGGCACCCATATAGGCATCGAGCTTCTTGCCCCTATGGCACTCCCGAGTGGTGTTCAGCTTTTGCAAAAAACCGGTGAAAACAGCGAATTTCTGCGCGGTTTGATGCTACCCGAGCTTTCCGCAATTGGACAGCCCGCAACCTTGATCACACCCAGACTACCATTCCAAGCTGGACAAAAGGTGATGATCAATAATGGCGAGTCTGTCTCTAAGTGTTTGTTAAAAAAGCGGATTTCAGCAACAAGCAGCTTCAACCAGTTTGAACTGAAGTATCTGGAGACGAACTCCAGTGTAGCTCAAAGTCCCGACACCAGCGACAACCAGAAACAACAAAGCCTGGAAGATGACTTTGATTCATTGTGGCCTTCCCTTTAGTGACGCCAGGCGACAAAAGGGAAACGAGACGACAAAATGCCGCACCTGAACCATTACCTGAATATAGTGAGGTAATCGACTCGCCACGATCACATGGCCAGACTCGATCTTCACGAAATTTACTCTACGCTGACTATTCGGAAAGAACTCTCAGAATGAAGAAAAGAAATGAAACGGTTCACCTGCTGATCCTCGATCAATCACAAAATGACGCGGAATCGATGGTCAGTCTGCTGCGCAATTCAGGCAGAGCGACCCGGGCCCACAGGGTAACTTCCCGAGAAGACCTGCAAGAACACCTTTCCGATCATCTGTGGGATTTGTTTCTTGCCAGAGAACAAAACGCGGAGTTCGACGCGAGAGCGGCCCTGGCTGAAATCAAGCGGCTCGACAAAGATATCCCGTTTATCGTACTTACCGAAGACTATGATAAAGAGCAGATTCCGGAACTGTTGAAACTCGGTGCCCAGGATGCCATTCCGTTTGAATACAAGAATCATCTGGTGCACGCCATCAACCGGGAGTTAAAAAACCTCAACGAGCGCCGCCTGCGTCGTTCGGCTGATATTCATCTGTATGAAGCCGAAAAACGCTGTGAATTATTACTCGACAGCTCCAAAGACGCCATCGCTTACGTCAACGATGGCATGCATGTCTATGCCAACCAATCCTATCTGGACTTTTTTGACTACGAGGATATGGATGAAATGATGTGTATCCCGATACTGGATACACTCACCAAGGATAGCCAGGAAAAATACAAAGAGCTATCCCGACGGGTGATCAACAACCATGAAGAAGCGCACTATGATGCAGTGGCCAGAAGAAGCGACGACTCCGAGCTGGATGTCACAATAAACCTGTCTCCGGCCACCTACGATGGCGAGCCATGTACCCAAATCATCGTTCGACCGCAAGAAAACGATATAGAGCTGGTCAGTAAACTCAAGGAAATGAGCAGCCAGGATCTGCTCACAGGTCTGTACAATCGTCAATACCTGATGGAGCAGCTTAACCACACCGTTGAAAGCGTCCACAAAGAACAAACCGAAGCGGCAATTCTCTACATTTCCGTTGACCAGTTCCAAACCATCAAATCTGACATAGGTATCGCAGGCACAGACCTTGTCCTAAGTGACCTGGCAACACTTCTTAGCAACTCGATCAGCGAAGAAAAATGCGTAGTTGCCAGAATGGGCGACGAATCTTTCGCCGTGCTGCTGACATCATCCGACGACAAAGCGGCGATGAAAGTCGCCGAGGCGGTTCGCAGTGCCGTTGCAGAGCACCTGTTCGAAGTTTCTGAACGCACCATCCAGTTAACGGTAAGTATTGGCATCACACTCATTAACGAGAGCTCCCCGAAACCCAACGATGTCATGGGCCGCGCACTAAAAGCAGCCAGTGATGTGAAAAAACTTGAAGGTCACGCCAAAGGCAACGGCATCAACCTGTTTGTCGTGCAACAAGAAATCAACAATAGCATGACGTCAGTCTCCATTCTCCAGAAAGCGCTCGACAGCAATCGTTTCAAAACCCTGTTTCAACCGATTATCAGCTTGCGAGGCGAAGGTGAAGAGCACTACGAAGCCTTGCTCAGAATGCTCGACAGCAATGACGAGGAAGTCTCTCCCTATGATTTTCTGCCGCCGACAGGTCCAAGCGAAATAGCCAGCAAAATTGATCGCTGGGTCACACTGCAAACAATCAAAAGCTTGAGTGCACATCGCTCCAAAGGCAATCAAACCAGGCTGTTTTTAAATGTGACGGCAGAAACTGTGGTGGATCCAACATTTTTGCAATGGCTGAGTGTCGCACTCAAAGCAGCAAGACTGCCGGGTGATTCGTTAATATTCCAAATGACAGAAAACGATGCCATCAACCACCTGAAGCAAGCGAAAGCCTTTACCAAGGCTATCAAAGAATTGCACTGCAAGATGTCAATCAGCCGATTTGGTTGTTCACTCGATCCGTTCAATACCTTGAAGCATGTTGATGCCGACTACGTTAAACTTGACGGCTCGTTCACAGAAGAAATTCAGCAAAATGAAGATACGCGCAAACAAATCAAAGAAATGATCCAGCAGCTGCAGACAATGGGCAAACTCACAATAGTGCCGCTGGTAGAAAACGCAGCCGTGCTGTCCACCCTGTGGCAGGCCGGTGTCAATTACATTCAAGGTTACTACCTGCAAGCCCCCGCATCTGAGATGAATTACGACTTTAGCGAAGAGTAGCAAAGCTTGACCGCCGGCAAAACTGCGGAAACAGAATTACGGAATCAGGGCCAACGCAGAATCAGGGTTCCAGGATTCGATATCCCGATCCCGGAACCCGATCAAATACAGTATTCCGTCCAGACCCAAAGTTGAAATAGAATGTCTGGCGGTTTCCTTTACCGACGGTTTGGCGCGAAACGCAATGCCGAGTCCTGCCTGGCTCAACATCGGTAAATCGTTGGCGCCATCGCCAACGGCAATGATCTGCTCTTTACGAATGTTTTCACGCTCCGCGATTTCATTCAGCAACTGCGCTTTCATCGCGCCATCGATCACCTGGCCGGTCACCCTCCCCGTGACCTTGCCATTTTCGATTTGTAATTCGTTGGCATAGACATAATCGATCCCCAAACGCCGCTTCAGATCATTGGCAAAATAAGTAAACCCGCCTGACAGTATCGCTGTTTTATAGCCCATTCCGCGTAGTGTACCAATCAGTTTTTCGGCACCCTCGGTCAATTTAAGACGTCCGGCCACCTGCGACAATACGGCTTGATCCAGACCTGCAAGCAACCCGACACGACGCTTGAAGCTCTCCACGAAATCGATTTCACCACGCATTGCCTGCTCGGTAATTGCAACCACCTGCGCCCCCACGCCCGCCTCTTTGGCAAGTTCGTCGATCACCTCGGCCTCTATCAGGGTTGAATCCATATCAAATACCACCAGCCGGCGATTGCGGCGAAATATGCTATCCGCCTGAAAAGCGATATCGACATTCAGCTCACCACTGATATGCAAAAATGAAGCCCTGAGCTGATCCAGATCGGGTGGCGTCCCTCTGACCGAAAACTCCAGACACGCCTGTTGTCGCTCAACGGGCTCATCGAGCGGAACCCGACTTGAAAGCCGGGTAATGTTATCAATATTCAGACCATTTTTTGCCGTCAGTTCGGAAACGCGGGCAATTTGCTCCGCTGAAATCGTTCGGCCAAGGAGTGTCACTATATATCGGTTCTTACCCTTGCCGCCAACCCAATCCTGATAGGCCTCGACACTGATAGGCTCAAACCGGATTGTCAAACCAAGCTCATGCACCCGAAACAGCAAATCCTTTAGGACGTTGGACACCTCTGTTTCATCGGGAACACGAATCAATATCCCCCAGGTCAGATGATCATGTATCACCGACTGACCAATGTCGAGAATCTCGACGCCAAACCGGGCCATAATGCCAACCAGCTCCGAAGTCAATCCAGGGGTGTCATGACCAGCCACATTGATCAGGATAATCTCATCACTCACAAGCAAAACCTCGTTTCTTGCCATTCTAGGCGAATAACTGTTTTTTCGGATCTATCCAAATCACCAGGAACGATCATTCTTTCTCTTGGCCATTCTCTTCAGGCTCTAAAGAGCTGGCCTCCGAAATCACCTCAACCCGATCCACCCTCTGCAAACCGCGCGGCAGTTTGTTGCCTCGCCGCCCGCGCTCACCACAATAATGTTTCAGGTCTGCCTTTTTCAGCTTGAGAAAGCGTTTACCTGAGTGGATCACTATAGTATCCGCTGGCCTGAATACACAGGCAGTGATCATAAATTCTTCGCGAGACTGAACCCGGGCCGCAGGAATACCAATAATTTTGTTGCCCTTGCCGCGCGCCATTTCCGGCAAATCTCGAATCGGGAAAATCAACATCCGACCTTCATTGCTAATCGCAAGCAAGTAACCATCCTCTTGCTGCCCGACAACGACCGGCGCCATCACCTCGCCACCAGCAGGCACAGTCAACACGGTTTTACCCGCTTTGTTTTTACTGAGCAAATCACCCAGCCTGGCGACAAAACCATAACCGGCATCAGTCCACATCAGTACCCGTTGTTTTTCCGGACCCGTCAATACCCCCTTGAAGACGGCGCCGGAAGGCGGACTGATCCTTCCTGTCAAAGGCTCACCCTGACCTCTGGCCGATGGCAAACTGTGTGCTTTTAGCGTATAGGCCCGCCCGGTTGAATCCAGGAATATCACATTCTGATTGCTCCGACCACGGGAGCAAAGATGAAATTTGTCGCCCGCTTTGTAACTCAAGCCTTGCGGATCGATATCGTGGCCCTTTGCCGCACGCACCCAGCCTTTTTCGGACAAGACAACAGTCACCGGCTCAGAGCTGACGATATCCGTTTCCGAATAGGCTTTGGCTTCGGCTCGGGAAACAATCGGTGAACGTCGGTCATCACCGTATTTTTCAGCGTCTGCAATTAGTTCTTTCTTTACCAGGGTTTTCATTCTGCGCTCGGAAGACAGAGTCTTCTCCAGGTAATTCCGTTCTTTGTCAAGTTCAGCCTGATCGGCCTTTATTTTCATTTCTTCAAGACGGGCCAACTGACGCAGCCGGGTTTCCAAAATATATTCGGCTTGGGCATCTGACAGATCAAAATGGGCAATCAGCACTTTTTTGGGCTGATCTTCATTGCGAATAATCCGAATCACTTCATCAAGATTCAAAAACGCGAGCAACAAGCCTTGCAGCAGGTGCAGTCGCTTATTCACTATGTCCAGGCGATGCTCCAAACGCCGGCGCACCGTGGACAAACGAAAACTCAGCCACTCTTGCAGCAATACATCGATAGCTTTGACCGCAGGCTTGCCATCGATCCCAATCATGTTCATATTGACACGATAGTGCTTTTCAAGATCGGTGGTCGCGAACAGGTGCGCCATCAAGCCTTCCGCATCAACCCGATTTGAGCGCAGCACAATGACCAGTCTGGTCGGGTTTTCGTGATCGGACTCATCTCGCAAATCCGCGACCATCGGTAACTTTTTCGCCTGCATTTGCTGGGCAATCTGCTCCAGCACTTTCGCACCGGACACCTGATGAGGCAACTCGGTTATCACGACATCACCGTTTTCCCGGTTAAAAACCGCACGCATTTTCAATGAACCTCGACCGGTGCGGTAAATTTTCACGATTTCAGCATGGGAGCTGACTATTTCAGCGGCAGTGGGATAATCTGGCCCTCTGATAAAATCGCATAAGTCTTCGACAGAGGCAGTCGGCTGCTCCAGCAAATGCACGGCAGCCGCAACAACTTCGCGCAAATTGTGCGGCGGTATGTCGGTCGCCATCCCCACCGCGATACCGGTCGTACCATTCAACACTATATTGGGCACCCGAGCCGGAAGCATAGCGGGCTCTTCCAGCGTACCGTCAAAATTGGGCACCCAGTCCACCGTGCCCTGACCCAGCTCAGACAAAAGCAGCTCGGCATAGGGCTGCAGCCGGGACTCCGTATAACGCATGGCGGCAAATGATTTAGGGTCGTCCGGTGAGCCCCAATTGCCCTGACCATCAACCAGAGGATATCGGTAGGAGAACGGCTGAGCCATCAGCACCATGGCTTCATAACAGGCTGAATCACCATGCGGGTGAAATTTACCCAGCACATCCCCGACGGTTCTGGCCGACTTTTTGAATTTGGCCGTCGCCTTCAGACCCAGTTCCGACATCGCATAAACGATACGCCGCTGAACCGGCTTCAATCCGTCAGCAAGCTGAGGTAACGCTCTGTCCAGAATCACATACATGGAATAATCCAGATAGGCTTTTTCGGTATAGGCACTCAGCGCCAATTGTTCAACTTGATCTTGATTGGTGTTGGTCGGAGCAGACATAGGTAAGGGGTACTCATATTCCGGCTATCGCTTATTTCGGCGCTAAATTTACCACACCGCTTGACAAAAACAACGAATAATCTTGGACAACACTCAGATCGCCATTCACAATACGATCTGGAACCAGCCAACGTCGGTCAAACCTGATAGCGGACTCGTATAGATGAAAGACACAGCCAGCAGATTAGTCTATTCCACCGAAACCGGTCGCCTCTGTCCGGACTGCGGGCAACCTGAAAGCTCGTGTATCTGTGCTGAGGAATCGCCACCGAACGGTGACGGCATTGTTCGCATATCACTGAGTAGCAAAGGGCGCAAAGGAGCCTCGGTAACCGTCATAACCGGAATTCCGGCTGTAGCGAGTGAGCTGAAACGTATTTGTAAGGAGTTGAAGCAAAAATGTGGTTCTGGTGGCTCAGTCAAAGCGAATACAATTGAAATACAAGGAGACAAGCGGGATATCGTGATTAAGCTACTTGGCAAGTATCCATGGCCGATAAAACGATCGGGAGGCTAGCAGTTTTTGGTCAGATAGCCGAACCGTCTCCGACAGCAAAAACGACCGGCGATTTTCTAACGACTGCGCAGCAATTCTTGAAATTGCCTGACCTGCTCGTTATCACCTATTTCTCTTATGATGCTGTCGATCAGTGACGAGGTATCATCGAGGTGCTTTTCCGAATCGAAACACTTGTCAAAAATAAACGAACCCACCGGCCCCATCACTTCATTTAGTACCGCCTGGATTTTCTGCACGTCATTCCCACCAACAATGGGCCTTTCTTCACTGACAGGGGCGCGTACCGACGTACCGCCTATTTGACGCAGAATACTGTCAAATTCAGTGATTTGATGGATACGCTCGACACCTTGCAACCTGACCGAATAAAGTACCTGATCGGTCAGTTCATTGACAAAAACAAAAATGTTTTTACTGGGTAACAGTTTCTTGGCGGCTTTGGCAATAAGAAGATATCCATCCGCCACGCGAGGAATGGCCAAGGTCGTAAACAAAAATTCTATCGGGGAATAACCTAACGGAATGTCTCCTTTCAGCATATTCAATGCGCTGAAACGATCCGTCGCCGAGACAATATCTATATCGAAAGCGTTTTTTCGTGTCAGCTCCTTAGCTTTTTTGAGAAAAGATGGATCGTTATTGACGATCAAAATTGTCTGGGACATAGTTAAATTGCTCCTTGGAACAGTAATTTGTCACTATTCACCCCGATTACCCATCAAGCAAGCTATTACATTGTTTCAAGCGAAAAAACCTGGGCAAGGCACTCTAGGCACACTGCCCGAGGAAAACGGCATAGCCAGCTGTTTTTCATTTCTGAGTTTTGAGCCTTTCAATAGCGAAATTGATACTGACGGCCATTCGTTGAACCGCTTTTGCCATCAACCCGATCTCATCGTTACGCTCTACTCCGCCAATCTCGACACCAGGTTTGCCATGGCTGATTTCATCGGCAGACTTGGCAAGTCCCACCAAAGGCTTGAGGAGCAACCGGGCCATAACTAAATACAAAACGAACGAAGTGATCAGAGCACCCAGCAAAGATGAAACAATAGAAATCAGCTTAAGCTGGTCTGTTTCAGCCATAATTTTTTCAGGATCGATCGCAACACCAACCATCAAATCTGTATCTCGGTTATTGAGTTTCAGCGAAGTAAACTTGAGCAGCACATCTTTCCCATCACCTGTTGTCTCGATAAATTCAGCAGTTATCTCTGGCCGATCGACTGCGAAAACAGTATCTATGGTTTTGCCATTCAGGGTTTTATCCGGATGACTGACCATTACCCCGTTTTCTTTGAGAAGGAAGGTGTAGCCCTTTTGGTTAAAATTCACCTCGTTGATGACATCAGCTATCGTCTGCAACTCTATATCACCACCAAAAGAACCTTTAAATTTTCCCTGATCCATAATCTTCCCGACAGCCGAAATAAGCAACCTACCTGTTGCAGAGTCATTGTAGGGAGGAGTAAACACCGCTCTTTCAGCCGAACGGGCCTGGGAATACCACGCTCGTTTGCGGCCATCCCAGGTTGCCCCAGGATTCCAACTCGGGGTATTCGATATTGGCTTGCCATCTGCCTCCAACGCACCAAAAACGAGCACAAACTCATCAGCGAGCACAGGGTTGTTCATTACATACTGTATTTGCTCAGCACTGTAATCCCTGGCGATAGCGTCCGCCATCATATCGATGACGGTCAGTTTTCCATCGAGCCACTGGCTGATATATTTGGAAATAGAATTTGATGTCTCCGTAACGTTATCGAGCCACGTTGTATAAATTGCGTCATGCACCACACGATATTGGATTGAATTCAATGTAAAAAAGAAGACAAGAATTATAACGGAAGCTACCAGGGGCACTTTAAACGTAATTTTCATTCTATTTCTCCTGAAGTTTTATCTGGCTGCATATCGTCTGGACGAACTCTTCAGAGAATTCTCCGGCAGAGGATGCAATAGCTGCAGCCATGGTGGTAGCCATATGCGGCGTTGCTTGCAAAAAAAACAATCACTAGACCGATCTTACCCATACAGAAGGTTACTTTGTCCAAATGCCAGCAACATCAATTTAACTATAGGAAGCATTGAGACCCTTTTCAACCAAAAAGCCAGTTACCAAGAGATAAAAGCACGACCAAAATAGTTGAGTTGCAGCCAACTCACAACTCTAGTTCGCGTTAGATCTGCCGATACTGGACTAACAGCTTTACCTCACCGATACAAATAGCATCGAATCTGGAGTCTGCCATGAAAGTTGCTTCTCCAATTCACTGCTAAGTCTCCGTGGTCAATCATTGGAGGCGGTCATATCGGTTTGAATGCGGCCGCCCAGGCGATGCTTCAAGGACAGGATAAATTGACTCAAAAAGATGAAACCGCCCCCAAAAGCCGTCGGTTTTCCTGGCAAAAACCCCAGTTAAATGAAAAACTAGCGGTATTGACTCGCCAGTCAATCACTTTTTGGTTGAAAAGGATGTTAACACTTCGTATCCTTCGATTATTGTTTTGCTACCTAGTCGCTTGGATGCATCACAGCCGAGGAGTGGACGGCTGCCAGTTTTCAACACTTTTTTTTAACCCAGTGGTTTGTTAAAACCGAGCTGCGTGGTACAACATGAATTTAAAAAACACGCGGGATTGTTATGGCATAGTAGCCATACTTGTACATTGGCTAACGGCGTTGGTCGTTTTTGGGTTGTTTGCGATGGGTTTATGGATGACCGATTTATCCTATTACGATCCCTGGTACCGAACAGCACCACATTATCACAAATCAGTGGGTATACTTTTGGCGTTGCTGTTCGGGTTTAGAATAATATGGCGCTTGATCAATATACAACCAGAACTACCCGCCAGTGTATCAATTTGGGAAAAACACCTGGCAACGGTGGTGCACGTGGGTATCTATGGTCTGTTCCTGCTGCTGGCAACTAGTGGTTATCTGATTTCTACAGCGGATGGGCGGTCTATAGAGGTGTTTAACTGGTTTGAGGTACCGGCGACGATAACGGCGATAGAAAACCAGGAAGACATTGCCGGCGATATTCACCGCTATATGGCTTTTGCCCTGCTTGGTCTGACGGTATTACATGCATTAGCGGCGTTGAAACATCACTTTCTGGACAGGGACAGCACCTTAAAACGAATGATCGACCCTGATTTGACTAAAATAACTAAGGATTCAATATGAAGACGTTTTCTCAACTTAAAACACTCTTGATTACCCTGGTCGCTGTGTGTGCAGCCTCATCAGCATTGGCTGCAGATAGCTACAAAATCGATACCAAGGGCGCCCACGCCTTTATCCAATTCAAAATCAAACATCTGGGTTACAGCTGGCTATATGGCCGGTTTGACAGGTTTAATGGCAGCTTGAAACTGGATGAAAAACACCCCGAGAATTCGAGCATTGAAGTGACCGTTGATGTCACGAGCGTCAATAGCAATCACGCCGAGCGTGACAAGCATTTACGTGGCTCCGACTTTTTAGATGTCAAACAATTTCCTACTGCAAGATTTGTCAGCACCAGCGTTGAAGCTACCGATAAAAACACCGCTGTGGTAACTGGCAATATGACGCTGCACGGTGTCACCAAAGCAATTCGGATCCCAGTCACTCGAATTGGTGCTGGTTCCGATCCCTGGGGCGGCTACCGTCAGGGGTTCAGCGGTTCCGTCACCCTCAAGCTGAAAGACTATGGTATAGATTACAACCTGGGCCCGGCTTCTACCGAGGTAGAACTTACCCTGGATATTGAAGCCATCAAACAACAATAGCCTACTCGCCGTTTGGCACGACATAAACTCAACAACGATGGAATAAGCAGATGAGTGATTTGTATACTCAACTGATTACCGTGTTTTTAGGATTTTTTGCCATCATGAATCCCATTGCCAATACAGCCGCTTTTGCCGGTTTGGCAGGGGATAAAAGCAAAACGGAACAAATCAAGATTGCAGCAAAAGCATTGCTGATTACTTTTTTTGTGATTTTGGCTTTTGCTTTGCTTGGAAAAGCGATATTCCACCTGTTTGGCATAACCATTGATGCATTGAGAATAACCGGCGGGATTTTGGTGTTTATTGTGGGCTATCACATGCTGAACGGCCATGGCTCACAACTGCATTCCGCCGAAAGCGCCGATGAATCTGATTTGGCAGTATCGCCGTTAGCCGTTCCGCTTCTTGCCGGCCCTGGAACCATTGCCACCGCAATGAATTACTCTGCGTCTGGTGGAGTGACAGGAATACTGATTACCGTATCGGTATTTGCTGTCTTATGCTCGATAACCTTCATCTGCTTTATTTTCAGTTCAAGGGTTTTGCTGATCATAGGCAAAAGTGGTCTTAGCATAGTCACTCGATTGATGGGCTTGATTCTTGCCGTTATTGGAACCCAAATGATCATCTCTGGCGTCACGACTCTCATCAGCAGAATGGGCTGACAGACCGTCGGGGAGCAGCCGTGTTTGTTGCTCCTTGTTCAATTTCTTTCCCTTCGACCTCGTCAATACAATTAATTCCAGTCATAATCGACGTGTTGCGGCATAACATCGATTCTTCGAACCAATCCCAGATCGTATTCCTATTCGAGAAATCGACATCATGCCGCTCCCTAGAACAGACGCTTACGCTACTAGCTACCAATTGTTCGTAACCTAGTCATTATGTCGTTTTTACGAACGACTCAAGCGGCCTAAGGGTTTGGTCGCAAAGAAAAAGCCAATACTTCAAAGAAAAGTAACTCCCCCGCCGACAAATCATTTTTTGGTTGAAAATAACCCCAATTCTTCATATCCTTACTGTAAAGGCTAACAATTCTGCGGAGCGTCTTTATTCGTATTCAAGATGCGGCGGCATATTACCTCGATGCACCGGGGTACAACTGAGAACACGGATAAAAAGCCGGACAAAATGGTGGTTTTTCGATCACGCATTGGTAGTCGCTATGTGTATTGATATTGAACTGATGGTATTTGTAACAGGACTAAAGCAGACCACTGATAATGATCACGGCAGCCGTTTCGTTTAAATCCGATCGAAAATCTTGACAAAGCCCTGGCATCAGTACCGCTAACAAAGATATACTCGGTCAATATCAGAATACTCAATATATTGCCAAGACTGACGTATTTAGATTTCAATCTGATGGAATCGAAAGAGATACTGGATGTTGGCTGGATGAAAACCTGAAATCATTGTCGTGTAAAAGTCGGATGCAAATTTAATGCAGAAGGATACATTGAGTCCTTCGAGCATTGGATTTGCCTCCAACACAGTAAACGACAAGAATTAGGGTTTTTGGTCTGCACTTAACAAAACACGAAAAACAAAGGAGCCAAAGATGAAACAAAAACGCCATCAATTATATTCACTTATGTCGACACTGTGTCTGGGCATTCTGCTCAGTGCCTGCGCCACTACACAGAACGAAGACATGAATGCAGTGGACGAAAGAATGGCCCGACTGAATGCCCAGGAGCAGGAACTTAAGCAACAAAAAGAAGATCTGAGCCTGCAGAAAAGGCAACTCAGCCAGAAAGAACAAGAGCTGAAAAAGCAGATAAATCTAGCCAAACAGGCTCAGACTACCAAATCCTCCCAGACCACCATGCAATCAGATATAAACGCACCGCTGCTGCCTGGCAATGCAAAGGCCGGTGAGTGTTATGCCCGGGTTTTTGTACCGCCGAAATACAAAACCACCACAGAAACTGTTTTGAAAAACGCAGAAAGCTACAAACTGGACATTATTCCGGCGACCTATAAAATGGTAGACCAACGGATAATGGTCAGTGACGCTTCTCAAAAGCTGATAACCATACCTGCCAAGTATAAAACCGTTACCGAAAACGTCTTGGTTCAGGATAAAGAACTGGTCTGGCGTACTTCGCTGAGCACGAAAAGTCCGGAGGCCAGCTCGCTTCTGTTGGAAACAGCCAAGAAATATGGTATCGACCTGGCTTCCGCCAAACCTGGCGACTGTTTCCGTGAACACTATCTGCCGCCTAAATACGAAACTGTTTATACGAATGAGCTGGTTTCCGAAGAAAGCTCCCGCATAGAGGTCGTTCCAGCTACATACAAGACAGTTACCGAAAAGGTACTGGTGACAGAAGCATCCACCAAACTGGTTAATGTACCTGCGACGTACAAGTACACAGAAGAAAAAATTCTGGTCAAAGAAGCCCACACCGACTGGAAAAAAGGCCGCGGCCTTATCGAAAAGGTTGACAACAGCACGGGCGAAATCATGTGTTTAGTAGAAGTTCCTGCTGAATACAAAGTTGTCCGCAAAAAAGTGGTTGATAAACCAGCTCATACAATTGTTCAGAACGTCCCTGCCGAATACAAAACCATTAAAGTACGTAAAATGGTCAGCCCGGCTTCCGAGAGGAAAGTCGCAATTCCTGCCAAGTACAAAAAAGTGGCTCAGAAAAAGCTGGTCGGAGATGGACAGATCATATGGAATGATGCCCGCGATAGGTCACTTGGCAAAAACACTCGTACCGGCAACCAAATTTGCCTGACTGAAATTCCGGCCAAATACCGTAAAGTCAGCAAAAAAGTGGTCGTGACTCCGGCAAAAACAGAAGTGCAGGAGATTCCGGCTGTGTACAAGACCGTAAAAGTTAAAACTCTTGCAACCGCCGCCCAGGAACGCAAGGTTGTCATTCCGGCTGAATATCAGCAGATCACCCGAAAAACCAAGGTCTCTGACGGGCATCTGGAATGGCGTTCGGTATTGTGTGAAACTAACACCACAGCTGGCCTGATTTCAAAATTGCAATCAGCCCTGTCTGCGAAAAACTATGAACCAGGCCCTGTCGATGGCAAGTACGGCGCCAAGACTGCAGCTGCGATAAAGAAATATCAGATGGACAAAGGCTTAGCTACAGGCGGTCTGACCATGGAAACACTCAAGAGTCTGGGCATATAAACCTGGAAGTTCTTGGAAGTTTTTCTAGCTGAAAATTTCCAGTGAACACCCATTCAAAAGCCAACGCTTCCTGAACGAAACGTTGGCTTTTTTATACCTGAACAATCCTACCCACAAGTTAAGTCGCTTTTTGCCTGACATGACCAGAATGTCATTCGTTGAGAGGGCCCGAAATCGGCGAATATCTAGGGTTTAAACCTCTTTACTATTTCACCATGTTTAAAAACCAGCATTTCACCCGGCTCCATCTGATGCCAGGTTTCGTTTTCTGTAAGAGGCTGAGTCGCGATAACACTGACCACGTCATTTGGCGTAGTCTCATCGACAAAATCAATTCGGATATCGTCATCTTTCAGTACCGCCTCTCCGAATGGTGCCGCACGACGTATCCAGAACAGCTTGGTCGAGCAATAACAGTACAGGTGTCTGGAGTCACTCAGCATCACGTTAAAAACACCTAGCTGATTGACTTCTTTAAACAACCGACGAAGTTCTTTAAACAGCTTAGTGGTACTTCGAGGGTAGCTCGGAAACTGTTCTTTTAACTGGCCTAACAAATAGCAGAGTGCATACTCGCTATCTGTAGTGCCTATGGGCAGATGAGAACTCAAGCCACATTTCTTGACCCCTTTTAACTGGCCGTTATGCACATAAACCCAAGGGAACCCCCACATTTCGCGCGAGAATGGATGGGTATTGGCCAAACAGACTTTGCCTGAATTTGCCTGCCGTATATGACTCAAAACAATATGGCTTTTGATCGGATAATTCTTCACAAATTCAGCCAGTTCAGAACTACTACTGGCACTGGCATCTTTAAACTCCCGTACACCCTTACCATTTTCAAAAAAACTGATTCCCCAACCATCCTGATGGGGGCCAGTGTCGCCGCCACGACGAATCAGCCCGGCAAAACTGAAACAAATATCCGTGGGAACATTCGCACTCATTCCCAAAAGTTCACACACTAGGAAAACTCCTTGTCGATTGATAGACAGCTGATGATTGCTGGCGCTAATTGAAAGCGACCTGTATTGCAATGCTTTTTACCGTTTTGAACTTCTCGTCGATCTAATCTCCTTTTAGAAAAGTCAACACGATTTCGTTTTGTTGATTGATCAACAAAAGACGCAATCCGTTCAATCGGTAAGCTACCACTTGCCGCATAGCCTGATTAAAAGCATTGGGTGTCTCCATCGTTTGGCACATTTTTCTCGTCGCAGCAAGGTTGCTAAAGGTGATTTGCCCATCGGCAATCCGTATTACCTTGCCGGTGTAGTCGTTACATCCATCATTGCCAAAGACTTTCATTTGCGTCAGATTGATTTCCATCGTAGGCATGCGCGATATTGACTCGACGGACTGCCCCATTATACTGACAGCCGTCCAGATATCATGTATACGCCAATCGGTTTTATTTTCCATCGCTTTTGTGTAGGACAGTATTTCATTGTTTTTTTGATCATAAAAAACAATATGGTCGTCAATCACCCGATAGCTATCAACTTCACTCAATGCGTCTAAATAATCTCGTTCGACATTTTTATCTATACAGGCCATTAGCGTGGTGGCGATATTGCCAAAAGTGATAGTTTTAGCAGTCAATCGGTTAATTTGCCCCATATAACCGTTACAACCTGCCGATCCTCCGATTTGCATACGATTTAAATCAATGACTATGTCAGGTCGACCGATACCTTTATCAAAGTGACTAGCGTAGATCGTTTGCAGTCGCCATTTGCCGCCGACTCGAATTCTGGAATCCGCTTTCTTTTCCAGGGTTTGGAGCAAAATATATTTGACGGAAGATCCGTCGGCGGTAGGATGATTCTCGACCTCTTTTTTTACTTTTACTTTTTTTAGGTAACCCTGTTGAAACTCGAAACCGTCGATATCTGCATAAAAGTTTTGCCAGTTTGCATCATCGACGTTGTCACCGGTATAGGTATTGAGGCATTGCATGGTTGCAACTCCGGCCGAACACTCGGTTTTGATGCCACTTACCCAAAACACGGTATATTGATGAGTTGAACAGGATTGGAGTAATACAACGAATATCAGCGTTGAAAACAACTTGATTGACTTCATGTTAGTTGACTGCCTGCTTACCTGGACACATATTCTATCTATTCCGGCTTGTTATTTTAGTCAAAAAACATAAACCGAAACAGGTTTTATCGGATTTAAAACCAACCTATCCAATGCCCTTGAACAAAGGATAGTTTTATACGCACTCGGCATGCTATTCATTTATTGTCCTGAGTATCTTTTAACCCTATGTTTTCCGTAGCGGCAAAGCACTTTTGGGTTGAAAAGGGCCGTAATTATTCCTATCCTTAATAACGGTCGGCTTCGTTGCAACAACCCTCTAAGCCACGCGAACAAGGCTTCCATTGTCCTGCTTGACTACGTGAATGCCGTTTATGTAAACGAGCCTGGCCGCCAGCTTTGACTTCGTGTCCGCTGCAAACTGTAATAAGCTGTGAAGCGTATTATGCTAAAAATCCTTATAAATCAAAAAGCAACGTGCAGCTCAATTTGGATCGCAGTGCTTGTGTGCCTGCTCGGCTGGAAACAAGCATGGGCTGAATCTTTCAGCTTGAACCAAGAAAAGTATCGATTCAGTGGCTTTGCCACCATAGGCGCCGCTCGCGGTGGCAACAACACTTTAGGTTTTCGACGCAATAACTCTCAGGAAGGCCATTTCAACAGTCACTGGTCATTAGAGCCGGACACCTTGCTGGGACTGCACCTGGATGCCGATTTTTCTCAAAATCTTGCGGGTGCCGTACAGCTAGTTGCACGTGACCGCACCGGTAATGATTTTAAAGATATGGTCGGATGGGCCTATTTAAGATATCACCTGAATCCTGCTTTCGCAGTTCGCGCCGGTCGCTTTGGATTAGACCTGTTTTTGCTATCCGAGTATCGTAGCCTGGGACTTGCCTATCTTTGGGTCCGTCCGCCGATGGAATTCTATGGATCGATTTCTTTTGATCACGTTGATGGTTTGGATATTGCTTATCAACGACAACTCGATGATGGTTATTTAGAAATAAAACTTTTTGCCGGCCAAACGCAAAACACGCTTGGCCACCAAAGGGATGAAGTCGATTTCATTTTGGCTCCCGTGTACGGCTTGACCGTTACCTGGGAAGATACCCATTGGCGAATCAAGCTGGGACTCTCCAATGATAGATTCGATAAAAAAATGAGTCGCGAATTTGGTGCGACACAATTGATCGACGCGTTAGAGCAAACCACCGCGGGCATTCAAGGAACACCGATCGTCTGGCCAGAAGCCCCGCGACTGGCCGATGACCTGGATATGAAAGGGACAGGTATCAATTACTACTCACTGGGCGCAGCCTATGATGCCAACCCCTGGATGGTTCAGGCCGAAGTGGCTTTGATCGCTTCCGATTATGCCATGTATCAGGACCATTACAGTAGCTATTTAAGCTTTGGTTACCGCGTCGGCCCGACAACGCTTTACGCGATGACAGCCCTCGCCGAAAGCCGAAATGACCGAAAACTCATCCCCGAACCGACGCTGGCTCTTCCGGACACTATTGGTTCTTTGCCACAGTCTGAACAAGATGCCCTGATCGAATCCTCAAACAGTCAGTTAGCGGTCTTGTCGCAGCTGCACGGGTCTCTGCAGAAATATCATGATGCAACCATCGTCGATCAGAAAACCCTTTCATTGGGCATACGCTGGGATATTCTTCACAATTTAGTTTTTAAGGTTCAGTTGGATAGAACAGAGGTGAAAGCTTACGGCAGCGCATTGTGGGACCCACCCGAAACCCTGACAAAAAACCAGACCCTGAATACCTATTCCTTAAACCTGAATTACGTGTTTTAACGATGAAACGACTGTTAGCATTGACAACAATACTGACAATACTGTTTTCAAACAGTATTGGCGCTGGTGTAGTTGTAATTGTCAATCAAGAAAACAAAGTCGATTCATTTAATCACCGCCAAATCATCGATATCTACATGGGCAGAAATCTTTACTTTCCCAATGGTAGCCGGGTGATACGTTTAGATCAGCCTCCCGACTCAATTATACGTTCGAAGTTTTATCAAGCTCTGTTAGGTAAAACCGTCGCCCAGGTCAATGCTTATTGGGCACGCTTGCTTTTCACCGGTAGAGGCAGACCACCCCATACGCTGGAAAGTACCCGCCAGGTGCTGGAAGCCGTTCGCGACAACATAAATGCCATTGGCTATATCGATGAGTCATCGCTCGACGATTCAGTCAAGGTTGTCGGGCATGTCGATTAAACTCCGCAATTCTCTGCCAATCCGCACCGGTATTTCAATCGCTATTACAGCACTGGTGATGAATGCCTCGTTAACTTTTTTCTTTTTCAAGAAAGAGTATTCTCGCGAAATAGCCATATCCGATACCCATATATCGCAGCTATTCAATACCGTTGAAAAAAGCGCCGCTGTCGCTGCCTATCTCGACAACCAGGAACTAGCCAACGAAGTTACCCAGGGTCTGAACAATAACGACATCGTCGCCAGTGCGGAACTTATCAGCTTGACGGGCATGCACATTACCAGTGGCAATATACACGATAAACGCAGCAACCAGGTCATCACTTTTCCGTTATCATCACCTTTCATCACTGGCGAAAACGCCGGTAAAATTATCATCCACCCCAATCAAGTGCTGATTGAAAAAAATGCCTGGAAATTAGCCTTTAGTCAGGCCATCACTCTTGCGGCCCACTCTTTTGTGGTCGTTATTTTTGTGATTTTTTTAGTGAATATCCAGTTAACCCGACCTTTGAAGCAACTTATTGAAGCACTGCATCGAATAGATCCCGGCAGTGACAATCGGCTTGAATGCCCGAAAAGAAATAAAGACGATGAAATCGGCCAATTAGTGTTGGATACCAATCGCCTGCTAACCGCCACCCAAAGCACCATTGCAGGCGAGCGGCGTTTACGAAGATACATGGAAACACTGGAGCGCCGATTTAGGCTTATTTTTGAAAATGCCAGCAGCGGCATCGCGTTGATCAACAGCGAGAGAAAAATTATTTTACATAACCCGTCGTTTGAAAAGCTGATAGGGAAAGAATGGCTTGAACGACTTGACGAAATCGCCTTTGAAGATTTATTCACTGATCGTTCAATTGTTTGTGACGCAATAAAAAGCGTACCATACCAGCTGTCACCAATCTATTTGGACCTTCAACTAACCGGTGCCGATACAAGTCGGTGGTTACATGTACTGCTTTCAACGGTCGCTGATGAGCAAGGCGATCAGTTGATCGAATGCATTCTTTATGACATTTCGGAACGGACACAACGCGAATTACGCATCAAATTAGAAGCCGAAAGAGACTCCCTTACCCAATTGTTAAATCGCAGAGCCGGTGAAAAACGCATCGATGAAGCCCTGGCCTATTGCAAAACGCAAAACACCCAAGCCGCAATCATGCTGCTGGATCTCAACAAATTCAAGCCAATTAACGATAACTATGGTCACGATGCCGGTGATAAGGTACTTATCTCCGTTTCCAATCGCTTGAACAACGCGTTACGAAAAACAGATACCGTGATCCGCTGGGGCGGTGATGAGTTTCTTATTCTCATTCAGCAAGGACATGAAATCCTCTATCCCGACTTCGTATGTAAAAAAGTCCTGGCATCCATCAGACAACCCATCGATATTGGTCACAGGAGTGTTCAAGTCGGTGCCAGTATTGGTGTCGCGTTGGTGCATAAACATGGCAACGATAAAGAACAACTCATCGAACTAGCCGACCAGGCGATGTATAAAATAAAACAACAGGGTCGAGATGGATTTTGCATAGCTTCTGTTGAGTAAGGCAGGAGGCAGACTGTATTTAAGCCACAAGTCTGTATCTCCAGATTCAGTCCTTGACTGCCAGCAATAATGCCTGCTCAGCGAGGTCATCCATTGACATGCCACCGTCTGGCCTGAACCAGGTGGCTGTCCAACTGAGCGCGCCGGTCAGAAACCGCCTGAGTGTAAAGGTATCGGCGACTACCGAGCCTTCCTCTTTGGCTTGATTCAAAGCATCCATCCATAACTGTTCATAAACACCACGCAGTACTAAAATCCGACGCTGACTTTCGTCACTCAGGCTGCGCCATTCGTACACAAGCACAGCCATCGCCTCACCGGTCTGCCCGGTAATCGATTCCAGCTCACATTTAATCAGTGCCAGCACCTTTTCCTTGCCTGAAGTGCAACGGGCCAGCGCACTGCGCATCAATGCCGTATTGTAGATCACCGTCTCTTCCATCACTGCCCGCAATATCGCTTCCTTGGTTTTAAAATGGTGGAAAATACTGCCGGACTGAATCCCGACTTCAGCCGCCAGATCCCTCACCGTGGTTCGCTCATAGCCGCGAACTCTAAACAGATGAGCCGCTTTCGTCAGCAACCTGCCCCGCGCAGATGAAGGGTCGGTGATGCAGCCATTTTCTATTAGATTTTGTAGCTCGTTCATTGCCGGTTTTAGCTTCCTGTGACACTTATTAATACGGGCATTTCAACCCGAATACTTACACTGTCAATGCTATTCACTCAGTGTAATCACACTATTTACACTTTACAAACCAAGCGCTTGCTTGGTATGTTTGCACGTATCGAATTTTCAGTATCAAACCATAGCGAATAGAACTATGCCCGCAATCCGATCACAAATTGATGTCCATTCAACAGAGTTTGCCGCCAACAAGGAGGCAATGCTGGCTTACATTGACGAGTTCCGAGCCATTGAAAACAAGGTGGTTGACAAGGCCAACCAGGCAAAAGAAAAATTTCACAAACGAGGCAAACTGCTACCACGCGAGCGACTAAACCTGCTGCTCGATCGGAATGCCCCTTTTCTGGAGCTTTGCTCTCTGACCGGTTACAAAATGCACGATGACAAAGACGGCTCGATGGCCGGTGGCGGTATCATCGCTGGCATTGGCTATGTCGAGGCAATACGTTGTATGGTGGTACTGAACAATAGCGCGATCAAAGGCGGCACCATCACCCCTGCGGGGCTAGACAAGTCGCTGCGTATTCAGACCATTGCCATGCAAAACAAGCTGCCGTTAATCACGCTCGCAGAAAGCGGTGGCGCCAACTTGAACTACGCTACGGATGTGTTTGTTCCGGGAGCCAGAGCATTTGCCAACCAGGCCAGAATGTCGGCCGCCGGATTGCCCCAAATCACCGTGGTACATGGTAATGCGACCGCCGGTGGCGCGTATCAACCCGGACTATCCGACTATGTCGTCACGGTACGTGGTAAGGCAAAAATGTTTCTTGCCGGGCCGCCGTTGCTGAAAGCGGCAACCGGGGAAATCGCTAACGATGAAGAACTGGGTGGAGCCGAGATGCACTCCCAGATCGCCGGAACGGCTGAGTTTCTGGCCGAGGACGACGCCGACGGTATCCGGATCGCCCGGGAAATCATGGCCAACCTGCCCTGGAATCAACAGCTGGCCGTGCTGCCGCCAAAGAACTGGCAAGCCCCGCAATACTCGACAGAAGAGCTACTGGGTGTGGTGCCAGCCGACCCCAAAAAACCCTATGACGTACGTGAAATTGTTGCGCGCATTGCGGACAACTCCGATTTTCTGGATTTCAAACCGGAATTCGATAACCAAACGGTGTGCGGGTACCTGAAAATTGAAGGCCATAGCTGTGGCATTATCGGTAACAACGGGCCTATTACGCCCCAGGGCGCCGCGAAAGCCGCGCAGTTTATCCAGCTTTGTGAACAGGCCAATATGGCTATTTTGTTTTTTCACAACACCACAGGTTTTATGGTCGGTACCGACTCCGAGCAAAACGGGATAATCAAGCATGGCGCCAAAATGATTCAGGCAGTTGCCAATGCACAAGTCGCCAAGCTCACTGTCGTAGTGGGAGGCTCCTATGGTGCAGGCAACTACGCCATGTGCGGCCGTGGATTGGATCCACGCTTTATTTTTGCCTGGCCAAACAGCAAAACGGCAGTGATGGGCGGCGCCCAGGCAGGCAAGGTATTGCGCATCGTGACCGAAGAAAAACAGGCAAAAGCAGGAGTCACAGCTGATCCCAAAATGCTCGATGCGATCGAGCAAGCCACGGCGGAAAAACTCGACAAAGGCTCAACCGCATTATTCGGCACGGCAAGGCTTTGGGATGACGGATTGATTGATCCCAGAGACACTCGAAAGCTACTGGCCTACCTGCTGGATATCTGCGCCGAAGCGAACCTGCGGCCGGTACGCGCCAGCACCTTTGGCGTGCCCAGACTATAAGTGACCAAACAAAACCCAGCAAGAACAGGCCTGCTGTCACGGACAGCCAGAAAGGTTTGACCAAGCGATAAAGAACGAGGCTACAAGACCATGTTATTCTCTCAGGAACACAAAGAAATCCGCAGAACCGTCAGGAACTTTGTCGGAAATGAAATCAATCCGTACGTGGATGAATGGGAAAAAGCCGGCGAATTTCCGATCCGCGAACTGTTCAGAAAAATGGGCGAACTGGGCCTTTTGGGCATCAGCAAACCCGAAAAATACGGCGGCATGGGGCTGGATTACAGCTACAATCTGATCGCTGCTGAAGAGTTAGGCGGGGTAGGTTGTGGCGGTGTTCCGCTGGCCATTGGAGTACAAACCGATATGTGTACTCCGGCAATTGCCCGCTTTGGCTCAGACTATCTCAAACGGGAATTTCTCGCGCCCGCCGTCCGGGGCGAGGCGATTGGCTGCATTGGAGTCAGTGAACCAGGTGCCGGTTCTGACGTGGCCGGACTAAAAACGACAGCCCAAAAAGACGGCGACGATTACCTGATCAATGGCAGCAAAATGTGGATTACCAATGCACCCCAAGCCGACTTTATCTGTTTACTCGCCAACACCTCCGACGACAAGGTGCACAAGAACAAATCGCTGATCGTGGTGCCAATGAATACGCCCGGCATCGAAGTCGCACCGCGCCTGGACAAACTCGGCATGCGCGCCTCTCAAACGGCCCAGATTTTTTTTGATGATGTACGCGTGCCTCAACGCAACCGTATCGGTGCCGAAGGCACCGGTTTTATGATGCAAATGCTGCAATTTCAGGAAGAACGTATGTGGGGCGCGGCCAACACGATAAAAGTAATGGAAAACTGCATCAACCAAACCATCGACTATTGCCGGGAACGGGAAACCTTCGGTCAACCATTGATAAACAATCAGGTCATTCACTTCCGTATGGCTGAATTGCAGACAGAAATCGAGAGTTTACGCGCTCTGATTTATCAGGCATGTGAACTATACATCAGGGGTGAAGATGCCACCCAACTGGCCTCTATGGCCAAACTGAAATCCGGTCGTCTGAGCCGCGAAGTCACCGACACTTGCCTGCAATACTGGGGCGGCATGGGGTTTATGTGGGATAACCCGGTATCACGAGCCTACCGGGATATGCGGCTGGTCTCCATTGGCGGCGGCGCCGATGAAATCATGTTGGGCATTATCTGTAAACTCATGGGCATCCTTCCCGGCAAGAAGTCTTGAGCAGGAGCCTGAAAATACGCGAACCGGTATTACCAAAGACAGATACCTTGCAGCTAGAGCACAAAAATCATGCACTATGGGTGACTCTCGACCGGCCCCAAGCAAGAAATGCAATGAGCCTGCAAATGGTACATGACTTGCTGGCCGTTTTCGAATCCGTGACAAAAGACCTGAGCGTCAGGGTTATCGTCCTGCGCGGTGCTGGAGGTCACTTTTGTGCCGGCGGCGATATCAAGGATATGACCGATGCGTGCAGTGCAGGACGAGCGCCGGGAAGGTACGCTGGCGTTTATTCAGAAACGACCGCCAGCCTGGGCCGAACTAACCAACACAGCTAACCAAAACGAATGAGCAAACCGATATGACCATTATTTCCAGCTTCAGCAAAGTCCTTATCGCCAACCGTGGCGAGATTGCCGTCAGAGTGATACGAACGGCCAAACGGATGGGTTTCAGCACCGTTGCCGTCTACAGTGAAGCAGACGCCTTGGCCCCGCATACCCAACTGGCCGATGAAGCCGTTTTTATTGGTCCGGCACCGGCTGGGGAAAGCTACTTGTGTGTCGACAAAATTATCCAGGCGGCACTAAAAACCGGAGCAGGTGCGATTCATCCCGGTTATGGCTTTTTATCGGAAAACGCTAATTTCGCCGCACGCTGTAAAGCGAACGAGATTGAATTTATCGGGCCACCCGAATCAGCCATCGAATTAATGGGCAGCAAGCGCCTGGCCAAAATTGCGATGATGGATGCCGGAGTTCCCTGTATACCGGGTTACCAAGGTGACGATCAGTCTGAAGCCACGCTGATCGAGCAGGCCACCCGAATCGGAATGCCAGTGATGCTGAAAGCATCGGCAGGAGGGGGTGGACGCGGCATGCGTTTGGTCGACGATGTCGCCGAATTGGCCGATATGATAAAAACGGCCCGCTCCGAGGCGACCAATGCGTTCGGCAGCGGCGAGCTGATTGTTGAAAAGGCAGTTATCAATCCGCGCCATATTGAAATTCAGGTTTTTTCGGATAAACACGGCAACGCCATTTACCTGGGCGAACGGGATTGCTCGATCCAGCGTCGGCATCAAAAAGTCGTTGAAGAAGCTCCATCCCCGTTCGTCGATGAACCGCTCCGGAAAAAAATGGGCAAAGCGGCGGTCCAGGCCGCCAAAGCCTGCGATTATGTCGGCGCGGGTACTGTCGAATTCCTGGTCGATGGGCAACAAAACTTTTACTTTCTGGAAATGAACACCCGGTTACAGGTAGAACACCCGGTCACCGAACTGATTACCGGCACCGATCTTGTCGCATGGCAGTTGAATGTAGCGCTGGGCTACCCGCTGCCGCTGAGTCAGGATGCAATCACTCTAAACGGACACGCCATCGAAGTCCGGCTTTACGCCGAAGATCCAGCCAATCAATTTGTCCCTCAAACAGGTAAAATCGAACAGTGGCTGGCCGCAGAAGGAGAAGGCGTACGCATTGACTGTGGCATAGCACCACAACAAAGCGTGTCACCTTTTTACGATCCGATGTTAGCCAAATTGATCGCCTATGGCGAGAACAGGGAGGAAGCCAGACGAAGACTCTGCCAGGCCCTACAGCAAAGCACACTGTTTGGCGTCACCGTCAACAGCCACTTTCTGCTTGAGGTGTTGAACAAACCGGCTTTTATTCAGGGCACAGCGACAACGACATTTGTCGAACAGCATTGCCAACACAATGCCTCCATGCAACCGCCACAGATCAACCCGGAAGCGTCCGCACTGTGTGCAATCACGCTCTACCTCAAGTCGTTCAACCAGCAACCCATGACCTCGTTGCTGAACTGGCGCAATGCCAATCCAGCCCCCTGGCCTTATGAACTGCGAACCGGTGAAACCATTACCGAGTTGTCGCTGTCTGCCAACAATAACAGTTACACCATTACCGAGACTGACAACACAACCATTATCGAGGTTGTCGCTGTCAATTCGTTAAGCGCAAAACCTGGCCATTCAGCGATACCCGATTTCGGCGAGCTCGTCTATCAAACCGGAAGCGTTCGTCGACGGTGCCGTTACGCCACGGTCGATAAGCAGGTCTATTTACACTTGGATGGCATTTATTACCGGTATACAGACCTGACTCACGAAGCAGCAGTCAACGAATCTGCTGCCGGAAGTGGCAGTATTATTGCAAGCATGGATGGCAACATTGTCGATGTTCTGGTCACTGAAGGGGATAAGGTCAGCTGTGGTCAGACACTGATCGTGCTGGAAGCGATGAAAATGGAACACCCGCTGAAAGCGGATAGTGATGGCATCCTGTCCAGCCTGAAGGTGCAAGCCGGTGACCAGGTAAAAATCAGACAACCCCTGGCCATGATCGAACCTGAAACGACTGAGCCTGGAACGACTTAACCCACAAACATCGGGCATCAAGGCCGCTCTCCCCGCGCGGGCGAGTGTAAATTGGCCCAAATAGCCTGGCCGGCAAACAGGTCTCGACGGCCAATCCGGCTTTTCTTTGCTTTCCCGAGCAAGGTTTTTTACAATGCCTCGTCCGGGTGAGCTAGACTCACAAACCAAAAATCTGATGGCAAGCCGGAAAATGCGACAATAATAACGTAACAGACTAACCATTTGTCTTTATGCAAGGCAATAACAAGGCGTTGAAAGTAATGAATAAACCTGATTCAGAAAACACTTGCACAACACAACCCCTTTCTCTAAAAGAACGTATTGCTTATTTTCCGGTCAACGGATTTGCCTCTGTCATGGGTATGTCGGGCTTATCGATTGCCTGGCAAAAGATTGCCCCGTCAAACAGTGCCACTGTGTTTATTGGCTACTTGTTGGGATGCATCACCACAGCCCTGTTTGTTTTCCTGTTAGTCAGTTATATCAGGAAGCTGCGGGCTTACCCGGAACGGGTCAAAAATGAATTCAACCACGCGCAATTGCTTAATTTTTTCCCCGCGATATCAATCAGCTTTCTGTTGGTGTCTGTGATCTGGCAATCGGCTTTACCCAGTATAGCGATCGTAATCTGGTTCGCCGGCACGCTGTTGCAGCTGGTACTGACATTGTCTGTGGTAAACCAATGGTTATTCCGGGATGGCTTCAGTCTGGAACAGATCAACCCCGCCTGGTATATCCCTGCCGTGGCGAATATCATCGTGCCGCTTAGTGGTGCCTACTTTGGTTTTATCGAAACAAGCTGGTTCTTTTTCTCGATCGGTATCTTTTTCTGGATTATCCTGTCGACACTTATTTTCAAGAGGCTGTTTTTCCGCAGCGCAAAACTGCCTGCACCACTGACGCCAACCCTGTTTATTTTTCTTGCGCCCCCGTCGATTGGATTGATCGCCTACACTGGCATGACCGGTTCTTTCGACAATATTGCCCGCTTTTTTTACTATATCGCGCTGTTTACCGGCCTGCTGCTACTGACCAATTATTACCGCTTTACGCAACTACCCTTTTATCTCTCCAGCTGGGCGTTTTCGTTCCCATCAGCAGCGCTAACCATCGCCACGATAAAAACGGCCACTATGACTGACAAGGCATTTTTCTGGTGGTTATCCTGCATCTTGCTAGTTCTGCTAACCGCTTTGCTTGGTTGGCTGGCAACGAAAACGATAAAGGCCTATATCAACCAGAAAATCTGTGTGCCGGAGTAGTTGACTGAACGACTCGGTATTTTTTACAAAGAAAGGAAGGGCAAATAATGAAGATGAAATCAGTTGTTCCAACATTGTTTTTATATTTATTGGTGGGCTTGTTTGCCACAATCAGCAACGCGGATCCTGGCAAATATCCTAAAGCCCTGGTGATATTGTCCAGCGACTCAGTACAAACCCAGGGTATGGCCATGGTGTTGAGTAACACAATGCAGGCAGAAGGAACCCGGGTTCAGGTATTGCTATGTGACAAGGCGGGTGATTTGGCACTGGCGAAAAAGGCCAACAGCTCGAAGCTGAAACCAATCAATGCGTCCCCGAAAATGTTACTTAACAAACTACGTAAGGGCGGAGCGAAAACCGATGTCTGCGCACTCTATTTACCCAATAGTGAATATACCGAAGCAGACCTGGAGGAAGGTGTCGGCGTCGCCAAACCACCGCAGATTACCGCGATTATGCTTAGCAAAGATACCCAGGTATTTACCTTTTGAACCATGCACTCCAGCGAGGAAGGACAATGATGAAAACCATCTATTTTCGGATACTGGCAATAACCTGCCTGCTTTTGGTGCAGTTAAATGCCCATAGTGACGATATGGGCATCAGTGTTCAACAGATGAATACGCTGCTACAGGAAGACCGTGCCAATATTGTATTTATTGACGTAAGAGACCCCGTAGAAATTATGTTTATCGGTTTTACCGATGAGGTCGACACCAATATTCCTTATCTAATGGTTGACAGAAACAAGTGGGATAAAGACAAAAAGCGGTTTAAGCTGTTCAAAAACCCTGCGTTTATAGCAGATATAGAAAAAGTGCTTGAAAAGAAAAAACTGAACCACGATGCACTGATTGTCACCATGTGCCGTTCAGGCAGCGAACGGGGTAAACCCAGCGCGGAGTACCTCAGAAAACATGGATTTCCTAACGCAAAATACGTGATTCATGGTTTCCAGGGCAGTAAACGCAAAGAAGGCCCGAAAAAAGGATTCCGTATCGAGAATGGCTGGCAAAACTCCGGTTTGCCCTGGCAGGCCAAGCCGAATCCGGAAAAAATATATCGAAAATCAATGTAGAACAAATTGACAATAAACCGGGCCAGTTGATAGTTCGCACAGATAAAAAGCGAACTCAATTTAACGATAGAAGGGGATCTAATTTGAACGAGCTGAAATTGATTTGTTCGCTTTTTGATCAAGAAGTGGAACACACTCTTGATTTCCTGGCTGCATTGAAACCGGAGCAGTGGCAATTTGTTTCCAGCCCGTGGGATGGGTTTTTATTCCATGGGCTGGCAACCAATGTCAGTGTCGCTGATATTACCAAACATGTCATTACCCTGGAGCACTCAATTGTTCGCATTATCAAATCTAATGACAACGATTCGGTTATCTCCCAGGAAGGAGACAGTACTCTATGTGAAAACCTTAGTGATTATAATGAAATTGTGCCTTTTTATAAGTCAGTCCATCAAGAAAATCTGGAACGTATAAAATCATTCAAGCAACAAGACCTGGATAAAACACTGACATTTGTAAACCAGAAGTATACCGGCACCGGATTGCTATGGATGATCACCGGGCACCATGCTTTACACCTTGGTCAGCTCAAGTCAATTCAATTTCCCGGTACTTGACGAATGCCAAAAGGCATTACCCAATGCTGACCTCCCTTCGCAAGTGGTTTGCGCGGGACAAGAAGGTGCAAGACAATCGAAGCGGCAAATTGATCGTGATGATTGAATGTATTCTCAATCAGAATGCCCGCGATGATGGAGCCGCCAGTTTTTCGGCCATGAACTGGCAAATAGTTCAGTTATGTCACGAATACCAGGTCGGCATCTTATCGATACCCTGTCCAGAAATGAAATTCCTGGGGTTCAATAGAAAGCGTAAAAGAGGGCAATCCATTCGTGATGCACTGGATACACCCGGGGGGCGTCAGTGTTGCAGGACCATAAGCCGTGACATTGCCGATCGCATCGACGACTATATCGCGCAGGGATATCAAGTTATCGCGATATTAGGGGGAAATCCGGAAAGCCCAGGGTGTGCGGTTCATTGTGATGCAGATGGCAAACTGCTAACCCGTTCGGGAGTGCTTATGAAAGAACTTCAGGCGGAATTACTACACCGAAGAGGCATAACAATAAAATTTATCGGGGTGCGCGACTACGACCCCGAGTTGTTGGCCGAGGACACTGAATTGTTGAAGAAAATACTTTCTCAACACGATCAGAGCGACTGACTGGTCAAACCAATTCGCAATCCTTGCGCAACGAACGGCGAGACAACACACTCGCCACGGAAAACAATAAAAATAAAACGTCAACCGTGCTCAATATCGTGTTACCGATTTCCCTTGGGCCAATCTTTCAGCCTCCAATATTTCTAACTCACGCGCACCAGAAATAACAATTTCCGGGTCGGGAGCGAAGTCAAGATTTTCGTTCAGACGATCATAATCGATGGAGTTCAAAATCACTTTTATCGCATTCAGCCTCGCCCGATACTTGTCATTGGAACGAATCACGAACCAAGGTGCAGTATTGGTGTGAGTGTGCTTGAGCATCTCGTACTTGACATCGGTGAAGTCATCCCAACGGTCTTGGGCCTGCATATCAATTTCACTCAGTTTCCACTGCCTGAGTGGGTCTGATTTGCGTCTATCGAAGCGGTTTGCCTGCTCATCCTTATCGACACTGAAATACAATTTGACCAGAATGGTCCCTTGGCGAATCAGGTCTTTTTCAAACTCGATCACTCCTTTCATAAAGTGTGAATACTCTTCCTCGGTACAAAACCCGAAAACCTTCTCGACCATTGCCCGGTTGTACCAGCTTCGGTCGAACAGGACCACTTCTCCACCTCTCGGAAAATGAGAAACGTACTTCTGAAAATACCATTGGGTTTTTTGCTCTTCAGTGGGTTTGCCGAGGGCAACGATCCGGTAGTGCTTTTCATTCATATAACGCGTCACCCGGCGAATGGTGCCGCCCTTGCCTGCCGCATCCCGCCCATCAAAAAGAATGATCATTTTTCTTTTGGTTTTTTCCAGGTGATTCTGCATTTGAATCAACTCAGCCTGGAACGGTTTCAGAGATTGCTCCTGCTTTCTGATTCTTACCGCTTTTTTCAATTCTTTCGCATACTTCTTTTCTTGATCCAGGAGTCTCTGGTAATCATTCAATAGTGCATCCAAAGGCACCTTTTTCTGACCGAACAAAACGGTCTTTGGATTGGTATTTCTGGTATTGGTTTCAGAACCGGACGGCGCCGAAACAGAGGAAGGTTTGGCTACTTCGTTTTGGGGTTGTGGAGTCTTTTCTTCGGTCATAAGACTATTCTTCTCTATTTGAGTGTGGTCCAGTGATTCAAGGCGTCAACCACATACTCGAACCCTCGGACAGGATCAAATTATCGGACAATCGAACGCGCTGACCAAATTCAAGATCAGCGCCTTATCAGCATCACGCAACAATAGCACGGCATTATTGTTCGGTACGCTGATTGTAATCAATTTTTATATCACTGCTTGCAGCCTGCAGAAATGACTCTTTGCGGTGCTGACATAGCGGCTAGACTTTGAACTGCGAAGACAGGTTACGCAGCTGCGCGGCCAGATTAGCCAGGTTATGACTGGCCTGCGCGGTTTCATTGGACAGGGCAACCGAGTTTTCGGCAATATTGTTAATGGTGCTGACATTATGATTGACCTCTTCCATAACGCTTTTTTGTTGTTCGGTTACCGTCGCAATCTGGGCATTCATATCGTTAATGTTCGCCACCTCTGCAACGATATGATTCAGCGACTCCCCGGCTTCCAGAATATGCTCAACGCCTTGTTTGGTCTGGCATTGACTTTCTTCCATCAGGGTGACGGCTTCCCGCGACAAACTTTGCAGTGATTCGATCATATTCTGGATTTCAGTAGTCGAATTCTGGGTGCGCCCGGCCAGGGTTCTAACCTCATCGGCGACAACCGCAAAACCTCGCCCCTGCTCTCCCGCCCGGGCGGCCTCGATGGCGGCATTGAGTGCAAGCAAATTGGTTTGCTCGGCAATACCTCGAATGACATCGAGCACTGACCCGATTGACTCACTATCTTTCTGTAAGCGCTGAATCGCACCGCTGGCATGGTGTACACGCTCAGAAAGCATATGAATGCTGTCAGCCGCAGACGAGACGACTTTCTGCCCTCTATTGCAGCCATCATTGGCTGCCGCGGCGATCTCAGCCCCGGAGCCGGCGTTTTTAGCCACATTGTTAACCGAGTGGACGATTTCCTCCATAGCCGAGGCAAGCAGGCGAGTTTGTTGCTGTTGCCGTTGAATATCATCGTCAGTCTTTCGGGAGGACTCAGATAACACTCCGGCAGCAACACTGAGTTGCTCGGAGGCTTGGTTAACCTCTTGCAGGGTAAACTGGAATTTTTCCATCATATAATTGAAGGCACTCCCTGCCTCACTGATTTCATCCTGACTATTGATAGTGTGACGCAACGACAGATCGTTTGTTTCAGCGACCCGAGTAATGGTATTGGATAGCTGCGAGACGGAGCCAGTGACACTCACCACGACCCAGTAAATTGCACCTAACACGATCAGCGTGAGCACAATTCCGATGATATCACTGATCACGATCAATTGATCCGTACTCCCCACTTCATCTTCGACAATGGCATGCATATCATTTGATAATTCCATCAGCACCCGCTCGGTATCAGTAAAGGTGAGTTCAAGTTTTCTAAGCAATCCACCGTGTGGGTTCAAGCCTTTGATCTGGATATTGCGTACCAGCTCATGGAAACTCTGGCTGTATTCCTCCATTAGCTGAGCAATGGAGTCGATATCCTCATCAGAATAATCACCCTGCTTCAGATTCTGCTGAAACATACTGAAATTGTCGTCAAACTCCGACTGGTGTTTTAAATCCATCCTCAACAAAAAGTCTTTCTCGTTACGTCTCAGTTGCAACATGCCGGATCTGAGCTCTTGGTCATTCATCTGTTTAATTTCATTTTCTGCTTTGTGAACCACGGCGCGCAAATCACCGTAGATTCCATCCCTTGAATGCAATCCGATTTTTTTCTGCACATTGACCAACTCGTTGAATATCTCGTGGTACTGCTGAAACTTTTGTCGGATCAGCTTGGTTTTACCCCCCTCCATACCGACATCGATGACTGCCTGGCCAAACCGATCCAGATCGGTATTGATCCGCTGAAAACGTTTGTTGAATTCATCACTGTCTTTCAGCTCAAGGTTTTGCAAAAAATCTTTTTCACTTTGCCGTAATTTAAGCAATCCCTTTTCAGCCTGGCTAATGGCTTTGTCCAGTGCGTGATGATCGATGAGATGCGTCACTGAATGCTGCATTGTTACTATCAACGCCACCATGGAAAACAAAACCAAGATGGCGACACAAAAGAGTTTATACTTGATTTTCATGAAGTCATGTCCTTTCAATTACAGCTGACACAGGGCACAAGTGCACCACGTCGATCAAAAGAGAAAAACGACGGGATTGGTTTAACCGAAGTTTAGTACGATGAATAAAGTATAGATCAGGTTGAAAAAACCCATAGCCAACATTTGAATTTTTTTACCGTGGCTAACAATCGGCAAGACTAAGCAAGCGGCCAATGCCATTGTCGTCAATTCGTTTTGTTGAACTCAGTAGAACTAATAACCTAGCTGGCCATCGGGAAATTGACCAAGTAATTGCCAGATGATTGATGCACACTGGGATCTTTTTGGTACAATCGGGCCGACTTGTAACAGTGCAACCTCAGGGGGGATACATGAAGAACACTTTTAAGCATGCTTTACCGGATGATAACGGCTATTTTGGCGAGTATGGTGGCGCTTTCGTATCTGAAGAGCTCCAAAATATCATGGATGAAATCGAGCAGGCCTATCGTGAGATTCGTGAGGATCCCAGCTTTTTAAACGAGTTGAGCAGTCTTTACCAGCACTATGTTGGTCGACCCAGTCCGATTTTTCATGCCAAAAATCTGTCGGTCAAATACGGTACGGATATTTTCCTTAAACGCGAAGACCTCAACCACACCGGTGCTCACAAGATCAATCATTGCCTCGGCGAAGTCCTGTTGGCAAAAAAAATGGGCAAGAAAAAAATCATCGCTGAAACTGGCGCCGGGCAACATGGCGTCGCTCTAGCGACAGCCGCCGCTTTGGTTGGCCTGGAATGCGATATTCATATGGGAGAAGTGGATATCGTCAAAGAGCATCCCAATGTCGTACGCATGCATATTCTCGGTGCTCATGTGATTCCGGCGACCCATGGCCGAAAAACATTGAAAGAAGCTGTCGATGCCGCCTTCGAAGCCTACGTGAAAGACCCGATTACTCAACTTTACGCCATTGGTTCAGTCGTCGGGCCACACCCATTTCCTATGATGATTCGTGATTTCCAGTCGATTATCGGTAACGAGGCCCGAGAGCAGTTCCAGCAAATGCAGGGTAAACTGCCCGATAACATCGTTGCCTGTGTCGGTGGTGGTTCCAATGCGATCGGTATGTTTACCGCATTTCTGGAAGACAAAAACGTCAAGTTGTATGGCGTTGAACCATCAGGTCGCAATATCGAAGCGGCAGGCGAACATGCCGCCACTATCACTAAAGGACAGCCAGGTGTCATGCATGGCTTCAAGTCCTATATGCTGCAGGATGAAAAAGGCGAGCCACAGGAGGTTTATTCGGTGGCCAGCGGCCTGGATTATCCGTCCGTCGGGCCTCAGCATAGTTACCTGAAAGACATCGAACGCGTCAGCTATGCCGACATCAACGACAAAGAAGCGATCGATGCGTTTTTCGAGTTATCTCGCCAAGAAGGCATTATCCCGGCCATTGAATCTTCCCATGCGGTCGCTTACGCAATCAAGCTTGCGCGCCAAGGAGAGAAAGGCACTATTCTGGTCAACCTGTCAGGACGTGGCGACAAGGATATTGACTTTGTGGTCGAGCAGTATGGTAAGGACTATGGAATTGACAACGAGCTGTAATCTGCCTGTATCCTGTCAGCCAGAATCAAATAGTATAGGCTCTGATCACCATGGTGACATCGACTGAAGCCATCGCCGCCCAACTACCGCGGGCACTATTGGTCGCCAGCGGGGGATTGAGCCTGCTCGTGTTGATTATCGCCGCCCGCCGGATAAACTGGCCTTCGTTGTTGCAGCACCACGCGGCCCAACATTTGTTTCTGGGCAGTGCCGTAGCCGTTGCTATCTTGTGGTCTATCCGCGCTGGTATTTTACCGGGCATGTACTTTCATATTCTCGGCTATACCTCGCTAATGTTAATGATGAGCTGGCCTTTAGCTTTAATGGCAGCGGCATTGGCGCAATGTCTGATACTGATCGGCGGCAAAACCGTCTGGGTAGAAGTGGGTTATCAATACCTGTTCTTCAGTGTGTTACCCATTTTATTCAGCTACGGTTTTTATTTGATGGTTTATCGTCGTCTGACCCATAACCCATTTGTCTATATCCTGGTGGCCGGCTTTCTGAACGCCGGTTTTACCCATGCGTTTTCCGACATTATCAATAGTTTTATGATGTGGCAGTTGGATATTTACCCCGTGCAATCAATCTGGCACGACTACTTACGTTATCTACCGTTAATGATGTTTCCGGAGGGGGTCGTGAACGGCATGTTTATTACCGGCATGGTGGTTTTTCACAGCCGCTGGATGAGCACTTTTGATGAGGATTCCTATTTCAGCTGACAAACAAGGCACAAAGAACCGTGGGACTTGCGGTTTTATTCGACTTGAAAGAACGTATCATTGTTGCCCTTGGCATCGGCATCGCAGAGAAATGGGTGGCGAACAGAGCGAGTGACAGAGTCATAACAGAATGAGGTCATATATGGCTACTGGATAATGAAGATGGGATCGAGCGAGGTATCCATCTTTCATTTGGGATTTGCAAATGGCCTCTGCCGCGGTATTGAAGAATAATCACATAGCCGGGAGCCCAAAGCTGACGCTCCCGGTTTTATCTGCACTCAACCCTTTGTGTTAATTCGATTTTTCTTCCAGAACCGCTACAGCAGGCAGTTTTTTACCTTCAACGAATTCGAGGAATGCGCCGCCTCCGGTCGAAATATAGGAAACCTTGTCGGCAATCTCATACTTATCGACCGCTGCCAGGGTATCACCGCCACCGGCAACCGAAAACGCATCACTTTCAGCAATGGCCAAAGACAGCGATTTTGTACCCGCGCCAAACTGGTCAAACTCAAAGACGCCAACAGGACCGTTCCAGATGATAGTACCGGCACTTTGCAAGATGGTTTCAAACTGTTTGGCGGTTTCCGGGCCAACATCGAAGATCATGTCATCATCTGCCACGTCTTGCGCTGATTTTGTTTCGGCAGCGGCATTTTCAGAGAACTCCTTGCCGGTGACAACGTCAACAGGAATCGGGATGCTGACTTTTTCCATCAATGCCTTGGCATTGTCGACCAGATCTTCCTCGTAAAGCGATTTACCGACATTTTTACCATCAGCGGCGAGGAAAGTATTGGCGATTCCTCCGCCAACGATCAACTGATCACAAATCTCTGACAATGACTCAAGTACAGTCAGTTTAGTGGATACTTTTGAGCCACCGACAATGGCCACCAGGGGGCGTTTCGGATTATCCAGACATTTTGCCAAGGCCTCCAGTTCAGCCGACAACAGTGGGCCAGCGCAGGCGACCGGCGCGAATTTGGCAACCCCGTGAGTGGAAGCTTGTGCCCGGTGCGCCGTGCCGAAGGCGTCCATCACAAAAACATCGCACAATGCGGCATACGCCCTGGCCAAAGCTTCGTCGTCTTTTTTCTCACCCTTGTTAAATCGAACGTTCTCGAACAAGGCTACATCGCCGTCTTCAAGTTCAATGCCACTGCGCCAATCAGCAACCAGTTTGACAGGTTGGCCCAGTAAACCGGTCAGATGTTCGGCAACCGGAGCCAGCGAAAATTCCTCGGCAAACTCCCCTTCGGTCGGTCTGCCCAGGTGCGACATCAGCATCACTCTCGCACCTGCCTCCACCGCCAGTTTAATCGTCGGCAATGCCGCGCGAATACGCGCATCACTGGTCACCTTGCCCTCTTTTACCGGTACATTTAAATCCTCCCGAATCAGTACGCGCTTGCCTGCCAGATCCAGGTCTGCCATTTTAATCACTGTCATAAATTACTCCCTCATTATTGATGCACATCGGGCGATTTGTACACACCGTGTGCCTGGAAAATCAAACTCGACTGTTCAACCTGTTATACACAGTTGGTACAGACTGATACTTTACCAGTTCATAGCGTACTCACTCAATCAGCCAAGTTCATCTTTCTTATCGGTATAATCCAGAATATCTTTCAAAAAAGCGAAGAATCGACTGCCCAATATGGCGACAGCCGCCTTTAATGACCAGCCGACCAATTGTGTCGAGAAGTCAACCCAGCAAATCCTCAGCGATAGCTACCACATTTTCTATAGTAAAACCGAAGGCTTCAAACAGTTGATTGGCCGGTGCCGACTCGCCAAAGGAAGACATACCGACAACACGTCCTTCAAGGCCCACATACTTGTACCAAAAATCTTCAATACCGGCTTCAATGGCAATTCGGGCAGAGACTTCAACCGGCAAAACTGACTGACGGTAGGCCGCGTCCTGGGCATCGAAGACATCCGTTGCAGGCATGGATACCACTCGCACTTTTTGCCCCTTGTCGCGTAAAACCCGGGCCGAAGCCTGGGCTAACTCAACCTCGGAACCAGTTGCGATCAGAATCAGATCAGGTTCGCCGTCACTGTCGGACAAAATATAGCCGCCTCTAGCGATATCAGCGACTTGCCGATCAGTTCGGGACTGAAACGGCAAACCCTGTCGGGAAAAGATCAGAGAAGACGGGCCATCCCGCTTTTCAAGCGCAGACTTCCATGCCACCGCCGATTCAACGGAATCACAAGGACGCCAAGTGCTCATATTGGGAGTCAGACGCAAGCTGGCCACCTGCTCGATAGGCTGATGAGTCGGGCCGTCTTCGCCCAGACCAATGGAGTCATGGGTGTAGACATAAATAACCCGTTGCTTCATCAATGCAGACATGCGCACGGCATTGCGCGCATATTCCATAAAAATCAGGAAGGTCGCGCCATAGGGGATAAAACCACCATGCAAAGCGATGCCATTCATAATCGCAGACATACCAAATTCACGTACGCCATAGTATATATAGTTACCACTGGCTTCTTCCTGAATGCCCTTGCTGCCCACCCACAAGGTCAGGTTGGAACCGGCCAGGTCAGCGGAACCACCGATAAATTCGGGCAACGCTGGCGCGAAAGCGCTAATGGTATTTTGAGATGCCTTGCGCGAAGCGATGTTCGCGGCTTCTTGCTGGCATTGCCGGATATAGTTATCCGCATTCTTGGAAAAGCTTTCCGGTAGCTCACCGGCACAGCGTCGGATCAGCTCAGCGGCCAACTCGGGATACTCAGCCTGATAACTCTCAAAGACCTTTTGCCAGGCCGCTTCCGCTTGTCTGCCCCGGTCTTTGCTGTACCAGGCTTCAGCAATATCGGCAGGTATTTCAAAAGCGGCATAAGGCCAGCCCAGACTGTCCCGTGCGGCAGCCACTTCATCGTCGCCAAGCGGTGCGCCATGGCAAGTTTCCCGGCCTTGTTTGTTGGGCGAGCCAAAACCGATCACGGTTTTACAGCAAATAAGGGAAGGTTTATCACGCTCGGATCTAGCCTGCTCGATCGCCGCCTTAATCGCTTCCGGATCATGCCCATCGACATCCGGCACGACCTGCCAGCCATAGGCTTCAAATCGTTTTGGCGTATCATCGGTAAACCAACCTTCGACCTTGCCGTCAATCGAAATGCCATTATCGTCATAGAATACAATCAACTTGCCCAGGCTCAATGTCCCTGCCAGCGAACAGGCTTCATGGGAGACCCCTTCCATCAGGCAACCATCGCCGGCAATCGCATAGGTATAATGATCAACCACGTCATGACCCTGCCGATTAAACTGAGCAGCCAGGGTCTTTTCGGCAATCGCCATGCCTACCGCATTCGCGATACCCTGACCAAGAGGGCCGGTCGTGGTTTCTACCCCGGGGCAATAACCAAACTCGGGGTGACCGGGTGTTCTGGAATGGAGTTGACGGAAATCTTTCAAATCATCGATCGAGAGATCATAGCCGGTCAAATGTAACAGTGAGTAGATCAGCATGGAACCGTGACCATTGGAGAGCACAAATCGGTCACGATTGATCCAGTTTGGATTAGCGGGATTATGCACCAGATAATCATTCCAAAGCACTTCAGCCAAATCAGCCATTCCCATTGGTGCACCAGGGTGTCCTGAGTTGGCTTTTTGTACGGCATCCATACTGAGCGCACGAATTGCATTGGCGAGGTCTTTACGAGCCGGCATTCATTTTCTCCTGACTGAATTTGATCTAAAAAACTGCTATTAAAATCAGCATCCAAAATTTAGGGCGGCCATTTTCGCTCAATAATACCTTTGTCGCAAACAGGATTCATGTATTTCACAAAATTCAACACTATATCAATTTCTTTTGATATGGTGTTGCTCAATAACCCCCTCGCTGCTATCCTTCGCAGCATGACAACGCTTTCCGATACAACAAACCCCGACTCCGCTATCGTATCAACACCTGAGCCTGATCCAGGCAATCGGAACGAGCGGCAATTGACCACTCTGGCCAACATACTCAAGGCCGGCGGCGATGGCTTACGTCTGGAAATTTTACGCGTGTTACGCAATGGCGCTTTTGGTGTACTGGAATTATCAGGCATGTTTGACATGCGCCAGCCCGGTATGAGTCACCATCTGAAAGTGCTGGTTAAAGCCGGGCTGGCCGAAACCCAGCGCGAAGGCAATCAGATTTTTTATCGCCGCCCGATCATCAATACTCGGCCTGCCGCCGGTAATGCCGAAAAGTGGTTGATTCAATCCATGTTCAAAGCCATCGACACCAGCCCGCTCTCTGACGAGATGCAGCGTAAAATCGATGCGATACAGAACTTGCGCGCCTTGCAGAGCAGAGCGTTTTTCAATAAAAATGCCGACAAATTTGTCCAGCAGCAAGAGTTGATCGCCGAGTACGCCTACTACGCCCGGCCCTGCGTCAACCTACTCAAGACAGAAAGTTTTGCTCGCCCGGCTACCGCACTGGAAATCGGCCCGGGACAAGGACAGTTTCTCGCCAAACTCAGCCCGCTGTTTGACAAGGTGTACGCGCTGGACAATGCTTGTTCGATGCTGGAGCAGTCGAAACAATTTGCCGCAGCCCATCAGTTGCCAAATATCGAATTTGTACTCGGTGACTCCGGCGTGGCTGTCGAACTGGGACTGAAAGCGGACGCCGTTATCATCAATATGGTACTGCACCATGTCGCCAACCCTTCGGGCCTGTTTCAGGATTCAGCGAAGTTACTCAACTCCGGAGGCATAGTGTTGATCACCGAACTCACCCATCACAGCCAGGCATGGGTCCAGGACAAATGTGGTGATATCTGGCTGGGATTCGAACCCGAGCAACTGGAACAGTGGGCGGCAAACGCAGGTCTAGCAGAAAAAGACTCGGTTTTTATCGGCTTGAGAAACGGGTTCCAGGTACAGGTCAGAAAGTTCACTTCCGTAGCCATTCAATAACAACAGATCGACTTTGAATGACTATCTAACAAGATTATTTAACTTTTTTAAATACTTAACAGGTAATGACGATATGAGCGAATATTCCACCTTTACATCTGAATCCGTCTCGGAAGGCCACCCGGACAAAATGGCCGATCAGATTTCCGATGCCATTGTCGATGCCATTCTTGCCGAGGACAAACACTCCCGCGTCGCTGTTGAAACCATGGTAAAAACAGGTATGGCGGTCATCGCCGGCGAAGTGCGAACTTCCACCTATATCGACCTGGAAGACCTGGTCCGCGAGGTGATTCTGAATATCGGCTATACCAGTTCCGATGTTGGCTTCGATGGCGCATCCTGTGCGGTGCTGAATGCCATCGGCAAGCAATCCAGCGATATTGCGATGGGTGTCGATGCAGCCGGTGACAAAGACCTGGGTGCTGGTGACCAGGGGCTGATGTTTGGCTACGCGACCAACGAAACAGAAGTATTGATGCCGGCACCGATTTATTACTCACACCGGCTGGTAGAACGCCAGGCGGCATTGCGTAAGCAAGGTGTTTTGCCATGGTTACGCCCGGATGCAAAATCACAGGTGACCTTGCGCTATGAAAATGGCAAGCCGGTTGCGATTGACGCCGTGGTACTATCTACCCAGCACGCACCCAGTATCAGCCAGAGCGATTTACGCGAAGCGGTATTGGAACAGATCGTCAAGCCAGTTTTACCCCCCGAATGGCTGCATGACAAAACGCAATACCATATCAACCCAACCGGCCAGTTTATCATCGGCGGCCCGGTGGGTGACTGCGGCCTGACCGGGCGCAAGATCATTGTCGACACTTACGGCGGCATGGCCCGCCACGGTGGCGGTGCGTTTTCGGGCAAAGACCCGTCAAAAGTCGACCGTTCAGCCGCTTATGCAACTCGATATGTAGCAAAAAATATCGTTGCAGCGGGCCTGGCAGAGCGTTGTGAAATTCAGGTTTCCTACGCGATCGGCGTCTCCGAACCAACATCAATCAGTTTAAATACCTTCGAAACAGGCAAAATCAGTGATGAAAAAATTGCCGGACTGGTGCGTGACCACTTCGATTTACGTCCGGCTGGCCTGATCGATATGCTTGACTTACGCCGGCCAATATATCGCGATACAGCCGCTTACGGACACTTTGGCCGAACCGAAGACACCTTTACCTGGGAAAAGACAGACAAGGCAGAGGCACTGAAGGCCGCCGCCGGAATTTAACCAATAGTTAACCAAACGGATTATAAAATGAATGCAATAGCAGGTTTTACCGATTATAAAGTCGCCGATATTTGCCTGGCCGGCTGGGGCAGAAAAGAAATTACCATCGCAGAAGGTGAAATGCCTGCGCTAATGGCCTTGCGCAGGAAATACCAGGCTGAACAGCCGTTAAAAGGTGCCAAAATACTCGGGTGTATCCATATGACGATCCAGACAGCGGTATTGATCGAAACACTGATCGATCTGGGTGCCGAAGTTCGCTGGTCTTCCTGTAATATTTTTTCTACCCAGGATCATGCCGCCGCCGCCATCGCCGCCGCCGGCATTCCGGTTTTTGCCTGGAAAGGCGAAACGGAAGAAGAATTCTGGTGGTGTATCGAGCAAACCATTGTGCAGGACGGCAAGGTCTGGGACGCCAACATGATACTGGATGACGGCGGCGACCTGACCCATATTGCACACACAAAACACCCTGAGATACTGACCCGGATTCACGGTATTTCAGAAGAGACCACCACAGGCGTCCACCGACTGCTGGAGATGTTCGAAAAGGGCGAATTAAAAGTCCCCGCGATCAACGTCAACGATTCGGTCACCAAATCCAAAAATGACAATAAGTATGGTTGCCGACACAGCCTGAACGATGCGATTAAACGTGGTACCGATCACTTGCTGTCCGGCAAGAAAGCGCTGGTTATCGGCTATGGTGATGTCGGCAAGGGTTCTGCTGCGTCGCTTCGCCAGGAAGGCATGATTGTCAAGGTCACCGAGATCGACCCGATCTGCGCGATGCAAGCCTGTATGGACGGTTTTGAAGTCGTCTCCCCCTATATCAACGGCGAAAACGATGGCACACTGGCTTGCATCAACCAGGACTTGTTGGCTAACACTGACCTGGTCGTGACCACCACGGGGAATATCAATGTCTGTGATGCGCCCATGCTGCAATCGCTGAAAAACGGTGCGGTGGTCTGCAACATCGGTCACTTCGACAGTGAAATTGATACCGCCTATATGCGCGACAACTGGGAATGGGACGAAGTAAAACCGCAAGTACACCGCATTTACCGCGACAAAGCCACTGGCGATCACCTGATTCTGTTATCCGAAGGCCGACTGGTCAACCTGGGCAACGCAACAGGTCACCCAAGCCGAATTATGGATGGCTCCTTCGCCAACCAGGTGCTGGCTCAAATGTATTTGTTTGATAACAAATTTGCCGACTTGCCAACAGATAAAAAAGCTGAAAACCTGTATGTCAAAGTGCTACCGAAAAAACTCGATGAAGAAGTGGCCAGGGATATGATCGAAGGCTTTGGCGGCGTGCTTACCCGGCTGACTATAGAACAGGCCAACTATATCAACGTCGATCAGGATGGCCCTTACAAGCCAGACAGCTACAAGTACTGATTGGCAACCAGGAACGAATTAAACCATTGTTTTCGAACCAATACAGCCCACTCTTGTTCTGCTCTGCACCGAGCACGATAAGAGTGGGCCTTTTACTGCGCTTAAACCCAATACAACAACGAAAACCAATAGCAAACCGGATCCAGGATGAAGACACAAAAACAATTTAATCGCCGTTTCAGCTTCGAATTTTTCCCGCCCAAAACGCCACCAGGCATGGAGAAGTTACAAGTTATACGTAACCAACTGGCAGAAAAGTCGCCTGACTTTTTCTCTGTCACCTACGGTGCCGGCGGCTCCACCCAGGAACGCACGGTCAGCACTGTTCTGAACTTGCATAAACAAGGCATCGATACCGCACCACACCTTTCCTGTATTGGCGCAACCCAAGACAATCTCACCGAATTACTCGATTTATACAAAAAAAACGGCATTGACCGCATTGTCGCACTCAGAGGCGACCTGCCCTCCGGAATGGGCGGCCACGGTGAACTGCGTTATGCCAACGAGCTGGTCAGTTTTATCCGCAAACACAGCGGAGACTATTTCACCATAGAAGTAGCGGCTTACCCGGAGTTTCATCCGCAGGCCGTCAATGCCGAGCAGGATTTACTTAACTTCAAGCTAAAAGTGGATGCCGGTGCAGACAGTGCAATAACCCAGTATTTTTTTAATGCCGATGCCTATTTTTATTTTATCGAACGGGTTGAACAACTCGGCCTGAACCTGCCCATCGTGCCCGGAATAATGCCGATCACCAACTACTCGAACCTGATTCGCTTCAGCGCCATGTGTGGCGCTGAAATTCCACGCTGGATTCGTAAACAGCTCGAATCTTATGGCGACGACTCAACCAGCATCCACAAGTTTGGCGAGGAAGTGGTAACCCAGATGTGCGAAAAGTTACTCGACGCCGGCTGCCCAGGTCTGCACTTTTACACTCTCAATCAGGCCACCCCCAGCCTGAATATCTGGAATAACCTCAACCTCAATAGCATGGTCTCGACATGGGTTTGACATATACCAATACAACAATACCCCCTCACACGGAAATCAGGGACAAGCTTCGCTGAAGTAGAAAAAGCGGACAGCAAGGTTTTGGTTAAGCGACAAGACATTTACGCTGTCCGTCATCAAAAGGGGGGTTGCTTGTATCCCCAGCCCTGCTGTGGCCAATAGCCTGATCAACCAAGGTTACAGCACCACCACTATGCGGATGAGCTTTGATATAACTCCCATCCATAAAGCCCCATTCCAAATCCGGCTCGACCACCAGAAAACCAACTACCTTTGCCCAAATTCCTTTGGCAGACCCTGAGTTGACTCTTTTATAAACTAAAATTCCAATGACCGAAGTATTCAGGTAACTCTCTCCAGGGTAATCCGGTTCGCAAGCGATACAGCATTCCTTCCACTGCGGTTCGAAGACTGCGCTTGTCATAAACGCCAAATTGAAGCAGGATCAACTTTAGCTTCGACCAGAGTTCATCACTGCGCCACAGTCGGGGCATAGCAGAAATTACCCCTTTCATCTACTCGTATCTCCACAGCGCTTGCTATAAACTTGACTCATCATAAATGAGGAGGTGCGCAGCATGCCAGCGATACAATTGCTTCTAACCGGGAATGAGCTGATGAACGGCGATATTGTTGACAGCAACTCGAGCATGATCGCCAAAATACTGCTTGAACAGGGCCTCCCGCTAGAGCGTAAGGTCACGCTCGGTGATGAGTTGAAAACACTCAGCAATGAAATCGAATCCATTAGCCAGCGCGCGGATGTACTTATTGTCAATGGTGGTTTAGGCCCGACTTCGGACGATTTGACCGCCGATGCGCTGGCCAGTGCCGCCGGCGTAAAAACCACCGAACACCCGGATGCAATGGCACATATTATCGCCTGGTGTAAAAAACGCGGCTTCGAGTTGAGCGAACCGAACCGAAAACAGGCACGCCTGCCTCAGGATTGCAAAGTGATTCCAAACCCGGTTGGCAGTGCGGTGGGGTTTCATCTGACCCTGAATAATTGCCAGATTATTTGTACTCCCGGCGTGCCTGGGGAACTGAAAAAAATGATGACCGAAACCATCGTCCCTCTTATCATTTCCCGCCACCCGGGCTGGACACGCTACCAGACCCGACGCTTTCAGGTTTTTGGATTGGGTGAAGCGAAAATACAAAAGCTGATCAACGAGCAGTTGCCTGATTGGCCGGTCGATATCGAAATAGGCTACCGAGCTGCGCTACCCTTTATCGACATCAAGCTCACTACCGCATCCAGGGTTGATACTGCAACAGTGACCAAATGGCTCGACAAAGCCAAAGCGGTACTTGGCCAGCATGTGATCGGCGACAGAGGTCAATCCGTAACGGAAATTGTCATTGACAGGCTGCGCAGCCAGAAAATGAAGCTAACGACGGCCGAAAGTTGCACTGGCGGACTGATCGCGTCCCAACTCACACGGATTGCCGGTGCCTCCGATGTTTTCGACGCGGGATTCGTAACCTACTCGAACGCGATGAAATCGGCAATGCTCGGGGTCAAACCAGACACCCTCGATAGCTATGGCGCGGTCAGCGCAGAGGTGGTAAAAGAAATGGCATTCGGTGCGATAAACCATAGTGGTGCAGACTTAGCCATTGCCGTTTCCGGGATTGCCGGGCCATCCGGCGGCAGCGAAGACAAACCCATAGGTACCGTATGGATAGCCTGGGGAAGTCTTCGGCAAATGAATACCTGCCAGTTACTTATTCCGGGTAATCGGGAGTTTTTCCAAAAAAGCGTCACCGCTATAGCAGTTGATCTGATACGCCGTGTTCTGTTTGATATCGACGAAACCCCACAGTATTTTCTTGACCAGGCACCAACAGCCGAAAACACCACAATCTGTCCCGCCCAAATAGAGGAAACTTAAGGAAAACGACCTGACTATGAAACACTTTACCTGTACGCTCAGCTTTTGCCTGCTTATGGTGTCGAATACCGCCGCTCTATCAGCCAAAATTACCGATAGCACAAATCTGATAAAGGTAAGCCATGCGTTTATCGAACTCATTGCCCAGGACAAAACCAGCCGGGCCTATGACACACTACGCGACTATGCGCTGGCATCAAACTCGGAATTTGCCAATATAAAAAGTGAAGCAATGGCCAAGGCCGCACAAATCAAGGCTCAGCTAGGGCCATCGACCGGTACGGCACTGGTAAAAAAAGAACGCATCGAAAACCACTTTGAAAAGCACACTTATCTAATCAAGTATGGCAAAGCCGCACTGGTGTGGGAGATGACTTTCTATCAGGCTAACAAAGGCTGGCAGGTAATGGGGGTCTCGTTCAACACCCAGATTGCCAACCTGTACCGGACAGTGAACTAAGTTGAATAAAAAATTACAGAAAACACCTTTGCAACGATGCACCTCATGTCAACGACTCAACACAATGCCGATAAAATCGCCGTGTTCGCCGATGTACAAAATATCTACTACACCACGCGCCAAACCTATCAGCGCCAATTCAACTATCGACGATTTTGGCAACAGATCGAGCAACAAGGCACCGTTGTCACCGCGCTGGCTTACGCTACTGAACGCGGTGATCCCAGCCAACAGAAATTCCAGTCCGCACTGCGTCATATCGGCTTCGATGTCAAGCTGAAACCCTTTATTCAACGTGCAGATGGCTCGACCAAAGGCGACTGGGATGTCGGTATCACTATTGACGTGATCGACGCCGCCCCCGATGTCGATACCGTAATTCTTCTCTCCGGTGATGGTGATTTCGGTTTGCTGCTCAGCCATATAAAAAACCAATATCAGGTAAAGACGCAGGTCTATGGTGTCCTGTCACTGACCGCAGACTCCCTGATATCGGCGTGTGATCAGCTTTTTCCGATTGCAGAGGAATTACTGCTTTGAGATTGGCTCGGCATTTCTGACAGTTTTTTACGTTCTTTGTTTCTGTTTTTCAGCAAAAAGTAATAAAATTGTGCACCTCGGCAGCCCTCAATACCTGACTCTTTTACTTGGTTATTGTACAATACAGCCAATTACCACTATTGAAGAACTTAATTGTGCACTTTCTGGCCAATTATCGCCCCCTTCGGCAACGCAGCGGAGACCAGCGGATGAGTAGTACCCACAAATCAGTTGATGAGCTAATCAAAAACGAATACGAGCATGGTTTTGTCACTGACATCGAGTCGGAAACCTTTGCGCCCGGGCTGAATGAAGCGGTTATTCACCGACTCTCGGCAAAAAAAAATGAACCGCAGTGGCTGCTTGAATGGCGGCTAAAAGCCTATCGACACTGGCTGACGATGACAGAACCTGAGTGGGCGCACGTCAACTATCCGAAAATAGACCCTAACTCGATTTCCTACTTTTCGGCACCCAAATCATCCAAAGATGCCCCACAAAGCCTGGATGAAGTCGATCCGGAACTACTTAAAACCTATGAAAAACTCGGCATTCCGCTGCACGAACGTGCAATGCTGGCAGGCGTTGCCGTCGATGCGGTATTTGACTCTGTCTCGGTTGCGACCACCTTTAAAAAACAACTGAATGATGCAGGCGTTATCTTCTGCCCGATATCAGAAGCCGTACATAAACACCCCGATCTGGTCAAGCGATATCTGGGTACCGTCGTTCCGCAACGTGACAACTATTACGCGGCACTCAACTCGGCCGTTTTCAGTGATGGCTCTTTTGTCTATATTCCAAAGGGGGTTCGCTGCCCTCTTGAGCTATCCACCTATTTCCGCATTAACGCTGCCAACACAGGTCAATTTGAAAGAACGCTTATCGTGGCTGAAGCAGGCAGCCATGTCAGCTATCTGGAAGGCTGTACCGCACCGATGCGGGATGAAAACCAATTACACGCCGCCGTCGTCGAGCTGGTTGCTATGGACGATGCCCGGATCAAGTACTCGACCGTACAAAACTGGTATCCCGGAGATCATGACGGCAAAGGCGGCATCTACAATTTCGTGACCAAACGGGGTGCCTGTAACGGCCGCAATGCGAAAATATCCTGGACCCAGGTCGAAACAGGTTCTGCCGTCACCTGGAAATACCCCAGTTGTGTTCTGCGCGGTGACCACAGCGTTGGCGAGTTTTACTCTGTCGCTCTGACCAACAACCATCAACAGGCCGACACGGGGACAAAAATGATTCACCTCGGCAAAAATACCAAAAGCACTATCATCTCCAAAGGTATTTCTGCCGGCAAGAGTAACAATAGTTACCGGGGCCTGGTTCGATTCGGCCCAGGCGCAGCCAAAGCCCGTAACTACACCCAATGTGACTCATTGCTAATTGGCAGCGAGTGTGGCGCTCATACCTTTCCCTATATCGAAAACAAGAACCGATCAGCCATAGTCGAGCACGAAGCCACCACGTCAAAGGTCAGTGACGAACAACTGTTTCTATGCCGACAACGAGGCATCGATCCCGAGCAGGCCGTATCCATGATAGTGAACGGATTCTGCAAGGAAGTCTTCAAGGAGTTGCCGATGGAATTTGCCGTTGAAGCCACCAAATTGCTGGAGGTCAGCCTCGAAGGAGCAGTCGGTTAACTCAACCAGCGACTAAAATCGAATACCGGCTGGTACGCTTTGCTCGACAACGCCACTGGCCCAGTTTTTGCAACACAGATAAAGCGAGGCGTGTTAATGAGCGAAACGATGCTAAGAATCCACAACCTTCAAGCAAGCGTTGACGATAAACCAATCCTGAACGGTATCGATCTGGAGGTAAAAGCCGGCGAAGTGCATGCCATCATGGGACCAAACGGCTCGGGCAAAAGCACCTTGTCACAAGTACTGGCAGGTAACGAAGATTTTGAGGTCACCGCCGGAGAGATACAACTTCAGGGTAAGGATATCAGTGAGTTAGCCACTGAAGAGCGTGCTCGTGAGGGAGTTTTCCTCGCTTTTCAATATCCGGTGGAAATTCCTGGCGTCAGCAATCTGCAATTTTTAAAAACCGCACTCAACAGTATCCGTAAACATCGCGGTGAAGCAGAGTTGGACGCGGTATCGTTTATGAAACTGGCCAAACAGAAAGCGGAGCAAGTCAACCTGGCTCAGTCCTTCCTGAAACGGGGGGTCAACGAGGGCTTTTCAGGTGGTGAGAAAAAGCGCAACGAGATCATGCAAATGCTGTTGCTTGAACCCAAGCTGGCCATTCTCGATGAAACCGATTCCGGGCTGGATATCGATGCCCTGAAAATAGTCTCGGAAGGAGTCAATGCGTTACGATCTCCTGACCGGGCGGTAGTCTTGGTCACACACTACCAGCGATTGCTGGACTACATTGTCCCCGACTATGTCCATGTTCTGGCAAATGGCAAGATCATCAAGTCTGGTGGCAAAGAGCTGGCCCTGGAGCTGGAAGAAAAAGGCTACGGCTGGCTGGGTATCGACGACGCAAAACAGGCGTAGGTGATTTGATGAGCGCAACCAAAACATTTCCAGCAACTTTTCTGACGCCAGCAACCACGGGTGAAGCGGTACTGGCCGAATTCAACGCCGAAGCGGCCAAGGCGTTAGCTGGTTTCACGCTACCGACTCGTAAAACAGAAAACTGGAAGTACTCCAGTCGCCATTTGGCGCTGGCCGAAGTGCTTGCCGAAACCAATAGCGCGGTCGAACTGCCCGACGAACGTCATCTGGTCGATGTCGGCGGCTATCGTATTGTCTTTACCAATGGCAAATATGACCGGGCCGCTTCCAGGCTACCCGAGTCAGATGAGCTAACAGTGCAACCCTTTGCCGCCATGGACAGTCTGAGTCCCACTTTAGTTCGTACCCTCCATGCCGTCACAGGAAATACCGAATTTCCTTTCGCCACGTTAAATGCGACCAAACTGGTGGATGGCGTGCTAATTCGGATTGCTTCAAACCGCCAAATAGTGGAACCTGTTCAGGTGATTTACGATCACTGCACAACGACACCGGGGTCGGCCCACGCACGCGTGGTTGTCGAGGCTGGCGACAATAGCAAAGTAACTATCATTGAAGAGTATACCGGCCCGGCGGACATTCCATTGCTGACCAGTGCAGTGACGCAATTTATTCTCGGCAAACAGGCAAAAGTCACTCATATTCGTTTATGTATGGAGCCGGAAGCGACCCAGCATATTGGTCTGACGACAGTGGCACAAAACCGTGACAGCCAGTTTCTGGCCCACAATATCGGATTTGGCGGCAAACTCCGGCGTCACGATATCAACGTTAAATTGCTGGAGCCGGGCGGATTCAGCCTGGTCAATGGCATATACCTGACACGCGACTCACAGCACTATGACAATCATACCCGCCTGGAGCATATCGCGCCTCACTGCGAAAGCTCGGAAACCTATCGAGGTATCGCCGACGATAGTTCACATGCCGTATTCAATGGCCAGATTCTGATTCAGCGTGACGCCCAAAAATCCCTGGCCAATATGAGCAACAAAAACCTGCTCCTCTCTTCGGGGGCAGAAATCGACACCAAACCTGAGCTGGAAATCTATGCTGACGACGTCAAATGCTCCCACGGAGCGACCATCGGTCAACTCGACGATGACGCGCTGTTCTATCTGGTCTCTCGCGGAATCTCGTCAGACACAGCCGCCTCGATGCTGAGCATGGGATTTATCAACGAGTTGCTGGAACAGGTCCCCAATGAGAAAGTCAGAACACTGGTCACCGAGCAACTTATCGAGTTCCTGAATCGATCATTTGCCGGCTCGCCTGAAGCAGTGGCTGAAAGGAGTTGATAGCGCGTGATGGATGTAAGCGCAATTCGCGAAGACTTTCCGATTTTGACGCAACAGGTCAATCACAAGCCATTGGTCTATCTCGACAACGCGGCTAGCGCACACAAGCCGCGCCAGGTTATCGATACCATCAGTCACTATTACATGACGATACACTCCAATGTCCATCGGGGTGCGCATACTCTGGCCGATTACGCGACCAGTGCATTTGAGAACAGCCGTAAAACGGTGCAGCGGTTTGTCAACGCACCGAGCAGTGACCAGATCGTCTGGGTAAAAGGCACAACAGAAGCGATAAACCTGATCGCCAATGGCTGCACCTCGATGCTCGGCCCGGGAGATGAAGTCATTATTTCAGCCATGGAACATCATGCCAATATTGTACCCTGGCAAATGCTATGTGAACGTACGGGAGCGCAGCTCAAAATCATCGGAATCGATGATAACGGCGAGCTGGATCTAAGCCATTTTGAGTCGTTGCTTGGCCCGCAAACAAAAATTCTGGCAATAACTCATGTATCCAACGTGCTTGGCACCCGCAACCCGGTAGAGGAGATCATGGTCAAAGCCAAAGCATATGACGTTTTGACCGTTATCGATGGAGCCCAGGCCGTACCACACAAGCCAGTGGATGTGCAGGATCTTGATTGTGATTTTTACGCTTTTTCGTCCCACAAGCTATTCGGGCCAACCGGCATCGGCGTTCTCTACGGCAAACGGGCAAAATTGGAAGCCTTGCCACCTTATCAATTCGGTGGCGAGATGATTGAACGGGTGACCTTCGAGAAAACCACATTCAATACCCTGCCCTATAAATTCGAGGCCGGCACCCCTGCCATTGCCGAAGCCATAGGGCTGGCCGCCGCCATCGACTACCTTGGCTCACTTGATAGATGTGCCATCGATGCGCACGAAAATACACTTTTGACACAGTCTATCGAGCTGAGTCAAACCATTCCCGGCATGCGATTGATCGGTACCGCAAGCGACAAAGTGCCGGTGCTGTCTTTTCTTATCGACGGCCTGCATCCGAGTGATATCGGCACCTTGCTTGACCAACAAGGTATCGCGATCAGGACGGGTCATCACTGTGCGATGCCGTTGATGCAGCGGTTAGCCATTCCAGGAACCGCACGTGCCTCCTTTGCGTTTTACAACACAATGGAAGAAGTAGAGGTATTTTTTAAGGCCCTGGCCAAAATCCAGCGGATGTTCACTTAATCATTTAGGAGGATCAGCCATGAGCGTTCAACAGTTTGTTCCCCACATTGGCCTGAAAATGACTCCTCAAGCCATTGATCACACCCGTAGACAACTGAGTAAAAACGATCAGGCACTGGGCTTGCGTATATCCCTAAAAGCCAGTGGCTGCTCTGGTTACAAATATGTCACCTCGCTGGTCATGCAAAAAGAAGATGGTGATGAAGTGCTGCATATCGCGCAAGGTATCGACGTCTACATCAATCAAAAAGATTTACCCATCCTGAATGGCATAGAAATAGACTATGTCAGCAAAGGGCTGAATAAAATGCTGGTATTCAACAACCCCAATGCCACCGGCGAGTGCGGCTGTGGTGAGAGTTTTTCGGTCAACTGAGGCATCTATGACACACGAAAGAGAAGTCGTACTGACCAAAAGAGACATCGAGGCCAGGATCATTCCAGCAGGAACGGAAATAATCATCCCGGCCGATACATTTGTCACTATCACCCAAAGCCTGGGTGGCACCTATACAGTGGTCGTCAACGGCAATCTGGCACGGATAGAAGCGAAAGATGCCGATGGCCTGGGCAAAGAGTCCGCTTATAAAGATTTCGAGCCCCCCGAGGACGGCACGGTCGATAAAAACCAGATATGGGAGGCACTCAAGTCGGTCTACGACCCGGAGATTCCGATAAACATCGTAGACTTGGGGTTAATTTACGACTGCGCCATAGTCAATGATAGCGGTCTGGGCAATAAAGTCTCCATTACCATGACACTCACATCACCGGGCTGCGGAATGGGGCCTCTGATTGCAGATGATGTGAAGCAACGGGTCGAGCATGTTCCTAACGTCGATCTGGTCGAAATCAATCTGGTATTTGATCCACCCTGGAATAATGACAGGCTGAGTGACGAAGCCAAACTTGAGCTGGGACTGCTCTGACCCTGGATACGCTGATTTTACAGAACGCACCAGCACTACAGTATGCTCAATCCGCGCAACAGCACTCCGGCCGGAACCCAAAGAAACCGGCTTAAACAATACCTTCAGGAAGCCGCATGACCAATTTGAATCTATTTACACAAAGTCCGCTAGGCACCGAAATAAAAGCCGATGAAATACTGGAAGCTTTTTCATTTTTGGACGATTGGGAAGAACGTTACTCCTACATCATTGAGCTCGGCAATAAACATCCGCCCTTCCCCGACAGCGAAAAAACCGAAGCCAACCTGGTGCATGGCTGTCAAAGTCAGGTGTGGTTGCTGCATCACTATGACACTGCGAGCAATCGGATTTACTTCCTTATCGAAAGTGACGCAATGATCGTACGCGGCCTTGCAGCGATCATCCTGACACTGCTGAATACCAAAAGCCCGCAAGAGCTGGCGACGATCGATGTGGAAAACGTATTCGGCGAACTGGATTTGTTCCGGCATATCAGTCCGACCAGAGGTAACGGTTTGAGGGCAATGCTGAAAAAAATCAAGAATCTGGCAACGTCACTGGAATAACGCAAACCAGAATTGGCGTACAGACTAGAGAAGAATAGAGCTATGTAGACCTTTCGCTAATGTCTTGCGTTAGCTATTTGACTGACAATGAAATCATCCTCGCACAAATGCTTGGGAGCCCCTGCCTTTATGACTGCAAAGATAGCCGAAAAAGCGACCGAACTACACAATACCGGAGCACTTATATCTTTTTTGCGCCTCCACGCGCCATTCAATCAGATGGAGCAAAACGAGCTGGCCTATCTGATCGAAAACTGCCAAATCGCCTTTTTTCCAAAAGGTCAACTGGTTCTATCTGAAGATGACGGGATTGTCAACGAACTCTATATCGTCAAAAAAGGCCAAATTGTGGGTGAGCGTTCGTCAGGTCGAAACGGGGAAACGCAGAATACCTTTTCCATCTCAGCCGGCGAGTGTTTTCCAATGGCAGCCTTGCTGGGTGAGCGGGCAACCCGCACCCAGCATCGCGCTGAAGAAGACTGCTTTTGTTTTGTTTTGCCCAGAAGTGCCTTTGCCAATCTTTTTTCACGATCAAATACTTTTCGGGATTTCGCGATAAGAGGCGTCAGCAGCCTGCTCGAGCAAGCCAACAAAAAGGTCAAGACACAAGCCTCCGAAGCGGCCCAGGATGGCTATTCACTGGACACAGTGCTGGGTGAAATTGCCAGTAACAACCCGATCGTCTGCGGCCCGGATTTACCACTGCGAAAAGCCGTAAAGCGCATGCACGAATATCAGGTCGGCAGCATAGTGGCAACTGACGAAACCCGAAAACCTGTCGGTATCTTCACCCTGAGGGATTTAAGGAAAGTGGTTGCCAGCGGCGAACACCAATTCGATACCCAGTTAGCTGAAGTTATGACCCGGAACCCGAAAAGCTTGCCAAATACAGCCACCGCATTCGAGGCGGCCCTATTGATGGCTGAGCACCATTTCGCTCATGTTTGTTTGACCAACGAGGCTGGCGAGCTGGCTGGCGTCATTTCAGAACGAGACATTTTCTCTTTGCAAAGAGTTAACCTGGTTCACCTCACTCGCGCTATAGCCAACGCCCCCAGCATGCAGGCTCTTATCTCTATTCGTGAAGATATTTCGGAACTGACCAACAATATGCTGGCCCATGGCGCCTCGGTTGTTCAGATCAATAAAATCGTTACCCTGCTAAATGACTACACGGTTCGGCGGGTATTGGAACTATCCATACAGGAGCACAACGGCACCCTGCCGGATTTTACTTGGCTCAGTTTTGGCAGCGAGGCGAGAATGGAGCAAACCCTGGTCACCGACCAGGACAACGGCATCGTATTCCATACCTCAGAGGACAACCAGGAAGCTGACCGTAAAACGCTGATAGCGTTCGCCAAAGGTGTCAATCAACGACTGGATCAGTGTGGCTTCACCCTGTGCAAGGGCAACATCATGGCCTCGAATCCCGACCTGTGTCTGACGCAGGCAGAATGGATCAATAAATTCTCCAGAATCGTGCAAACCACTACGCCAGAAAACCTGCTTCAATCCAGTATTCTCTTTGATATTCGAGCCATTTGGGGTGAGGAAGAATGGTTAGAAGAATTACGACAGCACATAGTAGCCAAAGTGACCAACAATACCTTGTTTCAAAAAATGCTGGCAGGCAACGCACTTTTAAACAGGCCACCGCTCACGATATTTAAAAAATTTATCACCAAAAAAGGCCCCGATAAAACAAAAACCATTGATCTGAAAACACAAGGTTTGAACCCTTTCATAGAGGGGATCCGCATTCTTGCGCTGGCCAATGGCATTATGACGACCAACACATTGAGCCGGCTGGAGGCACTGACCCACATAAAAGTCATCAACAAGCAGGATGCCGCCGCTTGGAACGAAGCCTATTGCTTTATACAAGTACTCCGAATGAAATTACATCATAAGCAAACACAATCCGGACAATCTGCAACTAACCAGTTACCAATTCATAGTTTGAACCCGCTGGATGAACGCGTACTTAAGGAGTCGTTCCGGCAAGCACAAAGGTTGCAGCAAAAGCTGGAACTCAGGTATCAACTGTAGATAAGAGAATTGATAATGATCGGTAACTGGTTTAAAGCATCCGGAAAACGGGAAAACAAAAACTATAACAAGCGCAAAAACGGCCTTGCCAGGGTTTCATTAGGCCCGGTACCGGTAGAAACCCGATTGGAACACACGCGATTTACAGTACTGGACTTTGAAACGACTGGCCTGAATATCCGCAAAGATGTACCAATCTCGATCGGCGCGATATCGATTTATCACAATAAAATTGAACTGGGAAATCAGTTCGAATATATCATTTACCAACCTCAGGTAAAGCCGGGAGAAGCGACACTGGTACATGGTGTCTCGCCTGAAGAAATTGAACAAGGCAAAGATCTGACCGATGCGTTAATTGAGTTCTATGAATATGCAGAAAATACGGTGCTGATCGCATTTCACGCACCTTTCGACAAAGCCATTCTGGATCGCGCCACAAAAGCAAAATTCAATTGTCAGGCGAAACATCATTTCCTCGATGCCTATGATGTTGGCCTCGCCTTTTTTCCAGAACAGGGCAAGCGGCTAAAGGGACTGGACAATTGGGCTAAAAGTTTTGGATTGGACGTTGAAATTGACCGGCACCACGCCTCGGCAGATGCACTGATGACAGCGGAACTGATGCTGATTTTCTTAGCCAAAGCGCAATCTCAGGGTATTCATACATTAGGCCAGTTTCTGAGGAAGATGGAACAATCCCTGCGATTGTCAAGCGTTCAACACTCCTTGTAATAGAGACGACAACCGCCGCGACACTATAGATCGCTGCGGTAGATCAACCATCGACTCAGGGATACTAAGCCGATACGGCTTTTTCTCCAATGACTTTAGCCTGAATCGAATTTTGACACAAAATATGAGCGGCGACTTCGCTTCGCTGGCCACCCTCCTCGGTCAAATAGTACACCTTTGTTTTATCTAAGGTGGGGATTCGCTGGCGGAGATCGGATAGCGGAACATGCAGACATTGGGGCAGTGGTGCAAACTCGAATTCGGAGAAAGATCGAATGTCCAGAAGCTCGAATCTGGCAGCACCGTCTGCCGTTTCAGACAAATACTCGCTCTTGGTAACATGCTTCACCAGCGGATCGTTCAACAAGCTTTGAAACGACTCTTTATCCAAACGGGCAAGCAGCCCGTCTTCGTTCATAATCACCGTGGCCGAGCGTACAGTATTCGAAATCAATGCCTCTTCGCCAAAATAGGAGCCACTGTTTAACCGGATAGGGCGAGATTCATCGCCCCCGATAATCACTCTCGCGCTGCCCTGCATAAGCAAATAAAAATAGTCGCCTTCATCCCCTTCTTGAACAATGACCTGATCCTTGCTCACCTCCACCTTGCTGAACTTGTTCAGCAGCATTTCCATATTTGATGGCGGCAAGTTAAAAAACAGAGGAAACTCCATCAAACTGGTTATCCAGGTGAAGTGATCCTCGTCAAATTCCTCTTTTTCAGAAGCTAATGCCGTATCGGCCGCCGCATTCGTTGTATCTGACGTGCCCGCTGCCATTTGCTGCGTGCTGGATATTTTGTCTTGCTCGACTTCAGACCAACCCAATGCGCGATCGAGGAACTTCTCATCAACCAGCAGCATATGGCCTTTCTCCATTGCCTTGACAGCCACCCCATCAGGCACTCTGCCGTTAATTGAGTTCAAGCAATCGGGGCTGCCAGCATCCAGTGTTTGCGAGGAAAAAAAGCCCTTTTTCACTTTAAGCTTGCCGTGCAGCAAATAGTATACAAAATCCAGACTGTGTGACTTGTTGAAAACCACTTCCCCGGGTTCAAATGTCAACACCCGGCTACCCTTCAATACCTGAGATAAGTATTTTCGTGACAATTGACTCAAAGGCGAATACTTCGCCATCAAGTCTTCGGTTATTTTAAGCTCTTTAAGTAATGACATGCCGAGATTCCATCTGTTTGAGAGTTTTTACCATTGCGCTATACAACAAATATACACGTCCAGGGTCTTCAGACCAGGCAGTCTAGCACAAAAAAGGCGCCGTATCAGGGCGCCTTAACTATGGTTATTACTCTGTCTGACTTAACTCTTGTTATCGCTATGCCTAGTGGTCGGCAACCGGCGCCGTCGCTCCACGAGGAATTCGAATGTCTTCGACCAAAGTCTGAATACGCTCTGGCGGTGCTGGCGTCACCTTGCTTACCAGGAAAGACACGATGAAGTTAAGGATCATACCAAAGGTACCGATTCCTTCCGGAGAGACTCCAAACAACCAGTTATCCGCTGTGTTGGCAGCAGGATTGACAAACTTGAAGTAAACGATATAGCCAAAGGTGAAGACCAGACCGGTCAACATGCCGGCTATCGCGCCTTCCTTGTTCATTCTCTTGCTAAAGATTCCCATCAGAATAACCGGGAAGAAGGATGCAGCGGCCAGACCGAATGCGAAGGCCACCACCTGCGCCACAAACCCAGGCGGATTGATACCGAAGTAACCGGCCACCGCGATTGCACAGGCCGCTGCGATACGTGCTGCCAGCAGCTCCTGTTTTTCCGAAATATTGGGCGCGATATTACTTTTCAACAAATCATGCGATATCGAGGTTGAAATAACTAGCAGCAATCCTGCCGCCGTGGACAGCGCCGCTGCCAGACCACCGGCCGCGATAAGCGCGATTACCCAACCAGGCAACTGGGCTATTTCCGGGTTCGCCAAGACCATGATGTCACGATCCACATACAGCTCATTGGCATTGTCTGTCGGTGCGTTCTTTAACACGCGCTGGCCACTCGAACCCAGCACATCATCCTCGAACGATGGCTTACCGACAAATGCCTTGCCTGGAAAATACTGAATCCTGCCGTCTTCATTTTTATCCTGCCAAGCGAGCAAGCCTGACTTCTCCCAGTTCTGGAACCAATCGGGCAACTCCTGATACTTGGCATCCGACACGGTTTCAATCAAATTCACACGAGCGAAAGAAGCGACCGCTGGCGCTGTGGTATATAAAATAGCGATAAACAACAAAGCCCAACCGGCCGATACCCGAGCGTCGGACACTTTAGGCACAGTGAAGAATCGAACGATAACATGAGGCAGACCGGCAGTTCCCACCATCAAAGCCACGGTAATAAAAAACACATCCACCGTGTCCTTGTGCCCGGAGGTATACTGGTTAAAACCAAGTTCCTGGGATAACCCGTTCAGTTTATCCAGCAGGTAAACACCCGATCCATCATTGACCGTACTGCCAAAGCCCAGTTGCGGGATAGGGTTGCCGGTTATCATCATTGAGATAAAGATCGCGGGGATCATATAGGCAAAAATCATCACGCAATACTGCGCCACCTGGGTGTAGGTAATGCCTTTCATACCACCTAGCACAGCGTAGAAGAAGACGATACCCATACCTATCAATACGCCCATATTGATATCGACTTCCAAATACCTGGAGAAGACGATACCGACACCTCGCATTTGTCCTGCGACATAAGTGAAGGAAATGAAGATAACGCAAACCACGGCGACCATTCGCGCCGCTTGTGAATAATAACGCTCCCCAACAAACTCAGGCACGGTAAACTTACCGAATTTACGCAAATATGGTGCTAGACACATCGCCAACAGCACATATCCGCCGGTCCAGCCCATCAAATAGACGGCTCCATCTCGACCGACAAAAGAAATAATCCCCGCCATCGAAATAAACGAAGCGGCAGACATCCAGTCCGCGCCGGTCGCCATACCATTGGCGATCGGATGGACACCTTTACTGGCAACGTAGTACTCACTGGTCGAACCGGCCCGCGACCATATCGCAATGCCGATATACAGCGCGAATGTCGCGCCGACAAATAGATAGATTAAGGTTTGCGTATCCACTCTCTTCTCTCCTTTTTATTCTTCATGCACATCGTATTTGCGATCGAGCGCCGCCATACGAACAACGTAAACAAAGATCAATATCACGAAGGCATAGATCGAGCCTTGCTGCGCAAACCAGAATCCAAGAGGGAAACCGCCAATTTTTATCGCATCCAATGCGTCTACAAATAGAATTCCAGCACCGTAGGAAACGGCGAACCAGACAATCAACAGCATACTCAATAACTTAAGATTCTCTTTCCAGTAGGCCTCGGCCGCCTGTTTTTTTTGCTCTGACATAATATCTTCACCCATTTTTTTTCAGACATGACTTATTGTCACAGGGAGGCCAAGATTAGAGTCTTTGCAAACAGTGAGATATACGACTTTGGTCAATACGCCGTTCTACTTTAGTCTGATAATTAGCTGGATAGTCAATCTATCGATACCGAGGCAACACATTGACTATTTTCCGGGGTTTACCTCACAGATTTACGATTATCCAGTCATTAAACTGATTTTCTAGTACACTTGATATAAACCGAAAAGATTGACAACCAATGGTTTCTGGCCTTCTTCTTATCTCAATATCACTGCTCTATGTTGGTTTCCTGTTCACGATTGCATATCGGGGAGACAAAAATCAAACTCGCTATAAAAACCGGCTAGGTCAGGGTGTTATTTATAGTCTGTCGCTGGCCGTCTATTGCACGTCCTGGACTTTTTATGGCGCAGTTGGCAGAGCATCCAACGAAGGTCTTGGCTTTCTCCCTATTTACCTGGGTCCTTTCCTGGCATTCTTATTCTGTGTTCCGCTCATCAAGCGCATTCTCTTTATGAGCAAAAACCAGAATATCACTTCGATAGCGGACTTTATCGCTTCCAGATACGGCAAATCCCAAATACTTGCAGTCATGGTCACCATCATCGCCACAATTGGAGTCCTGCCGTATATCGCTCTTCAGCTAAAAGCGGTCGCAATGAGCTATGCCCTGCTTACCGATGGCTATCTGAGTCAAAATATCACCCTCATACCGCTCAACCAGGATCCAGCTTGGTACGCCGCGATGTTTATGGCTGTATTCACCGTGCTCTTCGGCACCCGGCATTTAGACGCGACCGAACATCATCAAGGCATGGTCAATGCGATCGCGTTTGAGTCCATTGTCAAACTGATTGCCTTCGGTGCCGTTGGGATGATGGTGTGTTACACCATGTTTGACGGTTTTACGGACATCCTGACAAGAGTCAATGGTCATGCCGAGTTGATGAGCTTCAATCTGGCCGATTTCAACATGACCTCTTTCGTTACCCAAACCATTGTCGCCATGTTTGCCATCATTTGTTTGCCCAGGCAATTTCATGTCACTATGGTCGAAAACACCCATATCGAGGACATTCACTATGCGCGTTATGTTTTTCCGGCCTATTTGCTGCTCATCAGCATTTTTGTCTTACCTGTTGCCGCCGCAGGGCTAATTGAATTTCCTTTGGGAGCGGTCAATACGGACACCTTTGTACTAAGACTGCCAATGAGTCAAGACAACACCTGGCTTACTGTATTAGCGTTTATCGGTGGTGGCTCTGCCGCGACGGCGATGGTAATTGTCTCGACAGTTACGCTCAGCACCATGATATGCAATGAGATCGTCATTCCCGGCGTCTTGACTTTGTTCGGTCCCCAGTTGCGCAAAAGAAAAAATCTTGGTTCTCTTCTGCTCACCATTCGTCGTCTGACGATTCTGGGTATTGTCGTGGCCGCATACGGGTTCTACAAAATTGCCGGCAACACACCGAACCTGACCTCTTTTGGCCTGCTTTCATTCGTCGCAGCGGCGCAATTTGCCCCGGCACTGATCGGCGGCGCACTCTGGCGCCGAGGTAACTTTCAGGGAGCCATGATCGGCTTATTGGTTGGTTTCAGTATCTGGTGCATCGGACTGCTTTGGCCGGCCATGAGTAACTCCAGCAACGTTGTTCCACCCCTGTCCCAACCCAGCGAAGACCTATGGACGCAGATCAAAAGCAATCACAATTCTGAAATGGCGCGGATTTCTCAAGGCATCATATGGAGCCTGTCAGCCAATGTATTATGTTACGTTCTGTTTTCACTCTTCTCTCGGCAACAGCTGCGCGAAAAAATTCAGGTTGCCGCTTTTTTCCAGGAGCCGCCCAAAGAAGCGGGTATTACCCACGAAAAGGACTGGGCCGGAGTCGCCGGCATCAAGGATATTCAGGCAGTTACCGAACGCTTTCTGGGCAAGGAAAAAACCGCTTCCTTGTTTGACTGGTTTGAGCAAAGACACCACACCAGACTCAGTCCCGGCAAATCGGCCAGCCCGGAACTCCTGCGCTTCATTGAAACTCAACTCGCCAGCGTCATCGGTTCATCGACAGCGAAAGTCGTATTGGACTCCACCCTCAAAGGCAGGGAAGTGCAAATCGAAGATGTAGTCAACATTGTTGACGAAGCATCACAGGTCATGGAGTTGAATCGGGATCTACTGCAATCGGCGATCGAGAACATCAGCCTGGGAATCAGTGTTGTCGACTCCAGGCTCAGGCTGGTTGCCTGGAACCAGCGGTACCTGGATCTATTCAATTACCCAGAAGGATTTGTGCAAGCCGGCAAGCCGATAGAAGACCTGATTCGCTTCAATATGGCCTCCACTAACCTTAGCCAGGACAAAATCGAGGAGTTAGTCGAAACCCGACTCAGCCAAATGGCAAAAGGCGAGCCTCACGAATACGAAAGGGAAAAGGCCGATGGCAGTGTTTTGCTGATTCAGGGCACACTAAGTGCGAAAGGAGGCTATGTTACCACTTTTTCCGACATCACTAACATGCGGCGGACCGAAATTGCACTTAAAGAAACCAATACCTATCTGGAACAACGTGTTCAAGAAAGAACAGAAGAACTGTCAATACTGAATGAACAGCTCAGCAAAGCGACTCGGATAGCGGAAAAAGCCAGTCAGGGAAAAACCCGCTTCCTGGCCTCCGCAAGCCACGATCTGTTACAACCGATCAACGCGGCCAGACTCTTTGTATCCGCGTTGTACCCTCAAATTTCGAACCAAAAAGCACCGGCATTGCTGCTCGAGCAAATTGACAGTTCACTGACAGCAGCAGAAGAAATTCTCAGTACACTGCTGGATATCTCCAAAATGGATGCAGGAATTATCGAAGCGAACTTTTCCGTCTTTCCTTTGAAAGATGTTTTGTTGCCATTGAAAAACGAGTTCACTGCGGTCACCCTGAAAAAAGGAGTTTCTTTCAAATTTGTACCCTGCCGTCTGTTTATCAAGTCTGACATTCAACTGCTTCGCAGAGCCGTACAAAACTTTCTGGCAAACGCCACGCGTTATACCGATAACGGAAAGCTGCTACTCGGATGCAGACGAACCGGTCAGCATGTGCGCATCGAGGTCTGGGACACAGGCCCCGGCATACCGGACAATCAACTCAGCCAGATATTCGAAGAGTTTAAACGACTGACCCAAAAAGGCGGAGATAAAAATGGCCTGGGCCTGGGCCTGGCAATTGTTGACCGAATCAGTCACACACTACAACATCCTGTAGACGTGCGGTCATGGCAAGGCAGGGGGAGTGTGTTTTCGATTACAGTCCCGATCGCTTCCCGGCCCGCCGGCCACAATCATACCCCTTCGGAAAACATGCAAAGGGCACCCGGCAGTTTTGTTGGCCGAACCATACTCTGTATCGACAACGAAGCGGCGATAAGAAATGCGATGAAAGCACTGCTAGAGGGATGGGAGTGTCAGGTGATTCTCGCCGCTAATCTTGCCGAGTCCAAATCGGCCATACTGGATACCAAACCGGATCTGATACTGGCTGACTACCAACTGGACAACGACGAAAATGGTCTTGATTTAATGGATGAACTGAATTTACATCTTGACCAAACCGCACCCGGGGTATTGGTCACTGCAGTGAATGACGCGTCGCTTCGTGACGAAGCCATCAAAAGAGGCTATCAAATGCTGAACAAGCCAGTGAAGCCGGCTGCGCTGCGTGCGCTGATCACCAGAATGCTGAAAAATTAACCAAAATTTATTGTAAAACTCGCTTTTTTTCAATGCTGGCCTACAGTTATTCCATATAACACAAAAATTGATTACTTCGCCCTGACGCACCTATGAACCAAGTACAAAGACAGATCAGACTTGCCAAAATCTATCGTGACTTGAAAATACTGATTATCGATGATTTCGAAAACTTTCGACTCGCATTGAAACAGATGTTGCGTGCGTTCGGCGCACAGGATATTCATACAGCCAGCAATGGCGAGAATGCAATCAAAAAATGTGAAACCGATCGATACGACATTATCCTCTGCGATTACAATTTGGGCGACAAAAAAAACGGGCAGCAAATTCTGGAAGAGCTCCGTTTCAAAGAAACCATCAAATATGACACCATTTTTGTCATTGTTTCCGCCGAAACAGCCAAAGACATGGTCATGGGTGCCCTCGAATATCTCCCGGATGGCTACATTACCAAACCTATCAATAAAGATGTGCTGCAAAAAAGGCTGGATCTGTTATTGGAACAACGCGCCGAGCTGGCCGATGTCATTCAGGCTTTAGACCAAAAAAACTGGCAACGTGTCGTTAACCTGTGCACACAGGCAATTCAAAACCATAGCAGATATACCACATGGTGCCTGCGCACCCAGGCAAGCGCTCATTATATGCTGGAGCAGTATGAACAAGCGCAGAAAATCTACGAAGAAGTGTTGACCAAGCGCGATATTGGCTGGGCGCGCCTCGGCATGGGCAAAGTCAAACTGGCGCAAAAACAGTTTGATGAAGCGATAGACAGCTTTAGAAGCCTGCTGGACAAAAACCCCGATGAGGTAGACGCTCATGACTGGCTGGCCTCCACTTATGAACAAATGGGCCGCTTTCGGGAAGCGCAACAAACCCTGGAAAAAGCCGTAGCCATCTCACCTTTCGCTATCTTGCGGCAACAAAAACTGGCTGATGTGTGCTTAAAAAACAACAATGTGGAAAGAGCGACAGAAGCTTACCGTTCTGCGGTAAAACTGAGCAACAACTCGGTTCACGACAAACCCGAGAACTACCTGCAACTCGGGCGATGTTTGTCGGATTTGTCTGAAGGCGATAAAACCAGTGAAGGCAAAAAACGGGCAAAAGAAGCCATCACGACGCTGGATAAGGCAAATCATAAATTCAAAGAAGATGCCAGCGTCAGATTGAAGTCAATGCTTATCGAGTCTCGCGTTCATTTAGGCCAGGAAAATGCCAAAAAGTCGCAAGATGTTTTAGCCAAAGCGTCTGAACTTATGAACCAGATTGAACCGGAACCGGAAGATCACCTCGAAATGGCGAAAACACTCTATGCCCAGGGTGACACCGCCAAAGCTGAAAAAGTACTGTTTTCACTGTCTGAAAACCACGGCACAGATAGAGGCTTGATGAAAAAAATTGAGGATCTGCTGGATGAACCCGTCAGTCTGAAAAAGAAACTGGAAGCGCGTTCGCTCAACAAACAAGGTATTAACTTGTTTGAAAATGGCAAGATAAAAGAGGCCATGGCCGTGTTCGACAAAGCACTCGAAGTTACCCCCAAACACCCTGCCCTGAACCTGAACCTGGTGCAGGTTATGCTCAAAGACATAAAAACCCAAGCTACCGACAAATCCGCGATGATTGAGAAATGCCAGGCATGCTTGAATAACGTAAAACACATTCCCGAGCAACATCGACAACATAAACGTTTTTTGCATCTTTCCAAAAAAGTCGCGTCGCTTGTTAATTGATCAAAACAGTCATATGATGACTCGAAACACCTGACCAAACGCTACCGACAAGCTGGCAATCATGTCGTTCTGGATGAATGGACAGCCTGGCACGCATGGCAACCGTTCGTCATAGCTGCCAGAGGCCAGCCAGGCCGTGGCTCGTACCGGAGAGTTTATAAAACGGCACTGGTCTGACGGTTATCCCGCCGGCGGGCCTGGACAGAGGTAGACAATTGCACGGCTGACTTAATCGACACCAAGCCCGTGCTTCTTTACGATTTTATAAAAGTCGGAACGATTACGCCCCGCCAAACGGGCCGCTTCTGGAATATTGCCACCTGCAATATTGAGAATACGCAAACAGTAGTCACGCTCAAAGGCTTTCTTCGCTTCCGTCAAAGACTCTATCTGAATATCGCTTTTGGGTAAATTAAACTGCACAACCTCTTTTGAAATAACCACAGAAGAGGTCAGCGCGACAGCCTGTTCGACCATGTTATTCAGTTGCCGGATATTTCCGGGCCAGGAATACCTGAGCAATAACTCCATCGCATCCGAGGCGAACCTTTTTTTCTCTTTTTTCGTTCGCTCAGCAATGCGCTTCAAGAAGTGCTCTACCAGAAGCGGAACGTCTTCGCAGCGATCACGCAACGCAGGCAGCCCCAGATTTACCACATTCAGTCGATAGTACAAGTCTTCACGAAACTGCCCTTCTTCGACCATTGTTTCAAGATTTCTGTGTGTCGCCGATACAATCCGGACATCAACAGGCTCAGACACCGAAGAGCCGAGAGGTCTGATTTGCCTCTCTTGCAAAACCCGAAGCAACTTGACCTGCAAGTGCAACGGCATATCTCCTATCTCATCCAAAAACAGGGTACCTCCGTTAGCCGCCGAGAAAAGTCCGGCATGATCTGCCACTGCACCAGTAAACGCCCCTTTCCGGTAGCCAAACAGTTCCGCCTCCATCAGTTCTTGCGGTATCGCCCCACAATTGACTGCAATAAACGGTTTTTTCTTGCGTGTGCTCACCTGATGAATCGCTTCTGCAAGCAATTCTTTTCCGGTTCCGCTATCTCCGACTACCAGCACATTGACATCACTATCCGCCACTAAACGAGCTTGTTCCAGAACACGAAACATGGCTGAACTTCGGGTGATAATTTTTTCACTCCAGTGGCTGTCGGCATCCTTGGCCAGATCGTCGGCCATCGCACTCTCGAGAGTGGAAATCAGTTCGTCTTTTTGTACCGGCTTGGTCAGGAATGCAAAAACTCCTTTTCTGGTAGCCGCTATTGCGTCTGGAATAGAACCATGCGCTGTCAGCATGATTACCGGTAACATAGGCCAGTGTTTCTGAATATTCATCAGTAGCGACATACCGTCCATATCATCCATTTTAAGATCAGTAACGACCACCTTGGGAATCTTCTGATGAATCGCAGTCAAAGCCAACTGACCACTGGTCGCGGTCCGAACAGCATAGCCGGACGCCTCGAGACGCATACTCAAAAGCTCTAACAAACCGGGGTCGTCATCGACGATCAGCACCTCCTTTGCCGCAGAACAAGGCTTGGCAAGTGAACTCATACTCTTTCTCCTTTGCTGCCCCGGGCAGCCCTTCCGTACCAATGAATCAATCACTACCTGGCGTTAATTTCTTTTTCGATTGCCGACAAAGCGTCAATTTTCAGCTGCAGCTCCTGACGAATACCCTCTTTTTGTTTTTCCAACTGCAAAACCCGCTTGCCAAAACGAGCCAATAGGTCGAGAACCAACACCGTATCAGCGTCCAGCTTGTTCGACTCGGCCATTTGCGTGTATCGCTTCAGGAATTTTTCAGGCGACTCTGCGATAAAACAACTGCTTACAAGCAGTTTAGTCAGATCATCAACCGGTATCCGGCGCAATTCATAAGGCGCCGATTTTAGATACTTGCGTACTATGGATGCCGATAACGGCGATACCTGTTCAACCGTACGTTTAACTGTTTTCGTGTTGCTGTCGGGATTACCATCGAGAACAGGCACTGGCGCAACACGACGGCACTGTCGCTTTCTCATCGACAGAATGATCGACGACGACGAAAGCACTTTTCTCTCTACAATCTTCAATTCTTTGTGAATAATGGGTGCTTGCTTGTCTGGTTCCGGGCACGGTTCTGCGATTTGCCCGCCACTACGCAGTGCAATCGGCTGACATCCAGCCAAGAGCACCAAAAACAGCCATATCCTGACCTGACCGAAGCACTTCCGAGATGTCGGCAAATGCAAATCAAGTTTTTTCCTACTTGCCATGAAATGAGTTACCAGGCTATTACTTGCTATCATGAGTTAACTATCACTGTGTTGCGAGGGATAATAGGGTGAAACCGAATCGCCCATTTCCGGGGCTAGTTCAACGCCAAGCGGTAAATAAACGATAAAATTTGCCCCTTTACCCGGTTCACTGTCGACCACTATTCTACCATGCAAAGCCTCCACACACTCTTTAACAATGGACAACCCCAAACCACTGCCTTCAATCGCACCTTCGTGCACGGCTTCCCCCTGATAAAATGGCTGAAAAATCATATCCTGTTCAGCCTTGGAGATACCCGGCCCCTGATCCTTGACGCTGATGCTCAGCTCTTTCGAGTCGGCCTGCCAGACAATGAAAATAGTGCTGCCATGCCCGCTGTAGTTAATTGCATTGGAAATCAAATTACTCAATATCATTTCGATACGTGCCGACTCACTGACGATGGTTACATTGCCACCCTCACATTCAAATGTAATCCTTGAAGCTTCGATCAAATCACTGACCCGATCAAGTTGCCGGGCAATCAACGCCGGGATATACACTTGGCTCTGAGCGACTGTCCGTTCCGAACGAACCGTATTGTAATTCAATAACTGCTGAATCTGATCCAGCAACTTGTCCGCGTTACTGGCGAGGATCGACAGCACGTGTTGCTGCCTGGCGTTTATCGGGCCTGGAACCTGGTCGGACAACAGTGAAGCCGCCTCGATTATCGAAGAAAGAGGGGTCTTCAATTCGTGAGTGACATGGCGGAGAAACACACTTTTCTGTTTCTCCAGTGATAACAAACGCAAACGCATCCACTCCAGTCGATCACCCAAGGCCACCAAATCTTGAGAGCCACGTATCGCTATCGGTTGTTCCAGATCGCCCTGACCGAGAGATTTTATTGACAACCCCAGTTGCTTCAATGGACGCGATATCCGATAGGAAAACAACAAGATAAGCAATCCTGACAAAGGCAGAATCAGCGAGCCAATCCACCAGATGTATTGCCTTTTATCAGCATACTCCTTCTCCGCACGCTTAAGCGACTCGTCAATAAACTGTTTGGTAAGGGAAGCGAGCGCCCATACCTGCTTGTTAACATCATCAAATACAGCTTCAAGCTGATCGAGTGGCTGCTCCCTCGCCGGTTCTTCCTGGCGAGTTTGCATAACCCTATCAAAATCAACGGGCTCTGCAGGTGGCGTGCCATCGGTGACCGGAAATACCTGCGGAAATACCCGGCTGCTATCTATCAAGTTGAGCACCATCGACACAGTCTGATTTAAAGCAGGCTTACCGATCGCCTCTTCCAGTTTTTTCAACTTGCCGCGCACCATACGCTCTTTACTACGGTACAGCTCGGCAAACCGCAGATCAGCCAATACCACATATTGCTTGGCGAGCCGTTCTAACTCTTGCACTTCTTCAGCAACCTTTACCGACAACTGATTGACCAGAATCACCGTATTGACAAGCCGGTATTGGCCCTGATTTTGCTGCTCAAGAAACTGAATTGCATAACCGATAGCAACCAGCAAAGGCAATAAAGTCATCACGGCCGCCAGCGCCCATTGATGCATTAAAGGTATGCGACCGCGTAAAAATAACGATTCCAGCCTTCCCGGATTTTTATCTGACACAGTGGCCACTTGTTGCCAATTCGCAACCCATTCAGCGGTGATTTAGATAAGTAAAAATATGGCTATTCCTTTGCAGTAAACCACTACCAGATCACAAAGCAAGCAATTTTAACCAGTTTATCAGAATTCGATACAAACCTTCCCTCAACATCACGATTTCACTCATTTTTATTTTACAATACCCATCGAAACTGAAAACGGTCAGCACCAAATTCTCCGCTTATCAAACAAGCTGTCGCCGTATTGCAACACTTTATCTATCTGTTTTATATAGTTTTCACTGTAAAAGCAATCTTATTGGTTGCATTTCGGCAACTTATTCCGAAAAATACCCGGCCTAATCGACTACAGTACCGAGCTCAGCCAAAATAATTGTTTATAACCATATGTTAATAAAGGAGTATTTATATACTGGCACAATTCAGGCTTATATCCAGACAACATTCAACGACAAACCGATTATTGTTGATTAGTATGCAAAGAGTTAGGTGGGAAAGCCCTTGCTTAGGGGCGTCCCGATGCGGCTCGCCAAAGCGGTATCTATTTTGGTGGGTCGCGCCTTTTGGCAATCAGACACAGAGGTGACAACCGCAGTGAACACAAGCAGGCAAACCGCAAATAACCATGTATCAGGCGATGTATCCTGTGAAGGGAACGATCTTCATCATCCATTCACGGTTCTTGCTTTGTTTCTGGCCTTTTTGGTTCTCATCTCACTGCTGGAATATGCTGACTAACTACTACCTCCCTATTTGCAGTTGTTAGCATTTTTACCGCAGTCAGGCATGCCTCGCTCTGACTGCGGCTTTTTCTCTTTTCACGCCGCATTGTGCCAACGACTTTCGCGAGCGAACATCCGGTCTCAGTGTCTACTCGTCTATTGTTAACAACCACTCTGTCAAAACGTCTAAGCGACAGGCTTCACGACAAACAACAAATCACCCTTGTTTATCTGCTGCCCATCGACTCCTTTTACATGGGTAATACCGTATTTATTGTCTGAACAATAGAGTTCATTTTCTGTCTGATTAAAACTCGCCAATGTCAGTGGTTGAAACATTTTCATTACTTCAAGCAGGCACAGTGTTTGGTCAGTGGTAATGATATCACCCTCATCGACAAATTTTGGCTTGCCGGGTGACGGGCTTCGGTACAAAATGCAATTGAATGGAGCAATCACTTTTAGCTCATCCGAACCTTCCACTTTGATATCGGCCTCCCAATCCACTTTTTGTGCCGGAGCGGTTCTATCACCCAGATACCGAATGAGTTTTTTTTCAGCCCGGATTGCCAGCTGGGGTAAATAGGAAGTGTCGTAATCACCATCGAGAAAGACTTTATCCCGTAAAATATATGAGACAAGCGCGATATTGGTACTGATACCAGTCACTTTGACTGACGCCAAATAATCACTCATTTTATTGATCGCATCCTGCCGATTTTCGCCATAAGCGATAATTTGAGCCACCAGGTTATCGTAGTAAGGCGGGACAGGTTTGTCGCTTGCGATCGAAACAATACCAGAAATACCTTCTTTTTCAGGAAAGTCACAGAGTTCGACTTGCCCGGGCGTCGGCTCCACAATCACCTCGGACTTATGCACAGTGACCCGTTCCGCATTGATTCGCACCTCCAGGGCGTAGCCTTTTTCCTCGAAAGCAAGAGCTTCAATCGACTCTCCAGCGGCAATTTTCAATTGTTGGGCCACGATATTGATTCCACTTACCAACTCGGTCACCGGGTGTTCGACCTGAAGACGGGTATTCATCTCCATAAAATACAAATCGTTTCGATCCAGATCAAAAATAAACTCGACCGTGCCAGCCCCGACATAGTGGCAGGCGTTTGCCAGACTGACAGCGCATTCTCGTGCTTGCACATCTTTATCAGGAGGCAATAAAGCCGACCCGGACTCTTCAACAATTTTCTGCTTATTTCGCTGAACGCTGCAGTCCCGAATACCCAGTGCAAAACAATGCCCAAATCGGTCTCTAAGTAACTGTACTTCAATATGGCGGAAACGAGTGACAAACCGCTCAAGATAAATATCATCCTGGCCAAAGCTGCTTCGTGCCTCCGCCTTGATGGTCAAAAACTTGGCAACCAGAGAGCCTTCATCTTCAACGACGACAATCCCCTTGCCACCACCGCCGTGTGCCGCTTTCAGAATAACAGGAAAGCCGATTTCCTTAGCGACCTGCAATGCATGATGCTCATCATCGAGCACACCGTGGCTGCCGGGGACAACAGGCACCCCCAAACTCATAGCCGTTTTAATAGCTTGTGATTTATCGCCCATCATTGCCATACTTTTCGGGCTCGGGCCAATAAAGTTCACCCCTTGCAACAGGCACTGCCTGGCGAAGGATGGGGTTTCCGACAAAAAGCCAATCCCGGGATGAAGGGCTTGTACATCCTGCAATTTTGCGATACGAAGTACACTATCACCATTTAGATAGCTTTCATCGGACGTGTAGCCACCAAGACAAATCAACTCATCGGATTCTCTCAGTTTATCTGCTGCCACCGAGTCCATATCAGGATCGGATTGCACCAATATCACTTTCAAGCCCGCTTTCTGCACCTGATCGACCAGCTTCACGGCGGTACAGCCCCTGGCATGGATCAGCACTTTATCAAACGGCTCGAAAATCTGTTCCACCTCATCGAGGGGTTGTTCATCCGACAGATCGTCTAACGGGCTGCTGCCACTCAACCAATGGTCGATCACCTCGTTGACTCCCCGCGCAGCAAGAATAATCTCACTGTCAATGGCAGCTAACTTAGCGTCCAGATCAGGAATAAAAGGATGCCGAACCAACCCCTGCATACTGCCTTCCCGTTTAACCAGGTAGTTAGACAACGTTGAGGTCACGGGCAAAAAGTCAGGCACGACAATACGGCCGGCAAAGGGCATGTTGGTGCCGGAGAAATACCAGGTCTGCACCAGTGGGTGGGTCACCAGGCTGGCTTGCGCGCCACCAGTACAGTCACCATAACCAAAAAACAAAATAGGTTGCCCCACCTCCGTAACAAACCGGTTTATTTGCTCATTGACCACTGCCATTGAAAACAACGAAGCGGCTCCCTCTTTCGTTTGCATTCCTCCTGAACACAAAAAACCAACAACAGGCAAATGATGAGTCGCACAATGAGTCAGTAAACGGCAGAATCGCTCGGCGCTGGACATATCAAATGCCCCAGCCTGAAACGCATGATTCGAGACAACAACGCCGACTTCCTGCACAGGTAAATGACTCGCTTTTTCCGAAGAATCGTCAGCCTTGTTTGCGACACCCGACTTCAAAGGCTTTCCAGGGAAATACTTGGCCACCCCGGTAACCACCCCGGAAGCGCTAGATCCCGATTTGGCCTGTTTCGCTATGGCAAGATCAAACCCAGGGAAAGCACAAGGGTTGGACGTGGTCAGCTCCGCATCAAACTCAATAAAATCCTGGAAGAAATGTTCGATTAAATCAATGGGCCGGAGTTTTCTGGTCGGCTTGACATCATTCAATACGGCCTGAATACGAAGATCCTTCTCAGCTTCGACCAGACGGTTCCAGAAATCTTTACGCCGACCGATCGATACCGGAGTAAACTGGCCACCGAAGTGTTTGCCTTCTTGTATGGAGGTAAAATAATCAGGGAACAGCCGATCGAAAAAATAGCTTACGACAACAAACAGCACCTCAGACATACGGGGGTGCTGGGTTCGCTTCCACTGTTCAGCCGACCGCATATAACGACTCAGATTTCCGGTTTGCTTAACCTGATTCAGCCAGCTCAGAAATTCATGGCGACTCCCGTCCGAAATAGCGGCAAAGCCCAGCAGCGACTCGATCAACCTGGCAGACAATCGCTGATTTTCAGCCAATTCAGTCACGATATCGGTCATATGATCCAAAACCACATCATATAAACCATCGAGAAGAATCAGGTGCTGCAAACAGGCAATGTTAAACTCAGAAAAGATTTTATCACGGACCACATCCAGCAGAGTTAAACGTTCTTCGACAAACTGATCTGCCGAGTACTCAGACGTGTCGCCACGAAGATAGTCCACCAGACTATGCAAATGATGGACGGCGTCGCTCTGCCAGCGATTATAGAGATAGAAGCACACTTCAAAACACAGCTCGCGATAGGCATCTTCGTATTCGTCTTCGGGATCTCCCAGAAACAGCGCAGCCACATAGCTCCGCTTCTCTCCACGATGCTCCTGTGTCTCCTGAAAACGCTTCCAGGCTTTGTGCAAGATATCTTCATAAACAATCCGTTCCTTGGTTTTTAGCCAGCCAGCAAAACGTTCGGTCAGGATCGTTTCTATCACCTCGTCATCATCGTTGTCCTCTGGTTGAATCGACGAACCTTCAGGCACTTTTTGCGTCGACACTTGCCCGACTGTCGACGTTTTCAGTCTGCCTCGCAAAACAATAGAACGCTGGAGCTTTAGACCATAGTCAATAACCGAAGGGTAGTTGTCCGCTGGATAACGATGCAACACCTGTTCCTGGACACTGCCACGACAAAAGCCGAGACTACCCTCCAGATAGGCAGGCCCGGCATTGTCGATTTCGATAACGGATTGCCGTGCGGTAGCGACAGTCCATGCAACGGCCTCCAGTATCGCCTGCGTCAGGTTTTCTATGGACACCGAGCCATTTTCCGGAGAGTAATCCACCACTGCATCGATGATACCATCTCTGCATAGCTCAGCGGCAGACACCCCTACCTTTTGGGCACACGCAAACCACGAGAGACGCTGCTTGCGGGCGATTGCGGCAAGCCCCTTGGGCTGAATCGTGTTGAACAATGCATCTTTGACCGACAGCAATACGTTTCCGGTTGCCAACGGAATCGCCCCACCCGAGTACCCCATGCCCAGCACCACACCGACGACAGGTACGGTCACATCCGCAATCACCGCAATAAGTCGCGATATCGAATGAGCCTGATTTTCGGAGTTAGCCTTATCACCGGCGTCTGCACCTGGCGTATCCATCAGAGTGATAATCGGGCGGCCAAGACATTCCATTTCACGCACCCACTCAGCAGCGATAGTGTGGTGCTCAGCGCCCCAGACACCGTTATCTACCTTGCGGCTTTGCCCGATAAAGGCGACTGTTTTCATTCCGTCCTGGCCACGCATCTCACCTTGAGCCAGATACAATGCGCCATGTTTGCGCTCATCAAACACCTTCTCACACAAGTGCTTGATAACTCGGGGGGCGGGCCAGCGATCAGGGCTTTCAACCGGACTGATCACGATATCCCGGTACTGATCACTGGTCAGACTTTTGAGCTGATGCACTTTGGCATCGATGTGCTCCGTTTTCCAAAAGCACCGACTCTGACTGCCAAACCGAAAGCCAGTTCCATCTGCGTAACAACTTGGACCCAACGAGTTTTTCAGGGAACCCCGCAGTCGCTTGGACGCGCAAGACCTGTTCGGAAGATCCAGAACTATCCTTTCCAATTCCGCAAATAAGCTTTTAGAGGCCAACCTCTTGTTTTTGTAAATTTTCTGCATAGAATTTTACTTGATAACCTAGAGCGTTGAATAACAATATGTTACCCATTACCATGCCCATAAAAACAATAAAAACAAAAACCAGCAACGTGATTATAACCAGACATCAAAAAGCTGAGAGTTTTCAACTAGCGGGTAATATAACACGGCTATATGCTTATTCAGCACAAAAATATTTCCATTTCATGAATAGCGAAAAGCATTCGTCTTTGAATAAGGAGAATCACCGGCAATGTCGCCGAACGACCTGCAACAACCATGGCTGGATGAGTTTGAAAACATAAGGAGCTTCAACGACGACGAAGTGAAGCGGCAAGTTGCGCTATTGGTTGACTCGGATCAGTTTAATCTGCAAATGATGCAGCTTTTTTCTGACGTATCTCCAGACCACAATGAAACAGCGGCTCAGGTAATTGAAGAACTCAGAGAGTCACTGAAACAAGCTGACACGATTGAACAATTTCAACAAATCGAGCTGCACTTCCTGTCCAGCGCCTTGTCTGGCATGTTAAGACAACTGACTGTCCAGGGTTTGAACGACCTGCTCCAACAACAAAACCATCTGTTTATTTCCAATCATCGAGACATAGTGCTTGACCCTCTGGTACTCAACTGGACACTACTTAAGACCGGGCTTCCAACCTGCCATTGCGCTATCGGAGACAACCTGCTAGCTGAAGAATCAGGCAAGCGTCTGGCCCGGTTGAACAAATGCTTTGCGGTGATGCGCTCTATTCGATCACCCAGGGCAATGGTCGCGGCGATGAAAGTCCAATCCGCCTACATTCGCCATCTTCAGTTCAACAAAACCGAGTCCGTGTGGCTTGCTCAGCGAGAAGGCCGGTCAAAAAACAATACAGATAAGACCAACCCCGCCCTTCTAAAGATGCTTGCATTAGCCAAGCCGAAGGCCGTCTCGTTCGCGGACTATATGCGTCAACTCAACATTGTACCGGTAAGCTTGAGTTACGAATGGGACCCTTGCGACATCCAAAAAGCCGAACAGGTTTGTGCAGAACAACGTGGCCGCTATATAAAATCGAGCGACGAGGATTTACAAGCGGTAAAAACCGGAGTCACCGGAGACAAAGGCCAAATACACTGCGAATTCAACACGCAATTCAACCGTCAGATAGACGAAGAGATGGATCACCTGGAAATAGCCAATCGCTTAGACCAATGCATTCATCAGGGCTACAAGCTGTTTCCCGTCAATGTTGCCGCATGCGAGCTGATTGGCAAGCCACTGCCGGCAACGCTAGGCCACGGCTTTGGCAACGCGCAAATTACTCGCGCAAAAGCCGAGTTGGAGGCGCGGATCAACAACCAGCCTGACGTGATACAAACCCAGGTTAAAACCAGTTACGCGCAACCGGCATTGAACTTCGCCGGATTGGACTGAACCGGTGAGCAGCCGAGCAGGCACTCCTATGAACCCGTCAGCTAACCGAATAGTATACACTTTTAAATAAACGACAACTTACTGAAATAGCCAAAGGGATCAACCGTTGATAACGCCGAGTTGAGGCCGATTATGAAAAAAATAGCCTGGATAACCCTATTTACCACTGTTCTCGTGTGGTCTGCCATCTCACCTGCAGACTACCTGACCTGGTTGCTAGAAGCCGCACCAGCGATCATCGGCTTTATCGTTCTGGCCATTACAGCAAAACGATTTCCACTCACACCGCTGAGCTACACGTTAATACTCGCACACTGCATTATTCTTATGGTAGGCGCACACTACACTTATGCCGAAGTACCGCTATTTGACCTGATCAGGGATTGGCTGGCCCAGGACAGAAATAACTACGACAAGCTGGGTCATTTCGTTCAGGGATTTGTTCCAGCGATCATCTGCCGAGAAATCCTGCTACGCAAACAAGTATTCAGATCACACGCCTGGCAAAACTTCTTTATTGTCTGTTTTTGCCTTGCCTTTAGCGCTTTTTACGAACTAATCGAATGGTGGGTTGCGCTTGCGGCGGGTATATCGGCGGAAGCCTTCCTCGGCACCCAGGGTGACCCATGGGATACGCAATCGGACATGGCACTCGCCTTGATCGGTGCGGTTTTGTCTTTAGTCACACTAACCAACTATCACGATAAACAACTCGCCGCGCTGGCTTCGAAAAAGCCAATAGAGGCGTAAAACGGTTATACCATGTCTGGCGCTAACGCGAATGGCCGGCTGCTTTCAGCTCGTTACTCGCCGTTCGCGTCACAACTTGGCTCGCCGTTATCGCTGCCCGTTTTTTCCGTCTTTGTCATATTCCTTTATTTGCTGCATTCGGCGTTGAATTTTTCCATAAACAGAGTTTACCGGGTATGTATTCGGCCTCGCTCGCTTGACCGAAATCTTAGGTTTGCCAACCGGCATATCCAATAGCAATGCCACCGCCTGCTCGACATGGGATACCGCGTACACGGCAAAATCGCCTTTTTTGCACGCCTCAAGAACCCCGGCTTTCAACATCAGGTTTTGTACGTTTGTGGAAGGAATAACCACTCCCTGGGCGCCAGTCAACCCCAGTGTTTTGCAAGTATCAAAAAAACCTTCAATTTTTTCATTCAGCCCACCCACAGGCTGAACCTCTCCTTTTTGATTCATCGAACCCGTGATCGCCAGGTTTTGCAGAACCGGCACACCAGACAAGGTCGACACCAGGGCGCAATACTCGGCAAGCGTAGCACTATCTCCGTCCACTTCACCATAAGACTGCTCAAATGTCATGCTCGCCGACACTAGCATGGGTTCAAATTGACCCAATAGACTGGCCAGGTAGGAAGATAGAATCATCACACCTTTGGAATGAACCGTGCCGCCCAGTTTGACATCTCGCTCAATATCGACCACCTCGCCATCACCGTAGCGGCTTGTCGCAGTGACTCGACTCACCACCCCAAACTCACTTTCTCCTACCATATAAACCGACAATGCATTGACCTGACCAATTTCTCTGCCAGTCACGGCAAGTAATGTCGAACCATCCGCAACCGACTCATAGAAACGATCCCGCACTCGGCTGGCACGATAATCGGCACTCACTAACGCGCGCTCTATGTGTTCCTTGCGTATCAATTTACTCTTCTCTTGCCCTGCCCAGTAGTTCGACTCCCGCAGCAAGTTGGCAATATTCGCCGCATGCAATGAAAGCTTTTTCTGATTCTCAGCAACGCGGGAACTCTGCTCAACCAATCTCAGCACGGCTTTTTTATCGCAATGCAATAGCTGTTTCTCGTGGATCAGGCTGGAAATGAACCGGGCGTATTGATATTCGGTTTCCGCATTGCGCGACATTTCACTGTCAAAATCGGCCGCCACTTTGAACAGCTCCATAAATTCGGGGTCATACTGCTGCAACAATAGATACGTTTCCCGATCACCAAACAAAATAATCTTGACATCGAGCGGAATCGGCTCCGGTTCCAGAGAAATGGTACCTGATAAGGTCAGCTCTCTCTCCAATGAGTTTATGCTGATTGCCTTGGATCGCAACGCCCGCTTGATACCGTCCCAAACAAAAGGTTGCTCCAACACCTTGATCGCATCCATCAACAAATAACCACCATTGGCACGATGCAGACTACCGGCGCGAATCAGCGCATAGTCGGTAAATACCGTGCCCTTGAAAGTAATGTTTTCGACATAACCAAACAGATTGTGATAATTCGGATTATCCTCAACCACGATAGGAGCGGAATCGTCCTCACGTTGAACCAACGCATTTACCTGATATCTGCGTGGCATTTTTTTGTTCAGCGACGCGCAGGCAATCGATGCCTGCTCTTCGGTGTCTTCGAGAAAAACGTCGACATTGGCGATAATGTCTTTCCTCATCGCGGAAAAGTACTCGACAACTTGAGACCAATCCCGATATTTTTCCTGCAACACCTCAAGATGATGACCGATCACTGCCGTTGTCACTTCATCGTTCAACTCTTGCTGCTTGTCGGTGTATTCCTGCTCCCATGCGGCCAGCTTTCTAAGCGTCCCACGCAACTTTTTCTCAAGCTTGCCAATGACTTCCTCAAAACGGCGTCGCTGCTGCTCGGTCAACTCGGCAAAGGATTCTGCAGAATGCGGTTCCTTGCCATTCATTGCAACCAGGCGATAACCTCCGGGAGTGGTAATCGTCAAACTGACCTTTTTACGTTTTGCCGAGCTTGCCAATTGCGTCAGGGCAGCCTCCTGCTTCGTTGCCAATTCGTTTTTTAACTGTTCTGAACGCTCATAGTATGAGTCATTATCAAATGCCTGGGGAATCGCCTTAACCAATCTTGCCATAAGCGATTCGACATCGTTTTTCAGCTTTGGCCCAAGCCCGGCGGATAACTGAATTACTTTTGGAGTTCTGGTATCGGCAAAGTTATTGACGTAGCACCAGTCATTTGAGCCACCGCCATCACCGGCATGCTTGTTGAGATAACGCAGCATCATGGTTCTTTTACCCAAACCGCTGCTGCCAACCGCATAAATGTTATAACCACTGCGGGGCATAGCCATCGCGAATCGAATCGCCTCCCGGGCTCTCGATTGGCCAATAATATCGTCCAGTGGCTCTAATTGCTTGGTTGAATGGAAGCGAAACTGGCTGGCAGTACAGTGGTGGTAAAGTTGTTTAGTCGGCAGTGCTGAATACTTCAAGGCAAATTTCCTGAATCAATGGACGCTTTCGTTGCATTTTCCCAGTATGAATCAACACAGGCAAATAATCTGCACGAATAACTTAACCTGTTGTTCAGCTGGTGTTTTTACTCTTGAGAATAGTAAAGATGGAATGGGCCGCGATGCAGTGTCTGCCACCTTCAAATTGGCCGACCTGCTCGGCACACTTGCACTCAAAAGAGCACCTGCGAGAAAAGCAAAGTGTTTTGCTATATTGGCACTCTTTTGGTAGCGGGCTCGATCTCTTTGGTAGCGAGAACTAACGATACAATACCGCTGTAAAGCCAACTACGTGCAATCTGGCAAAACTTACAGTTTGGTTCCTTGATCATCGTCTGGCGGTAAGTCGTCTTTTTCCGGCGGAGTGACATAAAAACGCTTCTGATCCAACTCTTTCACTTCCGGAGCTGAAACATCACGGACACTTTTACCTCGCTTTAGCCAGAGAATAAAACCGCCCGCCACCACTATACCCAACAACCACTTCAGCATAAAGCCCCCTCTAAAATCATTTAACCGTTCTACTGATCACCCTGAACACGCCATCAAAGAACCGCTCCTAACTGCCTATTCTAAACCGCACTGTTATCCAACTTCTATTACAGTACCCCACAATAGACATTAGCAGCAATATGGTTTCGGCAACAACAAAAAACCCGGAGTGGAGATGGGTCGGGAAACCGCCGGAGTGAATGCCACGATATTGAACTGAACCACCATTCGCTTGATCACCCCATTGCTGCCCATCGCAAAACCCCGACTGGCATATCGACATATTGAGCCGGCTTTGAATAGAAATTAGTATAAAAAATAACAGCCTATAGAAATTTTGCACTTAGATGTCAATTTTTTTTACAAACAAAAAGGAATAACAAAAAAACAATAGAAGCCGTGATCGAGCAGTTTTTTCCCGAAAGCTGCATGCCATCGATTGCCAAGCTAGGTCGTGATTTCTTAGTTTTTCAATAAAAACAATCAAATAGCCTATTGCTCATGTTTTAGTATTTTAAATCTTCAAGGTAACCACACAGCTCAAGAACGCGCTCAACCTCGATATGGCGATAAAACCAATAGTCAAACTATTTTACAGTTACTGAATATATTTAATTTTCTACTTATAACATACTGATTATATTGATAAAATAAAAATTGGTAAGGTATGTGCAAATTTTTTTCCGCCAACTGAATCAATGATTGGAGCTGGTAACGTCTGCTCAATTGAGCTTTTATCGGAATGAACGAAACGCTGAAACCAAAAAAAGGTTTGCGGTTTAGTGCGGCAAGAATTATTCAACAAGGAAATTATAGGGATACCAGAATGAATAAAAAAAGTATGCGCTTTGGTACGCTAGGAATGACCCAAAAATGGGAGGACACGTCTATCAACACGAAAAAGAAATCCATTGCACTCAATGGCAAAGCGTTGGCCATCCTGGCCGCCGGGTTACTGGCTACCGAGGCCAGTGCCGTTCCCGTAACGGAGTGGGGCTTTACCCTCGACTCAGGCTTCACCAGTACAACCTATACTTCGGGCATAAATTTGGTACAGGAAACCAACACCAATACCTATTGGAATGCCCCCAGCACGCTCTCTTGGGGGGGATTCTTTAGCGGCAATCGAAGCAGCATCGATGTCGGTGGCGCAACTAACGGCCAATATAGCGGCACGGTCACTACCGATGGCGGCGCGGTAAATACCATAACCTTTACTCACACTAACAACACCATTCCACTCACCAACCGCTCTCTTCTGTCGGCGCAACTGAGCGACAGAATCGTTCTGAATCCATTGTTACCAAATTCGTCATATGACCCTAATGCCGAATTGAACCTCCCTTCTCTAAAATTTAATATCAATTTCACCGAAACATTGAATATTTTCGGCACATGCGCTACAACATCGCCTACCCCTTGCAATGATATTTTCGTGCTGGATATCGAGGGAGCGGGATTCAACCCGGCCAACAATTCGATCAACCAGAACTTTTCCTTCCAAGATCCCACCAGTCTCGAGACGCATGACTACAATGCGCGCATCTTTATCGACGGACTGGGCATATTGGAAGACTCTGCATGTACTGCAGCCGGTGTCGGCCCAGGCTGTATCGGATTGACCACAGTGGAGAATCAGACAAACGCTTTCCAGGTATCCCTGGATATCACGACCAAGCAGTTCTTCGTGCCAGAGCCGGGAATTCTCGCTTTACTGGGAGTCGGTCTCGTCGGCATGGGCTACCGACGTAGTAAAAAAGCCTGATAAGCTCACTGTTTTTGATTCAACGAACCCGCCGCAATCTTCGCGGCGGTGTAACACCAAACCCAATACACCTCTTGTTTCATTCCATTACACCTTCTGTCGGAAAAAGCTTACCCTTTGGGGTGACTGAAAGGGCGCCTACGACTTAAGTCGAATACGAAAACCAGGTTCAGAGGCTGCCGTAGCCTTTCTTTACCCAGACTAAAAGGACTACAATCAAAGGCACGGACAACACGAAGCATAGATACAGTCGGGGTACGCTATGATATTTTCCAGTACCAAGAAATTTGAAAAACAGATGGCGCAGGCCGAAAGTTACGCGGAATGGTCAAAAGCTGCAAAAAATTATGACGCCGCAGCGGGGTATGATCGATGGAAAATCATGGATCAGTCGCGGCGCTTCGACTATGTTTCCATTCGCGTTCGCCTCGATCGCCTGCGCGCCCTGCGCGCCCGCCATGACAATCATGGCCTGTTACTGAACCTCAACGAAGGTATCCACGGTAATGTGGATGGTATGGGCAAGCGGGAACTATACCAAAAAGCGAAGTTCGGGACTAAACAACTGGTTTGCGATTACGTCGACGAAATTGTTTCGGCGCTGGAGCACCTTGCCGACCCCAAAGTGAACGATATCAGCTTTGAGGAAAAACTCGACTTTTTCCGGCGCGCCCATCATTGTTTTGGCAGCACCGCACTGATGATGAGCGGTTCAGGCTCACTGTTGTATTTCCATGTCGGCGTGATCAGAACCCTGTTCAAAGAGCGATTGCTGCCAAATATCTTCTCAGGTTCCAGTGGTGGTTCGATTGTCGGCAGTGCCGTCTGCACCAAGTCGGATGATGAAATTGAATCGACATTTGATATCGAAAACATTCTTTTCGAACGGGAAAGTCGCACAGGTCTGTTCAGTCTTCTCGACAACATCGCCCCCAAACCTCTGGATCAGGAACAAATCAAGGAACAGATCAAAAAACTGATTCCCGATCTGACCTTCCAGGAGGCGCATGCCAAGACCGGACGACATATGAATATTCCGATCGCACCGGCAGAACACCACCAAACATCTCGACTGCTGAACGCGTTCACCTCACCCAATGTTATGATGCGCGAATCCATCCTCGCATCATCGGCCGTGCCTGGTGTCTATCCACCCGTAACCCTGATGGCAAGAAGCCCGCAAGGAGAGCGGATCGCCTACCTGCCATCCCGCAAATGGGTAGACGGTTCGGTCAGCGACGACCTGCCTGCGAAACGACTGGCTCGATTATATGGCGCCAACCACTATATTGTCAGTCAGACCAACCCGCACGTCGTTCCATTTGTCAATGACAACAAGCGTAATTCGGATGTATCGGCCATTCTCAGACACGCAACTCAAAACACCATTCGCGAATGGATCAATGCCGGTGCGGAAATACTGCGGCGGCCAATAAAACACAATCACACCATGAACCGCCTGATCAACATGACCATATCGGTCATCAATCAGGATTATATTGGCGATATCAATATTCTGCCGCCAACCGGCGTCGTCAACCCATTCAAGGTACTGGCAACCCGTACCGAAAAAGAAATAAAGAAGATGATTCTGCTTGGCGAGCGATCCACCTGGCCGAAAATCGAAATGATCCGCGTACAGACCAAGATCGGACGCACCCTGGATCGCATTCTTTCCGACTATGAAGAGCACTATATCGACCTAATCGAAAAACGCAGCACCAACACCAAAGAAATGTCAGCCAAAGTCAGCTCCAAAAAATCCGGGTTAAAGGCGGTCTGACGTTGAACCGCACCCGAAAGGGACGAGGCTCCGCACGAACTATCTCAGTCGGGGCCTTTTTTTCGGTCAGCGAGCCGGTCAAGGCATTTTCAGTATCCGGTCACCCAAAAAAGAACCAAGATAAAGTGTCTAGCCATCAGGCAGCGACTCCACCTCTTCCGGACTCTGCCAGCCACATAATGAAACGCTGTCTGCAATCGATTCACAGCCGGAAATCAGTCGGGATTCATCGACACAACCAGCTAACAAAACCACCAGTAACAGATAACCTTTCAATTTAGTTCCTCTTTAGTCCCTCTTTGAAGTGTACTTTGCGTCAGGGCTTTATGCCATATTGCTGTAAAAATTAGTATTTTTATCATCAATTCAAATAGACCCATATAGTTTTTTGTATCAATTTGTTATAGTTTGTAACCAAACCATTCGATAGTGAGGAAATTGATCTATGAAAGTAAAACCAAACGTAACATCATTTATCGCTGCCGCTGCTTTTTGCATGCTCGGAACGTCTGCACTGGCCCACCAACTATGGATTGTTGGCAAAAGTGAGGGTGTTTTAAAGGCGGATACAGTGTATGGACACAATTTCCCGAATCCTGAGGAAATTAAAGAGTCACGACTAGTCCTTTTTGAACCCGTTCAGGTTTATGGTGAAAATTATCACGAAGTTTTGACCCAAAAAGGTGCTAACTATCATTTTGAAACCCAAAAGGCGCTGCCTGAGGGCACCTATATCCTGGAAAACTACTATAAGCCAACTGCCTGGAGTGAAAAAGCCGACGGTGAGTGGGAAATGGGAAAAACAAGAAAAGATATTGACGGTGAAGTCAAGTCTTGCGGCATTTACGATATGCATGGCAAGGCCATTGTGACCGTTGGAAATGATGACGGCGCTTTTGCAATGAAGCCTTTGGATACGCATCTCGAAATCACCCCTATGGCTAAGGCCAGTGATATAGTAGTCGATAAGTTATTGAAATTTAAAATCACCAAAGATGGAAAACCTGCAAAAATGGTCGAAATCACCGGTTTTTATGAAGGTTATTCCGACAATGCCCGGATGAGCACTCCTTTTTATGCCAAGAGTGATTTTAAAGGCGAATTTCAGTTTCGTCCGCTGCATGCGGGATTATGGTATCTCTACTCTATCGTAAAAACCGAAGGAACTGCTGACTGCGAGGTGAGACAGCAAGAAGCAAGCCTCAGCTTTTATGTAAAAGACAAGTGATACCGTTTCATTGCCATAGCATTGCAGCCGTTGTAATGCTGTGATTTTGGTAGCCAACGGGCAACTGTCCTTGAAACCGGCTTGAAACGCCGGAGTACCAAACAAGATATTTTTTTGACTTTGGCTTTTCTGTCTTATTTAATATATCGAAAAAACGCTATTAGGGGTGCTTAAAAACTGATTTTTAGGCTGAGATGATACCCTGAGTACCTGAAATGTTTAATGGCATCGTAGGGAAATAGCTTTATGTAGAAAAACTGTAAACATAGGCTGCTTCGTTACTGCGATGCAGCCTTTTTTGCTTTTTTGCCGCAAGAGGAATCAAATGGAACACGCTTTAGACAAGAAAATCCTGTTTGACAACCATGCCGAAGCCTATGATGCCTGGTTTTTTAACAATACCAATTTACTTACTTCAGAGGTGAAGCTAGCGATTGGAGCCTCACCGGCCATGCCCCATGCATCCCAAGAGGTGGGGGAAAGGGTTTCTTTCGCATCTGCGATTGTTGGCCCAAAAGGCCCCGACTGGCTGCGCAACGTTTAAAAAAGATCGTGACAGGGGTACGCAACCAAGCGGTATGAAACTAAAAGAGATCGGAGAATTCGGGTTTATTGACCGATTCGCATCCAAGTTCAAACCTTTGATCAAGCCGGGTGATATAGGGATTGGTGATGATTGTGCCATTATTTCGGTAAACCCGCATGAAAATCAGGTAGTCACCACCGACCTGTTAGTCGAAGATATCCACTTTTTAAAACAGAAGATCGAACCTGAGCACCTTGGCCATAAAGCGCTTGCGGTAAATTTAAGCGACATTGCGGCGATGGGTGCGACCCCACAGGCTTCCTTTTTATCCATTGCCATGCCCCAGGATACCGACATAGCCTGGCTGGATAGCTTTATGCAAGGCTATCACTCACTGTCCCAACAATATCAGGTGCCATTAATGGGCGGCGATACAACGAAATCGCAGCAACACCTGGCCATTAACGTCGTCGTAACCGGTTTGCTTGACAAGACAAAAGCCCGTTTGCGTTGCATGGCACAAACCGGCGATATTGTTTGTGTAACCGGCACTATCGGCGACTCCGCAGCAGGCTTACAAGTTTTGCTTGATAATTTGGCGCAGACAGCTCTAACCAAAAGACTCGTGGCGGCGCATCACTTGCCGCAACCTCAAATAAAGCAGGGACAATGGCTGGCGGAACAAAGCAGTGTACATGCCATGATGGATATCTCGGATGGCATCGCCTCGGATTTACAACATATTCTCGATGCTTCAAAAAAATCGGCCAAAGTCGAATTAAATCAGCTCCCTATCAGCAATGACCTTGTCGCTGCAGCACGAACCTATGGTTGGAACCGGTACCGACTGGCGGCCGGTGGCGGTGAGGATTATCAATTGCTCATTACGGTTAGATCCGACGCAATGAAACAACTGAACACGGGGTTTATTGAAGTATTCAATAGCCCGCTTTACCCAATAGGCACCATTCATCCCGGCCCTGGAAAGATAACCTGGCAAAAAAAGGGTCATAAAATAAAAAACCTGATCGAAGGATTCAATCACTTCAAATGAAAACATATAAACGAGTATTGACAATAGCCGGAAGCGACTCTGGCGGGGGCGCCGGTATTCAGGCGGATATAAAAACGATTTCAGCCAATGGCTGCTTCGCTACATCTGCCATTACCGCCATTACCGCGCAAAATACACTGGGCGTTACCGATATACATGCCTTACCCATCAGCAATTTAAAAGCACAGATTGAAGCGGTTTTACAAGATATTGGCACCGACAGCATCAAAATTGGCATGCTACATAACGCTGAAACGATAAATGCGGTTCATCAATGCCTTAAACCGTACAAGATAAAAAATATTGTGCTTGATCCGGTTATGGTTGCGACTTCCGGCAATAAACTGTTGCAGGATGAAGCCATTGATACCTTAAAAAATGTCTTGATTCCGGTTTCCCGGGTGATCACGCCCAATATCCCCGAAGCAGAAATTCTGTTAAACAAGACGATAACCAAACAGGAAGAATTACCCGGGTTGGCCAAAGCACTATCTGAAAAAAGTGCCGGTGTTTCAGTTTTTTTAAAGGCCGGGCACTTATCTGACGACAGACTTGTCGATGTATTCTACAACGCGGAAAAAGATGAAACCATCGAGTTAGTCTCCCAGCGCGTTCATTCCAATAATACTCATGGAACCGGCTGTACACTTTCCTCGGCTTTAGCTGCCAACCTGGCTCAGAACATAGAATTAACCCAGGCGGCCGAAGCGGCGAAAAAATATGTCAACGAGGCCATAATACAGGGTGCAGAGTACCAAATTGGTGCTGGCCATGGGCCGGTTAAACATTTTTACAATTTATGGAAATAGATATTCAGAAAAGGATTGTTGCCCATTGTATAAAATCGACGAACCGCGACAGTTTTCGTGTATTGCACTCTGACCCCGATCAAGGAAGCCCATGAGCGCCCAGCTATTGAATACCATTTTACTGCCCATGGCTCTAGCATCCATGATGCTGGCGCTGGGTTTGTCTCTGCAACCCGGTAACTTTGCCAAAGTATTCAACAGTCCCCGAGCCATAGCGATGGGCCTGCTGTTGCAACTGATCGGCCTGCCGCTGATGGCCTGGCTGATCATTGCCCTGACAAGCCCGTCACTGGAACTCGCCGCAGCGCTGATTCTGATAGCGTTGGCCCCGGGCGGCGCCACTTCCAACGCTATCACTTATCTGAGTCGCGGTGATACCGCGTTATCAATATCTCTCACCGCAATTACCTCGTTGGTCACGCCCTTTACCCTACCCGTTCTATTGAGCTTGCAGTACCAGTGGCTGGGCATAGATTCCGAAGAGTTACGTCTGCCAATACTGCCGACCATGGCAAAACTCGTCGTGGTGACACTGATCCCGGTGGTAACAGGTATGGCACTGCGCCATCGCTTTCCAAGTCTCATTCAGTCCATTCAGCAGCCCATCCAAAAGGTTGTCGGTCTACTGTTTATTGCGCTGATTGTCGCATTGAGCTGGGTCAATCACCAGCGACTGCCGGAAATCCTGTCCAGCACCAGCCTGTCTGTTCTAAGTCTGTCTGTACTCGCAATGCTGGTGGCCAATCAACTGTCCCGCGCAGCACGGCTGAGTCCTGAACAGGAGATTACCCTGACTATAGAAACCGGCATCCAGAACGCAGGCACAGCAATAATGATCGCCGCTTCACTGATGGGGCAGCCAGCGCTGGCAATGATTGCACTGTACTATGGTATAGCCATGAACCTTCCTGCACTGATGATTATCGGCTGGCGATGCCGGTCTGCCACTGAAACGCATTGCCACTCCGGCTGTTGATCGGGATCTGACAGCGAGTTTCCGCGACCAATAGGCTGACTGATTGCGGTGTCCAGGTGTTGACACCGTTCTTGAATTAAGGCAGCGTAACACTGAAGCCTGTATGCGAAAATGACAGAATTGAATAGGCAGAAAACGCTGGTTCACAAGCTGACAACAGCCGCTCAGGTGACCGACTGGATTGCAAGGCCAACCAAGTAGGTACCTCATGCAATTCACCACAGGTAAACACAAACACTAAATTCATATGAGGGCGAAATAATGGAATTAATTGAAACTTTGGTAAGCCAGCTGGGTATTGACAATGATCAGGCTAAAGGTGGTGCAGGCCTGCTATTCAAGATGGCGAAAGATAAACTAGCCGGCGGCGAGTTTTCACAGATTATCGATAAAGTTCCCGGAGTGGAGGATATGATTAGCGCGGCTCCCGATGCGGAGGGTGGCGCTGGCGGCCTGATGGGAAGTATTGGCGGTATGCTGGGCAGTTTAGGTGGCAATGCCGGAGCGCTAGGTAATCTGGCCAGTCTTGCCGGCGGCTTCGACAAGCTCGGCCTCGATAAAGGCATGGTAAGCAAGTTTATTCCTGTCGTTATCCAATTTGTGCAGGAAAAGGGTGGCGATGACTTGATGGCCCTGGTGCAAAAGGTATTCTCTGGCGATAGCTAGGGCATTTTTTCCGCAATAAGCAAAGCGAGCCGCCCAGTTGAAAGTGGCTCGCGTTGTTATAAAAACGGCGAGTGAAAGACTTCTTTTTCATTCAATCGAGCCTGTCGTGACGAAAACATGCGATTTGTGACGACTGATTACTTTTATTTCAGGCATTCTATGAATATTGTGCAAAGTTGCTTACCGGTTGTCTGCCTGCGCCAAATAGCTCACCCTTCGCTGATCATGTCCTATACTAAAGATCGAAAAGTTGTGGTGCAAAACCAGGTAAAAACGATCAGTGTCCGAGTCATCACCGGCCATCCAAGACGTCCAAATCAATGCCTATCCTGAATAGGCCGTTTTTTCACAACTCTGCAGGGCTGGATGGATTGGTCGTCAAGATATAAAGTTATTTTTTCCACGTTGCATACTTAGGTATAAAATGATGGAATGGGCGCATATCTTTATATATCTTAGATAAATGAAAAGATTACACCATAATTTCAAAACCAAAGACCGATTTCTCAGGGAACTTCACGACGCTCAGATACCATTGACCCATCCCCATATCCTGATTCAGATTTTTGATGGCGGTGGCGATATTGAACGCATCCAGCCTTTGCTGGCATTCATAAGAAAAACTCTGCCTCACTGCGTTCTTATCGGTGCAACCACAGACGGCGGAATTCTGGATGACCAGGTATTGGAAAACAGCCTGTTAATTTCTGTGCTCTGCTTTGAAAAGACCAGATTACAGATTGAAAAATCAGACAATCATTCCAATAACTGTTTTGATAAAGGGGTTCGTCTGGGCCAAAACCTGAAAAAAAAGGACTTAAAGGCGGTGATTCTTTTTGGTGAGGGGTTGTCTGTAAATGGCGAGGATCTGTTGACAGGTTTTGAAAGTCAGGTGGGCGATATCGTTATTGCCGGTGGTCTTGCTGCGGACAATTACGCCTTTCGTCAAACCTATCTGTTTTATCAGGATCAGATTCTGGACAAGGGTGCCGTGGCTGTAGGCTTATATTCCGAAACCCTGCGGGCAGAAACCCGCTGGGCCTTTGATTGTGATATTATCGGCGAAGAGTTTGTCGTAACGGAATCAGAAGGAAATATTGTCAAAAAAATCAATGGCATACCCCCTGAAACCCTGTACAAAGAGTATTTAGGGATTCATATGACCCCCCAGCTTATTCAAATCTGCGCACAAATCCCTATGGTGGTGAACCGGGATGGCGGCATCCTCGCCAGGTCAGTCGTGAAACTTTATTCAGATGGCGTTATGGGCTTTGCCGGAAATCTTATGGAAGGCGAAAAAGTCCGACTCGGCATTGTGAATGTGGAAAAAATTCTGCTCAATGGTGTTGAAATCTACAGTGAAATAAACAGCCAATGGGATGCGATCCATATGTTTTCCTGCACCGGCAGAAAATCAATTCTTGGTGACAAGTTGACCCAGGATATCCAGCATTTTCCCACCATTGCTCCAGTCACCGGATTTTTTTCCTACGGCGAATTCGTCAAGGCGAAAGGGGGAAAAGCCCAATTCTGCAATCAAACCATGGTGCTGCTGTTATTGAGTGAATCGAAGAATCTTCCCATCGCCAAACCCCTACCCCAATCAGTTGAGGAAATAGATTCCCAAGAAAATAGATTCAGATTGACAAATGACCAACAGGAAAAAGAAACAGAAGGAGAATCACTCAATAAGCTGCTGCAGGATCAGCTTTTACTGGTCGAACATAAAAACAAAATCAAAGAACAGCTTCTGCTGGTCGAGTATAAAAATAAAATCATGGGAGAAATGCTCTATAAGGACTCTCTGACTGAACTCGGAAACAGAACCTTTCTGTTGAAGCAAATTGAAGACAAAAAAACCAGAGGGGTGTTGCTCATCGATATCCGGAATTTTCATACCATTAATGATTTATACGGAGAGTCTGTGGGCAATTTAGTTCTAAAGTCCTTTGCTGACTTTTTGAGAAGACATTTCGAATCTCCGAACATATATCGGCTCTCAGGAAATACTTTTGCGATTTTGAATGTCCATCATCGGCTTCCAGAAGAGTGTCTGGCCATCGCCAGAAAAATTGTCAGGGATGTGCAAGCTGAAAATTTTTATTTCAAAAAGGAGGATACGATCCTGGAATGCGACATATCGGTCGCCATTGGCATATCCAACGAAATAGGAGGGAAAGACCATCTGGAACACGCTGATATGGCGCTGAATTACGCGAAAAAAAATCATAAGAGCATTGTTCTGTACAGCGATTCTCTAAATATAAAACAGGTATACGAACAAGATTTAGCCATTGTAAAAATGGTAAAAAAAGCCCTGGATGATGACAGAATCGTACCGTTTTTTCAGCCGGTATTTAAAGGGGAAACGGTATCCTATTACGAATCTCTGATCCGGATTCGTGCAGAAGACGGCACGATCCTGTCACCGGATCGCTTTTTGGATGTCATCAAACACACCACCTACTATTCCTACCTTACCAAAAGAATCATCAAAAAATCGTTTGCGCTTTTCCAACAACTCGACAGCAAGCTGGCCATCAACCTGTCATTTCTGGATTTTTTAAATACAGGTACCGTGGAATATCTGCTCAGAATGATCAAAAAATATGATATGGGCAGAAAACTCATTGTGGAAATTTTGGAAAGCGAGATTTTTCAGGACTACGAATCCACCATTGAGCATATCCGACGATTCAGAGCCCTTGGCGCCAAAATCGCCATTGACGACTTTGGCAGTGGGTATTCCAATTTTGTACATTTAACCATCATTGATCCGGATTATATAAAAATCGACGGCTCCTTGATCAAAAATATTGACACGGATGTCAAAAGTCTGGCCATTTGCAAAGCCATTATTAGTTTTGCCAGGGATTTGAATATGAAAACCGTTGCCGAGTTTATTCATTCCAAAGAGATATATGACATCACAACCCGCCTGAAAGTGGACAAGCACCAAGGATTCTACCTGGGAGAACCGAAAAGCGCCGAGGATTGGTTTCAAGATGTTTTGTCACCCGAGAAAAAACATTGAAGCCCTTTTCAACCCAAAAATCATTTAACGGCGAGTCAAATACACTTTTCCAATCCATTAAGCCTTCGCTCAGGAAACTTGTCGTTTGCAGCGGCCGACTAGCTTTATTTTTCACGCGTTCTATCGACATTCTGTGAAACGGCCTATGGAACACACTCTGGAACAAATCCTACCGCGGATTTTAGGTTCAGTTAAAATTAACCGTCAAGTTTTCGGTTGCCGCACTTTAGATAAAACCGTTATTGTAACCAGCACTTTACTACAGGCGCGAAAAAACGATGAAGATTGTAGAAAAAGCCGTTATTGACCAATACTACCAGGCGCTGCTGGACAAAAACCCTGATTATCTGGGCGTATTCTTTGTGGCGGTAAAAACCACAGGAGTATTCTGCATACCCACCTGTCATGCCAAAAAACCGAAAAAACACAACATCGAATTCTATCATACCGTTAAAGAGGCATTAGAAGCGGGCTATCGTCCCTGTAAAATTTGTAAACCGGCAGAAAATGCGTATAAACCGCCGCAAGCTGTCAGGCAAGCCTTACAAATGGTTACCGACAAACCAAAATGCAAAATTACCGATGATAACCTGAAACAACAGGACATCAGCCCTCATACCGTCCGGCGCTGGTTTAAGTCGCACTACGGTATGACCTACCATGCTTTTCAACGCATGTACCGGATCACCAACGCTTATCAGGAGCTGCAACAAGGCGGCACGGCTACCGAAACAGCTTTTGATTCAGGCTATAGCTCGCTCAGCGGTTTTGGCTACACCTACAAAAAACTCACCGGCCACCCGCCCTCACACTCGGACCATCAAAGCCTCATACAAATTGGCCGTTTAACCACACCGATCGGACCAATGGTTATCGGCGCAACCAATCTGGGCATTTGTCTATTGGAATTTATCAACCGCAAATCCCTGGAGACCGAATTACAGGATTTGCAACAAAGGCGCAACGCGCGAATATTGCTAGGCGAAAATACCCATATCAAACAGGCCGGAGAGGAATTGGACGAATATTTTGCGGGAAAGCGACAACAATTTGATGTCGCGCTGGATCCTATTGGTACCGATTTCAGACAACTGGTTTGGCGATCTCTGTTGACCATCCCCTACGGCACGACGATCAGCTACCTTGACCAGGCAAAACGCCTGGGCCGTGAAAAGAGCCTGCGTGCCGTCGCCTCGGCAAACGGTTACAACAAAATTTCCATTATTATTCCCTGTCACCGCGTGATCGGCAGTGATGGCAGCTTGACAGGATACGGCGGCGGTTTGGAACGAAAAAAATGGCTTCTGGATCTGGAGAAAAGTCATCGCTAAAGGTACCAAATCGAATAATTGGAACTACTGCCGCACTGATTGTTTTTCTTTTTTCAGTGGTCTACAGTCCCGGTTCCGGAAACCTGTTTTATGCTGCAAATAGTGCAGGATTTGGCTAAGCAACCTTCTCTGCTTGTCAGAAAAGCAGGTATAGTTACAAATATTTTCTGATACCACTCCAGACCTTATACTTTTCTTGATAACTCATGGTGGCCATCGCCGGACTGGTAGATGGCATCCTGATCATTTCAATACGTTTTTCGATACCTCCAAGTTTTGGCAGTATTCGCTTTTTAAACTCTGTTTCAGCTCTGCTGCCATTAAAAACAATCAGACGCAGCTGAGAATAGCAATCAAAAAAATGGATAAAATCATTAGGCACTATGGTTGCCGTTTCAATTTTTGAATCCAGACTGCCATAACGGCGACAACTTTGCAGCACATCCCAGATACCAATTCGGTGGCTGTTTACTATCGCAATTCGTTCCCGATAATCGATCTCGCAATCAAAACTGAACGCTTCCCCCATTATCCGCCAGAATACATTTCTGGGATGGGCATAATACTGCCCTTTTTGAAGTGAGTACTGACCAGGAAATGACCCAAGAATGAGAATACGCATATCCGCCGGGGCAGCGGGCGGAAAACAAAGCCGTTTTTTCTCTGATCGTTCCATCTTTCTTTTTTACAAATCTCTTATGCTGCACCGACACGCAGATGCAGCATACGGGAGGCATTGCGGAACTTTTTGACATAACGCAGAAGGCGCGGGAACCAATGATAGTCACCCATCTGCCACATAATGCTTTCCGAGGAAATCAATTCCAAACCCGGATGCCACTTGACAAGCTCCTGATCATCGTCAAGTCCCCATTTAAAGCTGGCCTGCATATTTCGTAGTGTATCGTGATGTTTTGTATTTTTGCTGGACCAGACATTGAGAAGATCAAAGCAAATTTCCGAACCAGGAAAAGTGTCGGCCAGAGCGCATAAAAAAGAGCGAACCTCTGCGCCTTCAAAATACATCAGCACCCCTTCAATGATAAACAAGAAATTCCCATCGGGATGCGCAGTCTTGATCTTTTCCATCCATGTTGGGTCAAATATCGAGTATCCCAAATAGTGATTGTTTTCGGTTTCCGGCAAGAGCTTTTTCCTGAAAGCGATGACCTCGGCGAGATCAAGTTCATAAAAAACCGCCTTACGCGCATCACCGAGACGCTGGTATCGCGTATCCAGACCGCATCCGAGTAAACCGACTATTGGCTGATCATGGTCGGCAATAAATTTTTTGGCACAGTTATCAAAATATTTCAACCGTACATTGCTGCCCAGTCGGCTCATCATAGAACCTTTAGTAAAGCGTTCAAAGTCATAGTCTATCTGCTGCATGAGCTCGACACTCTTCTCGTCGCCCAGAACTGGCTGCTTTTGCCGGGCATCGAAGGCCCTCAGGGCAACGGTGAGAAGCAAGGTCTCGGCAATTGGATCTTGGGTAAAACCGGGTTTGATCTTTTCCATTTGACTTATGATGATTTCTGCGGTTCGAATTAAAAGAAGAGACATTGTGCCCTGTTGGTTAATCCGAAAAAATGATTAACCATACAACCAGAAGAAATTGAACACTTCGGCAACCGAATAGAAGGAAGCGCCTCCCGAAAAATAGCTTCGGGAGGCGTTATGTGCCGAATTGCCATTCGGCCCGACAACAATGTCTGACGTCACTTACAACAGAAGGTTTCTCATATCGCCTAGCAATGTACCAAGCATGGTTGTGAAACGCGCCGCATCAGCACCGTTGACTGCTCGGTGATCGTAGGAAAGTGACAAAGGCAGCATCAGCCTGGGCACAAACTCGGCACCATTCCAGATTGGTTTCATCGCCGCTTTTGAGACACCCAGTATGGCAACTTCCGGCGTATTGACAATAGGCGTAAACGCTGTACCGCCAATACCACCCAGACTGGAAATAGTGAAGCAGGCACCCTGCATTTCTCCCGGCATCAGCTTCTTGCTTTTCGCTTTCTGGGTCAAAGTAGCCATGTCACTCGCTATTTCCCAGATGCCTTTCTTGTCGACATCCCGAAGTACCGGCACCAGCAGTCCGTCGGGCGTATCCACCGCCATACCAATATTGATATAGGACTTCTCGATGACCTGCTTTTTCTCCATATCCACCGAAACATTGAACTGCGGCAATGCCTGGATAACATAAGCACAGGCTTTCAGCAAAAACGGCATGGGCGTCAATTTCAGGCCACGGCTTTCTGCATTTGCCTTGTTGGCCTTTCTGAATGACTCCATATCCGTGATATCAGCCTCGTCGAACTGAGTCACATGGGGCACATTCAACCAGGAGCGATGCATGCCTTCCGCAGTTAATTGATGAATCTTGGTCATAGGACTTTGAGTCACCGCACCAAACTGACTGAAATCCGGCAAAACAACCGGAGCAATGCCGTGTCCGCCACCCGCCGAACTTCCGGATGAGGTCAATGCAGACTTAACAAACTTGTGCACATCCTCTTTCAGAACCCGCTGTTTAGGACCACTACCTTTCACCCTGGCCAGGCTTACCCCCAACTCTCTGGCCAACCGTCTAACTGCGGGCCCGGCGTGCACCTCAGCGTCACTATCGGTGACTTCGGCTGCTGCAGCAACCGCTGGTTTATTTGGTGTCGGCGTTTCAGCCACGGCCTGAACGGGAGCAGGAGCCTTTTGGCTACCCGTGTCGGCTTGTTCGGGCGCAGATGATGCTTGCGCCTGTTCCGATGATCCGTCAGCTTGTGCCGGTTCACCCGAAGGGGACTCAGCCGTACCACCCTCACCGTCCGGCTCGATCAACAGGATTAAACTATCTTCACTTACCAGATCACCAACCGCCACCTTCATTTCCAGCACGGTACCTGCTTCCGGGGTAGGCACTTCCATGGTCGCTTTATCCGACTCAAGGACAATGACCGGATCATCCACCGCAATTTTGTCGCCCACCGAGACACATAGCTCAATGATCTCGACATCGGTGAAATTGCCAATATCAGGAACTCTGATTTCTTTGCTACTCATTTTAAGCTCCTCACATTAACAGGTTACAGGGTTAGGTTTATTGCGATCAATATCATATTTTCGCAATGCTTCAACTACCACTGAAGATTCCAGCACACCCCGAGCTGCCAGTGCTTCCAGTGCCGCCACTACCACATGGTAACGATCAACCTCAAAGAAGCTGCGCAATTTCTCTCTGGTATCACTGCGGCCAAACCCGTCTGTTCCCAGTACAGTATAATCTGTCGGTACATATGCCCTGACCTGCTCACCATAGAGCTTGACATAGTCGGTAGACGCAATCACAGGACCGGGTCGGGACTTCAGACACTGAGTAATGTAAGCTTCTTTTGCCGGCTCTTCTGGATTCAACCGATTCCAGCGCCGGATATGCTGACCATTCCGGGCCAACTCATTGAAGCTGGTGACACTCCAGACATCAGAAGAAATCGTGAAATCATTTTTTAACAACTCGGCCGCGGCTCGAACTTCGTTCAAAATAGCACCACTACCAAGCAGCTGAACATGCAACTTGTCATCCGGTTTCTCGGTACGAATCTGATCCAGTTCATACATACCTTTCAGGATACCATCGGCGACACCTTCAGGCATTGCCGGCTGCACATAGTTCTCATTCATAACGGTAATGTAATAGTAAACATTCTCGTTTTCCTGATACATACGTCGCATACCGTCCTGCACCACCACAGCAATTTCGTACCCGTAAGCAGGATCGTAAGCGACACAGTTGGGCACCGTACTTGCCACGACATGGCTTTGGCCATCCTGATGCTGCAAGCCTTCGCCGTTTAGCGTGGTTCTGCCTGAGGTTCCACCAATCAAAAAGCCTCTGGCCTGGATGTCACCGGCGGCCCAGGCCAGATCACCAATACGCTGAAAACCGAACATGGAGTAGAACACATAAAACGGGATCATCGGGTAGTTATTGGTACTGTAGGAGGTGGCACAGGCTATCCAGGCAGACATGGCACCCGCTTCGGTAATCCCTTCTTCCAGTATCTGTCCCCTCTTGTCTTCCCGATAATACATCATCTGATTGTGGTCGTTGGGCACATACTTCTGACCTTCAGATGTATAGATACCCAGCTGGCGGAACATGCCCTCCATACCGAATGTTCTCGCCTCATCAGGCACGATGGGCACGATGCGCCTGCCGATCTCCTTATCTTTGGTCATCGCAGAAAGCAACCGGACAAATGCCATGGTGGTTGAAATCTGCCTTTCGCCGGAACCCTGAAGCTGGGTTTCAAACGCCGATAACCCGGGTATTTGCAATGGCTGACTATGTGTTCGCCGCTTGGGATAAAAGCCACCCAGCATTTCCCGTTTTTTCTTCATGTAAATAGCTTCGGGGCTATCCGGGGCCGGACGATAGTAGGGTATCTCTTCCAGCTCTTGATCATTGAGTGGTATACCGAACCTGTCTCTGAAAGACTTCAATGTATCGAAGTCGAGCTTTTTAAGCGCGTGAGTACTGTTTTGCGCCTCACCCGCTGCACCAAACCCGTACCCCTTGGTAGTATGCGCCAATATGACGGTCGGCTGATCGGCATGACTCACTGCTTCGTGGAAAGCCGCGTACACTTTATAAGGATCATGACCTCCCGGATTTAACCCGGCGATGTCATCGTCGGTAAGATGCTCTGCCATTTTGGCAAGCTCTGGATGTTTGCCAAAGAAATGCTCACGCGTGTAAGCCGAGCCGTTGCTCTTGAAATTCTGCATCTCGCCATCGACAAGCTCATCCATAGTTCGCTGCATAACACCCGAAGTATCTTCTTCAAAAAGCGGATCCCACATGCGACCCCAAACAACCTTGATCACATTCCAACCTGCTCCCCGAAATACCCCTTCCAGCTCCTGAATAACCTTGCCATTGCCGCGCACCGGCCCATCCAGTCTCTGCAAATTACAGTTGACGACAAATATCAGGTTATCGAGTTTTTCCCGCCCTGCCAGAGCGATCGAGCCGAGCGTCTCCGGCTCATCGGTTTCACCGTCACCGACAAAGCACCAGACTTTTCGCTTACCCATATCGATAAGCTCACGGCTGTGCAAGTATTTCATTACATGCGCCTGGTAAATTGCCTGTATCGGACCCAGCCCCATGGAAACCGTCGGGAACTGCCAATACTCCGGCATCAACCACGGGTGTGGATAGGAGGACAAGCCATTGCCGTCCACTTCGTTACGGAAGTTGTCGAGTTGCTCTTCACTCAGACGACCTTCCACAAAAGAACGGGCGTAAATGCCAGGGGCGGAGTGGCCTTGAAAATAAACCAGATCGGACTCGGCGCCTTCCTGAGTGGCCTTAAAAAAGTAGTTAAACCCGACATCGACGATAGTTGCGAGGGACGCAAAGGAGGAAATATGACCGCCCAAATCGCCCGGCCGCTTGTTTGCCCGCAACACCATCGCCATCGCATTCCAGCGAATCAGAGACCGGATTCGACGCTCCATGAACAGGTCACCAGGCATTCTGGCCTCCTTGATCAACGGAATCGTATTCCTAAACGGGGTGGTAACCGAATACGGCAACTCGGTACGATCCCGGGTCGCCCGCTCGGACAGGCGATTTAACAAAAAGGCTGCTCTTTCAACACCTTCATGCTTGATCACTGATTCAATTGCTTCCAACCATTCCTGGGTTTCAATAGGGTCTACATCTTCATGCATTTCACTCTCCTCTAAGTTTCAAACCAATTAGATAAGCTTGCGATACAGGTAAACTAGCACCCATACTCTGGCAACCAACGCACCACATCGATACTTACCTCCAAGGGTAAGGCATCTCGTGGCCTGTCTCGAAGCGAATCGTAAGATTATTTGAGATGGACTTCATATTTTGAGCAAGTCAAAACCGCGTGCTTTCGCTACCCCGAACCCTACCACTGATCGAACAATCACCAAAACTCGATGATGCGTGTTCAATCCAGTGATTTATCGGGAAACTTGCCGTTTATTACACCCCCCGCCATTCAATAGCAGGTTATTTTTATCATTTTCCGTAGAGTCTAGCACGGCTAGCCCCAAAAACACTATGCTCCTTTAGGACTAGAGTATGTTCAAGCTTTGAATAGATTGCAACGGTGACCAGATTACAGTTGCGATCGACAAGAACACACCGCTATTGCTTCGGCAAGTAAAAAATTTGAAAAAGCACAAAAAAAGCGCACAAGAAAGCCTATAAACCCTGAGCCAGCGCACATTTCCTGTGGCACTGCTCTTTTCAAGTTGAAATAATCTTTGTAGTATTCAACACCAATGCCGATTACTGATGTTGAGGCAAGCGAAAACTCGTCGTGGCAATGCAAATCGGTAAAAACACAAATAATAACGATTGGTTATACCGATATATCGGGTTCAGTCTGTATATTGGGGTAAAAACCACACTCAATGATAAAATGGATGCTTAACGATGAAGAAAATGAAAAAAACATTACTGGGGCTCACTGCTTCGATTGCGCTAGTGAGTGGTGCAGCCACGGTCAATGCCGAGGATATCAAGATTGCATTGGCCGGCCCGGTAACAGGTCCGGTCGCCCAATATGGTGATATGCAAGTGATTGGCGCTGAAATGGCGATCGAGAAAATCAATGAAGCAGGTGGCGTCAATGGCAAAAAATTGAAAGGCATTCTTTATGACGATGCCTGCGACCCAAAACAAGCCGTCGCTGTTGCCAACAAAATTGTAAACGATGGAGTCAAGTTCGTGGTCGGCCACCTGTGTTCGAGCTCCACTCAACCTGCCTCCGATATCTACGAGGATGAAGGCATCATCATGATTACCTCTGCCTCGACCAGCCCGGAGATTACAACGCGGGGTTACAAAATGATCTTCCGCACCATCGGTCTGGACAGTCACCAGGGACCTACCGCCGGTAACTATATCGCGGATGTAGTGAAACCGAAAAATCTGGCAGTCATTCACGACAAACAGCAATACGGCGAAGGTATTGCCAGCTCGGTCAAGAAAACGGCTGAAGAAAAAGGCATCAATGTCGTCATGTTCGAGGGCATCACAGCCGGTGACAAAGACTTCTCGTCACTCATCGCCAAGATGAAAAAAGCAAACGTTGATTTCGTTTATTACGGCGGTTACCACCCTGAACTGGGCCTGATTCTTCGCCAATCAGCAGAAAAAGGTCTGAAAGCCGGATTCATGGGACCAGAAGGTGTCGGCAATACCGACATCAGCACCATTGCCGGAGAAGCGTCAGAAGGTTTGATGGTGACCCTGCCACCAAGCTTCGACAAGCTGCCCAAGAACAAAGAGCTGGTAGACGCATTTAAAGCCAAGAACCAGGATCCTTCCGGCGCATTCGTGATGACTGCCTACTCGGCCGTCAAGGTTATGGCAGACGCCATGAAAGCGACAGGCGGCACAGATACAGATGCGATACAGAAAGTGATGCGTACCATGGAATTTGACACCCCTACCGGTAAAATCGGATTCGATAACAAGGGTGACCTGAAATCCTTTAATTTTGTCGTCTACGAATGGCATTCCGATGGCAGCAAAACGGCTGTAAAATGACGATGTGACTGTCATATCCCAAACACCTGCTCACCCTCGAGCGGGTGTTTTTCTTTTTAGGTACACCCGAACGGAGAAGATACATGGTCGAAGGTACTCTCTACTTTGTACAACAGCTGATGAACGGACTCACCATTGGCAGTACCTATGCGTTGATCGCTATTGGTTACACCATGGTTTACGGCATCATCGGCATGATCAACTTTGCCCATGGCGAAATATATATGATAGGCATGTATGCCGCATTTATTGCCATTACCGGTCTGATGATGGGAGGCGTGACTTACTTACCTATTGTCATTCTGGTGGCGTTGATGGTTGCAATGTTTGTTTCAAGTACCTTCGGGTGGGCTGTGGAGCGCGTCGCTTACCGACCGCTACGAGGCGGCAATCGACTGATACCTCTTATTTCCGCAATCGGCATGTCAATTTTCTTACAAAACTTTGTTCGACTGGCACAAGGTTCAAGAGATGTTGCCATTCCCACATTGATCGAGGGAAACTGGTCCTTTGGCCCACCAGAAGGCTTTCAGGCCACCTTGTCACTGATGCAGATTTTTATTTGGATTACCACTTTGGTGTCGATGACAGCACTATCGCTATATATAGCCAAATCCCGCACAGGGCGGGCCTGTCGCGCTGTGTCTGAAGATATGAAGATGGCCAGCCTGCTCGGCATCGACACCAACCGAATCATTGCCACCACCTTTGTCATTGGTGCCGCTTTGGCCGCCGTTGCAGGGCTATTACTTGGCCTCTACTACGGTACCGCCAATCCATTTGTCGGATTTATCGCCGGGTTGAAGGCATTTACCGCAGCCGTGCTTGGTGGCATCGGCAGTATCCCCGGCGCCATGCTGGGTGGCCTGGTACTTGGCGTTACCGAGAGTATGACTGCCGCCTATTTCAGTTCGGAATACAAGGATGTCGTATCCTTTGGTTTGCTGGTCATCATATTACTCTTTCGACCCACTGGACTGCTGGGCAAGCCGGAGGTTGAAAAAATATAATGAACAAGCAAAATTTCAATCAGGCGCTCATCGCCGGTGTCGTCACCTTTATCCTCGCCTTCCCTCTGCTCGGCGTCAATTTAGTTCCAGAGGGGATTAATACAACACTGAAAAGTGCTTCAGGACAAACCATACTTTATATTTTTATCGCCAGCCTGACCGTATTCCTCTTTCAATTGTTCAGAAACGATATTGCCGGCAGGCTTTCATCACTGCCTTTACCCAAAGCGCCAACACTCAAAAATATTTCAACCACCAGCCGAGTTCGGCTGGAGAAAACAGCACTTTTCATCGTGATCGCCGGCGCACTGGCCTGGCCATTCATTGCATCCAGAGGTTCCATTGATTTGGCGACCCTGGTGCTGATTTACGTCATGCTCGGTCTTGGGTTGAATATCGTCGTTGGCCTGGCAGGACTACTCGATCTTGGTTATGTCGCTTTTTATGCCGTTGGCGCTTATAGCTATGCGTTGTTTTCACAGTATTTCGGGTTGGGCTTTTGGCAATGCTTACCCTTGTCTGGCTTACTCGCCGCGACCTTTGGCTTCCTTTTGGGCTTCCCGGTGTTGCGGCTCAGAGGTGATTATCTGGCCATCGTCACGCTCGGATTCGGTGAAATAATTCGTATTCTACTAAACAATCTCACCTCGCTCACCGGCGGCCCAAATGGTATCGGTGGCATACCCAAGCCATCACTACCGGCAATTCAAACTGATCCGCAAGTTGCCGTTGTCGGTCTGGAATTCACCCGGAGAGCCAAGACAGAAGGTAACATTCCGTTTCACGAATACTTTGGCATCGCCTATGACAGTTCCTACAAAGTGATATTCCTCTACATTCTGGCGGTTATTCTGGTTTTCGTTACATTGTTCGTAATTCGCAGACTAATGCGCATGCCGGTTGGCCGGGCCTGGGAGGCATTACGCGAAGACGAAATTGCCTGCCGATCGCTCGGCTTGAACCGCACTATTATCAAGCTCTCCGCATTCACCATTGGCGCCACTTTTGCCGGCTTTGCCGGTTCGTTTTTCGCGGCCCGCCAGGGCTTTATCTCTCCGGAGTCTTTTACCTTCATTGAATCCGCAATCATTCTGGCAATCGTTGTACTGGGCGGGATGGGCTCGCAACTTGGCATCATCCTCGCCGCCGCAGCGATGACTATCCTTCCAGAACTGGCCCGCGAATTTCAGGAATACCGGATGCTGATGTTCGGACTTATGATGGTATTGATGATGATCTGGCGGCCTCAAGGCCTGTTACCAATGAAACGGCCTCATCTGGAGTTGAAAAATGTCTGATAAAATCCTTGACGTATCAGACCTGTCCATGCGTTTTGGTGGTCTTTTGGCGGTAGACGGTGTCTCTCTTGATATTGCAGACAAACAGATCGTATCGATAATCGGGCCGAATGGGGCAGGCAAAACTACGGTATTCAATTGCATCAGCGGGTTTTATAGGCCCACTAGCGGGCAAATTAGTTTCAAGGGCTCACCTATTCAAGGTTTGCCTGACTTCAAAATTTCCAGGCTGGGAATGGTTCGAACCTTTCAACACGTCAGGCTTTTCAACCATATGACCGTGATAGAAAACCTGCTGGTGGCGCAACACCGGCATGTCAATACCAATTTGTTCGCCGGATTGTTCAATACAGGTTCATATCGGAGACTGGAAAACGAAGCGATGGATTATGCTGCCTACTGGCTGGACAAGGTAGGGCTGACAGATGTTGCCAACCGTGAAGCGGGCAACCTTGCCTATGGTCAACAGCGTCGTCTCGAAATTGCTCGCTGCATGGTCACAAAACCGACACTGTTAATGCTCGACGAACCGGCTGCCGGCCTCAACCCAAATGAAACACAAGACCTCGATGCGCTTATCGTCAGCCTCAAAAACCACTACAACGTATCCATTCTATTGATCGAACATGATATGAGCCTGGTCATGGGTATATCCGACGAAATTGTGGTTATCAACCAAGGCAGGCCCTTGGCCTCAGGAACACCGGATGAAGTCAAAGCCAATCCGGATGTCATCAAAGCTTACCTGGGGGAAGAGTAATGCTGGTATTGGATAACGTACATACACATTACGGCAAAATCGAAGCATTGCGCGGCGTATCGCTCGAAGTCAATCAGGGAGAAATCGTTTCGTTAATTGGTGCCAATGGCGCAGGAAAATCGACATTGCTGATGACTATTTGTGGCGACCCCAAAGCGACCAAAGGCCGCATTTCCTTTGAAAACAAAGATATTACCGAAGCTGAAACATCCACTATTATGCGAAGTGGAATTGCGATAGTACCCGAAGGTCGACGGATTTTTCCAGGACTGACCGTTGAAGAAAACCTACATATGGGCGGTTTCTTCACCAACAAAGCAGAATTCGACCCGTTGCTTGAAAAGGTCTATTCGCTGTTTCCGAGGCTCAAAGAACGAGAACTGCAACGCAGTGGTACCATGTCTGGCGGAGAGCAACAAATGCTGGCGATCGGACGCGCGCTTATGAGCAAGCCCCGATTGCTGTTTCTCGACGAACCATCCTTGGGCCTGGCCCCCATCGTTATCGCCCAGATATTTGAAATCATCGAGCATTTGCGAGAAGAAGGGATGACCATTTTTCTGGTAGAGCAAAATGCAAACCAGGCATTGAGACTATCTGATAGAGGCTACGTACTGGAAAACGGAGAAATCGTTCTTCACGATACAGGTCGCAATCTTCTCGTTAACGAAGAGGTCAGAAAAGCCTATTTAGTCGCCCCTGAAAAACACCCAACCTTATGAATTTTATTAAAAATCTTCCATTTCAGGGAGATAAATTCGACCAAAAACAGTATACTGACTCCTTCA
>PDSQ01000019.1 GCA_002747055.1 Gammaproteobacteria bacterium
AAGGCTTTCATTTAGATAAACAACAGCTCGCGCAATCAGCACTGTTTTTGCAATTACCGTTGCCGCCAAGTGGTGAGCAACCTGAAGGGTTACTTAACAAACGCCCCGACCTGATGGCCGCAGCGGCCAATGTTCAGGCGAAAGCAGCGGCAGTGGCCAGCGCCAAAGCCGATTTTTTACCCCGTTTTGATCTACGCTTTTTATGGCAAACAGGCCGCATAGCGTTGTTAACCGATCTGGATGGTTGGGGCAGTATCGCCAGCTTTGGCGTGCAGTTACCTATTTTTACCGCCGGTAAAATCCGGGCGAATGTCAATGCCAAAGACGCCGCACTTAAAACGGCGTTACTCGAATACAACCACGCTATTTTACAAGCACTCGCTGAAGTGGATAACCGTTATCAGCTGCAATATGCGCTTACCCAACAAGTCAGTGAAATGACAGACACCGTAGACAACAACCAACAGCGCGAAGTCTCGATACAAAAATTGTTCAAGTATGGTGATAAAACCCTGGATGATGTCATCCGTGTGCAACTGGAAACGCTAAAGTACCAACAGGAATTATTGGCAGCGCGCCTAGCCAGTGGCTTGAACCTTATTGCATTGTATAAAGCGATTGGCAGCGGCTGGAGTGACTAAATCCGGGTCAGCGATAGTGTTTACCAGCCCGGGTGGATGGCGGTAACGTAAAAGTGATCGCCTGCAAGAACTTCAATTTATTTTACTGTTTTACCAAACCCATTCCAAAACATCTTGCACCTCTTATCGTGCCCTTCTTTGTGTATGGAATCTAACTTGTGTTTTCGTTTACGCATATTGCACCTGGAACCACAATTATAGAACGATAGTCAGCCCCATTGTTACGAATGATTGCCATTTACATTAACATATTTTAATATACGCGCCTTGCCTTCATCGGATTTGATTGGCTTTACCTTCTCATTCTCTCCAAACAGAGTGTTTAAGAGGTATCGGTACTGCGTAATATATATTAACCCCTTATACGCCGGTTAGTTTTATGCAAGCCCCTCACTGACTTTGATGAAGGACACACTTTTTCAGAAGATCACATGAGAGGAACCCATGTTAAACATGAATATTATCCGTAACAACGCTGGCATACTGGGACTGCTGTGCCTTTTTTCTGCATACTCACATGCCGTACCACTTTCGACCCAGGTACTTCTGGGAGATCAGAGGCTCGATCAGATACTGCGTATGAACGACCTGAATAACGATGGCGATGCAAATGATACTGGCGAAATGCAGGTTTATTTTGATGCGTCCAATGCTTCCGGGCTGGCATCGCCTACTTCAAACGTCTTTACCATTACTTCGACAGCCTCTGGTTACCAGTTCTTTGGTGATGGGGATTCAGATACAGTTTATCGTTTGCGTGACCATAACCGTGATGGTGACGCTCAGGACATGGGCGAAGCAAATATCTGGTTTTCCAGTGCCAATGCCGAAGGATTGTCATTGAATACTCCTAACGGTACGGCAGAAGGGCCCGATGGTGCCATCTACATTGTCGAAGCGGACACGCTTGGCAACCCCAGTGGTGATTACGTTTATCGTACCGAAGACATCAATGGTGATGGAGATGCAAACGATGCTGGAGAATCCAGTATCTGGCTGGATCTTACTGCATTGAATCCGTCTTCTTCACCATTTGAAATTAGCTTTGATGGCAGCACCGCCTATATCGCAGACACCCTCGGCGGGGATACAAACGTTTTATACAGCGCACGTGATGATAACGGAGACAGCATTGTTGACAGCAGTGAAGTTGCGGTATTTGTCGACGACGACAACACCTTTGGTGTGCCGATTGACTTTGCCTTCGAAACCTATCATCAGAGTTTGGTATCTTGGGAATTTTTTGACTTTCGCGGCCCGCAGTCCGTATTTCGGTTAACGGATGTGGATAACAGCGATATGATAGATTCATCCAGCGAAGTTAAAGAAATCTGGAACGACGATTATCTGCCAGATGGCTTTGTATCCCTTGTTGCATTCGCTATTGCAGCCGGGCCAGGCGGAGAGTTGATGCTGACATCAAATGGCGGCCAAGATAACCAGAAGAATCTCATTCGACTGATGGATCTGAATGGTGACGGAGACTTTTTCGATACTGATGAAACCATTCTATTTGCCTCAGCTGCGATAAATGGTAATTATCCTAACCGTCCCAGAGCGGTATCCTATCTGTACTCTGAAGTTCCGAACCCGGGTACAATCTGGTTACTGGCATTTGGCTTGATGGTTGCAGTTGCGAAGCGCAAGATTAGTGTTAAATGATTTTATCGAGGCTAGACTTGCACAACCGACCTCTAACCGGTTCATCTAAAAAGAGACCATTATATTGATGAAAACGGAGTAATCGTTTGTCTCCAGGGCAACGTCGGTTCGCACTGACGCCCTGATACCAGGCATCGGCTTGAGCAAATACCCGGTCAACGACGGAATGATGAATGCCAAGCTGAACCACAATGGTGCCTACATGCCATTTTTTCAACAAAATGATAATGATTCTCAATAATGCCAAATTGACAACGCAACTGCGACTAAAAGCTATTCTCTAACAGCTATTCTTGATATGGGGTTTGGCGTTAAAAATCTCATGTGTTTTACACAGTTTCAAAACACTCGTCTACACTGAAAACTATGCCTATCTTTATTTGGTTTGTTGTAGATGAATGATGTGGTCGATTATTAATCGCTTGTTTTCAAAAAAAGGATCTACCTCGCCGCTTGCTTTGGGTATTGAGATTGCTCCCACAGGGGTTTGCGTTGCTGTGCTTGCCCGAAATGCAGCGAGTGCTCCGGTTGTTAAAGCCAGTGCCTATTTTCCCTGCTCACAAAGCGATTGGGCAACGGTGCTTAGGGGATTTTGCCGTAACAATGATCTCGAGGGCGCGGATCTCAAAGGTGTGAAAACCTACGTAGCCTTTCACCCTGATTATTATCAACTGATGCTGATTGACGCGCCGGAGGTGCCAGACGAGGAATTGGCAGATGCGGTGAAGTGGCGTGTTAAAGATTTCGTTCATGGTGATATGGAAAACTACGTCGTGGATGCATTTCGCTTGCCGGAAGACGCGTACCGTGGCCGTATGAACATGATTTACGCGGCCTATATACAGAAAGAACTGGTTATGTCCGTAGTAGAGCTGTGTGAGCGACTAGGCCTGCATTTGATGACTATTGGTGTGAGTGAACTGGCGCGAGTTAACTTGACGATGGGGCGTGAAGAGTACGCGAATCTGGGCGTAGCCTTTCTGCATATGGATGAGCAAAAAGGCCAGATTGACCTTATGGAAAATGGTTGCCTGTATATGTCTCGTGGTATTGATACCGGTTATGCCATGTTCGATCAAGGCGCGGCGAGTGCCACTTCGAATTTGGGTGATGGCGGATTGGATCTGCTCGATAACGCTTTAGGCATGGATAACAGCGATCGGCTTGATGGTTTGGTGCTGAATATTCAGCGATCTTTGGACTATTACGAAAGTCAGCTGGGTAAAAATGGTATCAGTAAACTGATGTTGCTGACACCAATGCCGTTATCATCTGAAATTTGTGAAAACCTGTCGGCAAAACTGCCGGTTAGTGTGGAAGCCTTTCAAATAAACAGCCTGTTGGATTGTCAGCAGGATTGTTCAGGTTTTATGGATAGTTGCAGCGTGGCTGTGGGGGCAGCCCTTGGGGGTGCCGATGCGGCAGATTAGGCAGAGCGTAAATTTTTATCGTGATGAATTCAAAAAACCCAAGATCACCTTGCCAGCCGCGCAGATGTTTCAAATCATTATGGTGGTGCTGGTCGGTTTTCTGGTCGCGGGTGGCTATCAGATCTGGTCTTTACAGGTGCAAAAAAACCATATTGCAGCGCAGGAATCGCAACGCAACCAAATCCAGGCGCAGTACGAGAGCATGCAAAAGAATTTCGTGGCACCAAAACAGGATGCCTCGCTGTTGAATCAAATTAGAGCGCTTGCCGAAAATGTTAACCGAACCAAGAAACTAAAACGTTTTTTAGAAGCTGAATCTGCAAAAAGTGTGTTTTCTTTTGCTTCGGTGTTAGATGGATTGGCAGCCAGTGATGTTCGCGATATCTGGTTAACCGAAATAGGTATGAAAACATCGGGTCGGCAATATGAATTAAAAGGCATCACTCAGTATGCTCAGGCGATTCCTGATTATATTGAAAAATTAAAACAGGCCGATGCCTTGCAAGGCACTTCTTTTAATGTGTTCAGTATCGAGCAGGATACCGATCATGACGGGCTTCTTCATTTTACCTTGAGCAGTGAGGCAAGTGATGAGCAAGATGAAGAATAAATCGGTACCGATCAGCGATAAGTTGAATGGGCTGTCATTGAGAGAGCGCGTTATTGTTTTAGTGATGGCCGGTTTGTCGCTGTTATGGATTTATGATTATGTGGCGTTAACGCCTTATCTGGAAAAAAGCCAACAAAATAAAATGCTGCTCGATCAATACCGCAACGAGATGAATGCAGCGCTGAGCAATATTGATTTGTTGATGAAGAAGCTTGAAGACGACCCGAATCATCTGTTGAGGGAACGGATTGCTAACAAAGAAAATCAATTGAAACAATTAAACACGCTGATTGGTAAATCGACACAGGGATTGATTGAGCCGAAAAAAATGTCACAGGTATTGGGTTATTTGCTAAGCAAGCAATCCGGGATGGCAATTAAGTCGGTAAAAAACTATCCGGCAGAACCCGTATCCTTTAAGGAAAATGAGCAGGCCGAACCTGAAGTGTTGATGTACAGGCATCGTTTGGAACTTCAATTGGAAGGCACGTTTTTTCAGGTGGTGGGTTATTTGAAAATGATAGAAGCGTTGACAGAACGATTGTATTGGAATGATATGAAATTCACCATGAAGCAGTATCCAAAAGGGCGGCTTTTGCTGGAGGTTCACACCTTGAGTATAAGTAAAGAGCTTATCCAGATATATGAGTAAAGTGATGAAACCCTGTTTGCTGATCGTTTTAGTAGCCATGCTGTCTCCTTATGCCTGGGGTGGCAGCGACCCGATGCGGCCATTGTTTTTTAATAGTGGTCAGCCCTCCAGCAAAAAAGTCGCCAAGGTTAAACCGTTGGTCTTGTCTATGATTTTAAATGCCAGTCATCGAAAAGTTGCGGTTATCAATGGCCGCTCGGTGCAGGTTGGTGACGTTGTGGCGGGTTATCGCGTGGTAACGATTAATGAAAATCAGGTTGCGGTAACTCGCCGAGGTAAAACGAGAAAGCTTTATCTTGGTAAACCAAGGGCGCGGACCAGAACCACAATAATAAAGCGGATTATAGATGCTGAAAACTAGGTGGTATATATGAAGAAATGTGCAATTTTATTGTTGTGTTGGTTATTGACGAGTTGTGCCAGCCGCCAGCTTGCCGACACTGAAACATCGGCCGAGCCAGATACCAAGCCTGTTCCGGCGGCATCTTCGCCACCGGCAACAATCAGTGATCAACAACAGCAAGCCGCTAAGAAAAAGCAGGCAGATTTGCGGGCGAAAAGAAAACAGCCAAGATTTGACGTGCTGGCATCGGCCGCACCGGCCAAAGATTTTTTTATGAGCCTGGTGGCAGGTAGCCATATCAATATGGTTTTGCACCCGGAAGTGAGCGGTAAAATCACCATAAAACTAAAACAGGTAACGCTGGAAGAGGCCCTTAAAGCGGTACGTGATGTCTATGGTTATGATTTTTTGCGCAAAGAGTACGGCTACCAGATAGTACCCAGAAAGCTACAAAGCAAAGTGTTTAGAATAAATTATTTGAACATTAACCGTATTGGCCGTTCTTCCACGTCAGTGAGCAGTGGGCAGATCACTGCGTCGGGCCAAAAAAGCAATTCCGGCGGTTCGTCCGGTTCTTCATCTTCTTCCGGCAAGGTGGCTACCGTTCAAAGTACGCAAATAAAAACGCAATCCAATAGTCATTTCTGGAAAAGGCTCGATAATTTATTGACCATGATTGTAGGCGGAGGGGAAGGCCGCAAAGTGGTGGTAGATGCCAATTCAGGCGTCGCGATGGTGAGAGCCTACCCCGGTGAACTGAGAAATGTCGAGGCGTTTTTGGAACAAGCACAGCTCAGTTTGCAAAAACAAGTCATTATTGAAGCAAAGATTTTAGAGGTAAACCTCGGTGATGGTTATCAGGCAGGTATTCAATGGGATACCTTCGGGCTGGGGTATGGTGGAGAGCTGAGTGCAACAAGTCACGAGGTTGCAGGTGCACTGGAATCCAAAATGATTGGTGAACTAGTGGATAAAACGGCGGAAGGATTATTTACTTTTGGCATGAATTTTACTGACTTTACCGGCGTTATAAAACTGCTGCAATCCCAGGGGGATGTGCAGGTGTTATCAAGCCCGAGAATCGCTACGGTAAATAACCAAAAAGCGGTCATTAAAGTGGGTACCGATGAATTTTTTGTCACCGAAATTTCCTCATCCACCACCAGTACGTCCACCACCACCACCGATTCACCCCAGGTGACACTAACGCCTTTTTTCTCGGGTATTGCGCTGGACGTAACGCCGCACATTGGTGAAAACGCAGAAGTGATATTGCATGTGCATCCAACCGTAACCGAAGTTACCGAACGGGTTAAAGATATCGGCATCGGTGATGACAATTTAAGTTTGCCATTGGCGTTTAGCTCGATACGTGAAACCGATTCGGTCATTCGAGCGGCCGATGGTCAGGTAGTGATTATTGGCGGGTTGATGCAAACCAGTCAGGAAAAGAAAGAAGCCGGTGTGCCGTTGCTAAAAGATTTGCCTGGATTGGGCAAACTTTTTCAACAGGAACGGGATGTCAGCAAAAAAAGTGAATTGGTGATTCTGTTAAAACCAACGGTGGTGGATGCGGATCAATGGAAAGAGGATTACGATATTTTGCTCGATCGTTTCCCGAATCTTTCGCAATAAAGGGTAACTACTTATTATGCCCAGACAACAAAAAATACGTATCGGTGATTTACTGGTTCAAAAAGGCTTGATCAACGAAGACCAATTAATGCAGGCGCTGAATGAGCAAAAGCGTTCTGGCAAAAAAATTGGTGAAGCCGTTGTTGGCTTGGGGCTGGTGACGGAAGAGCAGTTATTACAAACGCTAGCCGATCACTTTGGCTACCCTTATGTTGATTTGGCCCGGTTTGAGTTGCGCACTGATTTGGTTTTATCGCTACCCGAAAACCAGGCGCGTCGGTATCGCGCTATTTTGTTGTCGGAACAGCCAGATGGCTACCATGTGGGTATGATTGATCCACTGGATCTGTTAGCCATCGATGAATTGCAGCGGGTACTAAAACGCCCAATATACCCTGCATTCGTTAAAGAACAGGATTTGTTGGATGCGTTAGATCGTATTTATCGTCGGCAGGATCAAATTGCATCTATCGCTACTGAACTGGATAGTGAATTGGAATCCAGTGATTTCGACCTGGATCGCCTTGCCGCCAGTATCGAGGCGGCCGAAGCGCCAGTTGTGCGCCTACTGCAAAACATTTTCGAAGATGCTGTGCAGGTGCGCGCTTCGGATATCCATATAGAACCCGATGAAACCGTGTTGCGGGTGCGTTTGCGGATCGATGGGGAACTGCAAGAGCAGGTGATGAAAGAAAAACGCATTGCATCGGCATTGGCATCGCGTTTGAAAATCATGTCCGGGCTGGATATTTCCGAAAAGCGTTTACCGCAAGATGGCCGGTTTAATATTCGCGTTTTGGGTAAAAGCATCGATGTGCGCTTGTCAACTTTGCCGGTAGCCTATGGTGAATGCGTGGTCATGCGTTTGTTGGATCAAAGCCAGGGTATGATGTCGATTGATAAGCTGGGTATGCCCGCACAGGTTGCCAGCAGGTTCGAAACCCTGATCAAGCGCCCTCATGGCATGGTGTTGGTGACCGGGCCTACCGGTAGTGGTAAAACCACCTCGCTTTACGCGGCGCTGAATCTACTGAACGTGCCGGAAAAGAAAATTATCACCGCTGAAGATCCAATCGAATATCGTTTACCGAGAATTACCCAGGTTCAGGTAAAAACCAAAATCGGTTTGACCTTTGGGTATGTGTTGCGCACCGCACTCAGGCAGGACCCGGATATTATTCTTATTGGCGAGATGCGTGATCACGAAACAGCGGAAATCGGCTTAAAAGCGGCGATGACCGGCCATATGGTGTTGTCGACCTTGCATACCAATGGCTCGATCTCAACCGCAATGCGCTTGATAGATATGGGGTGTGATGCGTTTTTAGTGGCTTCTTCATTGCGTGCTGTGGTCGCCCAACGGTTAGTTAGAAAAGTCTGCCATTACTGTAAACAGCCCTATCAATTATCGCCCCAGGAAGCCACCTGGCTTTCCCATATAGACGCTTCGGCATTGCAGGCGGATTTTATTAAAGGAGCCGGTTGCCATCAATGCAATCATACCGGCTATTCAGGCCGTATCGGTGTGTATGAACTGCTTGAGTTCGACGAGCCGATGTTGCAGGCGTTGCGTAAAAACAGTGTTGCGGAATTCACCGAGGCGGCTTATCAAAATCCCTATTTTAGAGCACTTGGTCAATGTGCATTGGACTATGCCAGGCAGGGTATTACCTCTGTACAAGAAGTGTTTAAGGTGTCTGCATCGCTGGATGATCGGGTTGCACCAACGAGTTCACCGTTGAGTCGTTAAACTATGGCCACTTTCACTTACAAAGGTAGAACCAAAACCGGGGAACAGGTGACCGGTTCGCTGGAAGCGTCCAGTGCCGATGCGGTTGCGCGACAGTTGCAGGAGCAACTGATTTTGCCGGTGGCAATCAGTGAAATACTAGAGCAACAAAGTAACGATATTGATCTGGCTAAATGGCTGCCGCTGCCGAAAATTGAGCTGGATGATATGGTGATGTTTTGCCGACAAATGAAAGCGCTGGCCAAAGCGGGTATTCCTATTATACAAGCGATTAATGGCCTGGCAGAGCATAGTAAATCAGTCAGGTTGAAAAAGGCACTGTATGATGTGGTAGCCCGTTTGCAAATGGGCGCAAGCCTGGCGGCGGCACTGAGCGATCACCCAAAAATATTTTCCACCCTGTTTGTATCGCTTGTTCATGTGGGCGAAAGCACCGGTAAACTCGATGATGCGTTCGAAAAATTGATACATCATCTTGAATTGGAACGCGACACGAAAAACAGAATCCGGCAAGCCGTTCGCTACCCGACGATGGTTATTGGCGCAATGGTGGTGGCTATGGTGGTGGTGAATATATTGGTCATCCCTCAATTTGCAGCGGTGTTTGCGAAGCTGGGTGCCGATTTGCCGTTGCCGACTAAAATTCTGATAGCAACTTCCGAGTTTACCATTGACTATTGGTGGCTGATCTTGATGGTATTGATTGGCGGTATTGTCAGTTTTATTCGTTATATAAAAACCGATGCTGGCGAACTCTGGTGGGATCGAAAAAAATTGAAGCTGCCGATTATTGGTAAGATATTCGAGCAATCAGCATTATCTCGGTTTACTCGATCGTTCGCGATGATGTCCGAGTCAGGGGTACCGATCTTGCAGTGTTTGAATATCGTGGGGGGAACACTGGGTAATGCCTATATTAGCAATGCCATTGGTGAGATTCGTCGGGGCGTTGAACATGGTGATACCTTGGCGCGTACCTGTGCAGCCAGCGGTATGTTTACCCCATTGATTTTACAGATGATTTCCGTTGGCGAAGAAACCGGCAGCCTGGATGCGCTGCTACACGATGTATCGGATTTCTATGAAGAGGAAATTGATTACGACCTGAAAAAACTGGCCGATTCCATCGAACCTATCATTTTGGTCTTTTTGGGTATTCTAGTGCTCACACTGGCATTGGGCGTGTTTTTGCCGATGTGGGATCTAGGTTCCGCCATGAATAGATAAGGGAAGAGTTTTTCAGAATATATTTATATATAAGGTTATTATTTCGCTATCCTAAGTTGACCTAATAAAAATTAGGCTAGTATTGAGTATAACATTGGTGAAGTTATTACAGCTTTAGATTTATTATTCTTGGTATGAGGTAGTTAGAGTATGAGACACCAACAAAGTGGTTTTACACTAATTGAATTAATTATGGTTATTGTCATCTTGGGTATTCTATCGGCGTTTGCATTGCCGAGGTTTGCGGATTTGAGTTCCAACGCCGAAAGAGCTGTTATGGATGGCGCTTATGCTGCCGCGAAATCTGCATCGGCAATTGTTCATTCCGCGTATTTGGTTAAGGATGATTCTACTGCTACGGGTGTAGGTCTCGATGGTGCGTGGATTACTTTGGTGAATGGCTATCCGTCTGCCGATGATGCTGATGGAGGAACGCTATGTCACGCAATGAATATTGAAAATAGCAGCCGCTTTAGTTGTAAGGACGATAATGGTGATCCCGCCATCGCTACTGTGGCGTTGAAATCAAAACTATCTTGCCAATTTACTTACAAGGAAGCGACCGTAGCCACCACCGGTGCAATCGTCGCTCCAGTATTTACTTCGGTTACAGGCTGTGATTAAGCTTTGATTTAAATTATCCATTCGGGGGCGTATGCGCCCCCATTTTGGTTTCTATGAAAGCAAATAAAGGGTTTACCCTTATTGAACTGATAGCAGTTATTATTATCCTGGGCATTCTTTCCAGAGTTCCTATTGGGCTATTTGCCACCACCGACAGCGTGGAAGCGAATATTGTTAAAAACCAATTGCTTGCTTCTTTGCGCTCTGCGCAACAATTGGCTTTAAGTCGGCAAAATCTGACAGCGACAGGTTCTGTTGCGATGAACATGAACCTGGTATCTGGCAACTGGGTGTTTTCGACGACTTATCATGACGCGACCAGCCCGGACGCTGTGACTTTTGATGTTGTTGAAATTAAAAATAGAAACACGACTTTACGCTATAGCAGTTCACATTTTTCCGGTGGTTGTACCGCGATGGCAGCGGCTACTTCGTTGACCGTTGAGTTTGACGGTAATGGCAATGTAAAAACAGGTGATCGTTTGCGTATTTGTATTGTCGGTGATCAAGCGATCAATGTGTGTGTGGCTTCTTCAGGTTTTGCTTATGAGGGAGCGGTATGTCTTTAGCGGCTAACTCAACCAAAATCAGCCCAGCTAAAATCAGCGGTGTTACCCTGGTTGAACTGGTGATTACCATTGTGATCTTGAGTATCGCTTTGGTGGCGGTGGTATCGGTTTATTCCAAAGCTATCGGGCAAAGCGCTGATCCCGTTATTTATGCCAAATCGGTTGAGATTGGCCAAGCCTATATGGATGAAATCTTGACGAAACGGTTCGACGAGACATCACCTGTTGGTGGTGTTCCCGCAACACCGGTTGGCAGTTTAACACCTGTGGCCAATTTGGGGCCCGATGCCGCAGAAACATCCCGCAATCTATATGACGATGTTGATGATTATGATTTTGCAGCCGATGGCACGCCGGAGTTTTCTACCCTTGCGCTGGTGACCGGTGGCGGCTCCGGGCAATACGTCAACTATTCTATAGAAGTCCGCGTTGCTTATGTCAACCTGGCGTCGGGTTCTGGCGAGTTGTCAGGCTTGGGATTAAGTGCTGCCAACAGTTCCGTAAAACGGATTGATCTTATTGTGTCCAATCCCCTTGGCACACCCGTCACATTCACCGCTTATAAAGGGAATTATTGAGTATGAAGTGGCTGACGGTTAGCAGGTGGTTGATTTTCGTTTTCGAGGCAGCCAATGTAGGGCAAAAAATGGCGACAAGAGGGCGTTTATAATGATAAATGCCCGGTTTGAAGCATTTTTTAACGCCGCTTTTCATACTACGACAGCAACACAGATAGGCAATCAACGGCCTGCCAGTGGTGGCTTTACCCTGATCGAATTAATTATTGTGATTGTGATTAGTGGTATTATCGCGGCCGGATCTGCCAAGTTTATATCGGATACCGCAGCAGGTTATGTCGCAACAGCAGCCCGACAGGGTGGTGCAGCCACAGGTGTGGTGGTGGCAGAAAAAATGAGTCGTGAACTCAGATCGGCCCTGCCCAACAGTATTCGCACCTATGCCGGCAATACCTGTATCGAGTTTGTTCCTGTTTTGCATGTGGCAAAGTATTTAGCTGCCCCAGTCATTCCGCAAAGCCAAAGCACCACCGTGGAACTGGTTAACTCGGGTTATGTATCTGATGGATCTGCGGCTGAGTATGCGGTTATTTATCCCGTGGATGTCAGTGAAATTTATTCGCTTCCTGTCAATTCAACCGACCCTTCCCATCGAACGCGAGTGGCGTTATCACAAGTGGCAAGCAATGTAATGACATTATCGGCTGCTCATCAATTTCCGACTGACTCTCCGACAAGGCGAGTCTTTGTCGTTTCGCAGCCGGTATCCTATTGTTTGAATGTAATTTCATCTGTTCGTGGTATTTATCGTTATTCAGGATACGGTTTCAACCCATCGGCTTCTGTGCCAAATTCTGATAAAGCGAGCCTTTTGGTGAATAATGTCAGCACCAATAATTTCAGATTTGTCGTTGTCCCTGCCACATTGGTTAGAAACGCCTTGGTGGAATTTTCGTTCGAAATTGAAATGGATAATGAAAAATTCCAAATCGATCGCGAGGTGCAAATAAGAAATGTACCTTAAAAAACCTGTTAATAAGTTCAGCAGCACCGGCCTGGGTTTGCCGGTGGCCCTATTTGTGATTACGGTGATGGCTTTTATTGCCCTAGCCATTAATAAGCTTGGCAGTACCGGCGCAAAATCAGTCAGTGTCAACCTGTTGTCTGCAAGGGCATTTTATGCCGCAGAAAGCGGTATTGATATTATGCTGGCGATAAATGGCGGAAACCCGCCAGCCTGTTCCGTGGCCGGTACCACGATTGATATAACCAACATGGCCGCAGGGCTTGCTCGATGCCGTGCAAGAGTAACCTGCACCACCACCAGCCCGGCCACCACCTATCTGCTGCAAAGCACAGGTTCGTGCGGTAGCGGTGTTGATCAGGCCACCCGAATTGTTCGCGTCGTTGTGGAGTGATTCAATGAAATTGAACACCATTTTTTATGCTGTTAAAAGGCCCTGGTCAATCATTGGCTGGTTAAGTTTTGCTTTGAGCGTTTTTCCCGCGTGGTCCGCCCCCGGGCAACCAACCAACAGCAATGCGTCGCTGGTGGCTCATTATTCCTTCGAGCAGCTATCCCTGTCTTCCGGGCAAGCGGTTTTTAACGATGACAGTGGCAATGGTAATACCGCTGTGAGTGTTGGCAGTGTGGGTACTATTCCAGTCGGGCGTGTATGCAAGGGTGTCAGAATATCTGACAATTCGAACAGCCGCATCATCGATGCCGTTAATTCCGGTGTGGATATTAATGATAAGCTTGGTAACTCCGGCACGATTATGCTGTGGTATAAAGCAGCGAATCCGTGGGTTGATGGTGGTGATCGAACCATCGTCGATGCCAGCACTGATGTAATTGGAAATGGCAAAGATAAATACTTCTACCTGGAAAAACTAAATGATGGTCGCTTGCGGTTTTCCTTCGAAAACTCGAATGATGAAGATTTTAATTTGTATACAGCCCCGCATTCTTTCAATGCTGGTGAGTGGGTGCATGTAGCCGTTACCTGGGATCTGTCTAAGCAAACCATGGCAGTTTTTGTAAATGGTTTGCAAGCGGCATTGCAGTCAATTAATTCAACGTCTGGGCTGGGTGATTTTGGAAATATTTATTTTGGTGACAACGCCTCAACCTATGGTTCTTCCGATCTTTCAGCTAATGGGGATTTAGACGAAATTCGTTTATACGATAAGGCGCTAACCGAAGCTGAAATTGCTAATGTGATGTCGGCAAGCCATGCTTGCTCGCCGCTGGTGGCTCATTATACCTTCGAACAGCCATCCTGGACGTCCGGGTCTGTCGCTATCGATGATTATACCGGTAACGGCAATGCCGGGGTAAGCGTCGGTGCAGCGGTGACTGATCTCAATGGCAAAGTTTGCAAAGGTGTCAATATCCCTTTCAATTCAGACAAATCGACCACTGATGCCATCGATTCCGGCCTCGATATAAACGATAAGATCGGTAATCAAGGTACCATTATGCTGTGGTATAAAGCCCGCAGTGCATGGATGGGTAGTCGCGAGCGAACCATTGTTGACGCCAGCGGTGATACGGTTGGCGGCATGGCCGATAAATATTTTTTTCTGGCTAAACAACAAAATGGAAGTTTGAAGTTTTCTTTAGAGGATTCCAAGGATCACGATTTCGATTTAACAACATCTGCCAATTTTGTCTTGGCGAATTGGTGGGTGCATCTAGCTATTGTTTGGGATTTGCCGGGTCAAACCATGAAAATTTTCAAGGATGGTTCGCTCGCTGCTTCACGAACCTTAAATTCAACGCAAATCTTGGGAGATTTGGGAAATATTTATTTTGGCGATAACTCCTCGGCTTATGTTTCCCCTGGTGCCTCAGCGTATGGGGTTTTGGATGAAATACGTTTATACAATACGGCGCTAACCGAAGCTGAAATTGCAGACGTGATGAATGCAAGCCATGATTGCTTCAAGCCGCTCCCGGTGGCTCATTATGCGTTCGAACAGCCATCCTGGGTTTCCGGGCCTGTGGCTATCGGTGATCATACCGGTAACGGCAATGCCGGGGTAAGCGTCGGTGCAGCGGTTGCTGAGCCTGATGGCCAGGTTTGCAAAGGCGTCAACATACCCGACAATTCCGACAAAGCGACCATTGATGCCATTGATTCCGGTCTCGATATTAATGATAAGCTCGGTCACCAAGGTACTATTATGCTGTGGTATAAAGCGAGCGATCCGTGGGTGGGTAGTGGTGAGCGAACCATTGTTGATGCCGGTGGTGATACGGTTGGTGGTATGGCCGATAAATATTTTTTTCTGGCTACACTAGATGATGGTACCTTGCGGTTTTCTCTGGAGGATTCCCAGGATCACGATTTCGACTTATATACAGGCTCGTATTCTGTTGGCGCTGACGCGTGGGTGCATTTAGCTATTGTTTGGGATTTGCCGGGGCAAACCATGAAAATTTTCAAGGATGGTTCACTCGCTGCTTCACGAACCTTAAATTCAACCCAAATCTTGGGAGATTTGGGGAATATTTATTTTGGCGATAACTCCTCGAAATATGTTTCTCCTGGCGCCTCAGCCAATGGGGTTTTGGATGAAATACGTTTGTACGACATCGTGCTAACCGAGGCTGAAATTGCCGATGCGATGGCTGAAACCCATGATTGTTCCAGTTGTACATTAGGTGCTTTTATCGTGACTCAGCCTGAGTATGGTTTGGCCTGCCCCGCCTCCAGGGCAGCGGTCAATGTGACAGCTCGATGTGATGACGGTGTTACTATTAAAACCGATTACCTGGGTACCGTATCATTATCGGGGCCAGCCACCAGCACTTTTTACGAGCAGGCTACCGGTGGCAGTGCCCTGACTCAATATACCTTTACTGCACCAGATTCCGGATCGAAAACATTTTATTTGTATTACAACGACGAAAACCCCAATGTACACACCACGGTTTCCGATGCGCTGGCATCGGTTTCATCCACCGCATCTTCGGGAACCGATTTTCGTGCTCAGGGATTTTTGCTGTCGATGGATTCTGCTGACACTCATCTGCCTTGTAATAAAAGCGGTAACATAACGTTAACGGCATTCGGCCAAACCAACAATGCCAGCGGTCAGGCCTGTGAGGTGATATCGGGCTTTACCGGTAATAAAAATGTCGATGTATGGTTTAATGTGGATACCGATGCCGATGGCAACTATGATGATGCCAACCGAAACATGATCGTTAACGGTACCAGTATTTCAGCAAATACTGCCAATAGCGACAGCACCGTACTCAGTTTTATGAATGGCAAGGCCACTTTTCATTTTGCTTATCAGGATGTCGGTAAGGTGAAGGCGTTAAATTTTCGCCATGACAGCGCACCTTATAACGGCAGTCCTTTTTCTGCCATGAACGCAAATTCAGGGCCGTTGGTATTTTATCCGGCCAGTTTTGCACTGACTGGAGTAAGCGGATCACCCACCCATGTTGCCGGTGCTCCTTTTGAGCTGGGTATTCAGGCGCAGTGTACCTCCGGCGCCGACCCGATAGATTATCAACCCAATACAGCCGGAACATTACAAGCTGCACTGGTAAGAACAAGTCCAACGGGAACGGGGGTAAACGAAGGGCAGCTAACCGTAAAAAATGGCAATACCGTTGGTTCGAGCAGCTCCGTTAGTTATTCCCCTATGGGATTGCTACCGGGTGATTTTGATAACAGTGGTTATTCCTATCAGGCGGATTATTCGGAAGTGGGGCAAGTGCAACTGCATATTCGTGATACCAATTATTTTGGCGTTACCACTATCCCGGCGGCTTCTATAAATATGGGGCGCTTTATTCCTGATCACTTTCGTGTCGCAGGCAATACCCCTACGTTTGCTAACGGTGATGGAGCGTGGACGTGCAATATGACTTACCAGGGTCAGGATTTTGAATATGCGGTTGATCCACAAATCACGCTAACGGCATACAGTGCCAAAAATCAGGTCACCAAAAATTATGGTGGCAGTCTGTGGCGCTATGGCAACAATACTTTTGCCAATCGAGCTTATACCAATCAGGCTGCTGTCGATTCCACACTAAGTGTTGTCAACGGTTCCCTGCTGTTTAGTGGTCAATCGGATTTTAATGGCGAATTTACAGTTACCATCGATGATGTGTTCACCCACAATAAAGTGAATGCCATGCCTGTTGCGGCGGATGCGCCTTTTGCCACTAATATCGATTTATTGCTGACGGCCAGTGATTTGCGTGATGCTGACAGTGTTTGCGTGAAGGCAAATGCCGCAGCCGCTTGCCAAAGTTATACGTTTACCGGTATCACCGGTAATGAAATTCGTTACGGCCGGGCAAAAATCGAAAATGCTTTCGGCCCGGAAACCAGGCCGTTGAAAATTCCCATGACCATTCAACACTGGACGGGGACCGAGTACACCACAAATACCCAGGATAATTGCAGCAGCTATTCATCGGCAACACCAGCGCCGTTTTCTTTAAGCGGGTACCAGGGTGGTTTGAGTGCGGGGGAAACCACTCCCCAGGTTAGCGGTGTTGCCGGTGCCGGAGATACGTTCGGTGCGGGTAAATATGTAACAGGCCGTGCCATTGAATTGTCTGCCCCTGGATTGGGCAATACCGGATCGGTTATTACCACTCATTCGGTGCCATCGTGGCTGCAATTCGACTGGGATGGCAATGGCACCCGGGATAACCCCAGCGGCGAGGCCATATTTGGCCAGTACCGTGGTCATGATCGTATTATCTACTGGCAGGAAGTGACTGACGATTAGTCTGTTGCCTGTGATTTCGTTGCCGATGCCAGTTATGCTGATATTGATAGCTCTGATACGCCCAAGGGCGCGTGTGCAAGTGCCACCTGTTATAGTCAGTCTGATGGAGACGGCGAAAGCCAATGGGCTGGAACCCCTTGCTTATATCCGGCATGTTCTATTGGATATAGCCAATGCAGATACGTTGGAAAAAATCGAGGCGTTGTGGGAGGAGAGGCATTGCGGCTCTGTTTTACATCATCAGCGAGCCAACCCTGCCTTATGTTCGGTTGTTTTTCAACCAGACCATTGAGTGGCTGACCGTCTCCATCCATGGTGGCTATGGCATGTGCATTTCAGTGGTTACCAATGTGAAATAGCAACAGCCCCTAGTTATTTTTTATAAAAATGATCTCTTCTGAATATGCGATATCAACCCCCCCTATACACTCCGAGTGCACTATCATGCACTCGGCTTTCTCTGCAACCATATGTATATCCTTTTTAGGTAAGATATGAACCTCCATGTTTTTTCCTGATTGCTCTGATGCCAAGTACTTTTCCGTTTCGAAGCTATTCCGTTTCGAAGCTATAATCCGGTATAGCTATTGGAATATGAAGAGATGCCATTCCGCCAGGCTTGAGAGATTCAAGCAATCTGCTAATCAGTCTTTTGATTACAGGAGGAGTGTTGTGTTGCAGAGAAATAAAAGAATAGCAAACATCTACGGCTGGAAAATGATCGGCATCGGTTATTTTTGAAATGAGGATAGGTCTAAAATCACCTTCAGGAGCGAATACCTTGATATTTTTGATAGCGTCCTCTAGATGGCTCTGACTGAAGTCAACACCATATATTGACCTGAAATACTTCATAGCATTAACTGCGAGACGACCCACGCCACAACCAAAATCAAGACAATCCGCTTCAACTGCTTGTTTACCCGTGTATTTTTCATAATGGTTTTTGACACGCTCAATAAAAAATGCTCCAGATTCAAAAAAATTAGATTTTTCTTCGTTAATCATATTTTTCCGGAACTCATCTTGAGTTATTACAGAGTAATAAAGCTCACTTTCTTCTGAACCTTGATTTCGCCAATAAAAAGCTGTTTTGTTTAGTAAGGCATCGAGGGTATTGTCAGGTAAGTCAAGTGTTTCGCCGAAATTTTGAGCGCAATCTAGGCGTCCCATGTTATTTTCCATGAACTGTGTCCTTTCGTTAATTAGTCGACCCTGAAAAATTCAGATTTCATCATGCTTTGTTCTCCAATGCGTTGTCTGAATTTAACCAGTTCCGTAAATAAAATTCATGGAGTTGGGTGTTTTTCAGGGGCGACTAAATAGTTACCCGTGGTGAACTGGATGGGCAAAGTTTAGCTGGTCAGTATTAAAACTTGCCGATCTTGGATTATTCAATTGGTGGCTCACCAACTAGGTCTCCCCAGTCAAAAACGATTAGAGCGTAATCGGGCAATGGTATTTTCATCATTTTGTCGCTGGGTGTAGCATCCAGTTCAGACTGAAGTACATCATCGAGCCAACGCTCCAGTACGGTGTCATCTGGGAGATCAGCCTCGAAAACGAGGACATACAGTGAGTCAGACCAGAGGTCAAATATAACCGGGGCCAGTGCTGCCGCTACCTCCAGAGATTCAGTTGCTGCCGCCCGGCCTGCAACCCCCCAGGATAAGTGATGTATTTCAAAGTCTCGGGTTTGTGCTTCGAAAGTCAGAGGTGGCGGATCTGGCACGAACACAAAGGTTCGCTTGGCAGGTGATTTGCCTGGTTTATGAATGGTGCAAAGCTTTTGTTCCAGCCAGGCGAATAGACTGGATACACGGGCATCACGTTTTTCTACGCTCATGCCTTCTACCCAAAATGGTGTGGTTTTTTTTCTCATTTAAACCTCAAAATTTCGCGCCGTGAGCCAACAGTTTCAGCAATCCCTTTACGATTACTTTGGCATTTGTCTCGTGACTCAATACGCGTTGGACGCCGACGATTCGGCCATTGACCATCAGATGTCCACCATGAGTGACGAAGCGAAGGATACTTTGACCAGAATTATTGTTGATACTCAGGAGCGTCATTCCATCTTTCGCTCTGCTGCTGTTATAGAGTGCATCTAAGCGGCCTAGTTGAATTCCACCAGGGTGTCCACCAACTCGCAGGCTCATGGCGGTTTTCCCCGGGATGCGTAAGATTTTGATGGAGGCGAGTGAGCCAGCGGCTATCGAGGAAACCAAGAAAACACCTTTACCTACATTACGCCCAATTTCCGGATTAAGATCCGCAAGATCAGCGATTCCAGCTCCTACTCGGCCAAAGCCTTCACTCAGTAGGTTGATCCCATGACCCTGATTGGCACCTGACAACTGGGAT
>PDSQ01000020.1 GCA_002747055.1 Gammaproteobacteria bacterium
CATTCGATGAAATCAATCCTTTATTATAAATCATAAAGATAGACTGATTACCTCAATTCGTTTCTAAATTCAAGCGGTATTAAGCCCGATTGCCCTGAAGAGGGGTGATAAGAAGATTGTAATTTTGGGGTCGCACCTCTATAATTCTTTACCCGAAATCATAATAACCTTGTGATTTGTCAGGCTACTTTCTTAAGTTGGTTGTTTCGCACAGGCCTGATATTCCCAAGGCTTAACTAAGTATGAAACTGCTCAGCAGGTGGGCGTTTCAGGGGGTTCTCTTCTCCCGACATTTGCCCATCATATGGCTCTGTAGTGGTAGTAGGCGCGTCAGATCGTGTCCAAATTAAATTCGCCTTTAGTTAAGGGCGCCAAATTGGAGAGTGAAAGAGCCGTGGAAAAACAACGACCTGTTAATCTCGATTTATCCAAGTTTCGATTTCCTCTACCTGCAATAACGTCAATACTTCATAGAATTGCTGGAGTGGCGCTTTTTGTCGGTGTAGGATTTTTGTTGTGGGCACTTGATGCGTCATTGTCCAGTGAACAAAGTTTCAATGAAACGAAGGAAGTGTTGGATGGCTTCTTCGTGAAGGTGTTCTTTTGGGCCATTGTTTCCATACTGCTCTATCACATAGTGGCAGGCACCAAGCACCTGATCATGGATTTGGGGTTTGGTGAAACGCTGGAAGGTGGCCTGAAAGGGGCGAAAGTGACGCTTGTGGTGAGCGCAGTGTTGATATTGTTAGCGGGGGTTTGGATATGGTAACCAGTGTAACGAGTTTTGGCAGAAGCGGTGTTTATGACTGGATGATTCAACGGGTCTCGGCTGTTGTTCTGGCGGTATATGCATTTTTTCTTTTGGGTTACCTGTCTTTTGGTGCTGATATCACGTACCAAGCGTGGGTTGATTTGTTTTCCCAGACCTGGATGAGAATTTTTTCTTTGATTGCGATTCTTTCTATGGGTGCTCATGCCTGGATAGGGTTGTGGATTGTTTCAACGGATTATCTCAAAAACGTATTGGTTAGATTTATTTTTCAGTCCGCATGTGGTCTGATCATGTTTATCTATCTAGTTTGGGGTGTTCAAATACTTTGGGGATTGTAATAAATGGCTAAACTTCGAACCTTGACCTATGACGCAATTGTGATAGGGGGTGGCGGTGCTGGGATGCGCGCTGCATTGCAGTTGACAGAAGCCGGGATTAAAACTGCATGTATTACTAAAGTATTTCCTACCCGTTCTCACACGGTGTCTGCCCAGGGCGGTATTACTTGTGCGATCGCCAGCGCTGATCCGAATGATGATTGGCGCTGGCATATGTACGATACGGTGAAAGGCTCTGATTATATTGGCGATCAGGATGCAATTGAATACATGTGCTCGGTGGGACCGCAAGCTGTATTTGAGCTCGATCATATGGGGTTGCCATTCTCACGAACAGAAGTTGGACGTATTTATCAGCGACCGTTTGGTGGTCAGTCCAAGGATTTCGGCAAGGGTGGCCAGGCGTCCCGAACGTGTGCCGCTGCCGACCGAACGGGCCATGCCTTGCTCCACACGCTCTATCAGGCGAATCTCAAAGGCGGCACAACTTTCCTGAATGAGTGGTATGCGGTTGATTTGGTAAAAAACCAAAAAGGTGCGATAGTCGGAGTTATCGCTATTTGTATTGAAACTGGTGAAACTGTTTACGTTAAATCCAAGACAACGACACTGGCAACTGGCGGTGCCGGGCGTATTTATGCTTCCACGACCAATGCATTGATTAATACCGGTGATGGTGTCGGAATGGCGTTGAGGGCGAATTGTCCAGTTCAGGATATGGAAATGTGGCAGTTTCATCCCACGGGGATTGCAGGTGCGGGTGTTTTAGTCACTGAAGGTTGTCGTGGTGAGGGTGGCTACTTGATCAACAGTGAGGGCGAACGCTTTATGGAGCGCTACGCACCAAACGCCAAAGATTTGGCCGGTAGAGATGTTGTGGCTCGTTCCATGGTAATGGAAATTCTCGAAGGGCGCGGGGTCGGGCCGAATAAGGATCACGTATTGTTGAAACTGGATCACCTTGGCGAAGAAACGCTGAATCTCAGATTGCCTGGTATTTGTGAGTTGTCAAAAACCTTCGCTCATATCGATCCGGTTAAGGCGCCAGTTCCTGTGGTACCGACCTGCCATTATATGATGGGTGGGCTACCCACCAATGTCGGTGGTCAGGTGCTTTCCCAGGATTCCAGTGGCACTGATGTTGTGATCGATGGGTTGTATGCCTGTGGTGAAGTAGCTTGTGTTTCCGTTCATGGTGCTAATCGTCTGGGCGGAAATTCCTTGCTTGATTTGGTTGTATTCGGGCGTGCAGCCGGATTGCAAATAGAGAAATCGCTACGCGAAGGCTACGACACTTCAGAAGCGACGGAATCCGATATCGAAGGTTCTTTGAACCGTCTCAATCGTTTGAACGCTTCTCAAGGCGGAGAGAAAGTGGCTGACGTTCGTACCGAGCTACAAAACACGATGCAGCTTTACTTTGGTGTATTCCGCGAGGGTGAAAGCATGCAGAAAGGCTTGCGTCTATTGGATGAAATTGGTGAAAAAATCAATAGTCTTCACCTTGAAGATAAGAGCGAATCCTTTAATACTGCCCGAATTGAAGCCCTAGAACTGGAGAACCTCTACGAGGTGGCTTACGCGACAGCGATTGCAGCTGAAGTTAGGAAAGAAAGTCGTGGTGCTCATGCTCGCAATGATTTTACAGAACGTGATGACGAAAACTGGCTGAAGCATTCGCTGTATTTTCCGGAAGACAAGCGTATAGGGAAAAGAGATGTGAACTTTAGCCCCAAGACTGTAGAAGCATTCCCACCCAAGGCCAGAACCTATTAAGTGGAGGCAGAGATGTTAGTCAGTATTTATCGTTACAATCCTGATAAAGATGAAGCGCCGTTTATGCAGGATATAAAGCTTGATATACCTGAAGGCAAAGACCTGATGGTATTGGATGTATTGGGTCTTTTGAAGGAAAGTGATCCCACATTGGTTTATCGACGGTCGTGTCGTGAGGGAGTGTGTGGCTCCGATGGCATGAACATGAATGGTAAGAACGGGCTTGCTTGCGTGACACCCTTATCCGAGGTAGTGACAGGTGATAAACTGGTGTTGAGACCGCTTCCGGGACTGCCGGTTATTCGAGACCTGGTCGTGGATATGTCACTTTTTTATGGTCAATATGAAAAAGTGAGACCTTATTTGATCAACGATACACCAGCGCCTGCCCAGGAGCGGCTTCAGTCTATTGAAGATCGCGAAAAACTGGACGGTTTGTATGAGTGTATTCTTTGTGCGTGCTGTTCTACAGCCTGTCCTTCCTATTGGTGGAATCCCGATAAGTTCATTGGGCCTTCGGGGTTGCTTCAAGCCTATCGGTTTTTAGCTGACAGCCGGGATACGGCAACCGATGAAAGGCTCTCTCAACTGGATGATCCTTTCAGTGTATTTCGCTGTAGAGGAATCATGAACTGCGTCAGTGTATGCCCTAAAGGCTTGAATCCGACCCGGGCAATTGGCCATATTCGGAATATGCTTTTGCAAAGGGCGACTTGATAGCGCGTTTACCACGATCCTGTGGCGGTGTTGTGCTCCGATGCCGCCCTGGTTTCTGAGTCAAAATTATACGTAAGTATACGTCCCCACTTGTTAAAAAAAACGTTATACTTCCCCGGAGACGCTATCCGAGCCGTTTTCTTGTGCAAGGCCTTGGCTGCCAGTTAATCGTGGCATAGCGTGTGGGGGGTGGTTTGCTCACTTAAAAGGTGGGTACTGCCAAGCTGATATAACCCTGGGGATACGGAAAACATTCGTAAAATCGGTGGGTAGCAGTTTCATCAAAAACGTTTCTATGATGCTTGATGTGCGAGCTTCTCACTTGCTTGTCCCCGTAATAGTAAGGCGAGCAATAATATATGCAAGAAAGCTTAATGGAGCAACTATGGCAAACCTCTCATCTAGCCGGGGGTAATCTTGCCTATGTGGAAGAGCTATTCGAAACATACCTCTCTGATCCAAACGGTGTGCCCGAAGAATGGCGTAATTATTTCGAAAAATTGCCTAGTGTAGGCGAGACCATTACCGCAGATATTTCTCACTCCTCGATTCGCGAACAGTTTATCCATATTTCCAAAAACAAACATCTTCTGGCGTCCGCAACCGTCACCACGCCTGCCAGTTTCACCAGTGAGCATGAGAAAAAGCAGATAAAGGTTCTCCAGTTAGTCGCCGCCTACCGTGTTAGGGGGCATCAAAAAGCGAACCTTGATCCGTTGGGGCTGATGCAACGCGAGAAAATAGACGATTTGGATATTCATTTCCACGGCTTGAATCAGGCAGATCTGGATATTGACTTCCAGACTGGTTCGCTGGTTTTTGGTGAAGACACCATGTCGCTGCGAGATATTGTAAGTGGTTTGGAGAAAACATACTGCTCATCGATCGGTGCAGAGTACATGCATATCGTTGATACCAACGTAAAACGCTGGTTTCAACAGCGAATGGAGTCGGTTCGATCTCATCCCGAGTATTCTCTGGCGACAAAAAAGCATTTGTTCGATCGATTGGTTGCAGCGGAGGGGTTGGAAAAGTACCTTGGATCGAAATACCCGGGTACCAAACGGTTTGGTCTTGAAGGTGGTGAAAGCCTGATTCCCTTGGTTGACGAGCTGATTCAGCGTTCAGGCAGTTGTGGAGCTAAGGAAATTGTTATTGGTATGGCTCATCGAGGACGATTGAATGTATTGGTCAACACGCTGGGTAAAAATCCGAAAGAACTTTTTGAAGAATTTGAAGGTAAAAAGCTTCACGAAGGTGGCTCGGGTGATGTCAAATATCACCAGGGATTTTCGTCAAACGTGATGACTCCACTTGGGGAAGTTCATCTCGCCTTGGCGTTTAATCCATCTCACCTTGAAATAGTTGCGCCGGTTGTCGAAGGATCTGTCAGGGCAAGACAGAATAGACGTAATGATGTCGTTGGGGAGACCGTCGTTCCGATTATTATGCATGGCGATGCCGCGTTTGCCGGGCAAGGCGTGGTAATGGAGACGTTTCAGATGTCGGGCACCCGCGCTTACAGTACGGGTGGGACGATTCACTTGGTCATCAACAATCAGGTCGGGTTTACTACCAGTAAAAAAGAAGATGCTCGTACCACAGAGTATTGTACCGATATTGCGAAAATGGTTCATGCGCCTATTTTGCACGTAAATGGGGACGATCCGGAAGCTGTTTTATTTGCAGCCCAGGTTGCGGTCGATTACCGAAACCATTTCAGAAAAGATATTGTTATTGACTTGTTTTGCTATCGGCGACGAGGACATAACGAAGCGGATGAGCCTTCGGGAACACAGCCACTTATGTACGCGAAAATCAAGAACCAGCCTTCAACCTGCGAGCTATATGGCAAACGCTTGATTGAAGCGGGCATATTGACTGCTGAGGAAGTCAAGAAACTGGAAAAAGAGTATCGTGATGCACTTGATGGCGGTATGCATGTCGCCAAAAGTCTGGTCAACGAGCCGAATGAGGAACTCTATGTTGACTGGACACCTTATCTGGGGCACGAGTGGACCGCTAAATGTAAGACAGGGATAAACCTTAAGACCTTGCAACGCATTGGAAAAAAACTGGATCATTTCCCCGAAGGTTTGTCGATTCAGCGACAAGTGCAAAAAATTATGGAAGACCGTTCTAAAATGACCCAGGGAGCATTGCCCATTAACTGGGGGTACGCAGAAGTGATGGCTTACGCGACACTGATTCACGAGGGGCACTCTGTGCGCTTGACCGGGCAGGATGTCGGACGGGGTACATTTTCCCACAGGCATGCCGTTATTCACAATCAGAATGATGCTTCCACTTATGTGCCGCTACAGAATCTCGCCGATGATCAATCCGAGTTTGAAATCTATGACTCGTTTTTATCGGAAGAAGCGGTGCTGGCGTTTGAGTATGGCTATGCGACGACAAACCCGAAAAAGCTGGTTATTTGGGAAGCCCAGTTTGGTGATTTTGCCAATGGCGCTCAAGTGGTAATCGATCAGTTCATTACCAGTGGCCAGCACAAGTGGAATCGTTTGTGTGGGCTCACCATGCTGCTGCCACACGGTTACGAAGGTCAGGGGCCGGAACATTCGTCAGCGCGAATAGAACGCTATTTGCAGCTATGCGCTCAACATAATGTGCAAGTTTGTGTGCCGACGACACCGGCTCAGGTGTTTCATATGCTGAGAAGGCAAGTGAAACGACCGTTAAGGAAACCGTTGATTGCGATCACACCCAAAAGCTTGTTAAGGCACAAGGAGGCTATTTCAACTCTGGATGATCTGGCTGATGGTCACTTCCAGACGGTAATAGTCGACAAGCCGGAAGATGTAGATTCCAAGAAAATCAGGCGAGTCATTCTGTGTAGTGGTAAAGTCTATTATGACCTGGCAGAGAAGCGTCGCAGTGAAGCGTTGTTTGATACGGTGATCGTTCGTATTGAACAGCTGTACCCATTTCCATCCGATGATTTGGAAGAGGTGTTTGCTCAGTATCCGAAGATCACCGATGTTGTTTGGTGTCAGGAAGAACCCATCAACCAGGGCGCCTGGTACTGCAGTCAGCATCATATGAGGAATGCCGCACATAGTGTGAACCCAAAGCTATATCTTCGTTATGCTGGTCGCGATGCTCTGGCGGCTCCGGCATCCGGATATAGTTCAGTTCATGTAGAAGAACAAACTCGTCTCGTGAATGACGCGTTTGAAGTTTAATGGCATGTGATAAAGGATAAGAAATGACGATTGAAATAAAAGCTCCGACATTTCCAGAGTCAGTTGTGGATGGTACGGTGGCGACCTGGCATAAGCAACCTGGAGAAGCGGTGTCGCGGGATGAGCTTATTGTAGATATAGAAACAGATAAAGTGGTACTGGAAGTAGTTGCCCCTGCCGATGGTGTTATCGATAGCATAACCAAAGGCGAAGGGGATGTTGTACTCAGTGGCGAAGTGATTGGTATTTTTGCTGATGGCGCCGTCGGCAACGCTGTATCGCAAGCGGATGCGGCCGCAACTCCACCGGCGTCCTCGCTGGGAGAACGACCAAGCCAGAATGTCATTATGAGTCCGGCGGCCAGAAAGTTGATCGAACAGAAAAAACTGGATATTAACCTGATACCGGCGACGGGCAAGGGTGGCAGGTTGACCAAAGAAGATGTTGTGCTCTTTCTTGAGTCGCAACAACAGGGTAGCAGTCAACCGGCCAAAGTGGTTAATCTGGCCAGTGCCAGGCCGTCGTCTGGCGCAGCGGTGGCGCCGCCTCCGCCTATGCCCAGTGTTGTGGTGCCGGGACAGGGGCGCCCGGAAAAACGCGTGCCGATGACGCGATTGCGAGCCAGTATCGCACGCCGTTTGCTGGATGCCCAGCAAAATGCAGCCATGCTAACTACGTTTAACGAGGTTAACATGAAACCCGTTATGGAGTTGCGCAATCAGTATAAAGATCTTTTTGAAAAAACTCACAATGGCACACGCCTCGGCTTTATGTCATTCTTTGTCAAGGCGGCGGCGGAAGCCCTCAAACGGTTTCCTGGGGTCAATGCATCGATAGATGGTAATGATATTGTCTATCATGGTTATCAGGATATTGGCGTTGCGGTTTCCTCTGATCGTGGATTGGTTGTACCGATATTGCGTGATGCGGATATCTTGAGTTTGGCCGGTGTCGAAAATGCAATCCGGGAATTCGGCTTAAAAGCGAAGGATGGCAAGTTGTCTATTGAGGATATGACAGGTGGTACCTTTACCATATCCAATGGTGGGGTATTCGGTTCCTTGATGTCTACCCCCATTTTAAATCCGCCTCAAACGGCGATTCTCGGAATGCATAAAATTCAGGAAAGGCCGATGGCGGTAAAAGGAGAAGTTGTTGTATTGCCTATGATGTATCTGGCGCTGTCATATGATCACCGAATGATTGATGGAAAAGAAGCGGTGCAGTTTTTGGTGACAATTAAAGATTTTATCGAAGATCCAGCAAGAATTCTTCTGGATATATAACCTAGTTCATTGATATTGGATAAAAAAAATGTCTGAAAAGTTTGATGTTATTGTAATTGGTGGTGGTCCTGGTGGTTACGTTGCGGCGATAAAAGCGGCTCAACTTGGCTTGAAAACGGCCTGTGTGGAAAAGTGGACGAATGAAACAGGAAAAATCGTGTTAGGTGGCACCTGTCTTAATGTGGGTTGTATCCCTTCCAAAGCATTGCTCGAGTCGTCCCATAAATATGAAGAAGCCAGGCACGAGTTTGCCCTGCATGGAATCAATGTTGGCGATGTGGCTATGGAAGTGCCCAAGATGATAGATCGAAAAGATCAGATTGTAAAAAATCTGACTGGCGGGATCAATTCCTTGTTCCGGGCCAACGGGGTGAAATCTGTGCATGGCACCGGCAAATTGCTCGGTGGCAAGCACGTAGAGGTTACCGACAGCAAGGGTGGTGTCACTGTTTATGAGGCTGATAATGTTATTTTGGCGTCAGGTTCAAAACCGATCGACATTCCGCCTGCGCCGCTTACCGATGACATCATAGTCGACAGTACCGGCGCACTCGATTTTACCGAAGTGCCAAAACGGCTTGGTGTGATTGGCGCTGGGGTGATTGGTTTGGAGTTGGGTAGTGTATGGGCCAGATTGGGTTCCGAGGTTACCGTCCTGGAAGCGCAAGACACCTTTTTGTCGGCGTTGGATCAGCAGATAGCGAAAGAGTCGTTAAAACAATTCAAAAAGCAAGGGCTCGATATTCGCCTTAAAGCCCGTGTGACTGGAACCCAAATCAAGCGCGGTCTGGTCAATGCCACCTTCGTGGATGCCAAAGGTGAGCAGGAGATGAAGTTCGATAAGCTGATTGTCGCGGTTGGCCGTGAGCCTTATACCGAAGGCTTGCTGTCGCAAGACAGTGGGGTCAATCTCGATGAGCGCGGCTTTATCTTTGTTGACGATTATTGTCAGACAGACGTCCCCGGTGTCTATGCTATAGGTGATGTAGTGCGTGGACCAATGCTGGCCCATAAAGCTTCGGAAGAAGGTGTCATGGTTGCGGAGCGAATAGCTGGCCATAAAGCAGCAGTGAACTACGAGTGTATTCCAGGCGTGATTTATACCTTCCCTGAAATTGCTTGGGTAGGTAAGAGTGAGGAACAGTTAAAGTCAGACGGAGTTGATTTCAAAACTGGTACATTCCCATTTGCTGCAAGTGGTCGGGCAATGGCTGCCAACACAGCGGTTGGCATGGTTAAAGTATTGGCGGACAGCAAGACCGACCGTGTTCTGGGTGTTTATATTTTGGGACCACAAGCCTCCGAGATGATCGCGCAGGCGGTGATTGCTATGGAATTTGGTTCCAGCGCCGAGGATTTGGCGATGACTGTCTTTGCTCATCCGACATTGTCAGAGTCCTTTCATGAGGCCGCGTTGGCAGTAGACGGTCACGCCATTCATGTCGCAAACCGAAAAAGCAAAAAGTAAGCAAAATGGAAAATAGCCAAAACTGAAAACAACAAAAACAGGTAGTAAGTAGAGCAGCGCTTAACTAGTTCTTAAATCAGGCAGTTGATAAGCTTGACCTGCGAGGTATTGCCTTGCGGGTTGAGTTCGTCATCAGATTATTGAAAATAGATTATTACGGAATAACTCCATGAATCTACATGAGTATCAGGCAAAACAGATTTTTGCGGAATACGGGCTGCCCGTTTCCAAAGGATGTGCTTGCGACACGCCCGAAGAAGCGGCGGTTGCGGCAGCGGAAATCGGTGGCAACAAGTGGGTGGTAAAAGCACAAGTACACGCAGGCGGTCGAGGTAAGGCTGGGGGTGTAAAGTTGGCGGATTCGGTAGAAGAAGTCAAAGCTTTTGCCAAAAAATGGTTGGGTAAAAATCTTGTCACCTATCAAACCAATGAAGATGGCCAGCCTGTCAGTAAGATACTGGTTGAAGCATGCACCGATATTGATCAAGAGTTATATTTGGGGGCAGTGGTGGACCGTAGTACGGGGCGCGTTGTTTTTATGGCATCCACTGAAGGTGGTGTCGAGATCGAAACCGTGGCTCGTGAAACACCGGAAAAAATTCTCAGGGCAACCATCGACCCGCTAACTGGTGCCCAACCCTATCAGGCCCGTGATTTGGCTTTTCAGCTAGGTCTGAAAGACAATCAGATCAAGCAGTTTACAAAGTTGTTTCTGGGTTTGTCGAAACTGTTCGTCGAGAATGATCTTGCCTTGCTGGAAGTCAATCCATTGGTGATTACCACCGAAGGCAATCTTCACTGTCTCGATGCCAAAGTGAATATCGATGGTAACGCTATTTACCGTCAGCCCAAACTCGAGGCTATGCGGGATCGGTCTCAGGAAGATGAACGTGAAGCACACGCGGCTGAATGGGAACTGAACTATGTGGCGCTCGACGGCAATATTGGTTGTATGGTAAATGGTGCTGGTTTGGCTATGGGCACCATGGATATCGTCAAGCTACATGGTGGAGCACCGGCGAACTTTTTGGATGTTGGCGGAGGGGCGACAAAAGAGCGAGTCACCGAAGCGTTCAAAATTATTTTGTCTGACGATGCCGTTGAGGCTGTTTTGGTCAATATTTTTGGTGGTATCGTGCGGTGTGACCTGATTGCTGACGGTATTATCGGTGCCGTGGCAGAGGTCGGCGTTAAAGTCCCTGTCGTGGTTCGACTCGAAGGAAACAATGCGGATATTGGCGCGAAAAAACTGGCTGACAGCGGCCTCAATATTATTGCGGCAACCAGTCTGACTGATGCGGCGGATTCAGTGGTCAAGGCGGTTCAGGGGGAGGCAAGATGAGCATATTAATTAACAAAGACACAAAGGTCATCTGTCAGGGTTTTACTGGCTCGCAAGGTACGTTTCACACCGAACAGGCCATTGCATACGGCACCGAGATGGTGGGTGGCGTGACTCCCGGTAAAGGTGGCCAAACCCATCTGGACTTGCCAGTTTTCAATACGGTACGCGAAGCTGTAGCGCAAACCGGGGCCGAGGCATCGGTAATCTACGTTCCCGCACCGTTTTGTAAAGACTCAATTCTGGAAGCCGCTCATAATGGCATCAAACTGATTGTGTGTATCACTGAAGGTATTCCGACGCTGGATATGCTGGATGCCAAAGTGAAGTGTGATGAATTGGGCGTACGATTGATTGGCCCGAATTGTCCTGGTGTCATTACGCCGGGTGAATGCAAGATTGGCATTATGCCTGGGCACATTCATAAACCAGGCAAGGTTGGGATTGTTTCCCGATCCGGTACTCTGACGTACGAAGCGGTCAAGCAAACTACCGATCATGGTTTTGGTCAATCAACTTGTATCGGTATCGGCGGTGATCCGATTCCCGGATCTAACTTTATTGATATGTTGACTCTTTTTGAACAAGATTCCGCAACTGAAGCAATCGTTATGATTGGCGAAATTGGCGGTTCTGCGGAAGAAGAAGCAGCTCAGTATATCAAAGACAACGTGACCAAACCCGTGGTGTCCTATATTGCTGGTGTCACCGCACCGGCAGGCAAGCGTATGGGACATGCAGGCGCAATTATCGCTGGTGGTAAAGGTACCGCAGATGAAAAATTTGCCGCGCTGGAAGCTGCAGGAGTGAGAACGGTAAAAAGCCTGGCTCAAATAGGCGAGGCATTGGCGGAAATCACCGGTTGGTAAGTGGCGATTGGCGGTAGCGATTTTACTAGTTTATCTGGTACTAGCAATAACGGTAATGAATAGTGCTAATGAAAAGGAGGCCCCGTGCCTCCTTTTGTACGTTTTGTCACGCTCACCATGACTTTTTTGTGATGTGGGTTAAAAAACGGGTTAAAAAAAGTGTATATTGTCGATTTTTTGAGAATGCATGTAATCGCAATTTGGCTGTTATGAAGAGAATGCGCATACAACCAATTAGCCTGTTTTTTTGGGGGGACTGTGAGCCAAAAAGTGACTGACTCGGTAATCAATAGTGAAACCAGGAATCTTCAGCATACCGAGCTGTCTCTTGATGGTAGGCGTTCTCCCGATTATCTGCTGAGTGATAACTCGATTCAGCAGGCATTGCCTTATGCCATTGTTGATGGCAAAGCGCTCACAAGTCTGCCACAGGATCTTTATATTCCGCCAGATGCACTGCAGGTGATACTGGAAGCTTTTGAAGGCCCGCTGGATTTGTTGCTGTATTTGATACGCAGGCAGAATATAGATATTTTGCTCATCGACGTCAGTGCGATAACAGCACAGTACATGAAGTATATTACGCTGATGAAATCAATGCGCTTTGAGCTTGCTGCGGAATATTTGGTTATGGCCGCTACACTGGCGGAAATTAAATCCCGTATTTTGCTGCCTCGTCATCAGAATGAGGAGGATACCGAGGAGGATCCGCGAGCGCAGTTGATTCGACGGCTGCAGCAATACGAATGTTTCAAGCAGGCTGCTGAGGATTTGGATGCGTTACCCAGGCAAGGCAGGGATACTTTCGATGCCGACGTCGAGTTGCCCAGACTTGAGCGAAAAAAGCCGCATCCGGAGGTTGCTCTGCGAGAAGTTTTGATCGCCTTTAGTGAGATATTGAGGCGTTCCGATATGTTTGAAAGTCATTGTGTCGAAAAAGAAAAACTTTCGACAAGAGAGCGAATGAGCCATATATTGGAGCGTTTGTCCAAAGATAACTATCTGCCGTTTGAGGCTTTTTTTACCTTGGAAGAGGGGCGAAGTGGCGTTGTTGTCTCCTTTCTTGCAATTATGGAGTTAATGAAGGAACAGTTAATCGAGATGGTTCAAAATGAACCGCTGGGATCGATTCAGATAAAAGCTCGTATCCATTGAACATGCCTATGCAGAATCTAAAAAACGTTATCGAGGCAATTTTGTTCTCATATCATCAGCCGCTTACTGTCGATCAGCTGTTTGAGATGTTGGAAGAGACGCTGGGACCAGGTAAAGAGCAGATTAAAATGGCGATTTGCCAGTTGCAGGCAGACTATGCGGGTCGTGGTTTGGATCTGGTCGAGCTGGCATCTGGTTTTCGTTTCCGCGTCAGGCAGCAATTTGCAGAGTGGGTGGCTATATTGTACGAAGAAAAACCCCACCGCTACTCGCGTGCACTCCTTGAAACCTTGGCACTTATCGCCTATCGCCAACCCGTAACTCGAGGCGATATCGAAGATGTGCGCGGTGTGGCAGTGAGTTCAAATATTATAAAAACACTGGTGGAGCGGGAATGGATTCGTGTTGTTGGACATCGTGATGTACCTGGCCGCCCCGCAATGTATGCGACAACCCGGCAATTTCTGGACTATTTTAATTTACAGTCTCTGGATCAACTGCCCCCGCTCGCTCAAATTCGAGATCTGGAAGAGATTGGTCGGGAAATTGAATCCCAAGTCGTCGAGCAGGCTGAAATCAAATCCGAAGATAAGCTGGGGGGTACCGATCAACCAATTCACTGTTTTACAGGAAAACCATGATTGACCAAGGTTTAGATGAACACTATCGAAGAGAACCCGGAGAAAAACTGCAAAAAGTGCTTGCCCGAGCCGGGGTGGGATCACGTCGTGGCGTAGAGGAAATGATTTCGGCGGGTCGTATTGTTGTCAATGGCAAGCTTGCCTCGTTGGGGTTGCGTGTGATGGCGACGGATACCATTGTGGTGGATGGTAAGAAGGTGAAAGTCAGACCTGTCGAAGAACTGGCCTGCCGGGTAATCGTTTACAATAAACCAGAAGGTGAGGTGACGACGCGCAGTGATCCGGAAGGTCGCCGTACCGTGTTCAGTCAGCTTCCTCCGCTGGAAGAGGGTCGCTGGATTGCGATAGGCAGGCTGGATATCAATACCACCGGCTTGCTGATGTTTACCAATGACGGAGAACTTGCCAATAAGCTGATGCACCCGTCGGCTCGAGTAGACCGGGAATACGCAGTCAGGGTTTTGGGCAAGGTGGATGACGAAGTACTAAAAAATCTGAAAGAGGGCGTCTATCTCGAAGATGGTGTGGCCAAATTCAGTGATATCAGCGAAGCCGGTGGCGAGGGGGCGAATCATTGGTACCATGTGGTGCTGATGGAGGGTAAGAATAGAGAAGTTCGTCGCTTGTGGGCGTCTCAGGGCGTGACGGTCAGTCGGCTCAAGCGGGTACGTTACGGTTGTATATTTATGCCATCGAGGTTAAAGGCAGGGAGCTGGGAGGAACTGGGCCAAAAAGAAGTGAATGACTTGTGCGATCTTATTGGTTTACCGCGCCGCAAAGTCAGCTTGACCAGGAAAGAAAAAGAGGCGCGTGATCGTAAACGAAACAAGGCCAGGTCGGTGTACCCAGCCAAGTTTTCAGGCAGAAGAAACAAGCCGGTAAGACGCAAGCGATAAAAAACAGTCGTTATTTGCGAAAAGCGCGGGTTCAAGCGCTTTTTGAGTCGATGGCGTCGGGTTCACTGGTATCCGTGGTATCGACTCTAGTTCTGTTCCTGCCGCTTTTTTTGGCTTGATACATGGCGTCGTCTGCGCGGTCAAAGAATGTCTCTGGTGATTCATCGGGCGTAAAGGCGGAGACGCCCAAGCTTACCGTGACAGGAATTTCCCTGGTGCCGACGAAACAACGTGTTTCTTGCACTTTCTTACGAATGCGTTCCGCAATGGTATAAGCACCTGCCAGGTTGGTTTCACGAAGAATAACAACAAACTCTTCGCCACCATACCTGAAAAGCAAATCACTTTTTCGGCAGATATTCTCAACGGTTTTTACCACTTGTCGCAACACTTGGTCGCCGGCAGAGTGTCCGAAATTGTCATTGATGTTTTTAAATTTATCAATATCCATCACTATCAGCGATAGCGGGTTAGAATGACGTTTTGCAATTTCGGTTTCTCTAAGAAAATGAAATTCAAAAGCACGCTTGTTTGCTACTTGGGTCAATCCGTCTGTTAGTGACGAATCGACGGCTAATTTGTAGAGCAGGGCATTTCTAAGTGGGTATACCAGGGCCGTGAGCAGGTTTTCGATAGCTGCCAGCTCATCTGCATTAAACTTTTTGTTGCGGGTCAGCTTCAGGTTACCCAGGTCTTCGTGTGGCAAGGATAGATGATAGTCACAGCTATGGGTACTTTGTTTGGCTGATCCCAGATGAATCCCTTGACTTTCAGCATAGTATTCAAAATGGTCAAAAGGCACGTATTTCACCAGGTGTTCCATAAAAACACGTATTACCTGGTTAATATCCAGCGTCATTTGAAGTGCTCGGGTGAGCTGGGTGTAAACGTCCTGGGGTTCGATAAATTTTTTATTTAAATCTCGACAGGTAGAAACCAAACGCGCCTTGGTAAAATCTATCGTTTCAGCTTTGGTAAAAAAATTGTTCATTATAAAACCACTTCTTGTTGCCGCTTGTGCGGTCAATCAAGCGATTTATTTGCCATAAGTTTTAATAATAAGTAAAAACAATAGGTTATTATTGTCGAGAGAGGTAAAATTTTGCCGTGTGCCGGGAAATTGACAGGTTTTGAAAGCCGAGGTTGACCTGGGGGCAGTATTGGCACTCGTATGTTCAACCGCTGTTTTCGACAAAAATCACCGGAAACCCGGCGCTGCTTCGCTCATTCTCTTTATGCTAGAATGCCGTCTGCCATTACCTGGTTATTGAGAAAACGCTGAAATTCAAAGCGCCAGAAAGTTTGTCTGAGCAGATTGCCCAGCATTTAGGCAAAAAAAGTACAAGGCCAACTACAACCAACGGAACGTATTCAGGAGTTAAAAACTGCTGGTGAACTCAGTGTCAGCCGGGGTTCGGTTCGAGAACCACTTTTGATTCTGGCGCGTCGTCATCTAATTCAAATTGCTCCCAGAAAAGGAGCGATTGTCTAAGCGCTCTCTCCCCGTTTGGTGGTATCTTTGTACGATATTTATATTCATTTGCTCACCATGCTGACGGTTAAAACGGCGTTGCAAAGGACTCCGCAGCAGCTTGAGACATGAGTGGAACAGGTTGGAAAGCGCAATCAGCTAGTAAGAAAAGAGAAGGAATATCTGAACCTGGAACAGCTGATGGACGATGGCTTCGACCTGTCGATGAGCATAAAAGAGCAGGATACGGTGAAAACTACCCGAATTGTCAAAAGCTATGGCGGGTACGAAAAGCGATCGGTACTGGCAATACTTGAAGAGCTGACGGATGTGGCGGCATTGGTTGGATAGTTTTGGAGTGATTTTCCGCAATGAGATTGAAAGCAATCAAACTGGCTGGCTTCAAGTCGTTTGTCGATCCTACCCATGTTCCATTTCCGAGTAATTTGTCTGCAATCGTCGGTCCCAACGGCTGTGGAAAATCCAATATTATCGACGCGGTACGCTGGGTGATGGGAGAAAGCTCGGCCAGGCATTTACGGGGAGAATCAATGGCGGACGTTATTTTCAATGGCTCGACAGCGCGCAAGCCGGTCGGTCAGGCGTCTATTGAGCTTATCTTCGACAATACAGAGGGCAAATTGCTCGGTGAATACGCGCCGTTTAATGAAATTTCGATTAAGCGTCGTGTTACCCGGGATAGTGGCTCTGATTATTACCTCAATGGCAGCAAATGCCGACGGCGAGATATCACTGATATATTCCTTGGCACCGGCTTGGGGCCAAGAAGTTATGCAATCATCGAGCAGGGGATGATTAGTCAGCTAATTGAGTCGAAGCCGGAAGAGTTGCGAATTTACATTGAAGAAGCGGCGGGAATTTCAAAATACAGAGAAAGACGCAAAGAAACCGAAAGTCGAATTCATCGCACCCAAGACAACCTGGCGCGATTGGCCGATATTATCGAGGAGTTGGATCGACAATTGGCACATTTGCAAAAGCAGGCAAAAACCGCAGAAAAATACAAAGCGTTAACACGACAAGCGCGAGAAAAAAAAGCCCAGCTGAGTGCGTTCAAGTGGGTTAACCTCGTGCAAAAACTCGAAATATCGAACAGTCAGATGCGTGATGCCGAAGTTGAACTGGAAAAGCATCTTTCAGAACGGATAAAAAATGAAAATAGGATTGATCAGATAAAATTGGATTACATCGGTCGATCCGGTGAATATGAAACGGCCCAGGCGAGTTATTACGAAACAGGTGCGGCGATCTCCCGTTTGGAGCAGTCTATTCGTCATCAACAAGAAAAAATGGCGAGTATCGCGAGAGACAAGCAAGAAAATGCCAGGTTAATCAACGAAATCAAGAAAGAATTCGACACCGGGAAAAAGCAGGTGTCGATGTTTGACGAAGAACTGGAGGAGATCGAGCCAGCTTTTGAGGAGGCTCTGTTTACTGCTGAAGAGTCCGCCGACCAGTTGGTCGAAGTGGAGGACGCTCTGCACCGATGGCAGCGAAACTGGGATGACTTCAATCAGCGTGCTTCGGATGCAAAAAACAAGGCCGATTTAGAGCAATCCCGAATGCAGCAATTGCAAAACCAGTTGTTCGATAGTGAAAAACGAAAACAAAAATTACAGACTGAGCGGCAAGCGATCGAACGACAGCTCGATTTGACCAGCCTCGAGCATCTGGCGGAGCAAGTGGTGCACATTGATCAGCAGGTTTTGTCACTGTCAGAGGAGAAGGCGGCGGGTGAAGAAAAAAAGAATATCATTCAGGCGACCATTGCCCGGTTGCATCGTTCGCTTGACGAAAATCGAAGTCAGTTACAGCTGATGCGGGGCAAGCTGGGGTCATTGCAGGCCCTGCAAGAGGCAGCCCTCGGCCTTGAAAACGATGGTATGCGGAGCGAATTGGATCGTTTGGGCCTCGATGATTCGGCGTTACTCGCTCGGCAGGTGTCTGTCACTGAAGGCTGGGAGATTGCCGTCGAAGCCGTTTTGTCACCATATATGACGTCTGCGTTGGTCGATTCGATGGCAAATCTGGTCGAGAATTCTGCTCAAAAAGAGGGCACTATCTATCGGCTTTCGTTGATCGATCTCGGCTGGACAGGCCAGACACTGCCGCCAAATCAGGACTTGTTGGCCCTTGAGAACGTAAAACCCCTGACGGACATCCTGTCTGTGCCGGAATCGGTTAATGCGATCATAGCAGGGGTGTATCTGGTAGATTCTGTCAAGGTCGCATCGAACCTGGTTGTATTGTTAAAGCCCGGTGAGCTGTTGGTCTGTAAGAATGGTACTTTGATCGGTTCCAATTGGGTTCGGTTTTTCGATGATACTCATCCTGATGCCGGTGCTTTGGCTCGACAAAAAGAAATCGAGTCGCTGCAATCGGCGATAGCCGGCCAAAAAAAGAAGTGTGATACCCAGGACGACCAGGTAAAAAAACAGGTCAAAGAGTTAGCTCTTTTCGATGCAACAGACAAAACGATATCGTTACAGTTGTCAGAATCGATTCAGACAAAGCAGCAATTGCTGGCAGATTCTGCCTCACACTACGCCGATGAAAGGGACGTGTTGCTAGGTCGACGGGATGCGATTCGCAGCCGATTTGATGAGTTAAGGCAACTTGCCCGACATCAAAGAGACAGCGCACATCAACTGCAACTTCGGGTGCAGGCTGTACGCTCAAAGCGTGAATCGGCCCAAGCGAACTGCCAGAGGCTGCAAACGCAACTGACGCAAGTGACCGAAAAACTCAAAGAGCTGGAGCTGATGGATGAGCACAGCTCAACCCCTATTGATACGATGCGAATGGATTTGGCGGCACTGCTGGATAAAAAAGTGTCAGATGAAAGCGTTCTCAGCCAGACGAGACTAGCCAGAGAAGCGCTGGATAGCGCATTGAGGCAGGCTGAGCAGGAAAGACTGACTATTGAACAAAAAGTACAGGATGTTCGAGGTGTGATACAGAATCTTCGACTTGAAATGCAGTCATTCGAGATTCGTAAAAATGGTTTTCGTGATGAGTTGGCTGAAAGCGGCGTCGAGGTCGAGTTTTTGTCTGGTACACTGCCTGAGGACATATCGCAAGCCGCGTTGGAAGCTGAAATTGAAAAGGTGAACTTCCGTATACAGCGACTGGGTGCGATCAACCTGGCTGCGATCGAAGAATACGAGGCTCATAGTGAACGCAAAGCCTATTTGAATGAACAGGCGAATGATTTGCTGGAAGCACTTGAAATGCTCGAAAACGCAATCAGAAAAATCGATCGGGAAACGCGCGCTAAATTCAAGGAAACCTATGATACCGTGAATAACGGGCTGCAAAACCTGTTTCCCAAAGTGTTCGGAGGCGGTAGTGCCTATTTGGCGCTGACAAGTGATGATTTGTTAGAAACTGGCGTCGCTATTATGGCCCGTCCACCCGGTAAGAAAAACAGCACCATTCATCTGCTTTCCGGTGGCGAAAAAGCGTTAACGGCGATCGCCTTGGTATTTTCTATTTTTCAGCTCAATCCGGCGCCGTTCTGCATGCTGGATGAGGTTGACGCTCCGTTGGATGATGCGAATGTGAGACGTTATGCGAATTTGGTTCGGGAAATGTCAGCACAAGTACAGTTTATCTACATCACGCATAACAAAATATCGATGGAAATGGCCGATCAGCTAATGGGGATCACTATGCAAGAACCGGGCGTGTCGCGTTTGGTTTCAGTGGATGTGGAAGCGGCGGCGGCAATGGCTATTGCTTAGTTACGTCAGCGGCAGGGTTGACCAGTTTTTGCCGTAATTGCTCAATTTTTGATAAAAGTGTTTTTATTTCCGTGACCTTTTGTTAGTTTGTTATTTTATTTCCGTGTTATTCGTTTTGCTGAAAACTTGGTATGAAGGATTAAAAAAATATGGAACTCAGTTTTCGAGAGTGGTTATTTGTTATTGGTGCTTTGCTTATACTTGCGATCCTTCTGGATGCCTATCGGCGTATGAGAAGGGATCGAAAAGACTCTCTGGAACTGTCCAAGGCAATGGGGGGTGATTATGCACATCCGGTTGCTGATCTGGATTCCAATTCCGAGCTGCCAAATGGCGGAGCAAGGGTAGTGCGCCCGGCATTGGTAACCGAAGAGGTCCCTATCTCGCCATTTTTGAAGGATTTGAAGCAGCAAAGTCAGCAGCGAGTCATTTCCGAGCTTGAGCAGGCGGAAGACACGTATAGCGATAATGGCGTTGACCAGGTGGCTTCGGGGTCAGTCAATGAGGGCATTGATAGTGCCACCATTCAATCACCTCCCATCGAGGCAGACGTTGCCAGTGAGCCTGATTTAGTCAGTGAGCCGCTCGATACGCCGGCTTTTGATAATCAGCAGTTTGAACAACAGGAAAGTTGGGGCAATTACCGTGATGACATTGCTGAACCGGCTGAATGTTCGGTACAGCAAAAAAGCGAACCGGCCAGTTCGGAAACCTTTGCAGATATTGAGCTCGATTCGCGCGAAGAACCGGCTGCACAAGAATCGCATTTCGATTCCGGTCGTCACGAGCCAGCCAGTCATTTTTCGCTGGGTGACCGGATGAAGAAGAAATTCGATTCGATTACCCGAAAAATAAAACCCACTGGGACCGATTCTTCACCCGAGAATTCGCAGGAAAAGCCAAATGATCATAACGAATTGATCGTGATAAATGTCGAGAGTCGGCAGCCGGAAGGTTTTTCCGGGAAAGATCTGCAAATCCTGCTCGAAGCGTGCGGCATGGAGCATGGCGAGATGATGATCTATCATCGTCGAGAGGAAATTGAACCAGACAGCCCGGTACAGTTCAGTGTCGCAAACTCCTTTGAGCCAGGGTACTTCGATCCCGCCACTTTGGCTACCATGAGAACCAGGGGCGTCAGCTTTTTTCTCAATCTTCCGGGGCCGACCGACAATATGACAGCATTCGATTATATGGTTGAAACTGCGCAGTGCCTGGCAAGAAATCTCGATGGTGAGTTAAAGGATGAAAATCGAAGTGCGGTAACCAGTCAAACACTGGAGCATTGTCGGCAACGGGTTAGAGAGTTCGAACGCAAGCAGCTTTCTTCTGCCCACTAGGCCGATTTTCTTATGCACCAGGCGTATATTCAACGGTTCTGCTTGTGCTCTGGTCGCTTGGTATTCCTCTTCTCGATCGTAATTGGCGGCCCTGGGCAGCCAATGGTTTTCCATCAATTCCGCTATTTTAAACGAGTTATTTGCTGTGAAAAGCATTCCTGACAAAACTTCAGAGACAGTACCTTACAAAGCACCAGAGACAGTACCCGAAAAAGCAGCAGAGAGGGCGGCAGAATTGCGCTCGATGATTGAACGATTCAATTATCGATATTATGTACTGGATGAGCCATCGGTGCCTGATAGCGAATATGATCGCTTGATGAACGAACTTCGGAAAATAGAAGCCGAGCAGCCAGAGCTTGTCGACCCTGCCTCGCCTACTCAGCGTATCGGGGCAAAGGCGGATTCGGCTTTTCCTGAAGTTAACCACCGGCTACCTATGCTGTCACTGGACAATGCTTTTTCGGAAAAGGAGGTCGTGCAGTTTGATCGAAGAATCAGAGAAAGATTGCCGGCTGGAATGTCTTGTCAATTTGTTTGTGAGCCTAAACTGGATGGTATTGCAGTAAGTTTGACTTATCATCAGGGATTGTTGGTAAAAGCGGCGACACGAGGTGATGGCAGAACCGGGGAGGATATTACGGCCAATGTCAGAGCGGTAAAGTCGATACCGCTTCGACTGATGGGGGATGGTTTTCCCGGTCTGCTAGAAGTAAGAGGCGAAGTCTTTATGCCGCAGAGTTCGTTTGAATTGACTAACCAGCTGGCCGAGAACAATGGTGACAAAGTGTTTGTCAACCCGCGGAATGCGGCGGCAGGAAGTTTACGGCAACTGGATCCGAAAATAACCGCAAGTCGAGATCTCGATATGTGTTGCTATGGTCTGGGTTATGTCGAGCAAGGTGATATTCCAGATAACCACTTTGCGATTTTGCAACAATTCAAACAGTGGGGGTTAAAGGTCAACAAAGAAATTCAACTGGTTGATGACGTTGACGGATGTATTCGCTACTACCATGCGATGTTAGCCAAAAGGGCAGGCCTGGGATACGATATCGATGGAATTGTTTATAAAGTAAATCTTCGGCAACAGCAGGAATTACTGGGCTATGTCGCGAGAGCGCCGAGGTGGGCAATTGCTCATAAATTTCCGCCACAGGAAGAAATCACCCGGTTACTCGATGTCGAATTTCAAGTTGGCAGAACGGGGGCCGTGACACCGGTTGCCCGGCTGGAACCCGTGTTTGTAGGCGGTGTGACAGTCAGTAATGCCACGCTGCATAATATGGATGAAATTCAACGGCTTGGAGTCAGGGTCGGTGATCGGGTTATTGTTCGCCGGGCCGGTGACGTAATACCAAAAGTGGTTAGCGTGGCGCTGGAAACCGACCCTGATTCGGCGTCAATGCCCGAACGACGTGTAATAGCATTGCCGGTTCATTGTCCTGAATGCCAATCCAAAATTGTTCAAATTGAATCCGAAGCCGTAGCTCGTTGTCCAGGTGGACTGTTTTGCCCGGCCCAGAGAAAAGAAGCGATTAAACATTTTGCATCCCGTAAAGCGATGGATATTGAAGGATTGGGTGAAAAGCTGGTTAATGCATTGGTCGAGCAAAAAAAACTCAATACCATCGCAGATATTTATCGTCTTGAAGTAGCCGATTTGGTCAAAATGGAACGAATGGGGCCAAAGTCTTCCGACAATCTGATCTCCGCAATAGAGTTATCCCGTCGCGTTGACCTGAATCGGTTTTTATTTGCGTTGGGCATTCGTGAAGTGGGTGAGGCGACGGCCAGAGAGCTGGCATTGCACTTCGGCGATTTTGATGCAATAAAAAAGGCCAGTGTTGAAGAACTGGAGCAGGTATCGGATGTGGGGCCGATTGTGGCCAATCATATTTTTACTTTTTTTCAACAACCGCACAACCTTGAGGTAATCGAGCAGTTGTTTGAGCTGGGCGTTGTCATCATTTCACCTGTATTGCCTGATAGCGTATTCAGCGAATCCGCCTCTGCACTTTCGGGCAAGACGGTAGTTTTGACCGGCACACTGTCTGCAATGAGTCGGGACCAGGCAAAAGACAAACTGATTGCCCTCGGAGCCAAGGTCACTGGCAGTGTATCGAAAAAAACGGATTTGGTAATTGCCGGAGAGGCAGCAGGCTCAAAACAAACGAAAGCGGAAAGCCTGGGGATCGATATCTGGGCTGAAGACAGGTTGATCGAGGAACTGGCCAAAAGCAGCCAAAGCGAGACTTGACTGGTTGACGCCGAAGTGATGGAACTATGATGATTTTGGGTGGAATTTAACTGAAAACGATAGTTTTTTATGAGGTTAATAGAAATTCGAGTGTTGCATTTATCGAACAAGAATACAGGGCTACCCGGTTGCGCCGGTGTGACAAAGGAATCAAGTTGATAAATAGCTATTTAAAACCGGATTTTCCCGGTATAGTCAAAGAGAGGTGTTGAATATATCTTTGGGTTGTTACGGAGTAGAAAAATGGAAAATATTGATAAACAAGTCCTTGAAGCTGTCGAAGCTGCGTTTGTCGTATCAAAAACCGATTTACAAGGCAACATCACCTATGTCAATGACTTATTTTGTACCCTGACCGGTTTCACGCGCGAAGAATTGATTGGACAGCCACATAGTATCGTCCGAGATCCGTCTGTGGCTAAAGCGGTTTATAAAGATATGTGGGATACCATACAAGCTGGTGAGATTTGGACAGGTATTATCCCCAATCGCGGCAAAGGCGGCGTGCTTTACGTGGTCGATACGACGGTGCAACCCATCAAAAATGATGCTGGTGAAATCGTAGAGTATATTAGTGTTCGTCGCGTAATTAACGACTTGATGGGGGATTACGATGCGGTAGAGTCCGCCAAGGAACAATTCGACGAGTATTACGATAAGTAATCGCTATACCGAAACAGGCGAAAGACTGTGCTAGCTGTCATTGAGTTGGCATCGGCTTTCGTCATGACTGTTACATTTCAAGCCCGGTGAAAATCATGGCCAATATTTATCTCGCCTACGGTTCACAATCCGGCAATGCTAGAAATCTTGCCAACACCCTTGCCACACAGCTCGCAGAAGCCGGCTTTGTACTCGTGCAGTTTGGTGAACTTGACGATATTTCACCAAGCGCATTGACCGATAATGATACCTTATTGATTATTACCAGCAGTTTTGGGGATGGTGAACCACCTGGTAACGCCCGTAAGTTTTACGAGAATTTGCTCGCTGCGAAAACAGTCAGTTGCCAGTTCGCCGTATTCGGTTTAGGCGATATTTCCTATTCCAAATTCTGTGGTTTTTCGATTGAAGTTGATGCGTTGCTACGTGATAAAGGCGCCAGTTCGATTGCTATGCGCGTGGATGCCGACACCAGCTTCAAAGACTTTTTTCAATGTTGGACAGATGCCGTTATCGCTTATTTCAAAGGTGACGATTCAATCCTTGAAAAACTTAATTTACAAGTTAAAGTTTACAGCGAAAACGAAAGCTTTCCTGCTCGCATTCAATCCGTCAGGCGTCTTGACTCGGGCGAATTTCCCGTTTACGAAATTCAAATTGACATTACCGACAGCGGAATCAACTACCAGGCCGGTGATTTACTCTACATTGTTCCCCCTGTAAACAAACACACACTTGAACGCATTGCCGATTTTTACGGTCAATTGAGTGAGGCAAGCCGCGACAAACTTGGCAAAAAAGAGTTGCGCTATTTGAGCAAACCGTTATTTCGTGCATTGGTGAAACTAACCAATAATGAAGAGTTAAAAGCACTGACCAAGATGAGTGCTTCCAAACAACTTGCTGACTATTGTTATGGTCGAGATATAGCCGATGTTTTATGCGATTTTTTCGCGCCGGAGACCTTGCCGATAGCAGATTTATTCGCTGCATTGTCGCCACAATTACCGCGTGCATATTCAATTGCATCCTGTGGAAGTGTCTCGCCCGATACGGTGACGCTATGTGTTCGTGAAGTCGCCTACAACCAAAATGGCAATCAATACTTTGGTACGGCGAGTCATTTTCTCGCTCATAGCGAAATAGGGACTCAGGTAGCAGTCTATGTTCGCGCCAATCGACATTTTCACCTACCAGAAGATAATCGAGTACCAATTATTCTCATTGGTGCAGGCGTTGGCATCGCCCCGTATATGGGGTTTTTATCGTGTTCACGCTTCGGTGAAGCACACTTGTTTTTCGGTGATCGGTATAGAGCACATGATTTTCTCTATCAGAAGGAATTGGAAGAACACTTACAAAACCGGCGTTTGACAGCATTGTATACGACTTTTTCACGTGATCAGGCTGAGAAAAAATATGTCCAGCACTTGTTACAAGAGCATGGAGAAAAAATCTGGCAGTTGGCTGAAAACAAAGCAGAAATATATGTCTGCGGCAGTAAAGCCCATTTGCAGAAGAACATCGATAAAGCGCTCTGTGAGATTGCCCAATGTCATGGTCAAATGGGTGAACACGATGCTCAACAGTGGTTGTTCAATTTGACGAATAGCGGGCGTTATCACCAGGACTTGTATTGAGCTGCCAAACTGGCAAAGAGCTTTCAAAACTACTATGTAGACCCGGAAACACTTTCTTGGGTTGACTGAGGATTCTAGCCGTAATGTCTGCTGATCAAGTTGTAGTGCTTGCGTAAAAAAGCGCATTATGTTTGCGTCCAGCACAGCCATGACTGATTCCGCTTCGCACGCTAGTTCACTTTTTATTTCATTTAATGACACCTGTATCAATAGGCGAAACAATCCCCACGAAAGCTCGAATCGATAACTGATGCAATTTCTCTTTTTGTCTCACCGCTCTAACAGTCTACTGGTGTCATGCTCTCCAATTCAAATCTTCCCGTTTCATCTGGTCGTAAGCACATCGTTATTTTTCTGACCAAAACAATGCATGACATCCTTGGCGAACATGCCAATTTTTTGGTGTTTTTTTCAAGTGCAATGAAACTATATCAAATTGAGGCTGATTTTTTTCTTTTACTTCAAATGCATAAGGAATTTGTCGTGTCTTTTCCGAACTCCGAAACGTGAGCAATACTAATCGTCAAAATGCCCAACGCTATTCAGTGTCAGAATAATCCAGGACATTCTATCTAAAAGTGTCTCTTGGCTATAATTCTAATCGATTAAGCAATATAATCGGTAGACTGTGCATGATTCGATGTGTTACAGCCTGCTGCATGAACATCCCTGGAAACTGGGTTTGGAAAGCGACAAATAAAAGCTACAAATAAGAGAAAAAGGATAAATTATGGAAAAGTTCAGATTAAAACTAAATTTGTTTCGGACTGATTTTATTATCATTGGCCGCATGTAATGGTGGATCCAGTGACAGTGGCTCCGGGCCTCCTGAAACAGTGACGGATACAACAGACCAGGATACCAATGATGGTGGGTCAAATAGTTCGGATGAACCGACCAATGACGGCTTCGTTGTTGATGTTGATTCATACGTAAAGCTGTCCTCTTTTTTTCTAAGAAACCTGATGACAATTCAGGACATTGAAGTGATTATTATTGAAAATGAAGCTTTCGAGATGATAAAACTCAGAGAGCCCCTTATAAAGAAAAACTGTTGGTCGGGCGATTCAACATCAACACTGGTAAGGGTTCCCCACGAAGATACGAAGTTTCACAAGGGCGACTCGCTAACGCTAAGAGATATAAATTGTATTCGTAGTGAGAAATCAAAGCTTAAGAGGAGTATGAAAATGACGACTACAGTAACCGATGTTGAGGGGAAGTATGGCTCTTATAATGGTTACTCTGTTGTCCTTGATCGCTTGAAACAAGAAACGCAAACAGGAAATGCTACGCCAGAACTCGATGGTGATTATGAATACCGAATGCGCGTAGTTCTGGCTCGGGAAGCCTTTACGTACAATGAAATGATAGGAATAAATCTTGGTAGCCTCTACAGTAACAGAACTGTTTCAACAGATAGAGGATTTTTCAATCTAATCAATGCAGAAGTGGATGCACTACCGAAAGGCAACGCCCCTTACTACACAACCCCAAATTTTGAACTCGAACCTTTTGCGTATGAGCTCGTTACAACCGAGTCAAATCAAAAAACGGTTAAGACTGAGCAATGGGATACTAACTATATATATTTCGCTGATATGGCGAAAAGTTATCATTCCAGGACACTGGAACCTTGGGTGTCAACAACCAGAGATATCATCACGAATGATGGCAGTGTTTTGGATGAATCTGTCCCTATATCCGGTGTGGTCATTTTTGGTATGGGTACCGGTCAGCTTATCCGGGTCACTGTACACTCGCCATCCGATGGCGCTTCGGGCCCCAGTGCTTCTGACAATTACTATGTAACTGTGGATTTCGATGAGAATAATGATGGCGTGATCGAAGATACGACCAAGCTAAGCTGGGCTGCGTACGAATACGCATGGGCTCGCTAATCATCAAACTCTTCAGTAACAGACTGATAAATTCGCTTCAAATCTGCCGTGACAGCTTTATACCTAGTCGACCCTGAAAAATCCAGTTTTCATCATGATAATGTGGGCGCTTTTACTTTCACCCACATTACCTCACTGTCTTTTTGAGCCTCTGTTTTCATA
>PDSQ01000021.1 GCA_002747055.1 Gammaproteobacteria bacterium
ATGCCTTCCTCTCTAAATCTCTCTGCAAAGCCCACCATTGCGCCATACTCCTCTGGGTATCGTTGTTGATACAGTTGTCGTTCATTATCGTTTAGCGGACATGATCCATTTAACTTTTTTCTTATCAGTATTGATGAATCCAAAGGTCACATTAGCTGTACGTAACGCAAATGTCAGCTCTTCAATTCATGGGACAGTTGCCGAAACAGGAACAGGTTTACTGAATTAACCTCAAAAACTCCGGAAGACTGGAGTATGTGACCGGTGAAATTGACGTACCTTCGACAACAGAATTTGTTACTGATTTTCAGCATGACTTTCCCGAAGGTAGCCCCTCTGCCGAGGCAATGAAGAAGCGCAAGGTAGCAAAAGATCAATACGATGCAGAAATAGAAAAAGCCAAAAACGGTGAGAAAGTGGACGACGTTGCACTCACAAAGGCCAGAAATACGATAAATAGCCGGCCCTGAAAAATCCAGTTTTCATCATGATAATGTGGGTGTTTTTCAGGGGCGACTAAATAATGACAACTAAATAGTTTTTCTCGGATACATCAAAGGCAAAACCAAAAAATGTGCGCTCATCATTTACAGTATTAATCCCTTTTGTCCCACCAATTTCATGCCGACTAAAAGAAAAGCTTGGGTGCTGAAACTCTCTCTTTAAACGAGTTAACAAATCATTACCATGATCTTCAAAACTCACTAGTTGGTGGCGCAACCTTAATCTGGATATACCTGAATCCAAAAAATATCCATATTCGCTTATCAATATTGTATTTTTAAGCTCTTCAGTAGGTTTATCCGAATAGTCAGGGTTAATAATAACTCTTGCTGGTTCGGGAACTTCATATTTAACCTAGATTCTGCAAAGGGTGACAAAAGAACAGAAGAAAAGGTAAACTGCTTCAATGAGTTACGGCCAAATAACCATCAGAAGCAGCGTCACCTTTTCCATGACCAACAATACTAGAAAAAGCAGCCGAAAACCAGCTCGAAAAATCACCTACAGTTCAACAGCAAAAGGTCTCACCAGTCAGGCAGGGGTCATACCGGCGATTCACTTTTTACAACGTCTTGGTTTCGGTGGATGGCTCTTTTGTCTGATAATGATCAATTAAAAAAGTGGGAAATTCAGACGGTGAGAGCCTACTTGATTCGTACCGCCGGTAAACTTCTGACCGGGAGCAAGCAACTCAAACTTAAAGTGCCGGACAACCACTTGTTTGCCGTAAACTGGCACTCATGGTTAACGCTTTCATTTATCGAATAAGGCAACCAGTCATCAGTAAGACTGAATCAATATATATTTGCAGAATCTAGGTCGAATATCTTTGTCGAACTTGATTCGAACCATTCATTTACCTGTGCTTTTAAGACACAATAGCAAAATCGTAAAGGTGAGACTGGCGTGTGCTAAGTAGCCGGTTACCTGGCCATTTTTCAATGCTCCATATTTATCAGGAATTATGCCCGTGACAGGTTTTTCCAGCGACTCATTACAGAGTGAACTCGTTGCTCTGATTCATCCCGCCCTGGTAACTGAATTCAGCCAATCTCTGGAACTATTGCAGGAAAAAAGCACTGAAGAGTTATATGGCAGACTTTCAGACATTGATTCCGACCGCAAGCAGGCCTGGGCCAGGGTCTGGTCTTTAAGTCCATTCGTTGCCGATTACTGTGCCCGCAACCCCGATTTCTTTGTCGAATTGGTAGCCTCAGACAATTATCTCGTTAGCAAGAGCGAAGATGAATTCCGTCAGCAACTGCAATCCATGGTAGAGGAGGTGACCGATGAAGCCAGTTTGATGAGTGTCTTGCGACGTTTTCGGCAACAGCAGATGTGCCGCATTGTCTGGCGTGATTTTACCCGGCAGGCTGATATGGATGAAACTGTGCGGGATATGACTTATCTGGCCGACAGCTGTATTGATATTGCGCTGGCTTGGATTTATCGCGATTGCTGCCAGAAGCTGGGTACACCAATGCGCCAGAACGCCGATGGCAGCAAGGTTAAGCAGTCTATGTCGGTGATCGGAATGGGCAAGTTGGGAGCGCATGAGCTGAATGTGTCGTCCGATATTGACCTGATCTTTACCTTTGCTCAAAAAGGGGAAACCGAGGGGCCGGGCCGAACGGTGGACAACCAGGCCTTTTTTATTCGCGTTGGTCAACGCCTGATCAACGTACTGGATCGTACTACCGGAGAAGGTTTCGTCTTTCGCGTGGATATGCGATTGCGACCTTATGGTCAAAGCGGCGCGCTGGCCCTGAGCTTTTCGGCGATGGAGGAGTATTATCAGGATCAGGGCAGAGAGTGGGAACGCTATGCCATGGTCAAGGCGCGCATGGTCGCGGGTGACAAAGACCAGGGCGAGAATCTGATGGTGGCGTTGCAGCCATTCGTTTACCGCAAATATATTGATTTCAGCGTTATCGAATCGCTACGTGACATGAAAAGGATGATTGCCAGAGAAGTCCGGCGCAAAGGCATGGAAGACAATATCAAGCTCGGTGACGGCGGTATCCGTGAGATAGAGTTTATTGCCCAGGCATTCCAGTTAATTCGTGGCGGCAGAGACCTGAACTTGCGAACACGGGAGCTGCGGCAGGTTTTTGTGGCACTGATCGAAAATGACCTGATGCCGGTAACGGCGGTAGACGAATTACGTCATGCCTACCAGTTTTTGCGGAATGTGGAACACGCCGTTCAGGGGATTCGGGATCAACAAACCCAGATGCTGCCCACCGACAAGGTCAATCGCTTACGGGTTGCCCGGGTGATGGGCTTCGATGACTGGGATGATTTCGCCGAGGTGTTATCAATGCACCGAGCCAGGGTCAGTGCCCACTTTGCAGATGTAATCGCGGAGGATGAAGAGACCGAAGCGGCAAGAACCCGGCATGATGATTGCTGGCAACTGGTTTGGTCCGGTGAAATCGATGACCTTAAATGTCAGGAAATATTGTCTGGACAGGGAGTGGCCAACCCCACCCGTTTCGCTGAGCGATTGCGCAACCTGAAACAAAGCAAGGCGGTTTTGATGATGCAGACGCAAAGTCGCGAGCGGTTGGACCGGTTTATGCCGATACTTCTGGAAGCCATTGTCCAGGTAGCCAATGCCGAGGTCACACTGGAAAGAGTGTTGATGCTCGTTGAATCGGTGCTGAGACGGACGGCCTATCTGGTTCTTCTCTATGAAAACCCGGGTGCGCTGGAGCAGTTGGTCAAGCTCTGTTCGGTCAGCCCCTGGATTGCCGAGCAGGTGGCAGGCACTCCACTGTTGCTCGATGAATTGCTGAATGCTGAAAGTCTTTATACGCCTCCCCGAAAATCGGAACTCATTGATGAACTGAGCCAGCAGCTTCTGCGTATACCGGAGGAGGATCTAGAGGAGATTATGGATGTGCTGCGGCTGTTTAAAAAGGCGCATGTACTGCGCGTCGCCGCTTCGGAACTGGCGAACACCTTACCTCTGATGAAAGTGAGTGATTACCTTACCTGGATTGCCGAAGCCATGCTGGATAAGGTGGTTCAGATTGCCTGGCAGATGCTGGTTGGCAAGCATGGCTATCCGCAGAAAGCGCCAGGTGTGCCTTGTGAGCTGGAGTTTCTGGTGGTGGGCTATGGCAAGGTAGGGGGTATCGAGCTGGGTTATGGTTCTGACCTGGATCTGGTGTTTATTCACGATGTACCCACCCATCTCTCTACGGACGGTGATCGTTCTATTGACAATGCCGTGTTTTTTATTCGCCTGGGTCAAAAAATCATTCATATTCTAAATGCCCAGATGGGTTCGGGGCAACTGTATGAAGTGGATATGCGACTTCGACCGTCAGGCAATGCCGGGTTACTGGTAACCAGCCTGCAGGCATTTGAAAAATATCAGGAGAATGATGCCTGGACCTGGGAACACCAGGCACTGGTTCGAGCTCGCCCGATCGCTGGCGGTGCCCGCTTGGCCCAGAAGTTTCAAGCTGTCAGGGGGCGCATTGTTGGCAAGCAGAGAGAGATCGACAAACTGCGTGACGAGGTAAGCGCCATGCGTTACAAAATGCGTGACAACCTGGGAACAAAAGTGATCGGGGGGGCAAAACCGGAGGTTTTCCATATCAAACATGATGCGGGAGGAATTGTCGATATAGAATTTATCGTGCAGTTCTGCGTGTTGGCCTACGGCTACACTCACCCGGCCCTGTGTCGGTGGTCTGATAATATTCGGATACTGGAAGAGATTGGCCGAGCCGGTATCCTTCCGGTGGAAAAAACCGAGCAGTTGAAACAAGCCTATATTACATTGAGATCGATCATTCACAAGCGTGCTCTGCAAAATGAATCTGCCAAAGTCGGTATCGATACGTTATTGGATCAGCGTCAGTTGATTACGGACGTATGGAATACGCTGTTCCTATGAGTAAATTGCTAATTGTCGAGGATACCAAAGAATTTGAAAACACCCTGGTAAGCTATGCGAAACATTCCGGTGTCGTGTTTCGCGTCATTCGTTCTCGGGATTTTGACAAAAAGCGAAGGCTCGCCAAAAACATTTACGAGCGCAAGTACGGGGATGGTTTGTGCTTTGAAGCTTTGATGTCCGGTCGGATCATCGCGAAAGGGGCGTTTGGTGTTCGGCGGTATCTGGACACCCGAAAAGGGTTGTATCCTCATTTACGCTACCTGGCTGCGGAAATAGACGATCAGTTTAAACAGTTTCAGCCCGATTTCGTGACCATTAACAATGGCTTTACCCCGATTGCCCAAATAGCGCTGGCCAAGGCACTTAAATATCAGGTTCAGCCATTGTTTATCGAAGCGCCGATTACCCCGGGCGCCTCCCTGATTATCGATCCCTGCTGCCCCTACTTTATGCCGTCGGTGAACTGGGTGGATGCAACCTGGCAAGGTTATATGCAGAATCCGTTTTCAGCGGATCAGCAGCGGCAAGTCGACCAGTTGCTACAAACGTGGCGTGATGAAAAGAAAACCAAAATTCATATTAAAAGCAGTCAAGGCGAAATGGATGCGTTGCGCGATTTTATCTCTGGTGATGCTCGGCCTGTGTTGCTGTTGGGTATGCAAGTGGTTACCGATATGAGCGTCGTATTTAATCTGCCAGATACCTATGAACAAGACTACACCGCCTGGGTGAAGGATGTGATCTATCATCTTCCTTCAGATTGGAAGTTAGTGATCAAACGGCATCCGAAATGCTGGTTTAGCCCTAAAATAACAGATGCACGTAAGCAGGATGTGCTTGTTGTCGATGCCGTCAATGTTCATGATGTCATCAATATGACAGATGCCACTATGGTGCTGTGTTCCAATATCGGGCTGGAATCAATTATGTTAGGAAAGCCGACGATACTGGGTGGCCTGCCTTTTTATGGCAGGAAGGGCCTGAGTCTCGAAATGCATGGTCGACCCATGTCAGACTTGCCTGCGGTCTTGCAAGCGTCGTTGTTGTGGTCGTTTGATCACGAGCGTCGTCAGCGGTTGCTCTATTACTTTCTGTTCGAATACCAGTTTTGGCCTGACCAATCCGACAAGTTCAAGGCACTGTTAATAGACGCTCGCCCTTTCGCTATGGATCTCAAGGATAGTCGAAGGCCATTTTTTGAGTTTTACCCGTTGCCACGCCAGCGCTTTATTGAGTTGCTTGAGAGTTATAATCAATTTAGGGTGCAAGGTGAGTCACATCGTCAGTCGTTAAAAAAAGTGTTGGCGAAAAGTGAGTTCTCGTCTTTCAAAGAAAAGTTTGGCTGGGAAAAGGTAGCGCGAACTACCTATCAACGTCGACTGAGAAAACTTAAACAGTCTTGGCACAAGCGTTTGCGTCGCTGACTTTCAGATAAGTTGCCAAGAGTGAATTTGTGTCGTTTGTCAGACGATACGGGCAAAAATCTGATAGAATTTGCGACCAGGTTCTGTATACTTTTTGGTTTTGTTTTCACTTAGCGTTTAACTCGTGCGAAACGTGTTGAATATTGCCTGAAGCGCGGGTGGTTTTTTGAGGAGCGATAATTATGTCCATGGCTGACAGAGATGGTGTTATCTGGTTTGACGGCGAAATGGTACCCTGGCGTGAAGCAAAAACGCATGTTTTGACTCATACCTTGCACTATGGAATGGGTTGTTTTGAAGGTGTCCGGGCTTATGAAACTGACCAGGGAGCAGCCATTTTCAAATTGCAGGCACATACCGACCGATTGTTTCGTTCGGCGCATATTCTGCAAATGCCGATGCCTTTCGCCAAAGAGCGGTTGCATGAAGCGCAATGTGCCGTCGTGCGTGAAAACAACCTGCACGAAGCGTATCTTCGGCCAATGGTCTTTTACGGATCAGAAGGTATGGGTTTGCGAGCGGATGATCTGCAAACCCATGTCATCGTGGCTGCCTGGGAATGGCCATCGTATATGTCTCCCGAGGCGAGAGAGCGAGGAATCAGGGTGCGCACTTCATCCTATACCCGGCATCATGTGAATATCAGCATGTGTAAGGCCAAGGCCAATGGACACTACATTAATTCTATGCTGGCACTTAACGAAGCCTTGAGCTGTGGTTGCGATGAGGCTTTGTTGCTCGATAACGAAGGCTATGTTGCCGAAGGCAGCGGCGAGAATATCTTTATCATTCGCGAAGGTGAAATGTATACCCCTGAATTGACCTCCTGCCTGGATGGTATCACCCGCAAAACCATTTTTTCTTTCGCGGAAGAGCTGGGTGTCACCATTCATGAAAAGCGGATTACCCGGGATGAAGTCTATGTGGCTGAAGAAGCGTTTTTTACCGGCACTGCCGCGGAAGTGTTGCCCATTCGCGAGTTGGATGACCGACAAATCGGCGGTGGTGGCCGAGGGCCGCTGACCGAGAAATTTCAGACAATGTATTTTGATGCGGTGAAGGGGCGGCGAGCGCAAAACCTCGACTGGCTGACCCCGGTTTCCTGAATAACAAGCAAACCTGGACAATAGAGCCGGGTTTGCCCACTCTTCTAACAATGACGACGCAATCATTGCCAGCACGACGCTCCGTCAGTCAGTTGTTTTTGGGTTGGCAGTGGCTTTTGTACAGTTACCTTCTGTTTGCGCTTCCCGTGGAAATGCTCGAGGCGAGTTTGGTATCTTTGCTTTTGTTGATTATCGCCCTGGTTCAAAAACCCGGTTTGATTTCTGCTGCGACCCGCTTGCAACGGCAAACCTGGCTCTTGTTTCTGGCATTCCTGCTGGTCGGTGTCGTTTTCTCTGAGCTGCCAGAAAAATCGCTTAAAGGCACCTATGATTGTTTGCGGGCAGCGCTCGTTTTTTTCGTTGGTTTCTTTTTTATTGCCCATATCGCTTCTGCTAAAACGTTCATGGTAAAACTACGAAATTTTTCTTTCGTCGTTTTACTTATTGTGATGATTTTTTATGTCCTTTCTGTTTTCACTACTGGCGATGTCAGTTTGCGAGAGAATCAATGGATTTACGACAGGTGGCGAAACCTGCATGAGTTTGCCAACTTTGTTGCGATCGATGTGCTGGTATTAGGGTTTATGGTTCGCTATCGAGGCATAGATCGGACGTTGGGTTTTTGCCTGGTGATGGCGGTTGCGATACTGGTATTGACTACGTCTCGTGGCAACCTTTTGGCGGTGACACTCTCTTTGGGCTTGGTGTTTGCGTTCGGTCACCGCTATCGTATGTTGCTATGGTGGTCGGTGGTGCTGGCCTCGCTCGTTTTCTTTGTCTATGCCTTCTTTTTTCACTCAGGTACTTGTTTTGGGAGCTTTTGCCCAGGTTATACCTATGAAGCACGAAAAGATATTTATCAGCAACTCCTCTGGCAGGTGGAGGTGCAGCCCTGGTTGGGCTATGGGCTGAATACCTTTAAATATTTAAGTGGCATTTTGCTGGAGGGAAAACCAATTGTGATGCCCAATAGTGTGTATCTTGAACTGTTGTATTCGGTTGGCCTGATTGGGGGGCTGTTCTTGATGCTATTTGTCGCCATGATGTTGCGTCCGGCCCATTCCGGATCGTCTCCCTGGCGGCTGTTCGCTTTAACCTATATGGTGTATTTTCTGGCGCGGGGACTGGTGGATTTTAAACTTGTCAGTTTTGAATTTTTGGGAGGGATCTTTTTGGCTCTGGGCCTGTACACAGGGGCGGGCTATCGGGATTCCGCAAGATTGTCAGACGTGGCCATAAATGACCCAGCCCGCTGAACGACTGGCTCAGGTTGAAGCGCTCCGTGGTATCGCGGCGTTGCTTGTTGTATGGCTGCATGTGACCGAGTTGTTTGTTCAGCAGCCAAAGATGGCAGGGCCAGGTTTCTGGTTATTTGAGGTTGCCCGGCTGTTTGATTTTGGCCGGATCGGTGTCGCGCTGTTTTTTGCCATTAGTGGCTTCGTTATTTGCTCCAGTATCAAGGGCTCCGCCTGGCACTTTGTGCTAAGGCGGCTGTTCCGTCTTTATCCGGCGTTTTGGTTGTCGGTTGCGGCAGGTCTCTATTTTGTTTGGGGAGGCTGGCAGCCGCCGGTCACCGATCCAATGGTATTGGCCAATATCACTATGCTACCTGCTGCGCTGGGCCAGCCTGCTGTATTGGGGTTATATTGGACTTTAGAGACCGAACTGGTCTTTTATAGTCTGTGTTTACTGCTTTTTCTGACAGGCCGGGTTCGGAACCCCCTGGTTTATCTGGTGATCTCCGTTCTGTTGGTGGCGCTTGCGGCGTTTTTTCAAATGTCAGACAGCTGGCGACCGGCCCTGTCACAATGGAGAAGCATGCCTTATCATCTCAGCATCATGTTTTGGGGGGCTTCATTCAGAGTCTTTTTTGACAATAAAAATAGCGGCTTATCATTCAAACGCTATTTTCTGTCGATGCAAAGCCTGTTACTCGCCCATACTCTGGTCGTCGTTTTGCCTGCTGTCTGGTTGTATCTAAGCGATTTGTTGACCAATGCAGAAACGGCATTTCGGGCCGGGATTCCGTATCTTGTCGCGCTGGCCGTATTCTATTTTGGTTGCCGGGCTGAATTATTGAGAAACCGGGTTCTGGTTTGGTTCGGCACCATCAGCTATTCTCTCTATCTGTTTCATCCTGTCGTATTGCATGGAGTCAATAGCTGGCTGATGGCATCCGGGCCGCCCGTTTTATTGTCTAACTTGTTTCTGTACCTCATTGTCATTCTGCTGGCTAGCACAATAGTTGCGGCTGTAAGTTACTATCTGGTGGAGTCGCCAATAATTTCACTGTCCAAGCGATTGTCATCGAGCCTTCGAGATTCTCGCTAAATTCGCTGAGGGTAGAATAGCCATGGAAATCTGCCATCTGAGGTTTACCTAGACCGCCGCTCCATTCGTACTTTTGCGGCTTCTGCCAGTTGTGCTAACACGGTTTCGGTGTCATTCCAGCCAATACAGGCATCGGTAATACTCTGGCCGTAAACCTCCGCCCGACCATTCACTAAATCCTGCCGGCCCTCGACCAGGTGACTTTCTACCATCACTCCGAAAACAGCCTGATTTCCTGACTTGATCTGGCCACAGACATCGGTACACACTTCCATTTGCTTATGGAATTTTTTGCGGCTGTTGGCGTGGCTGAAATCAATCATTATTTTTTCAGGCAGGCCGGCTTTTCTGAGCCCGGATGAAACCTGTTTGACGTTTTCGGCATCGTAATTTGGCTCGGTGCCACCGCGCAATATAATGTGGCAGTCTTTGTTGCCGATAGTCTCGATAATGGCGGAGTGCCCATATTTGGTGACGGACAAGAAATGATGGGGGGCCGCTGCCGCGCCGATCGCGTCAATGGCTACTTTAATGGTGCCGTCGGTGCCATTTTTGAAGCCAACTGGCGAAGACAGGCCGGATGCCAGTTCGCGGTGTACTTGTGACTCCGTGGTGCGCGCGCCAATCGCCCCCCAACTCAGCAAATCTGCCATATACTGAGGTGTGATCATGTCCAGGTATTCAGTTGCGGTCGGGATGCCCAAGTTGTTCAGATCCAGCAGTAACTTGCGACCGATGCGCAGGCCATCGTTGATCTTGAAGCTGTTATCCAGATAGGGGTCATTGATAAGACCTTTCCAGCCAACAGTCGTTCTTGGCTTCTCGAAATAGACGCGCATGATAATGTTTAAAAACGCTTGGTATTTTTCGCGAAGCCTGGCTAGCTTTTCACCGTATTCGAGAGCGGCCTTTGGATCATGGATCGAGCAGGGGCCAATGATGACCAGGACGCGATGATCTTCATCGTTAAGAATTCGATGTATCGAGTGTCTGGTTTCGAAAACAGTGCGTGCTGCCGCTTTACTGGTCGGATACTTTTCCAGCAAAGCCACTGGCGGTAATAGTTCTTTTACATCGTTAATTCGCACATCATCGGTTCTATAATACATACTCGCTGATCCATACAGAAAAAATAAAGGCGAATAATCTATCAGTGTTTTGTCTGTAATAACACCTAAAAACAGCTAATAAGGCTGAAATCTAGTTAAAAGTTGACCCGATACCTATCACTGGTTGCCATAAATCGTTTTTTTCGTTTAGCTAAGTAAAGAGTGGTCCAGCCACTAGAGCGGGCACGCAGATCCTGCTGGGATTCCGGGTTAGATCAGTGACTTCAGCATGGCTCGGATAAACTCGTTTGAAAAGTGTGCTTGATATATTTTGAATGCCGCCTCCGACTCTTGTCTGGCACTTTCTAGTGTCGCTATGGCAGTCAGTGAGTCCGCAATTGCGTTGGCAATCGCTTGCGGGTTTCCCGGTTCGATAAATCTGAGCCCGCGTTGGGGCAGCGTCAACAAGGAGCCGGGATAGGCATCTGCATGCATGGTGATTACCGGGCGACCACAGGCCAGGGCTTGATAGACTTTATTGGGAATGACCCGGGATGATTTTTTGCCGGTGCCGAATACGCCAAGGCAGATGGAAGCTTGTGCAATACGTGTCGGCAATTGCTCGAAAGGAATCCAGGGTTCAAAGGCAACGTCAACGGCACTGTTTGGGGCTGTCTGCAGCAAGCGTTGAACTACACGCTCGCATTCCGGTCGTTCCGGGCCATCACCCAGAAAGGTTAGTTTGAAGTTGGGGCCTTGATAGTGTGTTAGCAGCCGGGCGATGTATGTTGGTCCTTGTAAGCCGATAAACGTCCCAAAAAACAGTACTTCCGGCTTGACTGTTGTGGGCATGGCTTGCGGCTTGAATAGTTCTTCTTCCGCTGATACAGGGATCACGATCACCTTGTCGCGATCGCACTTCAAGGTTTCGACAAAAAAGGTTTTATGGCATTCCGTATCTGCAATGACACAATCGGCAAGAGCAAAGAGTCGGCGTTCCCAGTTCAACAAGCGGTTTGCCCGGCGTGATTTGGCTGGAAATTTGTTTTTTTCAAACACCCGTTTGTCATAGGCGCTGATCAATGGGTCGAAAATAACCGGTGTAGTGTGCTTGTTGGCCCATTTTGCTGCACTTGCCAGGTCTCTCTGTCGAAAGCAAGGTACCCAGACTGCATCCGCTCGAGTGAGGTTGCCGGTTTGTGCTATTTGGGTGAATTGTGCCTGCAGCCCGCCCAGAGCCGATATTGCCGGTCGAAACTCGTCGACAGCCCAGCCCAACTGTCTCATGCAGCGCATAATAGTGCGATTGCGCGGGTAGTCGGGACCATAGTTGCCATAGCGGCCCCACCAAAGTATTTGTTTGTGGCTCATGAGCGATGTGTTTCCATGATGGCTTGGTGAATTTGTCGCTGTATGTCGGGTAAGTTGATTTTGCCTGTCGGGTCAAATTTCGGGCTGGTGGCTGAATGCAGTTTTAGTCGTTGGATCAAACCCTTCTGGTGGTATTTGTTCAGTGCCGCTGCGTCATTATGGTCAGGCCGGACGTGTCTTGGTTGCAGGGTGAAAACAGGTTTCCTGGAAACAATGGATTCTGCAACCATAGTCAGGCTGTCTTCCGTGGTAAACAGGGCATTGGCTTGTTGCAACCAGCTTTGAATCACTTTTTTGGGATTGCTTGCATATAGTATCAGCTCGTCGATATAAGGTTGAATGGTTGACGCTTTAATCGCCTTGTCCAGAATCCTTTCCGCTTCGATACCGGTTCGTCGGGAGGTGGAGATCAGCCATTGACAGGGGTAGCGGGACTGAATCGCTGCCAGCAAGCTGACCAAATCCTGCCAGTCAGTTTGATCGTATCGGTAGCCTGCGCCATCCCCGCCAATCAGGCAGGCGAAGACATAGGGCGGCTGCTTTACGGATAAGTCCTCGATATCGGAAATATTGCTTGGTGGTAGATCCAGCACAATATTGTTGTCGACAGGCTGGTTAGTGGATACCAGCGGAGTGACGCTGAATACCACGTCCAGCAGACTGCTTCGGTAGCCTTTCAGGGTGCCGCTAAATACCTTTGTCGCATTGAATTTCTGACCTAACGCAATAGTGGCGAACAGGGTATTGCCGCCTGCCGAGATCACTATGTCGGGCGTCCGGTCAGGCAGTTTCGGAAGATGAAAAAGGGTTTTCAGTAGCGTGTTATTGAAGCGGAATTTGTGGTTTGCGGCCCAGCGCAACAGTGATCGAAACAGCTTGCTTTGCAACGTAATTTCGACGGTGTTGAACGTGACATTTTCGTATTCGCGCAAGGCATTGACAATACCCATGCTTTGATTGTAGTGACCGGGAAGCGTGTCAGAGATGATCCAGACGTGAAGATTCGTCATTTTTTCAGGCCCCGTTTGCCGGTTTTTATTCTGCATTTGAAAGCGAAAAAATTATCTTTGCCACTAATTTTTATCCGGCGAAGTGTAAAGCGTCGCTGAACCCTGTCGGTTTCTATCCCGCCTTCGGCCAGCACGGCATTGGTAAAGCCGAGCGATGCCACAAGTTCAGGGTCATCATCCTGGTAAATGCCGAACGGATAAGCGAAACTCGTGACAGAGGTGTTAAAGGTTGTCTCCAGTTGTACTTTGCAGTCTGCGATTTCCTTTCGTTTTGTTTCTTCGTCCGATGTCGATAAATTGACATGGCTCAATGTGTGGCCACCGATTTCAAACAGACCGGAGTCGACCATCTCTTGAACCTGTTCATCTGACAACTTGGCGGTTCTGGCCAACTCTCCGGAATCGTGATGGGCTTTTTTTTGGGTTGACCAATCATTGTCATGGCGATTTACGACTAAATAGAGTGTGCCCTTGACCCCGTACTTTTTCATTATTCGAAACGCATCGGTGTAGTTGTCTTGGTAGCCATCATCAAACGTGATGGCCACCGTTTTGTTCGGCAGCGATTCTGAATGACTCATCAGTTCTGCCATTGTGGTGAAGTGCCAATGATTGTGTTTGAGCCAGGTAATCTGTCGTTCAAATTTTTCCGGTGATACTCTCAGGCCATTAAATTTGGCTCCGGAATGGGGACAGGCTATCATGTGGTACATCAATATTCTCGGGTGTGAATAGTCCTTTGGTTTCCGCCACCAAGCATAGCGAAAGGAAAACCACAGGACGAAAATGGTGACTGGAATAAATAAATAAAGCATCAAGTGGCCATGTCGAAACAATCAGTGTGCTAAACACCACTCTGGTGTCAGAGTCGGCTATTGTTGCCGGTTTGTCGGAAGTTGGCAACTCTAGGGTGGGTGGACTGGATTCAGATTGAAAGGTTGCGTCGTTTTAGAATAGGAAAAATCATTGTTTGAACGAATAATCGTTTATATAGCCGTTGTCCTGATGAAGGGCATCGCTCTTTTGCCGTTAAAAATGGTTCAGGGGCTGGGCAGCGGCGTCGGTACCCTGCTTTTTTGGGCAAACCTGAAACCTGCTCAGATCACTCGTATCAACCTGACGTTGTGTTTTCCGGAAAAAAACAAGCAAGAGTTAGATGCTCTGGTAAAGCGGAGCCTTCAGGAAACCGCCAAGACCATGCTCGAGTTTGCTGTGGTATGGTTCAGAGAAGCCAAGGCGGTGCTGGCTCTGGTGCGATCGGTAGAAGGTGAGGAGCTGGTCGAAAATGCGGTCAGCCAGGGCAGGGGAATACTTTTTCTAGGGCCGCACCATGGTAACTGGGAAGTGGCCGGTTTGTATCTTGCTTCTCGTTATCGAATGGCATCCATGTATCGACCACCAAAAATGAAAAAACTTGAACAGGTAATTACCCTGGCGCGCAGCCGAACTGGTGCCGAGTTGCTGCCTACCACTCAGAGGGGGGTCGCGCGCTTGTTGTCAATTCTGAAAAAAGGCGGTACCGCCGGAGTATTGCCAGATCAGGTACCTTCGCCCAACAGTGCCGAATTTGCGCCGTTTTTTGGCCAAAATGCACATACAATGACTTTGGTTACAAAGTTGGCCCAGCGTATCCGGCCAAAACTGATTGTTGTTTTTGCGTTACGTTTGCCGGAAGGCCAGGGATATAAATTGTGTTTTCGGGAAGCGGCGGAAGGTGTCGAGTCGGATGATTTGGCTGTCTCGCTGGCAGCGGTGAATCGATCTGTAGAAAATGCGGTATTGGAAGCCGTACCTCAGTACCAGTGGGAATACAAACGGTTTCGTCGGCGCCTGCCGGGCCAGAAAAAGCTTTATTGAAAAAAGCTTGCGGGTAAAAAGTGTATTTGCAACTGAAGGTGCACTCAGTCTCTACCAGGCGCAAAAAGCCGACGCTAGTCGGCTTTACCGGGTCAGCTGATAATAATGGTTGGTTACACCACTTTCAGTGCTTTGACACCGGCATTCAGGCGACTCTTGGTTCGAGCTGCCTGGTTTTTGCTCATGATTCCTTTGTTGACCATACGGTCAATAAGCGGTTGTGCAGCGATGAAAGCACTGCTGGCCGCTTCGTAATTGCCTTCGTTGATTCTGGCCAATACTTTTTTGATATAAGTTCGAACCATACTTCTTTGGCTTGCGTTATGACGACGACGTTTGTCCTGCTGACGTGCACGCTTTTTGGATCCTGCTGAATTTGCCACCTGGATTGCTCCTAAAAACTAATTTTTGCCGTTTCCGGCGTAGTGAATGCTGTTCGCTGATAAAATGACGCGAGATTGTGCCTTGTTACCAGATTGATGTCAAACTAAATGTGTTTCCAATTCCTGGTGCTGGAGGTAGAACTCAGCCGAATTTGTTTGTTTCACTATTATGGGTTGTGACAGGCTAAGCCGGGAAGAAATAAAGGAAGCCGGTTTACGAAAATGATTGCAAATTATGTTGAGGGTTCCCGGTAGGGTGGGAATAAGAGAATAGGGTAAAGAGTCTATCCGCTAAACAAGTCAGCGGACAGACTTTAAAAAACCTAAAGAGGAACGATGTTCTCTGCTTGTGGGCCTTTTTTGCCTTGAGTAATGGTAAACTCAACTTTTTGACCATCGGCCAGAGTTTTGAACCCTTCGCCTGAGATTGCGCTGAAGTGGGCGAAAACGTCGGGGCCTGATTCCTGTTGAATAAAACCAAAGCCTTTTGCTTCGTCGAACCATTTAACGGTTCCAGTGGTAGTCGACATAGTAAAATCCTATAAAGTGACAAATTTGGGGTCTTGAATGACCCATGGGCTTGAAGCTTTGCAGATACTTATGTGTTACAGGACGAGGTACTCAAGACGGGACTTCGAAACGGCGTTCATAAATAGGCGGCTTACTTACAAGCTGACGACGAGTATAAACCCTATATTTATGCTGTCAACCGAAAAATGAAAAATCTCGTTATGGTCGAGTTGACGGCTCTTGTGGTGAAGCAGCGGTTGTCACAATTGATCAACAGGTTCAGACCGGTTCTTTTTGGTTTAGTGGCCGGATTATGTTTGGTTATAATGGGAACCGATTGACATATTGGAGGCAGGAAACAAAAAATGGCAAAGTCACTGCAGGAACAGTTGTTACAAGCGGGTCTGGTCGACAAGAAAAAAGCCACGCAGGTAAGAAAAAACAAAAACAAACGGGCTAAACAAGCGCGGCGTGGTCAAGATGAAATCAATGAAACGGATGAATGGGTCAAAAAGGCCCGGGAAGAAAAAGCTGAAAGGGATCGTGAACTAAACCGCAAGGTGAACGAAGAAGCGCATAAAAAAGCGATCGCGGCACAAATTGTCCAGTTGGTTGAAAACAATAAAATTGACCGTGAAAAGGGAGACGTGGGTTATCAGTTTGTGGATGCGGGAAAAGTCAAAAAAATCTATGTGACTGGCAATGTCCAGGAGCGGTTGGCAAGAGGTCAGGCAGCCATCGCCCGGTTGCGGGATAGCTATGAAGTGATTCCCAAAATGGTTGCGGAAAAAATCCTGGAAAGGGCAGAAGGTACGATTGTCGTCTATAACAAAGCCGAGGTGAAAGAGGTCGCTACCGAAGATGATCCTTATGCGGACTATCAGATTCCGGATGATTTGATGTGGTAGCTATATCGAGTGTGATAGTCATATCTTTTTCATTCTACCTGGTTGGTGCGTGTATGCTTTCTCTAATGGCTAGCGTATGCAGGGTTTGGCGGTGTTTATTCAGGTTGTATTTGTGGCTAAATGCAGGTTTAATCTAATCGGGTAACCGGAGGTGTTTAACCTCTCGTCCCCACAACACCCTGCATGCGGGTCCGCACAGGGCGTTTCACTCAGGATAGTGAAGCTTGATCCAACCATCACGCAACGCGTACAACCCCTCAGATTTTAGATAAGCATTAGATAATGCCTGATTAATCCCTGGAGTTTTAGAGCTACGCCATGGCCCTTTGCTGGTTATGCCACATGCAACTGCTGCTGTTACCTCTACGCCTCGTTTCATCAACTGACGTACTCTGGTTCGTGGTTTTCGCCACTGACGCCAGTAGGCCATCCGTATTCTGCGTCGAATCCATTGATCTAGATCCAAGCAAAGCTGATAACCTTTAGCGATACCAAAGTAGCCAATCCAGCCCCTGATATACTGACAGGTTTTGAAAAGCTGATAGCACATTGATACGCCCCAGTTGCGGTTCGTTAATTTTCGAATCTGGTGTTTAAACCGTTCCAACGATTTGGGGTGAATATGGATATTCCCAGCTCGAAAGGTGAATCCTAGAAACTGACTCCGGGTGGTTTTAACAATGTTCAACCCTTCATCATGTCCTGTCCATTACGACAGGCATTTGACTACTATGGCGTCTGCTGACTTCTGCTTAATCACAATAGAAATTACTCCTGATTGCGCTATCGGTGTGACCGCCAGGGATGGCGGGAATGCAGATATTGCAGGAGCAATATATCTGCCATCTTGTTCGCTCACTTGGGGTGATGACGTCCAAGTGCCAAGGCATCTCTATACCTGCGCCTTACTGGTTTTCTACCGATCGCGGGTTAAGCAGATTTCCCCAAATAAGAACATTAACTTTCCTTGCACAACTGCATCATTTACGGTGGCCGTTAGATCACAGGGCTTCGTCGTCTTGTGCCGACTCGCCTCCAGCCTACGCCTCATATGATGTTTTTGTTCATCAGCTCGCAGTTTTGCGTCCGGCTTCCTTCAGGCCAATCCTCGCAGATTGGCCCTTGCCATTCGCTAGTAGTTTATCGTCTAATCATAACATGGTTTTCGACGGTGATCTTCCTACAGAGGACTTTCACCTCATTAGTTAATGCCCATGTCGGGCGTGCCCTACCAAATTTAAACATCGCTCAATAAATGGAGAATGAAATGAGTGAAATACTTTTATGTAATCAGCCAATGAAGGCGGACTTTCTAAGCAGCTCGTGTGGTATTGATTCTGATTTAATACATGGCAAAGGATGCTCTAAGCCTGCTTCACTTTCCGCCTTCACACCCTATGTACTTGGTCAAGAATTAAGCGCAATTGATTCACAGATTATCTCCACACTTTCGGTACCAAAAGTAGCCAATAATCTCACAAATTTGTCACTGTCTTTTGGTGGTGATAATACGATTGCACTTGCTGAAATGATTAAGAAACTACAGGAATACAATGTGGGTCTGATGGGCGCTTCAACAAGTGTCTATGCTAATCGGCTCAGCGTTTGCTGGCGTCCTTAAAGAGTATCAAGATGCACTAATGGCCTATCGTGTTGCCAACAATTCAAATGCCGCTTCCAAGACCATAGCCAAGCAAAAGGCGTTTAAAGCCTTTCAAAATTTACAGTTCCGTTTTAAACATGAACTTAATGCAATCAATGCTGGCGTAAAAGCGCGAAGAGGTACGCCATTATCTAGCGCGACCCGCGCCACTAATATTGCACGCAGTAGCCGCAATGTCGTAAAGCTCAATGTCACTTCTCAGGCACAAGCTCATAATCTGGTTAAGTTTACCCAGCATGCCAAGTTCCTTGGTAATGGGCTTGCTGCCATTGATTTTGCAAGTCGTGTAGGGAATATCCATAACGAATATAAGGCTGATGGTGAATGGGAGCGTGAATTATTTATTGAGTCGAGTAGTTTTGCGGCGAGCGCAATAGCTGGCACGGCTATGGTTAACGCTGGAGCTGCTGTACTGGGCTTTCTGGTCGTAGCCACCCCTATTGGATGGGTCGGTTTAGTTGTGGGTGGCATCGCAGTCGCTGGGGCGGCTGCCGCAGGATCAATAGCAATGAATAATGCTGTTAAAGACAATAGTGGTGGTTGGTATGACTCAATAATGAAGGTGCTACAATTTTAATGACTATATTCTCCAAGCTGCTTGCATTGATTTTTATCTTCATGTTTATTGCATGTTTTCTGTATGTTGTTTTTGGGCAGGTAACGGTTAGAAGGCTTAGAAAAAACCTAAAAACCAAAGATGCGCTTGGCTTAGAGTTTGTAAGCGGTTGGGATATTATCAATGTGGCTCAGGCTTTGGCTTTCCCCACTTCATGGATCAATAAGCTAGAAGAATCCCGGATTTCATTTTTATATGCAAATGCAAAAATACTTCGTGAAAATACAACTCGATTAGATCGGATTTTGGGTTCAGTGTTTTATTGGACAATGATGTTGTCAGGCTTAGCAGGCGCTTTGCTGGTACTTTTAAATTCTTTGGGTTTTATACCAGAATAGGAGCTTAACACATATGAGCCTTCTCAAGTAAATAGGCCAAAGTAACTCTTATCGGTGTGAGCTTACGGCAACCTTGCGTGACTTATTCGGGTTATTGTGCCTTCGCTTCAGCCACCCTCTTAGCTTATACCCATGGTAGCCATTGCCCCGGATCCGCTTTGACCTGTTCCCGGTTTCGCTGTAAATCGGTTAAATACTCGAACAGATTGACATTTGCCTCTTACGCATCTTGTGCAAGGTAATGTCTTTATCTGTTAGTTTGTCTTGCAGGTACGCCAGCGTCTCAATGAGGGTGAACACCAGTGCCATGTCTTCCTGA
>PDSQ01000046.1 GCA_002747055.1 Gammaproteobacteria bacterium
CCTGCTATGCGGGGCGCTGCTGCCGCTTTATAAATATCGTTGTATTTTCAGTGGTTCAGGAGATTGCCTGCCGATAAACATAGACGGTGGTATCTGGGGGATTTTTTTCTCTGAAATATTGCGTAATGGTCTCGTTGTTGCCATTGCCATTCTGCTTCTCTCTTTCTTTGGTTATCTGCGCTACTATAGCGGCGGCGGCGCGGGCATTGCTGAATCGATGGGAGGGCGTCTGCTGACCAGAGAGAGTGCTGCCAGCCTTAGTGAGCGGCGTCTGCTTAATGTGGTGGAAGAGATGGCTCTTGCTGCCGGGATGGCAGTGCCGCCGGTATATCTGCTTGATGGTGAGAAGAGTATAAATGCCTTTGCCGCCGGTCTTACCCCGGAGAGTGCGGTTATCGGCATTACCAAAGGAGCGGTGGAGAATTTTTCGCGCAGTGAATTGCAGGGAGTAATCGCCCATGAGTTCAGCCATATCCTGAATGGTGATATGCGTCTTAATCTTCGTCTTGCCGGTATGATTTTCGGTCTCTATTGCCTTTTTCGCGTTGGTCAGGAGCTGCTGTCAATCAACAGTCATGTTCGGTTCGAGGGTGGAAAACGCAGGGGTGGCAGCTCGCAGATAATGGTTATCGCTCTTCTGTTTTTTTGTATCGGTCTACTCGGTTTTTTTGCTTCACGTCTGCTGCGGGCGGCGGTGGCGCGTCAGCGCGAATATCTTGCCGATGCCAGTGCCGTACAGTTTACCCGCGACAATAATTGCTTTCTCCAAAGGCACGGGAGCTTGGCTATATGATGTTTACCGAGGCGGGGGGATTTTCGCTGGCTGGTCTTCTTGCCGACCATCCGCCTCTTGAGAAACGCATTCTTGCCATTGACCCTGAATGGGATGGCTGGGTGGAGTCCTGGCCGCCGGAACATCAACAGCAAAGAGATCAGAAGAGAGGAGCCTATCTCTCTCAAGATACGGGTGTGACTGGAGCAGGCGGAGGCAGCAGTTTCCTTGAGACATCTGTTCTTGCCGCCCTTAACCGTCCTGCCGATAAGATAGACCGGCAGCGTGGTCGGCAGGTAAAAGATAATATCCCGAAAGGGCTGCGTAATCTTGCCAGTCAGGGCAGTACCGCCAGGCTTATCCCGCTGCTGCTCGCCTTTGATCCCAATGAGCATAACCGGAAGTTTCTTCAGACCAATCTTTCTGCCGCTCTGCTGCGTATCCTTACTCTCTGGGAAAAGTGTGAACTTACCGCAGAACAGCGTCTTGCCCTGCTTGATCTTGCCCTGCCGACTCTTAAACAGATGAGCAGGCAGCAGACTCGTGATTATCTTGACTTCATTGATCGTCTTGTTAATGCCGATGGCAGATTGGTTTTGCGGGAGTGGGTGGTTATCGCCATTCTTCATAAATCCCTTGATCCGCAGCCTCTCCGTTCCCCCAGGCAAATAAATATCAAGAAGGCAGTGCGGCGGCTTGTCCTTAGTCTTGCCAATGCGGTACAAGGTGATGCTGTCGAGAAAAGGGCAATTGGCAAGGCGAAGGATCTGCTTGGGCTTGCCGCAGATGCGACTCTGCCACCACCTCCCTCCTGGCATGAACTGGAGCAGGCGCTGGCGGCTCTTGCCTTGCAGCGGCCCGCGGCGAAAAAACGGCTGTTGCACGGTTGCCTGCAGATGATCAGTAATGACGGCCGTGTTACTGGAAATGCCCTTGAGCTGTTTCGGGCTATTGGCACTCTTCTTGAAGTTCCCGTTGCCCCGCCGGAGAAAGAGATAAACCAGCATGGCTGGACCATATAGCCTCCAGCCACAACAAAGAATGAAAATCGGAACTCCGGGGGATTAACACCTGTTTACAAACCGATTTTCGGATAAACCTCTGAGTCGGGCTCTCCTGAATGTAATTATTGTTATCTTAATGTGCCTTGTATTTATTGATGAACGATTACTCTGTGAGGTTGTATAACTCTCTCTTTTCTGGATTTGCTCTTCAAAACATTTTTTTAAATATGGAATTTTTTCTTCAGGGGAAGTATTCTGTACCGGTAAGAAGTATTGTTTTTGAGATAAACCAGTATGGCTGAACCAGATAGCCTCCAGCCACAACAAAGAATGAAACACGGAACTTCAGTATATTAACGTCTGTTTGTAAAGCGTGTTTCGGATAAAGCTATAGGTAAAACTGTAACGGCAGGGTACCGGTTTTTTCTCTTCTATAACCATTTTAAAAGAGGTTTTACCATGAAAAAACAAATGTTTCTGATGGCAATCGTACTGCTTTTCAGCGTTACCACAAGTTCAGCACATTCGCTATGGATCAATGCCTGTACATCCGATGTCCATAAGCCGCCCCATGCCATGCTCAGTCTTGGCTGGGGGCATATTCTGCCAATGGATGATATGCTTAACTCTCCCAACGGGCAGATTGTTATCGAAAAATTTGAGCTGATTGATCCCTCCCTGAAAAAAAGCACGCTGCTTATGCCCGACTCTTCACCCGCCAAAGCAGAGGCGGCTCAGGTCAATTATGATCTTTTCAAGGCAGAGCTTGCTACCCAGAAGATCGCCTTTAAAAAGGAGAGTAAACAGGGAGTTTATCAGGTGAGTGCTGTTTCAAAACCGACCTTTTATACCCAGTATATTGATACTGCCGGAAAGCCGAGAATGCAGCTTAAGCCAATGGATCAGCTTGATAATATTAAAAAAGTACTGATGGCTGTCAAGTTTCAGGCCTTTGCCAAATCCTTTATCACTCTTGGTGAGTGGGTTGAACCAAAACCGCTTGGTCATGGTCTGGAGATTATTCCCAAAACCGATCTGAGCGATGTGCATGTGGGTGATCTGGTACAAGTTGAGGTGCTTTTTCAGGGCAAACCGCTTAATGCGACAGCAAAGAGTATTGATTATATTACTGCTCACAGTGATAGTTTTGGGCAGAGCGATGGTTTCTCCCTGTTCTCCTATATTATGGAGGGCAAGGCGCAGTTTCGGGTGCAGAGTGCCGGACAATGGATGATCAGCGTTAACCATAAGGATGATGTTACCCCGGATGGAGACCTGAAGGCCCTGGTGGGCAAGGCTGAGCAGGTATATCATGCCGCCAGCCTTACCTTCACCGTTAAATAGAAGGAACGCAGGGCTTGGTGGAAACGGATAACTCTGTAGAATTCATGGACGAACAGGTGTGAAAATCAATGGTGTTATATAGCTCGGGTTTTTATGAGTGTATAACACCTTTTTTTGTTATGGCTGGAGGCTATATGGAGGCCCAGCTATGCTGGTTTATATGGAGCTGTTAAATGATAACGATATCTTTTCAAAGAAAAATTATACTGATTGCTGCAGGGCTCGCGCTGTGCTGTGCATTGCCTCTTTGGGCGGCAACTTCCCGGCAGCAGATAGAACAACCTCTTCATCAATCAATAGATACCCGCCAGCAGACTCAGCAATCGGTCGAGAAATGGCAGGCAGACCGAAACAGTCTTACCGCGCAGTTTGATGCGTTGCAGAGTGAGACGGCAAACCTGCAGTCATACCACGATGCGCTGCAACGCCGGTTGGAAAACACCCGTAAACGCCTTGCCGCCAAGCAACAGCAGCTCGCTGAAATCGAGAAGATAGACGAAGAGATTGCCCCCTTTCTTGATGAACTGCTTGCGCAGCTGCGGCAGGTTGCAGGCAGCGGCGTCCCCTTTCTTGCGGAAGAGCGTAATAAACGCCTGAGCAGGATGGAAGAGATGATGGATGATCCCAATGTCTCCATCAGTGAAAGGTATCGTCGCCTGATGGAGGCACTGCAGATAGAAGCGGAATACGGTTTCACCACTGAAGTCTACGGCGAGGAGATTGAATCTCCCACCGGCAAGGTACAGGTGGAGGTCTTTCGTCTGGGGCGGCTCAATCTCTTTTATCTCAGTCTTGATGGA
>PDSQ01000022.1 GCA_002747055.1 Gammaproteobacteria bacterium
TTTACCAGATCACCATTGATTAATTCGATACGCTCGTCCCGTTGCTGTGCAAGTAGCAGATCATCAACAGTTTTTAGTTTAAGTGCTTCCATCGTATTTACTTGCTACTGCTAATCAGGGTGTACGCATAAATTTAAGGCACTGATGGTACGTTTATTTGTTTCCATCGAATATTTCCTTATTTCCTTATTTATTATTACTTCGGATACTATCAAATAACGGGTACACATTGCATTCAACTATAAAAACGCACTTCCCGCATGATCTTTAAACGCCTCGGCATGGCGCACATATTCCCGGATAGTCTGCACACTCTTATGTCGGGAGACATCCATGATCTTGAACAGGTTAGCGCCATTCTCAGCTGCTGAAGTGACGAAGCCGGAGCGTAATGAATGACCGGCAAACTCCGCCGGGTTAAAACCGGCTTTCAGAGCATAAGTCTTGACAATATCCGCCACGGCCTGACCGGATAACCGGTTGCTACGAATGGTTTTGCCGCCTTTATAGAAACCCCGAAAAACACCGAAACGCTCCGGCAAAACCGATGAGCAGCAAGGCCTTATCCCGCTTTCCGATCAGGGTAGTGGTATCACAGTGAGCCAGCATGGTAATGATCTTTTCAGCAGTAGCCGCCTGTTTTTGTTTCGGTGGCTGTTTGCGATTCCGTTTAATACCTTTCAGTGTTGCACTGACCAACTTATCGAGCGTAGGAGACTGGAAACCCCTGGCTTCGTGGGCATATTTAATAGCAGCTATCCGGCGGTTCAGTGTTGAGGGGGCAATCCCCTGATTGGCCTGATCGGCAAGAAAGTCAGCAATGACACCGGCATCAGCAGGTACGGGGTCAAGGTGTTTCTTTTGGCACCAGCGCACAAAGATCGTTAGATCATGGGTATAAGCGCGTCGGGTACTTTCACTAATCGACTCGGTGACAAAAAACCGGCTTTGCTCACTCAATGTGGTAATGTTGGCCTTGTCAATTTTTAGTTCATTCTGGCTAAGTTTCATGGCCTGATTTTAGCATAAAATAACTTTCGAGAATGGTATCAATCACAAAGACCGCAAACACGTTCAACGCTTTTTTTATACCTTCACTCGCCTGACTTATCGCCCCGTATCGGTTGAGCGTGCTAATTTACAGGGCTCTCAACAATCACACAGCCCGCATGAGAAACACAACCATCTTGTCCGTCTATTACCGGCATAAACAGGGCGGCTTCACCAAACGTCTGTACCGCGCCTACCAGGCGATTGCTGTATCCGGTCAACGGCTGATTTACATTGCCACGGAAACATTACCGGTACAAGGGGACAATATTCAGCCGGTGATTATCAATATGCACAGTCAGGAAGGCACTGTCTTTTACTGGCCGGAATTCTATATCCGGGCGGTGCTGAAAATGCGCCAGCTGACCAGACAGCACCATGTTTCAACACACTTTGTCTTCTCATTTTTTTACGCCACGATTTCAATCCTCAGCTCAATCGGACTTTCGGTAAAAACCATCACCCTGATTCGCGGAGATGATGCTTTCGATGCCAACTTCAAAAAGCTGGCCGGACTCCGGCGTTTTGTACACCGTACCCTGGAATACATCGGCGTGCGTGGCTCGGCGGCAGTAGTTGCCACCAGTCGCTCCATGCAACAGATGATCAGCCAGCGCACCGGCTCGGATAGAATCACTACGTTGTCCAATGACATCACCACAACACCACTGACCATAGCGACTTACCACCCGGCAGAAACGCTGCGCATCGCTACGGTATCAGTGATCAATGAACGCAAGAATCTCGGTCTGGCGATTGAGGCACTGGCGGAACTGAAACACCTGCCCTGGGAATATCTGATTATCGGCCCGGACACCAGTCATAACCACCTGGCCGCCAGCCTGAAACAGCGAACTCAGGTACTGGGTATTGCCGAGCGGGTCAGATTTCTGGGCTGGCAGGATAATGCCGCAGCATTGCTCAAGGACTGCCATCTGTTTTTATTTCCGACCCTGATGGAAGGCTCACCCAATGCCCTGATGGAAGCCATGGGTTATGGCCTGCCCTGTCTGGCCAGCCGGATTCCGGAAGTCACCGAAGTATTGCAAGATGAAAGTCTGCACTTTGACCCCCACTCAACCCGGGAACTGGTGGAAAAACTCCGGCAATTTATGACTGACCACAATTATGTGCAACAGGTGATAGAATGCACCGCAGCTGACCGTCAGCGTTATGTGTTTGACTGGGATAACTGCATTGTGCAGCTGATCAATAAACCCGAATTCACCTGAATCAGCTATGCAGCAAAAATACACTTATTCAGTATTGATCCGCTTACTGGCTATTGCTCTCAGTTCGTTAGGCGCACTGTTTTTACTGCCGCTGGTTCTCAATGCATTGGGTGAATATGAATTCGGCATCTGGGGTATGGTATCTTCAATTACCGGCTATTTGCTGTTACTGGACTTTGGTATTGCGCTGGCCTGTACCCGTTATTTATCACTGCAATATGACAACCGGTATCAATGGCCGAAGATTATCAGTAATGCCTTGTTACTGGCCTTTATTGTCAGTCTGTTTCTCATTCTGGCCGCTGTGGGAATTTATGCTGCAATACAGACAGAGCTGATTCCTGAACAGTACCACCTGCTTAGCAATATTATTATAATCACCGTAGTTGAAGTGGCAATTTCAATTCCACTGCGCATGTATATGAGCGTATTGCGCACAGAGGTGCGTTATCTGGATATTGGCCTGTTCGAAATAGTCAGGGTCTGCGTACGGATTGGAGGTATTGCGCTGGGGCTGTATCTGGGTGCCGGATTAATGAGTATTGTATTGATTGGTTCTGTAGCCAATCTGCTACTATTTATTCTGTCATTTGTCAGCGTTCTAAAACGGCACCGAACCAGTTACTTTTCCAGTTTAGCATTCAGCAAAACCATCTTTTACGACCTGTTGAGCTTCAGCAAATCAACCGCTGTCTCGCAAAGTGCCGAGTTTTTTAAATTCCGTACCGATAGTGTATTAGTTGCAATGCTGATTGGAATTACGGCTTCTGCACACTATACCATTATTGTATTTATCGTAATCATGCTTACCCAGGTTCTGATGCGTTTTCTCAGCTACTGGGATACCATTATTATCAGCAAAGTTGGTGAGAATCAGCACCAGCAGGCTATAAGTAAGCTATTTAAATCACTGGAAACCGGCATTGCAATTTCATCTATCTCACTAGTCAATATTATTATTCTGGGTGATACCTTTATTCTTTACTGGGTAGGTGAGAAATATACTTTTCTCCACCCGTCGCTGATACTGCTCAGTTTAATTTTGCTGGGTATTACTTTCCAGATGGCAACTACGCCCTACTTTAATGCATTGGGTAAACAACAATTAAACGCCCACATTGATTTCGGTGAAATAGTGTTAAAACTGCTGCTAATTATTCCCATGTCAGCTGTATTTGGTCTGAATGGTTTTATCTATAGCAATCTTATCTCGGCCTTAATATTCAGTATCGGACTTCGTCTGTACCACTTAAGCAAAACTTGTCAATTCTCAGAAAATTTTATCTACCACCACGCTTTAAAACTATTATTCAAATATTTAATGATTACCGCCCTATTAGTCATTTTCTATCAGTTTGCTTTATTGACCGCGCTGACACAGCGACAGGTTCAGTCTCTCATGCTGCTGATACAACTGGCGCTGGCTGGATTATTTGTCATAAAATTCAGATATTTTAATGCATCAAAAACCTGCATCGCCTGAGGCTCAAGCCTGATCAACAGGACCTTGCTACAGGTGGATCACATTTATCGACTCACATCTCCCGTTAGTCCCCTCTGGCAATGAATAGTCTATATGTATAGGAAACAATAGATAAAAATTATCTAGAGGTACCGGAATGAAAGTTGCGTTTATTGCTATCAAAGGAATTGACATCATTGGTGGTATCGAAACCTATACCATAGAGCTGGGCAAACGGCTGGTAGGCTCTGGTCATAAAGTCATTGTTTATTGCATTAAAACTGACAAATACCCCGAACCCTTTATGCACGAAGGCATACACTTCTACCCCCTGCCCACTATACACCATAAATACTTTGCCAAAATAGTGCTGGTTTTTATGGCCAGCCTGCATCAATTCAAAATAGCAGATGTTGATATTGTACACTATCATGCGGTTGGCCCAAGTATTTTTGCCTTTATCCCCAGATTATTGGGTCGTCAAACCATATTTCAGAGTCATGGCCATGAGTGGGAAAGAAACTCATGGAACAGACCGGCCAAATTGTTTTTTCATCTGGCCGAAAAGCTGACCTTTCTGTTTGCTAATGACTCCAGTGCTGTCTCAAAAAACCTGAAGCATTATTATGAAAAAAAATACCACAAGGATGTCACTTACATTCCTTCCGGAATAACCCCCAGAAAGGCATTACCTGCCAATAAAATACTAAAGCACGGTGTCAGCAAGTCCGGTTATTTTCTCTATGTTGGCCGCCTGTCAGCAGAAAAAAATATTGAAGAATTGATTCAGGCCTACCTGAATCTGCAACAGCATCAGCTCAAACTGGTAATCGTTGGCAAAGCAAGGCCGGAAGACCGCGAGTATGTTGCCCGGCTGAAAGAACTGGCCGGTAAGAACCGTAACAGTCACAGTAATATTCTATTCGTCGGCCCGGCCTACGGTGATAAACTGGTGGAGTGGTACAGCAATGCACTGGCCTATATTCTGCCGTCCAGAATTGAAGGTCTGCCCATTACCTTGCTGGAAGCCATGAGTTTCTCCTGCTGCTGTATTGCCAGTGATATTCCGGCAAATCGTGAAGCACTGGATGGTAAGGGCCTGACTTACCCGCTGGGTGATCATCAGGCTCTGCAACAACAGCTGGACTTTGTCGCCCGGCATACTGACACACGAGAGGCGATCGGCAAAAAACTGCTGACCCATGTCTATGCAAACTATACCTGGTCATCCATCTGTGAAGCCTTTATTACCCTGTACAGCAATAATCTGGCGACCAAATACAAAGGCACAACCGCATAAACGCGACTGGAACTGATAATGAACAAACACAACCATTCTAAAATGACGGATCTGGATACTCTGGTTTCAGGAACTGCGGGACAGCTCATCCGCCGGGAACCGGGGATCACCTTTATCCATGACAGCAATCACAGCGAAACACCGGGATCATCCATTCAGGATTACTGGATTGCCTGGAAAAAAGGGCTAAAATATATTCTGCCTGCCATTATTATTTTCTCAATTCTACTACTGGCGATTGCCTTACTCACCAATAATACCTATACCTCAAAGTCCTCGATAAAAATCGAGACGGATCATACCCGCATTCTGGAATATGATCTGGATACCTCTCGCCCACCTTCCTACATCAATGACGATGTTTTTTACAATACACAGTATAAATTGCTCAGAAACCGTGACCTCGCACGGAAAGTTATCGAGGATCTGGCAATTGAAAAATACCTGCTGGAAGAAAAACGTTTTGCAGAACCGGTTTATGTCATCACTGATCAACTACAGAAACTGGCGACCTGGATTAAATCTTTCTTTCCGGTCAATGAGCAACTTGCCAAGGTTAGCGGTGAAAAAACCGCCGAAGAAGTGTTTTTTGAAAACCTTACCATCAATCCGGTCAGACACTCCAGGGTCATTGACCTGCATTACACCTCACAAGACCCTGAGTTATCCAGAGAGATTCTGGCTGAATACATTAAAACCTTTATTCACCTGCGCCATAAAGACAAAATCAGATACTCGGAAGAAGCCAAACAATACCTTGAAGAACAGATTACGGCTTCACGGGAAAAAATGCAGGAGGCTGAACAAAAGCTGATTGCTTATGCACGTAATAATAAAATTGTCGATACCAAAACCGATGTATCTACCATTGCCAATAATATTACGCTATTAAATGAGGCTTATATTAAAGCCAAAAGCCGGCGCATTGATGCAGAAAGTCAGTATCAGAATAAACGTGATATCAGTACCTTGCTGAACGCCGGGGCAGACCCGGTGATTCAGGCCAAGAAACAGGAGCTCAGCACCTTGCAGGCTGAATACCGGGCCAAACAGAGTCTGTTCAAACCGGCCTATCCGGAAATGCAGGAACTGAAACGACAGATTGATCAGTTGACCAGGTATATCAATACTGAATCCAGGGCCATCAGCAATAACACATCCGAAAATATGAGAGCCAATTTTGTTGCCACGCTGAACGAAGAGAAAAAGCTGAAGCGTGAAATTAATAAACTGGAAAATGATCTGTTGAAATTTTATGAAAACAGTATCGGTTATTCCAGTCTGAAGCGTGATGTGGATACTTCCAGAAACCTTTATGACGGTCTGTTACAACGCATGAAGGAAATTGATGTTATCGGCCCGGTTCCCGGTGATAACGTGACAGTCGTTGATTCAGCCGAATTACCGCCCCGGAAAGATGGCCTGTCGTATAGCAAGTACCTGTTACTGGGCGGACTATTGGGCTTTGTATTGTACAGCCTGATTATTATGCTTAAGGAACTGTTTTTCCCGAAAATCAGAAACGAGAAAAGCCTGAAGCAATTATCCGGAAAGTATCCGGTATTAACATCAGTACCGGTGATCAAGAAAAGCCTGTTCGGGCATAATCATCTGTCAACAATGGATGCCTTCGATCCGAAAACAGCAGAAGCACTACGTTATCTGCGCACTTCCCTGCAACTGGGCAGCCATCAGGATAAAATTCCGCAGATACTGCATGTCACCAGCCCGAATGCGGGTGATGGTAAAAGTACGATTGCCCTGTTTCTGGCAACATCACTGGCAAATTCTGGCAGGAAGGTACTGCTGATTGACGGTGATTTGCGCAAACCCAGTGTGCATAAAAAACTGGGGCTGGATAATTCACAGGGGCTGACTAACTATCTCTATCACGACAGGATGAAAGCGCATAAATGCACCCTGAAGAACTCGTCTATTTTCTTTATGGCGATTACAGCCGGACCCGCAGTCATTGATCCGGTGGATGCGCTGAATACCACGGAATTTAATCATCTGCTGGAAAAAAGCAGAAAGCTATTTGATCATATTATTATTGACAGCCCACCAGTGCTGGGGCTGGCCGATGCCGTGCTACTCAGCCAGCTGGCGGATAGTACCTTACTCATCGTGTCCAATAATATGACAAGAAAGCATGATGCTCTCACAGCAATAAAGCAGCTGGAACAGGGCAAAGGCCATATTGCCGGTGTAGTCTGTAACAAAACCGACCACAGTTTTTCTAAAAATTACTACAATACCAAATACACTGACCGTCGTGAGCTGATAGCAGTTTCAACCTGACAGACAAGGATTTATTTGGACTTATTTTTTATTCAGCCGTCAGCTTATCTGCGAACAATGAACGCAGCCTGGCCAGTTTCGGAGCAATTACCATCTGGCAATACCCGGTGGTTGCATTCAGCTCGTAATAGTCCTGATGATAGTCTTCAGCCTTATAAAAGGCCGCAAAAGGTACTACTTCCGTCACTATCGGGTGCGCAAAATCAGCCTGCACCCGCTCCAATATCGCGGCAGCAATCCGCTGCTGTTCCTGGTTGTGGGCAAAAATCACACTGCGGTACTGAGTACCCTTATCCGCACCCTGTTGATTCAGCGTGGTGGGATCATGAGTCAACAGGTGTACCTGTAACAGATCGGCATAGCCAAGCTGTTCAGGGTCAAATACCACCTGAATCACCTCGGCATGCCCGGTGTTACCGGAGCAGACGGCCTGATAATTCGCGGTCTTTTCAGCACCGCCGCTATAGCCACTGGTCACTGAATATACACCTCGTAGCTGGCTGAATATGGCTTCCGTACACCAAAAACAACCGCCGCCAAAGGTTGCAGTTTCCAGCGACTTATCCGTTTTTTGCAAGGAGACCGCATTGATACAATAACGCAGCCCACCGGGTGCCGGGCCATCGGGGAAAACGTGCCCCAGATGCGCCTCACAGGTATTGCACACCACTTCAATGCGCATCATCCCCTGTGACTTATCCGTGTGGTAAGCCACGGCATTGGCTTTGACAGGCTGAGTAAATGATGGCCAGCCGCTACCAGAATCAAACTTTTTACCGGCATCGAACAATAAGTTACTGCAGCAAACACATGCATACAATCCCGGTTCAAACAGGCTGCACAGTTCTGAACTGAACGGATGTTCAGTACCTGCCTGACGGGTCACCCGGTATTGTTCCGGTGTCAACTGTGCCCGCTACTCCTTATCGGTCTTTCTGACCACCTGATCCGGGGCCGGATTGTGACCATTCCCGTACCTAACAATTTCTTTCCAGCCAGGCATATTGCCATTCCTGTCATTAATTAGCGTTAAACCGCATTTCTTTCCCCGGATAATCCCGGATTAATCATCCACTTCGCGCCAGCGGCGGTGATCCCGCGCCATCATTTCCACTGCTGCCAATGGCCCGGTACTGCCCTGATCATATTTTTCCGGCCGGGTGCCGGAACCTTCCCAGGCGGCAATAATCGGATCAATCCATTCCCAGGCAGCTTCCACTTCATCACCGCGCATAAACAGTGTCTGATCGCCACGCACCACATCCATCAGCAGACGTTCATAAGCATCCGGCATGCGCCAGTCTTCCGTAAACCCTTCCGCAAAGCTCATATCCAGTGGTGTTTTACGCACCCGCATCCCGCCCGGCCCCGGATCTTTGGTCATAATGCGCAGGCGTAAACCTTCATCAGGTTGCAGGCGAATGGTCAGCACATTCGGCAAAATCGGGGTGGCCAGCTCACCAAACACGGAATGTGCAGGCTCCTTGAACTGGATGGCAATCTCGGTATAACGGCGCCGCAGTTTCTTACCGGTACGCAAATAAAACGGCACACCCGTCCAGCGCCAGTTATCAATCTCGGCCTTGATTGCCAGATAGCATTCCGTAGTACTGTCCGGATTACCGGCTTCCTCGACATAAGACGGTGATTCGCCCTCGGCACGGTATTGGCCACGCACGGTGTTTTTCAGAGCATCATGCCCAAGCAGCGGACGCAGCGAACGCAGCACTTTCAGCTTTTCGTCCCGCACCGCATCCGCCTCAAAGCGGTACGGCGGCTCCATGGCAATCAGGCACAATAACTGCAACAGATGATTCTGTACCATGTCACGGATCGCCCCGGCATTATCATAATAACTGCCTCGACTACCGACCCCGACCGTTTCCGCCGCCGTAATCTGCACATGATCAATGTGCGCGGCATTCCAGATTGGCTCAAACAGTGCATTGGCAAAACGCATGGCCATCAGATTCTGCACGGTTTCCTTGCCCAAATAATGATCAATGCGATAGACACAGCTTTCATCAAATACTGCGGCAATATCCTGATTCAATTGCCGGGCACTGGCCAGATCATGGCCCAGTGGTTTTTCCACCACCAGTCGACCATTGCAATGTGCCAGCCCGTTTTTTTCCAGACCACGGGCAATGGTACCGAACAACGCAGGTCCGACGGCCAGGTAGAATACCCGAATCTTATCCCGGCGCTGATCCAGCAACGCAACCAGCTCCTGCCAGCCTTCCGGATCAGTTACATCATTGCAGCGGTATTGCAGCATTTGTAAAAACTGCGGCAATATGTCCTCATCCAGCTCGGTTTCGGGAATAAACCGGCGCAATGCCTCTTCGGCCTGGGCACGAAAACCGTCATTATCCAGCTCACTGCGCGACAGGCCGATAATCCGCGATGATTCCGGTGCCTGCCCGGCAGCAACACGCCGGTACAAAGCGGGTAATAATTTGCGCATTGAGAGATCACCGGTGCCCCCGAAAATTACCAGATCAAACGGTTCCACCGGAATAATTTTACTGGTCATGCCCCATACCCCTTCCTGACCGGGATTTGATATTTAAATTTATACATAAGGTTTCAGACTCGGCAGTCGCAAACCCCAGTACAACGCAGCCAGCCGGATAAAAACAATAAGCCCCATCCCGCACAGAATGGCAGCAACTTCCGAAAAAAACAACCGCAGAATAGTGTAGGCAATCGTACCAATAATGGCTGCACTGGCATAAACCTCACCACGCAACACAATGGGAACCGACTGACTCAATAAATCACGGATCATCCCCCCGGCAATGCCGGTAATCGCCCCCATTACCACCGCCACCTGCTCCGGCAAACCCAGTTGCAGGGTTTTCTGCGCCCCGAGGATGGCAAATAACGCTAATCCCAAAGCATCCGCAATATCCAGTACCCGCAAGCGGATACCCCGGCCCGGTGGAATAAAATGCACCACAACAATGGTCAGGAACGTCGTTGGCAACACAGTGGCCAGATAAGTCAGATCCGTCGCCCAGAACACCGGTGTCGCACCAATCAGCATATCACGCAGACTGCCGCCGCCCAGAGCACAGACACAGGCCAGTACCAGCGCACCGAAAAAGTCCATTTCCGAGCGTGCAGCCTGTAACACACCACTGATCGCCAGTGTGACCGTGGCTAGCAGGGTCAGTAATTGCAGCAATAACTGAAATGACATGCCCTGCTCCGGCTACAAATAATCCGAGGCAAAATCCGCCAGCCGTGAACGCTCACCGCGTTGCAGGGTGATATGCCCACTGTGCTCCCAGTCCTTAAAACGATCCACCACATAGGTCAGACCGGAAGAGGTTTCGGTCAAATAGGGTGTATCAATCTGTGCCACATTTCCCAGACACACCACCTTGCTTCCCGGCCCGGCGCGGGTGATCAGTGTTTTCATCTGTTTCGGTGTCAGGTTTTGTGCCTCGTCAATAATAATATAGCGATTGAGAAAGGTGCGCCCGCGCATAAAGTTCAGTGATTTGACCTTAATCTTGCTCATCAGAAACTCATCGGTGGCATTCCGCCCCCATTTACTACCACCAGCAGGTTGAGTCAATACTTCCAGATTATCCATCAGTGCGCCCATCCACGGTGCCATTTTTTCTTCCTCGGTACCGGGCAGAAAACCAATATCCTCACCTACCGGTACGGTGACCCGGGTCATAATAATTTCTTTGTACAATGGCTCATCCAGCACTTGCGCCAGACCCGCAGCCAGCGATAACAGTGTCTTGCCGGTACCGGCGGCACCCAACAGGGTGACTATATCAATATCTACATCCATCAGCAGATTCAGTGCAAAATTCTGTTCACGGTTGCGGGCAGTCATGCCCCAGATGGCATGATGCGGTTCGGTAAAATCCCTAAGGGTTTCAATGACTGCGTGCGATTCACACTTGCTGCGTACAATCGACTGAATACCGTGCTCATCCTCTTCAAACAGGCACTCGCCGGGCCGCCATGTATCGGTCAGCGGGCCATGAATGCGATAAAACGTGCGGCCTTCTTCCTGCCATGACTCCACATCCTTGCCATGTTCATCCCAGAAATCTTCCGGCAACTCATAATAGCCGGAGGGCAACAGATCAACATCATCCAGCACCTGATCATTGAAATAATCCTCGGCTTTCAGGCCGACAATATTCGCCTTGATGCGCAGATTAATATCCTTGGAAACCAGAATCACATCACGTTCGCTGAATTTATCCCGCAGATACAGTGCCACACCGAGCATGGTGTTATCCGGTGAATCACCCGGCAGATTGGGTGGCAGTTTATTGCTGATTGTTTCGGTCTGAAAATACAAGCGACCATGTGCCACCTGGTTATTGCTAAAGATATGATGGGCAGCCAGTGACACACCGTCAGTCAGCGACGAGTCTCCCCCAGCGGTAATCAGTTCATCAAGAAAACGGCTGACCTGGCGGACATTCCGCGCCACTTCTGAAACCCCTTTCTTGCCCTTGTCCAGCTCCTCCAGTACCACCATCGGCAGAAAAATATCATGTTCCTGAAAACGGAACAGTGCCGCAGGATCGTGCATCAGCACATTGGTATCAAGTACAAATATTCTGCTGTCATGCTTGTGTAACGGATGTGCTTTTGTCATAGGTTATCAGTTTTTTCCGGATTATGAGTTAGCCAAGACTGTGCACCGCTGCTAATACATCGGCCACATGCCCCTTGACCTTCACCTTGCGCCATTCCTGCCGCAGGATACCGTTTTTGTCGATCAGAAAGGTACTGCGCTCAATACCCCGCACCTGTTTGCCGTACATGTTCTTCATTTTGATCACGTCAAACAGGCTACAAACGGCTTCTTCCCTATCCGATATCAGTTCAAACGGAAAAGATTGTTTGGCCCGGAAGTTTTCGTGTGCTTTCAGACCGTCCCGCGAAATACCAAAGATTTCTGTATCCGCCGCCTGAAATTCAGCATAGGCATCGCGGAAATCCTGACCTTCCGTGGTGCAGCCGGGCGTATTGTCTTTGGGGTAAAAATAAAGTACGACGTGCTTACCCTGAAAATCTGACAGGCGGAAAGTCTTGCCGGAAGTCATCGCGGCTTCAAAATCAGCTACCGGCTGGCCGGTCACAGGTGGGGTCATGGTTGCTCCTTCACTCAATGTTTAATCCATGAGGAAAGAGTATGGTGCCAGTGGCGGAAAAGCAAAAAAACTTGTTTCCGCTGAATCGGTTTTTATGATGGAATTTTTGTCAGGTATAAAAATACCCGCACCAAGAATCAGTGCGGGTTGACGGTAGCGGGAAGTGTCGTTCTATCCGTTTAAGCAACACTTCGGCGCCGAGGAGATATGCCCTTCCTTAAATGCTGTTAAAAGAACCCGCACCGCAGTGCGGGTCAGTTAGCCCATTTTAACTGAGACTGACAGGATACTGAGGCGTTATTGTTTCCCGTCTCTCAATAATGCTTATGGTGCCGCACTCTTCCGGCCCTGGACATCCCTTAAATCAGGGTAAAAAAATAACCGTATTTACCCGGACTCCCCTAAACAGGGGATGGCAAAAGATTGATTTATAATCAACCCGTAACCGCCCGCCATCACCTGCGGAAAATTCCCCCTCCTGATCACCAACACAAAAACCCCTGAAAACCCTTGATAACTGACACAGCTCTACTTACCATGCATAAGATCAGTACAGAAAAAGAAGGACAGTCCATGAATCCGCAAGCCAAAGACCCACATGCCGTCGTTTCCAGCCTGCGCAACCCCAAAGGCTATACCTGTGATATTACAACCCGGGATCACCAGCTGGTGGCCGATGAGCCGGAACCGCTGGGCGGTGAGGATCATGGCCCGACACCGTATGAATACCTCAAGGCCGCACTGGGTTCATGCACGGCTATTACCCTGCGCATGTACGCGGAACGCAAAAAATGGCCACTGGAAGATGCCGTCGTCACCATCCGCCATAGCCGTGACAGTCACAAGGAAAGTGTATTTGAACGCGACATTAAACTGGTGGGTGAACTGGATAATGAGCAGCGATTACGCCTGATGGCGATTGCTGACCGCTGTCCGGTACATAAAACCATCAGTCACGGTGCCAGCATACTGACTAAACTGGTAGATTAGGCACCTGAACCGGCAACACAACAGCCAACCCCCCGACTGACCCGCTGAATAAAACGATATAAAACGACCTGAATCATGATCCGGATATACAATAGTCTGCACAACCGCAAGGAAGTATTTGTTCCGATAGAACCCGGTAAAATCCGTATGTATGTGTGCGGCATGACGGTGTACGACTATTGTCACCTCGGTCATGCACGGGTGATGGTGGTGTTCGATATGGTGTACCGCTATCTACAGGCCGTCGGTTACGAGGTTACTTATGTACGCAATATCACGGATATTGACGATAAGATTATTAACCGCGCCAATGAAAATAATGAACCATTCACCGAATTAACCGCCCGTTTTATTGCTGCAATGCATGAGGACGAGGCGGCACTGGGCATTCTGCCCCCCACCCTGGAGCCACGCGCTACCAATCATCTGCCGGAAATACTGACGATGATCAGCACACTGATTGACAAGGGGTATGCGTATATCGGCAGCAATCACGATGTCTATTATGCAGTGTCCCGATTCGCGGGCTACGGCAAACTGTCCGGACGTAAACCGGAAGACCTGCGTGCCGGTGAACGCATTGCGATAGATGAAGTAAAGCGTGATCCGCTGGATTTTGTACTGTGGAAAGCGGCCAAGCCCGGTGAACCAGCCTGGGATTCACCCTGGGGACGTGGGCGACCGGGTTGGCATATTGAATGCTCCGCCATGTCACAAAAAATGCTTGGCGACCGCTTTGATATTCACGGCGGCGGCCACGACCTGCAATTTCCGCATCATGAAAATGAAATTGCCCAGAGTGAAGCCTGTATCGGTCATCAGTCGGTCAATTACTGGATGCACAATGGTTTTATCCGCATTAATGACGAGAAAATGTCGAAATCACTGGGTAACTTTTCCACGATCCGCGATGTGCTGAAGCAATATCGTGCCGAGGAAATCCGCTACTTTATCCTCAACAGTCATTACCGCAGCCCGCTGAATTACAGCCCGGAACCCCTGGATGCGGCGCAGGCGGCCCTGACCCGTATGTACACCGCACTGCGCGGCTTACCGGAAGCGGAGGCCCCGGAAGGTACGGAACAGGAACAGCGTTTCCACGCAGCGATGGAGGATGATTTTAATACATCCGGAGCGATTGCAGTCTTGTTTGAACTGGCACGGGAGATTAACCGCCTGCGGAAAGCCGATCAACCAACAGCAGCCGCGCAATACGGGGCTTTACTGCGCAAGCTGGGTGGAATGCTGGGCCTGCTGGAAAACGCTGCTGAAGACTGGTTTAAAGGCCGGGCTAACAGCAATAGTCTCAGCGACGATGACATAGAACAAATGATTCAACAGCGGACAACCGCACGGGCGCAAAAAGACTGGGCAACCTGTGACAGAATCCGGGACACTCTGAAGGAGAAGGGTGTCGTGCTTGAGGATGGGCCGGAAGATACCCGCTGGCGCAGGGTCTGATCGCCGCCTGTGTCAGGCACCGGGCAGGGAAACCTGCACAGTGACCCGTTATGACACCAACAGTTCCACCTGTAATTGCAATGTCTGCTCACCGCGAAAATCATTCACTGTCAGCTTATAAATCAGATACACCTGGCTGCCCGCCTCCGGCCAGCGTTCCAGATCCGCGTAAAAGTGTATCGCCGGAACAATAATGGAAGCCGGAGAGCCATCATCCCGCAGTGGCCGCAATTCCAGCTTCAGATGCGCATCCTTCAGCACCCGCAACTGTACAATTTCAAAACGGCCCTCAAACTGAGGTTCCGGAAAATGCTGCCCCCAGGGTGCAATATCACGCAATTCCGTAGCACATGGCAATGTGAAATCCTCAGGCTGTAGCTCACCATCCGTCAGCACCACCTCACGGAAGGTATCCTCTGTCACCCGACGCAAGACCGCATCCGTTATTTCCGCGACAAAGTGATCCAGCCTGGCCGCTGGCAAGGTTAGCCCCGCCGCCATCGCATGCCCCCCAAAACGAGGAATCAGTCCCGGATTGCGTGCCGCCACCTCATCAATCAGGTCACGCATGTGTAACCCGGCAATCGAACGCGCCGAACCTTTCACCAGACCCTGATCACCGGAGGCAAAGACAATCACTGGCCGGTAATAACGATCCTTAATCCGTGAGGCGAGAATGCCGATCACGCCTTCATGCCAGTCATCCTGGTGCAAACACATAATCGGTGGCAGTTCAGCCTGCGGCTCGAACACCGCTGACTGAATAATCGCTTCCGCTTCTTCCTTCATCCCGGCTTCAATCTGGCGACGTTGCAGATTCAGCTGGTTCAGTTCAAACGCCAACCGCCGCGCCTCCAGCGGATCATCCGTCACCAGACAGCGAATGCCCAGCGACATATCGCTCAGCCGCCCCGCTGCATTGAGCCGTGGCCCGCAGACAAAACCAAAATCACTGCTCACCACCCGCAGCGGATTCTGCCCGCCCTGCTCCAGCAAGGCGACAATACCCGGTTGACCATATCCGGCACGCAAGCGCCGTAAACCCTGTTCCACCAGAATGCGATTATTAGCATCCAGCGGTACCATATCGGCTACCGTACCCAATGCCACCAGATCCAGCAGACGACTCAGCTTCGGCTCCGCTAATCCGGCTGCACGAAAATAGCCCTGTTCAGCCAGCGTTTTTTTCAGTGCCAGCATCACGTAAAACACCACCCCGACCCCGGCCAGTGCGCCGGATGGAAAAGTGTCATCGTGCAGATTAGGGTTCACCATCACATCACAATCCGGCAGCACCTCACCCGGCAAATGATGATCGGTAATCAGAGTCTTATAACCGGCCTGCTTCGCTGCGGCCACACCTTCGATACTGGACACACCATTGTCCACTGTCATCAGCAGCCACGGCTGGCAGGCATGTGCCAGTTCAACAATCTCCGGGGTCAGACCATAGCCATATTTGAAACGATCCGGCACCAGATAACTGACCTGCTGATGCCCCATCATCTGCAACGCCCGTATCGTCACCGCCGTTGCCGTGGCACCGTCAGCATCATAATCCCCGACAATCAGTACCGGTTTCTGTCCGGTCACTGCGGTGGCCAACAGATCCGCTGCGGCCTGCACACTGCCTAGTTGATTGACCGGGTGTAACTGCTTTAACTGGTATTGCAGGGCTTCCGGGCTGTCAATACCCCGGGCAGCCAGCACACGTCTGGTCAGCGGCAAATAAGGCACATCCAGTGCATCAAGAATGTTGCGGGTACAGGGTCGGGTTTGTATTTTCATTGGCCCTGTTTAAGAGTTTCGAGGTGTGGAGTCAAAGGAAATTTTGTTGCTCACTTTGGTTGTATCTTATAGCAGTTGTTTAACCTCAGTTGAGATTGGAATTTTCTTTAATTTGAGTTAAGAAAGGCAATTTCTGGATCAGCGAACTCCTATGTTACCACGGAGCTGCTCTCGGATGTGATTTTATACTTTCCGGATACACACTGTACGCTATTGATCTGAACAAATTATTTTCAAATTTTGCTGATAAATGGTATAAAAAGTATCTTGCATCTTTCCGGAAGCGACTCCTTCATGCCCCAAAGTGAAAAAACCAGTATTGTCAGTTGTGATGCTATCAGTCATGCCTTTTTAGCACTACACCAACAGGATGGCTTTGAGACTTTACCGCCCTCTTCTTTATTACACCCCTCTGTGCCAATGTCATTTGTGATGAGCGCCGGACTGATTCAGGTGGAGAATGAGCTGGAACAGATTGTAGAACAGACTGGTGGCAGGTTTGCGTTTACCCAGCCCTGTTTCCGACATTTTGATGTGAAGCAAGTCGGGCTGGATACCACCCATCTCAGCCTGTTTCATATGTCGGCAGCTTTTCATATCGGTTGTAGTGAGCGGGAAACTGTA
>PDSQ01000026.1 GCA_002747055.1 Gammaproteobacteria bacterium
ATTCGATGAAATCAATCCTTTATTATAAATCATAAAGATAGACTGATTACCTCAATTCGTTTCTAAATTCAAGCGGTATTAAGCCCGATTGCCCTGATAAGTGCTGTGAAATTGCGTGTTTTTGGATGGGCACTAGGTAATACTCGAAAATAGCCTTTTTGAAGTAACTGGGAAAATGAATTGGGCACAGCGAGGGGAAAAGAGGAATTTTTAGAAATTGAAGACCGTTTAAAACAGCGGCAATATATTGATTTCAAGGAATTTATAAGTGGTAGGACCAGGCGGATTCGAACCGCCGACCTCTACCATGTCAAGGTAGCGCTCTAACCAACTGAGCTATGGTCCTGGGGCAAAGCGGACATTCTATTTAGCGTCGCTTTGCTTGTCAATTAGATCTGATAAAAATCTCTGTACCAATCGACAAATTTTTTTACGCCATCCTCGATCTGGGTACCAGGCCGATAGTTTACATCCTTGATTAGCGCATCGACATCCGCATAAGTATCCGGCACATCGCCTGGCTGTAATGGCAGCAAATTCTTTTGTGCTTTTTTACCCAGACACTGTTCCAGAATTTCGATATAACGTAGCAGTTCCACAGGGCGGTTACTGCCAATATTGTAAAGCCGATAAGGTGCTTTACTGGTGCCAGGATCCGGGTGTTTGGCGTCCCATCGATTATTGGGCTGGGCAACATGATCGAGCGCACGTATCACTCCCTCGACAATATCATCGATATAGGTAAAATCACGCCGGTGATTGCCATAATTAAAGACATCGATAGGCTCATCTTGCAAAATTTTTCTGGTAAAAATAAACAGCGCCATGTCCGGTCGTCCCCAAGGACCATACACGGTAAAAAACCGAAGGCCGGTAGTTGGCAGATTGAACAGATGACTGTAAGTATGGGCCATCAGCTCATTGGCTTTCTTCGATGCAGCATATAGACTCACCGGGTGATCTACATTATCGTGCACGGAAAATGGCATCGCTTCATTAGCACCGTACACAGAGCTGCTCGAAGCATACACCAGGTGTTCGACATTATTGTGCCGACAACCTTCCAAGATATTGGTGAAACCGACGATATTGGCATCGATATAAGCCTGTGGATTTTCAAGAGAATAGCGCACGCCCGCCTGGGCAGCTAAATGAACCACTCTAGCGGGTTTGTATTCGCTGAAAATATGTGCCAAATCAACTCGGTTTTCTACGCTCAAACGAATATCAGTAAATTTTTCATAGTGTTCAAGCCGTTTCAAGCGTGCGTATTTGAGGTTCACATCGTAATAATCATTCACATTATCAATGCCTATTACTTCATCACCTCGCTCTAACAGCCTGATTGCCAGAGATGCACCGATAAAACCGGCAGTTCCCGTCACCAATATTTTCACATCAAACTCCACATCACTCGATTATTCACTGACAAACCACCGGAAATTCCGATTGGGATAATTTGACACCCAAATCGACTGACTAGAAAGCAGCGCCAACAGCCAAAAATGGCCCCGCCACAGTCAGATCGACATCAATACTTTCAACATCATCCAATTGCGCTCGTAAAACGCGGTAGCCCGCCTCGACAACCAACACTGACATTTCCCCTCGCAGCTTCAACGCCACGTCATAGACAGAATTATCATTCAAAGCGATGACACTACCCTCCCCTTTTATAGCAATTCCACTGCCCGGAATGGCGATTTCAGTGGCACCATATAACATTGGCAAAACCACCCTGATTTTCTCGGCCACATATCTGGATGAATCATTTCTCTGAGTTATTGCCAATTCACCATCAAACACCTTGGTGTTTAATCCCAGATCCAACGAAACTACGTTATCCAGCAATTCATAATAAAGCACTAAATCAAGATGAGACAGATCCAGATTGGTTTGCACCGCGCCGTTAAAATCCACTCCCCTAAATGGCGTATTCACCGTACCACTGCCATCCTGATCCGCGCGTTGATATTGAACCTTGACATTCGGCAACAATGGAATCGGGTGTTCCAGCGAAGCATAAGCCATAAAAAATGTGCCAGCGTCAATATTGAGGTCATCTTCGGCCTCGATTGGAGTTTCCCCGGCCTGAACATTGCCGGAATAATCCGCATACCAGGCAGCAACACCGGCGGTAATCCCAAGCGTATCGGCATTCACGCCAGAACTAATAATTAACCAACAAAGTGCAGAAGACCCAAGTAAATACCTCAAAAAGCCATTTATTTTTTCACTAATCATCTTTTTTCCTCTTACGCCAAAAACCAAACTATTCGTTCAAAGTCTAATGCCCAGACGATCTGCCACTTCTTCGTAGGCTTCGACAACCCCCCCCAGCCCCTGTCTATACCTATCTTTATCCAGTTTTTTTCGGGTTTCTTTGTCCCATATTCGGCAACCATCAGGACTGAACTCATCGCCCAAAATCACTTTGCCATCAAAAACACCAAATTCCAGTTTATAATCCACTAGAATCATACTGCCCTTATCGAACAACTCGAAGAGAATTTCGTTAACCTTAAATGTCAATACCTTCATTTGTTCGATCTCTGCCATTGTTGCCCAATTGAAAGACAGCGCATGGAACTCGTTTACCATAGGATCATGCAGCGCATCATTTTTTAAAAACAACTCGAAGGTGGCCGGTTTCAACTCAACACCTTCTGCCACACCCAGTCGCTTACATAAACTACCAGCCGCCAGATTTCGGACGACACACTCAAGCGGAATCATTCTCAGATTTTTGACCAGAGATTCATTATCACTCAGAAAACCTTCAAAGTGAGTAGGCACACCCGATTTCTCCAGGTGTTGCATAATAAAGCCGTTAAATCTATTGTTTACCTTGCCTTTACGCGCCAACTGATCCATCTTTTGCCCGTCGAAGGCAGAGGTATCATCGCGAAATGCCAGGACAAGCGTGTTCGGATCATCCGTTCTATAAACCGATTTCGCTTTGCCTGAATAGAGTTCTTCTCGTTTTTGCACGGATAAAGCTCCAAATTAAAAGAGTTTCGTTGTCCAAAATGGTCGAACTGGTCAAATATAACTTGGGTGAAAAAAATCAGGAAACATTTTCCAGCAACAATGAAAGCAACTTCACCTTGTTGTCACTATCCAACACATCCGTAGCCAATCCAGTCACGTCCAAACGAACAAAACCACCAGACTGTTTGAGTTTCAGCCGGTAATTAGGGGGCAGATCCTTTGGCCCGGAACTCAGCAGCTTACTCCAAAAGCTTTCTTCGTCCTCACCATAATACTTGATATCAACCTCGCCGTTACTGCGGTCTCGATCGACAACCTCAATACCGGCATCTCGTAACGCTCTGCCAAGCACTCCCCAGGCTCTGGCATAATCAAGCTCAAATTTCAAATAGACGGACTGTTCACCTTCAGATACCAGGGTAACCCTAGACGGACCCCCAATATCTTGTGCCAATAGCGAAAACGTTTTGTCATCACGATTGACTTCAAAAAACAATTTGAGATCTTCCAGCACCTTGTTTTCAGCCAATCGATCCCCCCCCTCTTGCTGCCAGGCGCTGAAACCCGGACTCGGATCGGCAGCGACTGCGACTCGCACTTGAATCTCGGAACTGTTACGTTTTACACCCTGGTTCAAATGAAACAGCAAAACATGGTAGGTACCAGCGTTATCAGCCGGATCGTCAGCTAACAGATCGAGCTGACGAGCATACTCTGTCGACAGTTTCCCCGCCTGAAAAACAGAGCTCTGAATTAAACCCGATTCAACATCTGAATGCCCGGTTGCCAGCCCTTTCGAGGCAAGGAACTTGTCAATCATAGGCCAGGCTCTGGCAGGGGTATCGGTCACCAACAACCATCGCTGACCATCCATTTCTTCGATGGTAAAGTGTTCGCTGACTATCAGAGCAGTGCTATCCGGCGGGGCAGGAACAACCAACTCGTCAGTTGCCACAGCCTGATTCACAACATCAGGTATCGGATAGCGAGACCGAATTTTATCTTTTTCATACCACTCTGGCACAACAAGCACTTTGCCTTTATCCGCTTTGAGATAATCGTTAGCACGATTGCGGACGATACCACAGGCACTGGTCGTCAAGATAAGCAGGACGACCAGGAATCGAAAGGTTAGTAGTCTTAACATTGAAAAAAAAGTTCCTGGCTAAATGATGCCGGCTTGTCGCATGACATCTCGCACTGATTGCCTGAACTCTTCAGCAAGTGGCGTGAGAGGCAGTCGAATGCCAGCGGACATCATTTTCATTTCGTACAATGCCCATTTTACAGGAATGGGATTCGCTTCAAGGAAAAGATGGGTGTGCAGCGGCATAAGTCGTTGATTGAGGTCGCGAGAAGAGACATCACCAGCTATCGCTTTACTGCATAACTCGGCCATTTGTGATGGCGCGACATTCGCCGTTACCGATATATTACCCTTACCTCCGGCGAGCATCAGTTCAACCGCAGTGGCATCATCACCGGAGTAAACAGCCATTTGACTACCAACCATTCGGATCAACTCGATACCACGAGGGATATCCCCGGTCGCATCTTTGATCCCGACAATATTGGCAACAGGAGCCAGCCGGGCCACGGTTTCATTGGACATGTCGCAAGCGGTACGGCCGGGCACATTATATAGAATCTGGTCAATTTCAACACTCTCTGCAATTTTCAGAAAATGCCGATACAAGCCTTCCTGGCTTGGTTTATTGTAATAGGGTACAACGAGCAAACAAGCGTCTGCCCCAATTTTTTTGGCCTCTTGCGTCAACGCAATCGCCTCCGTCGTGGAGTTTGCGCCGGTACCCGCTATTACAGCCAGTTTTCCAGCCGCTCTTTCAACCACCCGACGAATCACCTGACAATGCTCATCAGGATCAAGAGTGGCAGACTCTCCAGTAGTCCCAACTGCAACGATACCATTGGTACCGTTCTGCAGGTGAAAATCAACCAGCTTGTCAAGACTTTCCCAGTCCAGAGACCCGTCTTCATACATAGGCGTTGCTAACGCGACCAGGCTACCTTGAATCATATAGAACTCCATCAAACGCAAAACCAACATGGTACTGATGCGACAACCGTTAAACAAGTTTTGTTTCTGGAATTATCGCTATAAATGTTGGCTATTCTCAATTCAAGGCACTTGACAGCCTGGCCATCCGGCACGACTATAGCCAACAATGAATCAAACCGCGCTGAATACCTAACCTTAAAACCAGAAAACTCTAACCAGCGGCAGTTAATCCACCAATCCACTTTTTAGATTTCTTTATAAGTTGAATACGAAAATGAACGACCAACCTCCAATAGAGCAGTATCTTGTCATAACGGCGATCGGTTCTGACAGACCTGGCATCGTCAATGATCTGGCCAAGGTCTGCGTCGAATATCAAAGCAATATCATCGACAGCCGAATGACGGTTCTTGGTGGCGAATTTGCCGTTATTATGATGATTGACTGCCAACCCCAAAAACAGCAATCACTTCAGTCTGCGATCTCGGCCACTTCGGAAAAACTGGGACTGACAACGGTCATTAAAACCACTACACCCAGAGCGGAGGTAGAAACCATTTCCTATTCGGTGACCGTCGTTGCCCTGGATAACCCCGGCATCGTAAAAGATATCGCAGGATTTTTTTCCGAGCGTTCGATCAATATCGAGGATATGCAAACCGGCACCTATTCCGCTCCTCACACCGGGACACAGATGTTCAGCTTGAAAATGGTAGTCAATATCCCAACCGGGACTCGCCTTGCTGAATTGAAAGACAACTTCTTCGATTTTTGTGATGACCGTAACCTCGATACAACTATCGAAGCGACAAAATCCTGAATACGTTCGAGGCGTAAACCCGTCTGCTCGTCTCAAGGTATTTCTTTCCAATCCTTTTACGATAAGGTTCCAGAACTATGACAACAGTCCAGATCAATCAAATCATTCCCGCATTCAAAGCACAGGCAACCAGCGATAAAACCGTCACCCTGGAAACACTCAAGGGCAAAAACACCGTGATTTATTTCTACCCGAAAGACAATACACCGGGTTGCACTACAGAAGGACAAAATTTTCGCGATCTGATCGATGAATTTGACCAAAAAAACACGCAGATATTTGGTGTATCAAGAGACAGCCTGAAAGTGCATGAGAACTTTAAAGCAAAACATCAATTTCCTTTTGAACTGATTTCAGACCCAGATGAAACACTCTGCAAACTGTTTGATGTAATTAAATTAAAGAAAAACTACGGCAAGGAATATATGGGAATTGAAAGAAGTACCTTTTTGATTGACGAACAAGGTGTGCTAACCCGGGAATGGCGGAAGGTCAGAGTCAAAGGACACGTCGAAGAGGTGCTTGAGTCTGTTTTTCGTCGATAATCGATGCCTGCAAATCACTTTACTCGGCAACCAGGATGTCCGTTCCGTTTATTGATGACGCGATTAGGACGCAGTTTTCTGAACTGCTTCAACTGTTGTGAATTTTGTAGCGCGGTTTGTAGCCGTTTTTATCGCTATCGAACAACTTTGCATAATGACAGTTGAGATTCGGCTTGCCATTACCATCACTTCGCGTGAGAGCCGGCAGTCGGCCAGGCGATCAATATCGCTTTTACCAGGGTAGCCAGAGGAATAGCGAAAAACACTCCCCAAAAACCCCAGACGCCTCCAAAAAACAATACTGCCACAATAATCAGCACGGGATGAAGGTTGACCACTTCCGAGAACAATAAGGGTACCAGCACGTTACCATCCAGAGCCTGAATAATACCGTAAGCAAGCATCAGATAGACAAATTCCGAACCCCAGCCGAATTGAAAAAAAGCGATCAGCGCAACAGGTATGGTGACAACCGCAGCACCAATATACGGGATGACCACGGAAAGCCCTACCAGAAAGGCAAGCAATGCAGCATAGTTCAAACCGAAAACAATAAAGCAAATATAAGTGACTCCACCGACAACGGCAATCTCCAGTACTTTGCCTCGAATATAGTTGGCAAACTGAACATTCATTTCCAACCAAATAGCGTTCATCAAACGACGGTCTCGGGGCAGAATGGTCGCCAGCGACTGCAAAATGACAGCCCTGTCTTTGAGGAAAAAGAACACCAGAATCGGAACAAGAACAAGATAAATCATTATTGCAACAACATTCGGAATACTCCGCAATGAAACAGACACAACCAACTGGCCATATTTCGCCCCTTCATTCGCTATCTGACTAAGCGCTTGATTTATCAACTGTTCGGAAAACAATTGAGGGTTTTTTTCGGGCAATAGCCGAATCACCTCCTGAAAATCGGTAAACATACGAGGGATTTCTTTTACGAGAGCGGCGACCTGCCCCCAGACCAAAGGAAAAAGTGCAAAAATACAGAGGGAAAAAACACCGATAAACAACAGAAATGTCAGCTGAATCGAGTACGGTTCTTTTAAGCCCAGTCTAATCAGTTTGGTCACCAATCCCTGTAGGATGAAGGCAATAACGATACTGGCAATGACAGGCGCCATAATTGCACCGAACGAAACGATAACCACTACGCTAGCGACGAGCAAGAAAAACAGAATAACCGCCTGTTCATCAGAAAAGTACTTATCTATCCAGGTCTTCACAATATTGATCATATCAATTTGGTTCCCTTACTCTGTTTCGATCTCAGTTTACGATACCGCATAAGCACCTGACACATAGGTGTGCATCATCCCGCGCACCCAACAAAGTTATCCGTATTGATCGGCCACTTTACCAGGCACAAACGCGATGATGGTAGTTAAAAGGAATTAAGTTGTATTTCTGTACCTGTTATGAAAGCATAGCCGAGTAAACATAACAAACACTATCTTTCTTTTTCATCTTAGCTCATTGGTATACTGAATCGCCGCGAAGGAATCAATCATAAACGTACACTCACGACTAGGGATACAAGAAGCACAACCAGGATTTGCAAGGTATTTGCGCAGCTTAGTCGAGGCATCGCTGTTCTTTTACTTTTTCGTTATCCAGTCTCTAAACGCCAACGAAACACACCCGTTGCCTGTTATTGGTGATGCCGCTTCCGGTGTCGTAGCGCTTCAAAAAGAAAAAGAGCTCGGAGAGAGCTGGATTAAATCATTGCGCAGACAGGTAAAGATTATCGACGACCCATTGATTAACGCTTATTTCAAAGATCTCGTTTACCAAATCGTACCAAATAGTCAACTGCAAGACAGACAACTACAGTTGATAATCGTTGATAGTCCGATATTGAACGCCTTTGCCGTGCCGGGAGGTATCATTGGCATTAATGCCGGACTGTTTTTTCACGCAAGTACCGAGCAGGAATTTGCCTCCGTTATCGCTCATGAGCTTGCCCACCTTAGCCAACGCCACTACGCAAGGAACCTCGAGCAGGTCAAAAACAGTGCCCCTCTCCAAATGGCCGGGCTGCTCGCCAGCATAATCATTGCAGCTACCGCCGGCTCAGATGCGGGAATGGCGGCTCTGGCCGGCACCCAGGCAATCGGTGAGCAAAAACAGCTCAGCTATAGCCGTCAAAACGAACAGGAGGCAGACCGTCTGGGTCTGACTACGCTTTTTCGTTCAGGCATGAACCCGGAAGCAATGCCAAACATGTTTGAGCGAATGCTGCAAAGTAACCGCTATTCCGGGGCCCAGATACCAGAATACCTGTCAACCCACCCAATAACCACCTCAAGGATTGCCGATCTAAAAAGTCGAGCTGCCCAATTCCCGAAAAACAATTATATCGAGAACGAAGAATTTTACTTTATGCAGGCAAGAGTGTTATTGCACTTCGCATCATCGAACATCGAAGCCAGGCAACTATTTCGTGCACAAATTGGCCAAACATCTACAGACAAATTACGGGCAAATCAGTACGGCCTGGCACTATCCCTGATCGACAGCCGACAGTACGCCGATGCGTCAAAACTTATTGACACGCTGCTTGTTGATTCTCCCTATAGAATCAGCCTGGTCATCGCAAAAGCAAAAGCACTGGCAGGCATGGGAAAGGTAAAAGCTGGGTTACAGCTACTTGAAGAGGCGCAAAAAATAAGAGGGATCAACTACCCTCTCAAGTTCTATAGCGGAAAACTATACTTACAGGCCGGCGAGATCGAGTTGGCAGAAAAGTGCTTTCGTGAGGCGAGTCAGGCCAACTCCAAGGAACCTGCCATTTGGTACGAGTTGGCCGAAGCACATGGACTTGCCGGAAATATTGTCGCGCTGCATCAAGCACGAGCGGAGTATTATTTCCTACAAGGCAGATACACAAGCGCCATCAGCCAACTGGAACTTGCGTCAAAAAAAAATGCGGGAGCCTATCCCGCATCGTCGGTTATCGAGCAACGCTTATCCGAAATCACCGCCATACATAAACGAAACCGATTCTAATCACTAATCAGCGGTAAAACTTAGCATCCTTTGCAGAGGCTTGAGTGCGGCTGCGCGCAACCCGGGGTCTACGACAATCTCCTGATCACCGAATTCCAATACATGAAGCAAACTATCCAGCCCGTTCATGGCCATCCAAGGGCAATGTGCGCAACTGCGACAAGTGGCACTATTGCCGCCGGTGGGCGCTTCGATAAAGGTCTTGTGCGGACTCAATTGCTGCATTTTATAGAAAATACCGCGATCCGTCGCTACGATAAAATGATCGTTTTCCATCGTCTTGGATGCATTGATCAACTGCGATGTAGAACCGACAACATCAGCCAATTCAACAACAGATTCGGGTGACTCAGGATGCACCAGGATACCTGCATTTGAATAGAGTTTTTTTAAATCCATCAAACCCTTGGCCTTAAACTCTTCATGCACGATACAGGAGCCATTCCACAAAATCATATCTACCGAAGTCTGATTTTTTATATAACCGCCAAGATATTTATCGGGCGCCCAAAGCACCTTTTTACCCTGATCAGCCAGATACTGCACCACTTTAATAGCGATGCTTGACGTCACTACCCAGTCTGACCGGGCCTTGACCGCAGCAGAGGTATTGGCATAGACAACCACCTCACGATCCGGGTGCTGGTCACAAAACGCCGAAAACTCATCAACCGGACAACCAATATCGAGTGAACAGGTTGCCTCCAGAGTAGGCATCAGGACACGCTTTTCCGGGTTCAGAATTTTTGCCGTTTCACCCATAAATTTAACGCCGGCCACAACCAGCGTCGAAGCGTCATGCTGACTACCAAAGCGTGCCATTTCGAGCGAGTCCGCCACACAGCCACCTGTTTTCTCGGCAAGTTCCTGTAGCACATCATCCGTATAATAATGGGCAACCAGCACGGCATTCTCTTTTTTCAGTAGAGATTCTATTTTGCTGATGTACTCAGTCTGTTGCTCATCACTATACTCCGGAGCGGCGTTTTCATGCGCAAAATGCTCTTGCACCATTATGCGCTCACTGATATTACTCATCTCTCTACTCTATACTCGGAGTCGCTATTGGTTATATCTGTGACCATATCAAATTATACTACTCGTAATCGGTGAATAAAAAATTGTGTAAAATCAAGGATAACGAGTTACACTCAAACAGACCAACACTTTTTGTGCTGCTTTGCTGAAGATGATCGAGACAAGACGGACAGTAGTCTCAAGGTCGGCATAATTTACATCTTAGCTCAGTATCAATCGAACTCAGGTCAACTACCAATGGCAAACTGCGGTGAATACTACGCTAACTGATTACAATCAGTTTTTGATAGAAATAAAAAAGGGAAGTAAACTTCCCCTATTTATATGGCAATTCATTAAATAATGAATGCATCCTGCATACAGTGGTGGGTCGTGATGGATTCGAACCATCGACCAATTGGTTAAAAGCCAACTGCTCTACCAACTGAGCTAACGACCCGATAACCGCGTAACCAAAGCCCGGTGCCGATGACAAACCGGGCGCCGGGCTGATAAAAATTGGTGGGTCGTGATGGATTCGAACCATCGACCAATTGGTTAAAAGCCAACTGCTCTACCAACTGAGCTAACGACCCTGAACGAGGCGCATATAGTACTCATTTTAAAAAAAATAACAAGGCCCAATTCACTATTTTCTTCAAAATGATTACATCAAAAAGATTCCTTTTTCAGCTTACTTGCCAATCTTGATGCGGAAGTTTCCGCAAACCTGGAAATCACTTTATCGAGATAGACCAATGCTTTGTTTTTCTTACCAAGCTTCAGGTAAACCGCGCCCAGTTTGTAGTAAGCATCGGCCGTCTTTCTGTGATTCGGGAACTTGTTGACCACAACAGTAAATGCAGCCTTGGCCTGTTCCAGCTTATCAGCTGCCAGATAAACTTCACCCAGCCAATAATAGGCGTTACCAGCCAGGTTACCATCTGGATACCGTTCTATAAAGCCATGTAAAGCATCAATAGCGTCATCGAAACTTTTTTCCTTGACCAGGTTATAGGCTGCTTCATAGGCCCTTCTCTCCTGCGCGCCAGGTTCCGGAAAAGGTATTTGGTTTGGCGATAACCGAGTGATACCTGCTGCCGGAAAACTATCGGCCGCCATTTTTCCATCGGATGAAACACTCCCCCCTACCGGAGCCACACCTGATCTTTTCGGCACAGAACCGGACAGCTCCTGGATTCTTCGATCAACATCTATGTAGCGTTCTCTGTTCTGTTTCTGCAAAACCGAAACCGTGTGTTGCAGCTCTTCTACCAAACCTCTAAGCGTCACCACTTCATGTGCCAGCTGTTCCACCATAAAAAACAATTCGGTATTGCCTTCGTTTGCTGAAATCGCTGCGGTATGGTCGGCCCGGTTTTCCATCAATACTGGGGAAGAAATAGACGCTGACTCAGCGCCCCAGCTTAAAGTAACGGCGATAATCCCAGCCACCGAAGTCAGTTTGTTAGTTCGAATGATCATTTGTATTCAATAACTGCTCTGCGGTTTTGCGCCCATGACTCTTCGTCGTGCCCAAAAAATACTGGATCTTCTTCACCAAAGCTTATGGTTTCTATCTGACTTCTGGACACACCATTTACGACCAGGAACCGTTCGACGGCTTTTGAACGTCTTTCTCCCAAAGCCATGTTGTATTCTTTAGTACCACGTTCATCACAGTGGCCCTGAACGACAATCTGAACATTCGGATTCGCAAACAGGTATTTCGCATGCGCCATCAGCGGCAAACGAGATTCCGGTTTTAGCTCTGATCTATCAAAATCGAAGTAGAAGGTTCGTATTTCTCTCAAAGCAGCTTCTTCTTGCTGCCTTGCCATTCGTTCCTTCTCGTCATCGGACAATGTCTGCTCGGTCACATAATCACCTTCGATCATGGTGGTATGACCGTCACCGGAATCAACTGGCTTTATTTTATCGCCGTCAACACCCAACTTTTGGCCAGTTGAACTACAACCTGCCATTACCGCCATAGACAAGATCAAAGCGAGTGAATTGTTTTTAGATATCATCGTCATCATTTATCCTTAACCTACCAGTTATGATTAAAAAATGTACACAGTTCCATTCTTTGATTTTCTATAGATATGGTGACCAAGCTGGCTCTCTTACGTCTCCAAACTCTGATGGCAGAAAGTATTTCGTCTGACCATCGACTGACACTACAGCCAAGACTCCACTTTTACCTCTTTGCGTCCCATAAATCAACATTCTTCCGTTTGGCGCGAGGCTCGGAGACTCGTCGAGAGGGGTATCAGTCAGTATTGTCTGGACACCAGAGTCTAATGCCAATCTAGCAATATTGAAAACCCCATCACTCTGGTGAACATAAATAATACTTTTGCCATCCTCAGAATATCTTGGTCGGGCGTTGTACCGACCATCGAAAGTCAACCGTTTGGGTTTACGATTGTTCAAGGCCATACGATAAATCTGAGGTTTACCACTTCTATCGGAGGTAAACACCAGTTCGCGACCATCTGGTGACCAGCTTGCTTCAGTATCGATCGCGAAGTGCCGGGTTAACCTTTGCAAAGCGCCATCTTCGAGATTCATTTGATAAAGCTCTGCATTTCCATCTTTAGACAAGGTGACTACCATTTTTTGACCATCCGGCGCCCAGGCTGGAGCACCGTTCAAACCTTTATATGCGGATAACAATTTTTTTTCATTTGTCGCCAGCGTGTGAATATAGATGGCAGGCCGCGTCGTCTCAAATGACACATACGCAAGCTGTTTTCCATCAGGAGACCAGGCGGGTGACAGAATAGGTCGGCTCGTTTGAAATAATACTTGGGATCTTTGTCCATCGGCGTCCGCTATTTGCAGCCGATACTCGGGTTTTCCATTTTTCTTTCGCTGAAGCGTGATATAGGCAATTTTAGTTGAAAAAATACCTTGAACTCCGGTAATTGCCTGATAAATACGGTCACTTATTCTATGAGCCAAACCCCTTAAATCCGCTTCACTTGACTTCACTATTTTACCAAGTAACCGAACTTGTCGATTGACATCCAGTAGCTCATATCTCACACGATATCTTCGTTCTGCGCTATCAAACTCAATTTCCCCGACCACGATATAGTTTTGGCCGAGTAATCGCCAATCACGATAAGTCACCTCTTTTTCTCTCGATGGCAAACTAAGCATATTGGCCGCATTCAACGGTTGAAACTCTCCGCTGCGCAGCAAATCATCCTGGATAATTTTCACAATATCCTCGGGCAATGCCCGGATACTGTTGTTCTTGAACGGAACTACGGCGATGGGAATGGCTCGATCGGAGCCTTGCGTAATTTCTATGGTTAACTCGGCTCTGCTCTGCGAGATAAAAGAAAATGCGAAAACCAAAAAAACCAGCCCCATTTTTACTATTCTATGAGTCATCATCTGTTACCAATCAACTAATACCGACCAACTAATACCCATCAATCCTTTGGATTGAACAGAAGTGTAAGCTGTCTGAAGTATTTATTAAACAATCTTTTATCATTGGGCACCGGATACTTGACAATGCCACGTGCTGCGCTGACTGCCGAGTTATCAAAAGCGAGATTACCACTGGATCTGATCACTTCCGCACTCAGTAGCTCACCAGTAGGTAGAAGTTTGATTCGCAATTCTACCTTCATACCCGATCGGGCGCTTACGGGTTCGTGCCACTTGTCTCGTATTCGTTTTTGAATAAGCGACATATAACGATCTATCTCATTCGAATCTGCGACACGCTGTGCCTCCAAGGCCAGCTGATACGCCCTTTCCCGCTCAATTCTTCTCTTTTCTGCCGCTTCCCGTTCGAGACGATCCCGTTCCGCTTTCAGGCTTTCCTGCAACAGCTTGTTTGCCTGCTCCTCGCGACGCCTTCTCTTTTCCTTCAATAACCGCTCTTTTTCTCTTTTAGCCTTTTCTTCCTGTTCCTTCTTTTGCTTTATCTGCTGTTCCCGCTGTTTCTTTTTTTCCAATTCTTTTTGTTTCTGTTGCTTTCTTAATCGTTCTTTCTTCCTGATCTCTTCTTTTTTCTTCAATTCCGCTTTTTTCTTTTTTAAGGCCAACTGACGTTCACGCTCTTGTTTTTTCTTTATCGCCTCCGCCTGCTTCTTGGCTTGTTCCGCTTTACGTTTTTGTTCTATTTTCTTTTTTTGCTCTTTTTTCTTTTTCTGCGCTTCGGCCTGTTTTTTCTGAAACCGCGCTTTTTCTCTCAGTTCCTTTTTTCTTTGGTTTTCCAGTTTTTCCTTTTTAATGTCACCTTCCTGCTTTTGTTTCTTTGCTTCGATGGCCTTCAGTGCACCTTCATCGACCAACACAGCGTTAATATATCTAGGCGCAGATGTTGGCCTCACCTCGGAAAAAAAATCCCAGCCAAACATTACCGCAGCCAAAACGACCAGATGCAACAAAGCGGACATCACCGCCGGTATAATATAACTCCGGTCGAAATGCCTGTTTCCCTGCCCGTTCCTCTCAACAACCATGAATTGCTTTACTGCTCACTTTTAATTTGCTTTGGATTTTTACCAAACACGATAGTCAGGGATTTTCCGTAATCAAGCCGACCGATTTGGCACCTGCATCCTGTACCGTTGCCATCAGCGTTACCACCGAACCATACTCGACATGCTTGTCACCACGCACCAGCACGGGAATATCAGGCGTTTGTCGCAACACTTTACCGACTTGCTCACCTACCCGCTCCAGCGGAATAGCTTTACTTCTTTCTTCCCCAATGGCGAGATAATAAGCACCATTGGTATCGATCGATATTACCAAAGGCTCTTGGTTGCCACTGGTACTCACCGGATCGGAGGTCACCTTCGGCAGCTCGACCTTTACTCCTTGTAGCAACATGGGCGCCGTAACCATAAAAATAATCAGCAAAACGAGCATCACATCGATATATGGCACTACATTGATATCGGACATAGGTTTTCTTTTACCGGAGGCAGGTCTCATAGCCATAACTCTCTACTGATGATGCATTTGAGGAGGCTGTTGTATACGGCCTTGACTGACATAGACTTTTCGATGCAGAATACTGGAGAACTCTTCTGCAAATGTTTCATAACCGGTAATAATACGATCCGCCATGGCTGAATAACGATTGTAAGCGATCACGGCGGGAATCGCGGCGAATAGCCCCATCGCCGTTGCCACCAGGGCTTCCGAAATGCCGGGCGCCACCGTGGCCAGTGTCGCCTGCTGCATTTGGGCCAGCCCTCTAAAGGAGTTCATAATTCCCCAGACTGTCCCGAACAAACCAACATAGGGGCTGGTCGAACCGACTGTGGCCAGAAAAGGTAAATGTTGATCCAAACGATCTGTTTCCCTGGACAAGGCGACACGCATGGCTCGCTGAGTGCCTTCCATAATGGCATCAGCATCCACCCCGGACTGTTGCCTCAAACGGTTAAATTCTTTAAATCCGGCGCGGAAAATACTTTCCATGCCATTGTTTGGGTCAACATGGGTAGATACATCACGATAAAGTTGATTCAGATCCATACCTGACCAAAACCGCTCTTCAAACGCGACTTGCCTTTTTTTTGCCGCCCCAAATAGGCTGGCACGCTGGAAAATAATCAACCAGGACACCACCGAGGCCAGAAAAAGCAACAACATAACCAGCTGAACGATCAGGCTCGCGTCCCAAATAAGACTCCATATTGACAACTTCTCTTCCACTTGTTATCTCTCCCTGTCTTGCGATTACAGAGTCCGGCACACCCCCCCTATCTCGGCAGGGGCCACCTTCTATACCGATATTGATCACATCTAGGTACTATAAACACCAGGCACCTGAATTAACATTAAGATTTATTTAGCAAGAGGAATTGTTCAGCAAGGCATCTCGCATCTCATTGGGCATTTTGACCGGCTTTCCGGTTGCCAGGGAAACACAAGCGACCACCACTTCGGCCTCAACCAGTTCGATCTGTTCACTTTTGATATCTTCAACTGCCGCGTTTTCCCAACCGAAATGACCATCCGCCAACCTGACAATTCTCTGATCAAACACTACTTTGCTTTTACCTAACCGGGATATACGTACGCTGGATACTATCGAGTCATCCACATAGGCCGGAGACTTATAATTTATGGATAGACGGGAAACGACGAAATTGATGTTATGCTGCAAGCTCGACCTCATCTCGTAACCACAGGCCCGGATCATTTCGGCCCGCGCTCTTTCCATAAACTTCAGATAGTTGGCATGAAAGACAATACCACTGGCATCCGTGTCTTCGATATATACCCGAATCGGCAAACGGAAATACCTGGTCATTGGCCCACCCGATCATCGACGACATTCAAATGATCATAGGCCAGCCCAGTCGCTGTCCGCCCTCTTGGCGTTCGGACAAGAAAGCCTTGTTGAATCAGAAATGGCTCGAGCACATCTTCGATCGTTCCCTTTTCTTCACCAATAGCGGCAGCGAGATTCTCCACTCCGACCGGGCCACCATCAAAGCGGTGGATAATTGTCTCCAACAGCCGTCTGTCCAAATGATCAAAGCCGGCATGATCCACTTTCAGCATTGCCAAAGCCTGATCAGCCACCTCCTTGCTGACTCTGCCATTGGCAGAAACTTCCGCAAAGTCTCGAACCCGACGTAACAGCCGGTTGGCAATTCTGGGCGTGCCACGAGCTCGGCAAGCAATCTCATTCACACCATCCATATCGACAGGTATTCTCATCAGCCTGGCGGAGCGGGTAACAATCCGCGCCAAATCATCAGGGTGGTAAAACTCCAAACGCTGCACAATACCGAAGCGTGCTCGTAACGGGGAGGTCAATGCGCCAGCCCGGGTCGTCGCCCCAACCAGTGTAAAGGGTGGCAATTCCAGTTTAATCGAACGTGCAGCTGGCCCTTCACCTATCATAATATCCAACTGATAGTCTTCCATCGCCGGATACAGCACTTCTTCGACAGCCGGAGACAACCGATGTATTTCGTCGATAAATAACACATCGCCTGTTTCGAGATTGGTCAACAATGCAGCCAAATCACCAGCTCTCTCCAAAACCGGGCCGGAGGTGGTTTTAATTTTGCCACCCATTTCCTCGGCAATAATGTTAGCCAGGGTGGTTTTACCCAGACCGGGAGGGCCAAAAATAAGCGTGTGATCCAGGGCTTCGTTTCGTTGACGAGCCGCCTGGATAAAAATCGCCATCTGCTGCTTCACCTCAGGCTGGCCGATATATTCATCCAGTTTTAAAGGACGAACCGCTTTATCGTATTTTTCTTCAAATGTTGGGGAACTGGCTGAAACGAGCCTGTCTTCTTCTATCATCGAACGAGGTAATAATTGTTTTGGCACGATAAACTGATGTGGAAAGATTCCGGCCATCTTAACCGGATCCCCCTCCTTTTACCATACCTTGCGAGGCTTTTCTGACAATTACCGCCAGAGACGAATGATACTTAACTTAAGCTTTTACCGTAAAAGATATCCGTGTATTTAGACAACAGCACCCCTCGCCGATTTTTCATTCAACGGATTGCCCATTACTGCCTGATTGGTAACAAAAAATAACCGATAAAATGTCCCGATTTACCAAGGCATTTTTTTGCATTTCTGCTATACCTATCTTAACTAACAAGGTTGTTTTACAAGCAGCTGCCCTGTTTCCGACGCCATAAAAAAATCGCAGTTCAATTTATTCAGAGTACCAGTTCTATGCCAGACATTGCAGATAAAATTAAAGCCGCAATATTGAAAGCAGTTGATAACGACGCTCTCGTACTTCCAACACTGCCCGAAGTGGCACTGAAAGTGAGGGAAATTGTAGAAGACCCCGACTCTTCAATCGGGCAAATTGTCGATGTAATCAGCAATGATGCGGCTCTTACCGCGCGCATTATTCGAGTTTGTAACAGTCCGCTGCTTCGGGGAAACCGGGAAATAACTGGCCTCAACATGGCCGTTAATCGCCTTGGTATGCAGTATACGAGCAATTTGGCGATAGGTCTTGCTATGGAACAAATGTTCCAGGCGACTTCTGAGATGATAGATAAAAAAATGCGCGAATCTTGGCAACATAGCACTGAAATTGCGGGCATCTGCCATGTACTTTGCCAGCACTATACGAAATTGAAACCCGATCAGGCGACCTTAGCAGGGTTGATTCATCAAATTGGTATTTTGCCTATTCTCCGCTTTGTCGAAGATAGAGGCATTCGCATCAATAGCATCATCCTGGATAATGTCATCGATGCGATTCACCCACAAATCGGTGCCAGAATCCTGGAAAAATGGGATTTCCCCACAGAGTTAAAGAATGTTCCCGTTGATTACCTGGATTTTGAAAGAAAGGGGGCAAAAGCAGATTATGCAGACATCGTTCTGGTAGCCAATTTGCAAAGCCTGGCCGGAACGGATCATCCATTTACCCAGCTTGACTGGACCAAGTTTTCGGCGTTTTCCCGACTTGGCCTGGACCCTGAAATCGATATCAGTGAAGCTGAAGACTTATCGGACGAAATGGAAGCAGCGATGGCTTTACTTAACAACTAGCCCAGTCGTCCGTTACTGCAACCTAGACTACAGAATCCAGTTTATCGGTTCCATCCCCTTTGTAACAAGGTAGTCATTGGCCTTGGAAAAATGGCGACAACCGAAAAAACCCCGATGCGCAGAAAGAGGCGAAGGATGTGGCGCTGTCAACACAAGATGACGCTGACGGTCGATCAGTTGCCCCTTCTTCTGTGCATAGCTTCCCCAAAGTAAAAACACCAGACCACTACGATGCTCGTTCAATTGCGCAATCGCCTGATCGGTAAACCTCTCCCAGCCTTTACCGGCATGAGAAGTGGCATTGCCTCGCTCTACCGTGAGCACGGCATTCAATAACAAAACACCTTGATCGCTCCACGCTGTCAAACAACCCTCAGACGGAACAGAACCTCCTAAGTCTGACTGAATCTCTTTGAATATGTTGATCAGAGATGGCGGTAGTCGCACGCCTGGTTGCACCGAAAAACACAAACCATGCGCCTGATTGGGGCCATGATAGGGATCTTGCCCCAGGATAACCACTTTCACCTCTTCAAAAGGAGTATGATTAAACGCATTGAAGATACAGGGCCCAGGCGGGTAGATGGTCTTACCCTGGCTTTTTTCAGTAGCCAGAAATCCGCGCAGTGTTTTCATATAATCCTTATCAAACTCTTTCCCGAGCACCCTCATCCATGAATCGTGCAGCTGTCCCTTCTTGCCTGTTTTCCTGTTGTCTGTAGTCACCAGTTTCAGTCTCGCGGTTTCATATGTGGAAAAAGAATCACATCTTTAATCGTGGGCGAGTCGGTAAACAACATAACCAGGCGATCTATCCCTATACCTTCTCCTGCTGTCGGCGGTAAACCATACTCCAGCGCGACGATATAATCTTCATCAAAGTGCATTGCCTCATCATCACCGGCATCTTTCTCGGCCACCTGTTTACGAAAGCGTTTTGCCTGATCTTCCGCATCGTTTAACTCGGAAAAGCCATTCGCCAATTCTCGCCCACCAACAAAAAATTCAAACCTGTCAGTGATAAATGAGTTGTCGTCATTGCGACGGGCCAGTGGTGATACCTCCCAAGGATAAGCCGTGATAAAGGTAGGCTGTTGCAACTCATCCTCGACTGTTTGCTCGAATATTTCGCACAGATACTTACCCGCTCCCCAGACATTGGGATTCTCTGGCTCTTTTACACCAACCGTTTTGGCGTAGTCGCGTAATTGATCCAGATGATCTTGGGCATTGTTGATTACGTTGGCATCAAACTGGGGATTATATTTCAATACAGCTTCAGTCATGGTAAGCCGCTGAAATGGTTGACTAAAATCATAGCTACCCTGTTCAACCACCTCTCCGTCAACATCTCGCCTGGTATACCGAATATCCGTCGTACCCATTACATCCTGAGCGACATTGCGCAGCATATCTTCAGTCAGATTCATTAAATCATGGTAGTCTGCATAGGCCTGATAAAACTCTATCATGGTAAATTCGGGATTGTGCCTGGTAGACAACCCTTCGTTACGGAAATTCCGGTTGATTTCAAACACCCGTTCAAAGCCGCCAACAACCAGACGCTTGAGATACAATTCCGGCGCAATACGTAAAAACATTTCCATATCCATTGCGTTGTGTCTGGTAATAAAGGGTTTTGCGGTGGCACCACCGGGAATAACTTGAAGCATCGGGGTCTCCACTTCTATAAAATCGCGATCACTCAGATACTTGCGAATCCCTTCTATGATTTTCGAGCGAGTGAGAAAAAGGTCTCGAGTGTTTTTGTTGATAATAAGATCTATATAACGCTGTCGATATTTGGTTTCCTGATCAGCCAGACCATGAAATTTTTCGGGCAGCGGACGCAGAGATTTGGTCAAAATCAGCAAATCATCGGCATTCTCCACATTGACATATAAATCACCCTTGCCTGACTTCTGGATACATCCTTTTACCCCCACAATGTCACCCAGATCAAGCAAATGCCAGGCAGGGATTTCTTTTTGCAGTTTTTTTCCAACGTAAAACTGAATCGTACCGGATACATCCTGAATACCGACAAAGGGGCCACCACGACGCATCACTCGCCCGGCAACAGTGACTACCTCATTCAGCCCGGCCAGTGCTTCTTTGTCTTTGTCGCCCAATCTGGATTGCAAATCACCGGCAAGGTGCTCTCGATGGAAGTGATTGGGATGACCATTCGCTTTGCAACCCTCGCGTAATTCATGCAACTTGGCGCGCCGCTCCGCAACCAACTTGTTTTCGTCTTGCTGAACCTGGTTTTGCTCACTCATTCGGTTTATAACCCTTGCTTCAAACTGGCTTCAATAAATATATCCAAACCGCCATCGAGAACGGCGGTGGTATTGCGTGTTTCAATATGGGTACGCAAATCTTTGATGCGCGAATCGTCCAGCACATAGGAACGGATCTGGCTGCCCCAACCAATATCTGACTTGTTGTCTTCGACAGCCTGGGCCGCCGTCCTGCGTTTAAGCATTTCCTGCTCGTACAGTCTGGCTCTCAATTGCTGCATTGCCTTGTCTTTGTTTTGATGCTGCGAGCGCTGATTTTGACATGACACGACAATACCGCTGGGCTCATGGGTAATACGGACTGCCGAATCTGTGGTATTGACGTGCTGCCCTCCGGCGCCACTGGATCGGTAAGTATCTATCCGCAGGTCGGCCGGATTGATCTCTATGTCGACGCTGTCATCGATTTCAGGAGAGACGAATACTGACGCAAACGAGGTATGTCGCCGATTACCGGAATCAAACGGAGATTTCCTCACTAACCGATGTACGCCTGTCTCGGTTCTTAACCAGCCAAAGGCATAATCACCGGTAAATTGAATCGTCGCGCTTTTTATGCCGGCAACTTCACCTGCCGAAACCTCAATCAGCTCGGTTTTGAAGCCTTTGTTTTCGCCCCAGCGCAAGTACATTCTAAGCATCATATTTGCCCAGTCCTGGGCTTCTGTGCCACCGGAACCTGACTGGATATCCAGATACGCATTATTGGCGTCCATTTCACCCGAAAACATTCGTTTAAATTCGAGATCGGCCAGTTGCCTGGCCATGGTTTCCAGTTCCGACTCCACTTCCGCGACCATGCCGACATCCTGTTCTTCAACCGCCATGGCCAGCAACTCATCCGCATCAGCCAAGCCTGACAGCAAAGTTTCAATGGTCGTCACAACGGCTTCGAGTACAACACGTTCTTTACCTAAAGTCTGCGCTCTTTCTGGGGTATCCCATATTTTCGGGTCTTCCAGCTCCCGTTCAACTTCAACCAACCGCTCTTTTTTGGTATCGAAGTCAAAGATACCCCCTGAGGGTTTCGGTTCGAATACGAAAGTCTTTAATAGTTTGTACAATCGGGCTGACTTCAAGCATGTCGGTGTCTCGCACTGTTTTCAAAGGAATAAAAGGGTGGCTATTCTATAGTAATTTTTGGCAAGGCTCCAGATAGTCGATCAGCAACTGGAGCGAAGATTTTCCGCGAAAATAATTCGCATCCAGTTTGAAAGCAGCGCGCACTGTTCGCGGTATATCCTGGCTCACCCAGGGACTACCGAATTGAATCGCATCAACCAGGGGTAAAACCGAGTTTTCTTGAACCTGTGTAGTTGAACCAAGCACAGGTCGCAAAGTCAGTTTGAGATGACGAAAACCGACGACTCGATGACTCTCGACCAAAAACACTCCATCAAAAAGCGGCTCCGGAAAACCTTGCCCCCAAGGGGCGGCATTTCTTATTTGCTCAGCAAGTTGCAGTGAGAACTGATCCGCGGTCAACTCGCCATCTGTCAGGATAATCGGTTGTAAATCAACCTCTTGAATCATGGTTCTGACCACTTGATCGAAACAACGGGAAAAGTCCGACAAAGACGAATACTGGATCGTCAAACCAGCAGCCATCGCATGACCGCCAAACTTGATAATCACTCCGGGCCTGGATGTTGCGACCCTGTCCAAAACATCACGAATATGCAAGCCGGGAATCGACCGGCATGAACCCTTTAGCTGCCCTCGCTCTTCCGCCTCTGCGAATACGACTACCGGATGATTCAGCCTGTCTTTTACCCGGGATGCGACTAACCCGGTAACACCCTGATGAAACTCAGCGTTAAACAAAGTGATGCCCCAGGGCACCGAGTTTGAATCCTGCAAATTCTCTATCGCTGTATTGGCCAACGCTAACATATCTTGTTCGAGTTGCTTGCGATCCTCATTGAAGCTGTTCAAAACATTGGCATAGGTTTCCGCCTGGCTCCAGTCATCGGCAAGCAGACACTCTACGCCAACGGCAATATCATCAAGTCGGCCTGCCGCATTCAGCCTCGGCCCGACCGAAAAGCCCAGATCACTGGCAACCACTCGGCGATAGTCTTTGCCCGCCAATTTCAACAACACCATAATACCAGGCCGAGCCTTACCGGCTCGTATACGCTCGATTCCACGAGTCACCAAAACACGATTGTTATAGTCGAGTTTGACCACATCGGCGACCGTACCCAGGGCTACCAAATCAAGCAAGTTTGCCATATTCGGAGTCGCAATATGCCGGGCGGCGAACCAACCTCTATTTCGGAGTTCACTTCTTAGCGCGCACATTACATAAAAAATAACGGCTACACCGGCCGCATTCTTACTGACAAAACCACACCCCTGTTGATTGGGATTGACGATCGCATCCGCCTCTGGCAGAACGTCTCCGGGCAAGTGATGATCAGTCACCAATACCCGAATACCTAATTGTTTTGCCCTGTAGACACCGGATACGCTGGCTATACCGTTATCCACGGTCACAATTAAATCGGGGCTGGATTGCGCGGCAAGTTCAACCAGTTTTGGCGATAACCCGTAACCAAACTCAAAACGATTGGGCACAAGATAGGCCACATCATTCAGCCCCATGGAGCGAAGCGCACATACGGCAAGTGCGGTACTGGTCGCCCCATCAGTATCATAGTCGCCGACAATCAGCACCTTGCCACTGGTTTCCACCATTTCAACCAGCAGGGCTGTGGCTTTCGCCACACCCAAAAGGTCAACCGGTGGAGCCAGATTATTCAGCGATAGATCCAGCTCTTGACTGTCATACACCCCTCTTTGCATAAATAACCGTTGAATCAATGATGGTATGTGATCAGGAAAACCACGACTGATTCTTGCCGCATCTTCAGGCAAATCTCTTCGAATAATTTTTTTTGTTCGGTAATTCATAAATTGGAGAACCGGCTAATTCGCTGTTTTTTTAAATCCGAGTATGGGAAGAAGCCATATAATGAATAAAAAAGATAAGAAAGACAAAAAAGACTTTAAAACCTTTTTTAGAAATGAAACACGGCCAAAACCAAGCGCCAATAACAATAATCCTAAAATCCGCAGTAAGATTTGTTCCAGAGTGCGTCCCATAGGTTGTATAAGAAAGCTAAAAACCACCGCCATAGCAGGGTCTAAGGCGGCGTTTTTTAGTTTTTTGTAGGCGTGTTCTGGGGTAAATAGCCAGGAGAGCACTGGCGACTCAAGCACCGGACTCTCTAGGTTTTTAATTGACGCAATTCTTTATCCAAAATATTCACTTCATCGCCTAAGGCCTCGCCACTGGCGCGAACTTTATTAGCCAATTCTTGCAAGCCGTATGCGGCATCACCAATTTCTGTCAGGTTACCATTGATTTCTTTACTGACGGAACTTTGTTCGTTGACAGCGGTTGCGACCTGATCAATACCAGCAACGATCTTTGCTATATGTTCGACCACTGCGGATAACGACTGGTTAGCTTGCGTGGTGCCGCCAACAGCCAAAGTGGCACGATCAGCACCACTTTGGATAATATCGACTGCATTATCAACCCCCGTTTTCAGGGTATCAATCATATTGGTGATCTCATCGGCAGATTCCCTGGTTTTTGAAGCGAGTGTGCGCACCTCGTCCGCAACCACAGCAAAACCTCTGCCTTGCTCACCTGCTCGCGCTGCTTCAATCGCTGCATTCAAGGCCAGCAAGTTGGTTTGTTCAGCAACGCCTCTTATGACTTCCAGGATGCTATTGATCTCTTCACTGTGTTGAGCGACCTGGGCAATCGCATCGCTGGCCTTGCCCATATCGTTAGCTAAGGCACCAACACCTTCGACAGCACTTGTCAGCACGACTTGCGTATCACTGACGTTTTTATTGGCTCTGGATGCTTTATCAGAGGTCTCATTCGCAACACGGGCAACCTCGGAAACCGATGCTGACATTTCGTTCATGGCCACCACCACTGTTTCGATTTTTTTGTGCTGGTGTAACGTTTGTTCTTCGGTTTCTTTTGATATTTGAGTCACGCCGCTGGATTCGGTACTCACCCTGTCATTGACCTCTTTCAAACCTTGAATCATTTTACGCAAACGCTTCAAGAAGGCATTGAAGCCATTGGAAAGCTCAATTAATTCCGCATGAGAGTCAATATAAAGTTCTTGTGTCAAATCACCATTGGCACTGGATAAGTTCCGTACACGGCGATTAATCTCATCAATGGGTCTAATCACGGAGCGAACCAGCATTGTAATGATACCAACGGCAATCAATAGAATCAGCGCGCCCACCAGAAACTGGTTGTAGGCTGATTTGGCAATATTTTCATTAATGGTTTTTGATATGGCCTCGGCCCTGGCCATCGCTACTTCTGATGGAAGTTCAATCAATAGTGACCAGGAGGTGTTAGATGCCGCAACATCAATCCGGTACGAAACATAGAGTGTATCGCCATCATCCAGATGACTTCCGGTTTCATGTAAACGGATGAGCTTTTCCGCTTTTTGGGGCAATACCTCCTTCAAGGCTTGTCTGGGTTTATCATTGTAGTGACTCGACGCAACGATCAAGCCTTTACTACTTAGCAGAGAGACACGGGAGTTCCCATCAAATAATGACTGGCTCATTTCTTTCATCCACTCTTTCAAAATGGCCAGGTTAATATCTACAGCGGAGATACCAACAAATTCCCCTTTTTTAAACAGGGGGACAACCAAACTGGATATCAACTCATAATACCCGTCATCTATTCTGTATAGATAGGGTTCTACCAGACAGGGAGCTTTTGTATCTCTCGAACACAGATACCATTCCGCTGTGCGGTTGCCGAATTCATCCAGGGTATCGTCGTACTTGAATGACGAATCAGCAGCACGAGTAAATTTCACCTCCCCTTTTGAATCCCGGTAATACCATAACCCCAAAACACCGGTATCGCTTGAGTGCTCAAACTGACCCCCGATGAAATATTCGTCATTGTTGTCGTAACTGTTCGGCTCAAAAAAAGCGTAAACCGAGCTGACAGAATCGTTTCCTTCCAGCACTTCCCTTAACGTATATTGCAGATTTCGCCGGCTAAGGCGTGAGCTCGCATCCTGGGACAGATTGTACTCAATAACGCTTTTAACAACTTGTGGTATTTGAAAAGCTGATTTCAATCTGCCGGCTACTTTTTCGCCATACTGACCAGACATTGATTCGAGTTGATCAAAGACAATCTCTTTGAGATTTTTTTGTGTCTGCTGATCAATCGTTCGGCCAAGTTCTCGTATAGATAGCTGAGATGTCACAATCAAACCGACACCCAGCGTAAGCAATAAAAGTATGACAGACACATATAACTTAATCTTTAAAGAGAGTTTTTTCATGTAGCCAGACCCCATTTCAATGAGATTTGTTAGCGTTCCATTAGACGATTTATCATTTGCTCATCACACTCTATAAACCTTGAAAACAAGGTTTAGAATAAAGACCTACTTTTAGTGTAGCTTACCGATAATAAAATGCCTCCTATCTAACTATTCAGCTTCAAAATGCATCTGATCCAATTCCTGCTGAATAAAGTCAGGCGATTTGCCTGTAAATAAACACTCAAGCGCTTCCACGGCGCCAACATGATATTACGTACAAAGTATGCAGCATGGAGCTGTATATCCCCGTCACACTCCGGCTGCCGAGTGTTTATTGAGCTGGCTCCAGCTTTGTACCAATAAATCAGCATCCAACAATCCATAAAGATTCTGAAGTTGATGATGGTCTGACCGCAAATGGGCCGCACATCAAGCGACTGAAATCATTGGGTGTGCGCCTTATTTTGGGAGCTAAGCCCAAAGACCACACTTTTTTGTTTGACTGGGGCGAACAGGCTGGCCCTATTGAATATACCTTTACTGATGGGCAGGGGAATCATCATTGCGGATTTGTTATTTTAAATCAAATTCTTATAACGAAAAGTCAACAGCCTCTAGAGCGGCAAAAATTAAAGTCCGATAGCGTTTTTGATATATCGATGCACTTCGGCCATATCATTGGCTATAACGCTAAACTGCTCTTTCCTGTCAAAGAGATCGGACAAATGATGGGGCAGCTCAGCCGCCACACCAACACCGGCTTTCTCGATAGCTTCAGGGAACTTGGCAGGATGCGCCGTGCCCAGAGTCACCATCGGCACCTGATTGTCTCGACGACATTCCCGACCAGCTTTTACGCCGATTGCAGTATGAGGATCAAGCAAGGCTTCGGTTTGATCAAAAACTTCCTTGATGGTCTGACAGGTCATTTCATCATCAACCGAATAGCTGTCAAACAATGTGCGTGCCAGATTCCAGCGATGTGGCTCGATCGACCCGCCGTCAGCTTTGTGTAACTGTTCCATACGGTCACTCAATAGCTGACCATCCCGACCAAACAAATCAAATAACAACCGTTCGAAATTACTGGATACCGTAATATCCATACTGGGCGACAAGGTATGAAAGATACCTTCAACACGATATTGATTGTGACTGATAAACCGGTGAAGTATATCGTTTCGATTGGTCGCGATAACCAGTTGATTAATCGGCAAACCCATATTCCTGGCCAGATAGCCGGCGAAAATATCACCAAAATTACCGGTAGGCACAGAAAAGGACAGGCTGCGTGCCGGCCCGCCCAAGGCCAATGACGCATGGAAGTAGTAGACAATCTGCGCCATGATTCTGGCCCAGTTAATCGAATTGACCGCAACCAGGGCACTTTTGCCATCCAGGAAGGACTGATCGTTAAAACTGGCTTTGACAATACGTTGGCAGTCGTCAAAATTGCCTTCGACCGCGAGATTGTGGATGTTATCACCCATCACCGTGGTCATCTGCTTGCGCTGAACGTCAGACACTCGCATGTGGGGATGAAGAATAAAAATGTCGACATTTTTACAATGCTTGCAGCCTTCTATCGCCGCAGACCCGGTATCGCCCGAGGTCGCACCGAGAATCACGACATGCTGGTTTCGCTTTTCCAGTACATAGTCAAGCAGTCGTCCCAGCAACTGTAACGCAAAGTCCTTGAACGCCAGCGTTGGCCCCCGGAACAACTCCATTACCCACTCATTACTGTCTATTTGAGTCAACGGTGCCACTGCTGTATGCGAAAATTCACCCGCATAGGTCTCTTCCAGCATCGCTTTAAATACCTCCCCGGGAATCGAATCTTCAACGAAGGGATACATAACTTCAAAAGCAAGTTGCGCATAGGAGAGGCCACGAAAGGATTCAATTTGTTCCAAAGTGAGCCGTGGCAATGATTCTGGCACATACAAGCCACCATCAGACGCTAGACCGGTTAACAATACATCTTCAAACTTCAACGCTTGCGCTTTGCCACGCGTGCTTATATATCTCACTTTTTTACCCTGAATATCATTTACTTACAATTACGTTAGCGCCTTATATCAACAAATTCGAATCAGCCCGGAAAATGCTCGACTCTAATCATTACCACTTTGCCATCGATATCATCCAGCGCTTCGATCGCCGCTATCGCCGCTTTTATCTGCTTTTCCTCAACCTCGTGCGTCAGCATCATCATCGGAATTCTGCCATCGTTAAGCTCTGACTCTCGCTGCATAACGGATTCGATATTGATACCTCTTTCACTTAATATTGATGCAACCTTGGCCAACACGCCCGGACTGTCTTTGGCCAGAATACGCAAGTAGTAAGCTGAGACAACATCGTCCATTGGCAAGACCTTGCAGGATTTGATGTCATCCGGGTCAAAGCCCAACGGGGAAATAGCGTTACTGACTCCGCTACCGAAGCCTTTGGCCACATCGACAATATCCGCGATGACTGCCGAGGCGGTCGCTTCCGACCCGGCACCGGCACCGTAATAGAGCGTTTGACCCACTGCGTCGCCATCAACCAAAACCGCATTCATTACACCATCCACTTTAGCGATCATGGTTTGCTCTTTTACCAATGTCGGGTGCACGCGCAATTCAATACCGTCGAAGCGTTTCCTCGCAATACCCAGGTGTTTAATTCGATAACCCAATTCTTCAGCATGCTCGACATCGATAGTGGAAATGTCACTGATTCCCTGGGTAAAAGCAGAATCGAACTGAAGCGGTACACCAAAGGCAACCGACGCCAGAATAGTCAGCTTGTGCGCGGCATCGATACCTTCGACATCGAAGGTGGGATCAGCTTCAGCGTAACCCAGTCCTTGTGCTTCTCGCAAAACATCGGCGAAATCACGCCCTTTATCCCGCATTTCGGTCAGAATAAAGTTGCCCGTGCCGTTGATAATGCCGACCAGCCAATTGATCTGATTGGCCGCCAAACCTTCTTTCAGCGCTTTTAAGACCGGTATTCCACCGGCCACACCGGCCTCAAAGGAAATAGTCACGTTATGCTCGCGAGCAATCTCAAACAACTTGGTGCCATGAACTGCAATCAATGCCTTATTGGCAGTGACAACATGCTTGCCGTTCTCCAGAGCCTTGGTTACGAGTTGTTCTGCCACATCGTAACCACCAATCAATTCAACAAGAACATCCACTTCCGGGTTGCTTGCCACCGCAAAAATGTCAGTGGTGAAACTGATACCTGTTAAATCACAGTTGTCTCGTTTGCGACGAGAGGCAACTTGAACGATCTCTATCTCCCGGCCAGCTCGGCTGTTAATACGCGCTGAATTTCTTTTCAAGACATTGATAGTGCCACTCGCGACTGTTCCCAACCCACAAATTCCAACTCTTACAGGTTTCAACTTTTACCTCACTATTTGAATGCTGTTGATCTCGGATAACCTAAACCAAGCATGCCGCTACATTTGGACACTATCATCGTTAAACGCTGTCGTGATTTCGCGATCCGCATGCCGGATACAGTATCTTTTTTTGGCTTAGAGCAAACCTAAACTCTTCGCCATTTTATCAGCAGGCATATAGCCTCTGATCAGCCGCCCGGATTCGAAAAATATAGCCGGCGTACCTGTCACTCCCATTCGATGGCCCAATTCAAACTGGGTCGCAACCGGGTTGTCACATTTAACGGGGGGCACCTGCTTGCCTTGTTTGGCCAGCGTCATAGTGGCTTTTCGATCTTTCGCACACCAAGTGGAAACGATCTTATCGTAAGACTTGGAACCAATGCCTGCGCGGGGATAGGCGAGATAATTGACCTGGATTCCATACTTATTGAGGAGAGGAACTTCATTGTGAAACTTTCGACAATAAAAACAATCAATATCGGTAAATACATTAATTGTCGCTTTCACATCTTTTGGAGCAAAAATAACCATTTCAGAATCGGGAACGGTTTTTAGCAAGGCGGCTCTTGCCGTTTCACGGCGTTTCTCCGTCAGGTTTTCCAGTCCGAAATTTGACACTCGATACAGGTCACCAGCGAAAAAGTGGTTGGCATCTTCTGTGACGTAGAGCACCTGATCGAGATCGGAAGCGACTTCAAAAATGCCAGGCAAGGCTGAGTCCGCGATAGATTTTATCTGCAAATCAGGAATAACTGAAGCAAGTTTTTGCTTTATCAAGGCACTTTTATCCTGAGCCACGTCAGACTGCACGATGCCAGACATTAAAAAAAACAGAACAGATACCAATACTTTACCCACAAACCCCTACTAATGTTTCACCATCCAGAACCCTAGTAGATACCTAGTAGATACTTAAGACCCGTCCACTTCGCCAACCGGCACAAACAAATAAAAAAAGGCAACATTGATAGCTGCCTTTCTCGTTTATCGGCGTTTCAAACCATGCCGCCAAATACAAAGTTGATCAGTTCAACTTTTCTTTAATACGTGCGGCCTTACCGCTCAGTTCACGCAAGTAGTACAACTTGGCCTGGCGCACGTCACCTCGACGCTTGACCTTGATACTATCCACGATAGGGCTAAACGTTTGGAAAGTGCGCTCAACGCCGACACCATAGGAAATCTTGCGCACGGTAAATGCTGAGTTCAGGCCCCGATTTCTCTTGGCGATAACGACACCTTCGAATGCCTGCAAACGCTCTCGTTCGCCTTCTTTCACCTTTACTTGTACAACAACGGTATCACCAGGCCCAAACTCGGCGATCTCTTTGCTCATTTGCTCAGCTTCCAATGCGCTGATAATTGTGTTTTTATTACTCATCATTTGCTCCTAAACACCGGAATCGAGTGACCCGACCTATCTTATTAAAACCGTATACAAAACGTCACCAAATACATGGCCAAGTTAAAAAACATAAGCGACCAAACGGCTACCATCAAGTTCATCTGGCCGACTTCTTATCTATCGCAAGCACAGACTTGTCACTATCCAGGCTGGCCAGTGAAAGTTCGTATTTTACTTTCTCCAGCAACCTTTGTTGTTCGTTTGTCAGATCGATGTCATCCAGCAAATCCGGCCGCCTTTGCCAAGTTCTACTTAACGACTGCTTTAACCTCCACAGCCTGATTTCCTCGTGGTTACCGCCCAGCAGCACCTCCGGTACTCTCAAGCTGGCAAAATCCTCTGGCCTGGTATAGTGCGGGCAGTCCAAAAGACCATTAAAAAAAGAATCCTCAACTGCCGACTCACCATGCCCAAGTACGCCTGGTATGAAACGGGAAACAGCATCGATCAAGACCATTGCCGCTAGTTCGCCACCAGTCAGCACGAAATCACCAAGTGAAATTTCTTCGTCAACTTCCAGCTCGATCAGGCGTTCGTCAATCCCTTCATACCTCCCCGCAACCAGAATCATGGAGTCACGATTGGCGAGACCAGTCACTTTCGCTTGATTCAGCCTGCTGCCCTGTGGCGACAAACAGATCACCTTTGGTGCAAACCCTTTATCCTTGGCCTTTGCCTTCGCCGCGACGATAGCTCGACGCAGCGGCTCGACTTTCATGATCATGCCTGGGCCACCACCGTAGGGGCGATCATCGACAGTTCGGTGCCTGTCATCGGTGAATTGTCTCGGGTTCCACAAATCAAGACTCAGCTTGTTTTCGCGAATAGCTCTGCCTGTCACACCATAATCAGAAATCGCCTGGAACATTTCCGGGAAAAGAGTGACAACACCAACCCACACTAAAGACACCTCTTCCGAACCACACTACTCACCAGACCCGATCTAAAAATCAAGATCCCAATCAATATCTATCTTCTGATTGTCAATATCTATCTTTTTAACCACTTGATCAGGCAAATAAGGAACCAATCTTTCCTTCTTATCGATACTGTTAGCCGAAGGTTTCACGACAATTACATCATTGGCACCGGTCTCCATCATGTAGGCCACTTTTCCGACCAACACCCCGGTTTCCGAATGATACACTTCTAAACCTTCTAGCTGATGCCAATAATAGTCGTTGTCTGGCAATTCAGGGAGAGAGCGTGTTGCCACACACACAGAACTCCCGCATAATTTTTCAGCTTGCGTCCTATCCGCGCATTCAACAAACTTCACGACAATACCCTTGCCGTGCGTCTTGCCATGTTCCAACCGATAAGTGACAGGCTTTCCATTTTGAACCAGAATCCAATCCGAGTAGCTCAAAATATTATCTATTGGGTCAGTATAGGAATAAACCTTCAGCCAACCTTTAATACCGTAAGGCGAAGTGACCTTGCCCAGGATTGTCATCGAATCAGTGCGCTTTTTGCTCACCATCCCTTCAGGTGTTTGATCCGGCCTCAAGCTTATTACTCCAAACTAACAAGTATCTAGCCACTATTCGATCGCGATACCCATCGGGTCACTTTCAGTCGCCTTACTATTTCGATCGTCCTATATATCCGGATATCCGGACTCAGGTTTTTCAGGCGCTTTTAAGCAGACTTTTCACGCGGTCACTTGTTTGCGCACCACGGGCCACCCAAAAATCGACACGATCACGATCGATTCGCAAACGCTCTTCCTGACCGCGTGCCAAAGGATTGAAAAAACCTACACGCTCAATAAAACGACCATCGCGTGCACGCCTGCTATCAGCGACTGTCAAGTGATAAAAAGGGCGCTTCTTGGATCCACCTCGTGCCAGACGAATTGTTACCATTTCGCTTGATTCCTGTTAATTTAACTATTGAAAAAATTGTCGGTGCTCGAAAGGGCGCACATTGTAGGCGAAAACAATATCATTGAAAACCTCTTTGTCAAAAATATTGTCAATTTAGCGCTATATGTGGAAGATTAAAACTCAACCCGGCACTGTTGGCCCACCCTATTCACTCTCACATTCGCCCGAACGGGGGGAATCCACCGCCAGGCGGCATCATTCCTTTCATGCCTCGCATCATACCGGTCATGCCACCTTTTTTGGTGAATTTCTTCATCATTTTTTGCATCTGTTTATGCTGCTTTAACAAACGGTTCACATCTTGGATTTGGGTTCCGGAACCGGCTGCAATTCGACGCTTGCGGGAATTATTGATCACATCGGGATAACAACGCTCCTGAACCGTCATCGAGCAGATAATAGCCTCCATTTGACCCAGCATATTGTCGTTTACATGCTGCTGCGCCATTTGTGACATTTGCCCCATGCCGGGCAATTTATCCAACAAACCGGCCATGCCACCCATTTTTTTCATTTGCAGCAATTGATCCCTAAAGTCATCCAGGTCAAAATTCTTCCCTTTCTTTATCTTCCTGGTTAATTTCTCGGCCTTTTGCTTATCCAGCTTGCGCTCGGCTTCTTCTATTAGAGAAAGCACATCCCCCATACCCAGAATTCGGGATGCCAACCGATCAGGATGAAATGGCTCCAAAGCCTCTGTTTTTTCACCCGCACCTAGAAATTTAATAGGCTTGCCGGTAATCGCTCTTACTGACAGTGCGGCACCACCTCGCGCATCACCATCGGTTTTGGTCAAGATCACACCTGTCAACGGAAGCGCATCGTTAAATGCTTTAGCCGTGTTGGCGGCATCCTGACCTGTCATCGCATCTACGACAAAAAGGGTTTCGACCGGCTCGACAGAACGATGAAGTTGCTTGATTTCAGTCATCATCTGATCATCAATATGCAGTCGCCCGGCGGTATCGACTATCAACACATCGGCAAACGCTTTTTTAGCAGCGGCCTTGGCGTTTTCCGCGATAACTACCGGGGTCTGTTCTGTCGAACTATGACAACACTCTATTCCGATACTGTCAGCCAGGGTTTTCAACTGCTGAATAGCCGCTGGTCGGTAGACATCCGCGCTCACCACCATGACTTTTTTCTTTTGTCGCTCTTTGAGGAATCGAGCCAGTTTTGCCACAGTCGTTGTTTTGCCTGCGCCCTGCAAACCAGCCATCAAAATGACCGCTGGCGGCTGAGTATTCAGAGATAAATCCTCACAGGCATTTCCCATAACCGCAGTGAGTTCGGCATCGACAACCTTGATAAACTCCTGCCCCGGAGTCAGACTTCTTTGCACTTCCTGACCTACGGCCCTTTGTTTGACTTGCTCGATAAAGTCTTTTACCACTGGCAGTGCAACATCCGCTTCTAAAAGTGCCATACGCACTTCTCGCAGCGTTTCCTTGATATTGTCTTCCGTCAACTTTGCCTGGCCCGTTACCTTTCTAAGGCTTTCTGACAATCTACCGGTCAAATTCTCAAACATACTTCGCTATCTCATATTGAACTTTAACAATCACCCTTTGGCCTGATTCGCCGCCGGGTTCACTCTTGTCACTTTATTTGGTTATATGGCGCGGTATTATAAACCAATACCGGCAGATTTCGACCTTTGACAACATACACCTGTTTTCGTCGAGCCGTTTTGCTATAAACTTGTATTAAATCCTGTTTCAACCATGCTACTCTATGCCGCACCATTCTGAAACGCATGACAAATTAGCCCATACTCCGACACTATGACAATTACGCTCAGCCTGACAGCTATTTTCTTCTATTTATTAGGTACCGCCCACCAACTCCTGGTATTTCAAAATCGAATTTCTCCAAAGCCGTTTTTGGCATTTCTTATCGGCGTACTCGCGATTATTTGTCATGGCGTCTTGGACTTCCAACTTATCGTGCGCGAAGAAGGCATCGATTTAAATTTTTTCAAGGCGTCTGTGGCGACATCCTGGGTCATAGTCGTCATCACGGCGATAGTAAACATCAGAAAGCCCCTTTCCAGTTTACTACTGGGCGCCTACCCGATCGCGATTTTATCACTGATTTGCTTGATCATTTTTAACCATGACGACTGGCGTGCAACCACAAACCAGGGGGGACTGATTGCACACATATTGTTTTCCGTCACAGCCTACAGTGTATTTACCCTCGCCGCCATACAAGCCTGCATGCTCTACGCGCAAAACAGATCCCTGCGAACCAATTACAATGGATCACTTATCAAAAACCTGCCACCACTTCAAACCATGGAAGATATGCTGTTTGAAATGCTCTATTCCGGCGTAATCTTGCTAACGATTGCAATTGCTCTTGGGTTTTTATTTATTGAAGACCTGTTCGCGCAAAAGCTGGTGCACAAAACGGTGTTTTCATTAGTGTCCCTCATTGTATTCACAACACTGATAATCGGCCACAAAATCTCCGGATGGCGCGGTGTAACGGCGAGCAAGTGGACCCTGTCCGGAAGCCTGTTGTTAATGATTGGATACTTCGGCAGCAAAGCGATGATTGAACTGATACTGTAGCCTGACAACGCCCCCTATCGACAGTCATCTCACTCTAAGGCTCGGCCACATCTTGGGAAACAATCTTAGAACCTTGAGACCAGCATCGCGATTTTGAACGACAACCTCTTTTTTGTTAATCATATGAAACTCTTTTTTTGTTTTAATTTCCAAGCCAATGTATACTCGGAGTGAAAGGCGTCTATCTAGAATCGCCGAATTAATACGCAAAATAAAAAAATAAAAAAACCAATAACAACAATAATAAACTGTAACACTCGGTTAAAAAGTCGGTTGAGGTGTTCTGTGGGAGCTGCAGATGACAGACTGGTCGAATCACTTTGCAGGGGATAAAACCCCGGACTTTGCCCTGAGCACAGCAAAAAAACACTGGCAAAATAGCAGAAAGACCGAAGCGAACCAAACCAAGCCACACCCCAATCCAGTTGTTCAAAACTGTAATCCGCAGTTAACTTCGCACTTGGCCAGATTGACTTGCCGGAAACTGGCTGAACTCATTGATTCTTCGTTTGATAAAATCGACGACTACCTATTCGACAAAGCAAATATGGCGCGCAGCAATACCGAACAGAGCAAACTGTTCGATTCGATGCGGGAACTACGGTTAAAACGAAAAAATTATGAACAGTTCTTGACCAGTTCTGTAACAAAGCTGTTTTCAAATCCATTCTTGGATGTGCAATCCAAACAAAGTCAGAACTCCACCGCCGAAACCTTGAGTTTAGTTCAAGATGAACAACTGGAAACTCAAGTCTTGATTGAGAGCAATATCAACTCTCTTCGAGTCACTTACCTCGGTGAAATACTTCAGTTTCAAACTCGCTATTCAACACTATTCGAAAACTCGACATCGTCGAAACCAGCCAACCCGCTCGACCCGGAAAAAGTCACCAATCTTGTCGCCAAAGGCTGCACTTATTTTGACCTTGAGCAAGATGACCGATTGATGGTACTCAAGCAGATCAACAAAACACTTGGCGAAGCTTATGGATCACTTCTGGATATACTTAACACTGAATTAATCGCACAAGGCATTTTGCCCACCCTTAAGTTTAAATCCAGCACAAACAACACCGAAATCGAAGAAGAGAGTTCACACTCAATTCCTGCCGGGCCGGAAAGCGACAAAGAAAAGCCTGTGACGGCAGTCGGCCCAGATAGCGAAGAGCAGGACATTTTAGTTGAAATGAAGTCCTTACTGGCAAAACTTCGCAGCAGAATCAATGCTAACAGTGCGTCATACCAGAACCAGGCTAAACCGGCATACAAACAGGAAGAACTGTTCGATGCGTTATCCAGCCTCCAGGATAGTTATACCAAAGCCGAGCTTTATTCCGGAAAGGCGGAAGTACTGGATATCAAAGAAGCTATCAGTCGAGCCGATTCATATAGCGGCGCTGCCGCAAAATCTATCGCCGAACATGATGAGGATCTGATAAATCTTGTCGCGATGCTTTTCGAGTTTATTTTGGATGATTACAACTTGTCTGCCCCGATTCAGGTACTTATTAGTCGATTGCAAATCCCGATTGTCAAAGTAGTCCTCAGGGATCAAACATTTTTTAGCAAAGCGAAACATCCAGCGAGAAAGCTGCTTAACGCACTGGCGAAAGCGGGAATAGGCTGGAATGACGACAGCGAGAAAAAGAAGGATCAACTTTACACTCAGATTCAAAAGATCGTACTACGCATTCTTGACGAGTTTGATGGAAATATCACGTTATTTCAAGAGCTTTATGATAAATTTCAACACTTTACCGAAAGAGAGTATAAACGTTCTGCGATCATAGAGGCTCGAACGAAAGAAGCGGAAATCGGCAGAATCAAATCTCAACGAGCTCAAGCTGCGGTTAAACGAGTGTTAAGAGCACTGCTAAGGGACACCAACCTTCCCCCCATCGCATCGGAAATACTACAGAGTGGGTGGAGTCGCGTTATGTTCATCGCCTATCTGAAAGACGAATCCGAAAACCGCTGGCAGGAATCGACTCAAATCGCAGAAACGCTGATATGGTGCCTGGAACCCCACACCGACGCGAAAGAACGCGAAAAATGGTGCAGAACAGTTCCAGTACTCCTCAAAAAGCTCAAAACAGGTTTGACAGAAATAAGCTATAACTCAGCCAATTTAAATCAAAAAATTGAAGAGTTAAAAAGTGCACTAACCAGCACATTCAAAGATCCGGCACCAATCAGGAAAGACAGCGTAATACCGAACAGTGGCTTAAAGGTAACCAAACAGAAGGCCACTGACAAAGCACCTTCTACCACCAAGACGCTATCCCCAGAAGATAAGCAAGTTCTCAAATTGTCGGAAGGTGATTGGATAGAGTTTTCACTTATCAATGGAAGCAAATTTCGCTGCAAACTGTCTACAATAGTTAAAGATGCTGACTGCTACATATTTGTTAACCGAATGGGCTTGAAAGTGCTCGAGAAAACCCGCGAAGAACTGGCAACGGATTTAAGAGAAGAAAAAGTAGCCATACTACAACAAGGACTGATGATAGACAGAGCGCTTAATGCAGTCGTTGGCAATCTTCGAAAAATGTCGGATCAACGTGCATAACAGCCTTGATATTCAAGACAAAGCCACCTCGATACGCGTTGCCCTGTCAATTTCATTGGCATTGCTCGCTCACACCGTTATTATTCTGGTTATAGCCAGATTAATCGACCCGCCCAAACCAGACGTAGTTGAGACAATCTATGTCAGGTTGACGGCGCCTGGTATCAGCCACTCCAAAAGCAGCGTATCCGATACCGCAATCCAGACCGGCAAGGAACACGCTGAAGTAATTTCCGATGACGAATACAAGGTCACCACACTCGGGCAAAGCGCCCATCAAGTTGCGTCGATCCGGACACAGGATAACATCGACGATTACTCAACAGAGCCACAACCGCTGACACAAAGCGACATCCCGAACCCGACACCTTTCAGCCAAAAATCATTGACATCGAACCCTGTCCTTTCGAAGCACAGTTTCCAAACCCTGCCCTCTGTTCCCTCGGCCGTATCGAGTCAGGAGAATTCGCTGAACCTAAACCACTTGTTCGATCAAAAGCAGATTAAACCGGCAAAAATCAAGCAAATCAGTACCCGCAAAAAAAAATCGATGACCGACTATGAAATCAAGCTGATCCAGCACATGGCCAATGCCAAAAACTACCAAGACACACAGTTCAAGCTCAGTCAAATAAAGCAGGAAAGAAACATTGAGCTGGGCATACAGTTGCAGAGTAACGGTGCGCTGGAAAGTGCAAGAGTCTTATCTTCAAGTGGCCTGCAGGCTCTGGATGCAGCGACACTCAGATCCGCCTATTCCGCCAGTCCATTTCCCAAGCCTCCAGCCAGTCACTCAAAAAACAATTTTACCTATGAACTTGATATTCAGTATTTACCGCGGCATAACTAACTGTTTTGTCGATCCCCGTTACTCTGCCTGCTCTGCAGCTGCAACGCATTCCTTGACCAACTTTTGCAATTCTCCGCTTTCAAACATTTCAGTAATGATGTCACAACCACCGATTAGCTCGCCTTTTATATACAGTTGAGGGAAAGTAGGCCAGTTAGAGTATACTTTCAACTGCTCTCTGATTTCGGGGTGGTCAATAATATTTACATAAGCAAAACGCTCGCCACAGGCCATCAAGGATTGCACGGAACGTGCAGAAAATCCGCACTGGGGCGCTTGAGGGGTACCTTTCATATACAGAATAATATCATTGCTGGACAGCTGTTCTTTGATAGTTTCGATAATATCCATGGATATTCCTTTTCTTTGATTTGTAAACGCAAGATACAACCATTAATCAATGGCTATTGCGACCATGTTGCGATTGTACCCCTTTTATAATAGTTGAACAATTTAGTTGGTTATTGCCGGTTTTTTTGCCGGTTGTTTAATCAAAGACCGTCTGGCACCTATCGCGATTCAATACTAAAGCTATTTATGCATGTATATATGTACTATACTAAGACGAATTAACGAACACCTTATTCAAACAATAAAGATCGAAAAAAGGCAGCTGATCACTGCCTTTTTGCTTTAACGGGAGGCAAACCTCAAGAGGATCAAAAATGTCTGATCAATCCCTCATGAATACTTATGGCAGACAACCGATTTCCTTTGAGCGAGGAAATGGCATTTGGTTGTTTGACAACAATGGCAACAGATATCTTGACGCAATAAGTAGCATTGCAGTGTGTGGTCTCGGCCATTGTCACCCGGCAATAACCAAAGCGATGACCGAACAAGCAAACAAATTAGTGCACTGCTCAAACCTGTATCACATACCGGAGCAACAAGTACTGGCCAATTCGCTGACACGCATCAGCGGCATGTCACAATGTTTCTTTGCCAATTCCGGCGCCGAAGCCAATGAAGCGGCAATAAAGCTTGCACGCCTGTACGGTCACAAAGCGGGTATAATTGAACCAAAAATTATTGTCATGGAAGGTTCTTTTCACGGCCGTACAATCGCAACCCTGTCCGCCACCGCCAATCGGAAAGTGCAAGCTGGATTTGAACCACTGCTTAAGGGGTTTATCAGAACCCCGCTCAACGACATTTCAACGATTGAGCATATCGCCGCATCAAGTAATGAAGTGGTCGCAGTAATGCTGGAACCCGTTCAAGGTGAAGGCGGCATACGTCTGGCCGATAAAAACTATTTACAAGCACTTAGGAAGATTTGCGATAACAATAACTGGTTGCTGATTCTCGACGAAGTTCAGACCGGAAATGGCAGAACCGGAAGCTATTTTGCGTATCAACAACTGGGTATTGCGCCGGACATAGTCACCACGGCAAAGGGACTCGGAAACGGGTTCCCGATCGGAGCCTGCCTGGCTACGGGCCAGGCTGAAAATGTATTTACTCCCGGCACTCATGGCTCAACATTTGGCGGCAACCCGCTTGCGTGCAAAGTGGCATCGGCAGTTGTCGATACGATAGTAGACAATAACCTGCCAGCGCGTGCGGCGGCACTGGGTAAACGGATTCTCGATGACCTTAACAAGGCACTTAGCCCTACTTCCTACGTCAAACAGATTCGGGGCCTGGGCCTTATGATTGGAATAGAAATGGTCAACCCTTGCCCGGAACTGGTGCCTCTGGCAAAAACCCACGGCCTGCTGGTCAACGTAACGGCAGAACGGGTCATTCGACTATTACCGCCTTTGATTCTAACTGACCAGGAGGCAGATTTTCTGGTATCATCCATTTCAAGGCTAATCAAGATTTACGCAGGCGACGACCGGAAATCTCCGCGTTAGCCACTTTCACCTTTAGGCAAACAATTACGGACGGGAAAGAAACTCCCGTCCGTAATTGTTTATTTCAGGGCAAAATAGAAATGACAGTCAGACATTTTTTGACATTGAAAGATTTGACCCCCGCAGAACTTGAGCAAATTATCTTCAGAGCGATCGAACTCAAAAAGATTCACAGGCAAGGTACCATTTACGAGCCTCTCAAAAACCAGGTCATGGGTATGATTTTCGAAAAATCGTCAACTCGCACACGGGTTTCGTTTGAATCAGGGATTGCTCAGTTTGGCGGGCATGCGCTTTTTCTCTCACCGAAAGACACCCAGCTAGGAAGAGGAGAACCAATAGAAGACAGTGCCCGCGTGTTATCCAGCATGGTCGATATCATCATGATCCGGACATTCGAACATTCAAAAATCGAAAAATTTGCCGAGTACTCTTCGGTTCCTGTCATCAATGCATTGACAGACGACTATCACCCCTGTCAGCTACTGGCAGATATGCAAACCTATTATGAACTCAGGGGCAGTATCAACGGGAAAACCGTGGCCTGGATAGGTGATGGCAACAACATGTGTCACTCGTTTATCAATGCTGCGGCACAGTTTAACTTCAATCTGAATATCGCCTGCCCGAAAGGATATGAGCCTAAACCAGCTATCCTCGCCCCCCACAAAGATCGGGTTCAAGTGATGCGCGCCCCAGAAGAAGCCGTTGCCGGAGCCAGTCTGGTCGCTACCGATGTGTGGGCGTCGATGGGCCAGGAAGAGGAGTCTGATTCAAGAAAGTCCGTTTTCAAAAATTATCAGGTCAACACGCAGTTAATGCGTCTGGCCACAGACGATGCGTTGTTTATGCACTGTTTACCCGCACACCGTGGCGAAGAGGTCACTGCTGAAATTATGGATCATTCTGCCTCGGCAGTTTGGCAGGAAGCGGAAAACAGACTTCACGCACAAAAGGCTCTGGTTGAGTTTTTGATGAACAAACGTTAGGTTTTCCAGGCCAACACACCTGTGGTGCACGGCTGATACCATGCCGTGCTCCCGGTTATTATTCACCTCTGCGAAAAGTAATCGTGCTCGACATTAACAATATTCGCTGCCAATACGATAAAGAAGTGGTTATCCAGCATCTCAACATGTCATTGTCTCACGGTGATATTGGTTGTTTGCTTGGGCCCAGCGGCTGTGGCAAATCGACGGCACTGAGAGCGATTGCCGGTTTCCACGCCGTATCCGAAGGCAGTATCAGTCTGAATTCGCAACAAATATCCTCACCCGAACACATGGTTGTTCCCGAAAAAAGAAACATTGGCATGGTATTTCAGGACTATGCCCTGTTCCCTCACCTGACGGTCTTTGAAAACATCGGGTTCGGGCTGCATAAACTCAACAAAACCAGCCGGAAGCTTAGAATAGACCGCTTGTTGGATTTGGTTCATTTGACCCCGCTCAAAAACAAATATCCACACGAATTATCTGGCGGTCAACAACAAAGAGTCGCTCTGGCGCGTTCCCTTGCGCCAGAGCCGGCGCTGGTTCTACTCGATGAACCTTTTTCCAATCTGGATACCGAGCTTCGCAGAAAACTAAGTATAGAAGTCAGGAATATACTGAAAGAACTTGAAATAAGCGGTATTCTGGTCACACACGATCAGCTGGAAGCCTTTGCCGTCAGCGACTTCGTAGGTGTTATCGAAAATAAGGCGATATCGCAATGGGACACGCCTTTCAATCTTTACCACAAACCGGCAACCCCATTTATTGCCAAATTCATAGGCCAGGGCAGCTTTCTTCCGGGCACCATGCTGACCCGGAAGAGCATTCGCTGTGAACTCGGAGATATCACCGGAAATCGAGCTTATCCTTGGCCAAACGGAAGTCGGGTGAAACTCTTGATTCGACCCGATGACATCATTTTTTCATCCGACTCGAAAATCAAGGCGAGGGTCACCGGGAAAACATTTGCAGGTATAACGACACTGTATGAGTTAAAACTCGATAGCGGTCAACTTATTAAAAGCTCGCTGCCATCACATCGAGACTTTCAGATTGATGACACAATAACGATCGATCTCGTCACAGACCACTTGATCGTATTTGAACAAAATAACTAATTGATCTACAGGGTAACCGGCTCGCGTGTCGATCGAGATTTGCGTGAGCGGGCGGGTTTCACCACAGGTTGTTGAGAAGTAACCCCTTTAACCTTTTACCATTCCCTTCAAAGCTTTTCTGATAATTGCCTCCAGAGCGGATTCCTCTTCCGCCGCCAGTTTTACCGCCTCCGCCGCTTCCCGGGAATGATAGCCCAGAGCGACCAGCGCCTTTTCAGCTTCCTCCAAAACATAATCCGGGTGCTGAGTGGAACCGACAACAGGTGACGAATCATTCCTGGCTATATCGAAGTCAGCCAGCCTGTCCTGCATTTCGACAATCAGCCGTTCTGCCGTTTTTTTGCCGACACCGGGAATCCGAACCAGCCTGGCAACATCATTGTTCTTGAAACACGCTACCAGTTCATTCAATTCCAGACCAGCCAGAATAGCCAGCGCCATTTTGGGACCGACTCCATTGATTTTGATAAGCAGGCGAAACAGTTTTTTGCTCGTTTCCGACAGGAAACCATACAAGAGTTGCGCATCCTCTCTGACAACGAAGTGCGTATAAATCACCACTGCACTGCCCGTTTGAGTAAGAGAACACAAATCAGTCAGCGGCATTTCAATCTCATACCCGACACCATTGACATCCAAAAGCACAAAACTGTCTTTTTTTTCGATCAACTCGCCTTTCAATCTTCCTATCACATGGTTTTCCTTTCGCGTGAACTGGCCAGGATTTGTGACAAAAGCACCAGCAAACACTCACGCCGTTTTACTGCGCTTCTTTACCTTTTGTTCTCAGTTTAATATGCAGCTCCCGCAGCTGTTTCGCATCCACCTCGCCTGGTGCCTGGGTTAGAACACAGGTTGCACTCTGGGTTTTCGGGAAAGCAATCACTTCCCGAATGGATTGTGCACCTGTCATCAACATAACCAGACGATCCAGGCCAAAGGCCAGACCACCATGGGGAGGACAGCCATACTTCAGTGCATCGAGCAGGAAGCCAAATTTGTTTTGCGCTTCTTCTTCGTCGATACCCAGAATCCTGAAAACCGTTTTCTGCATAACGCTATCATGTATACGGATCGAACCACCCCCTAACTCAGTGCCGTTCAACACCATATCATAGGCCTGGGACAGTGCTTTTTCAGGATTTTCCAGTAACTGCTCCGGAGTACAGGAAGGTGAAGTGAACGGGTGGTGTAGCGCAGTGAGACTGCCATCATCCAGTTCTTCAAACATCGGAAAATTCACCACCCAGCAAGGCGCCCACTCGGTATCCAGCATATCCAGATCGTGCCCCAGCTTGACCCGTAAGGCACCGATAGCTTCATTGACCACATTGGCTTTGTCGGCACCGAAAAACACGATATCACCATTTTGCGCAGCCAGGCGTTCCATAATGGCCATCGCCGCCTGTTCGCCAAGGAATTTGACAATGGGTGACTGCAAACCTTGCACACCTTTTTCAAGTTCATTGACCTTGATCCAGGCCAGCCCTCTTGCACCATAAATAGCGACGTATTTGGTATAGTCATCGATTTGCTTACGGCTCAGTTTGCTGGCAGCACCGGGTACTTTCAGCGCGACAACCCGACCTTTTTCATCTTTGGCCGGCCCGGCAAACACCTTGAACTCAACGTCCTTAACCAGATCATCGACATCGCAAAACTCAAGCGGTATACGCAGATCAGGCTTGTCACTTCCGTACTTTTCAATAGCTTCGGCATGAGGAATTCTGGGGAACACCGGCAGCTCGACATCGAGCAGATCATGGAACATTTCGCGAATCATTTGTTCCATAATCAACATCAGGCTGTTTTCATCGGTAAAAGAGCACTCGACATCGACCTGAGTAAATTCCGGCTGACGATCTGCTCGCAAATCCTCATCACGAAAACACTTGGCGATTTGATAGTAGCGATCGACACCCGACACCATCAACAACTGTTTGAATAGCTGCGGTGACTGGGGCAGCGCGAAAAAGCTGCCCTGCTGAGTGCGGCTTGGCACCAGATAATCACGCGCGCCCTCTGGTGTGGCACGGGTCAGGATTGGCGTCTCGACATCCATAAACGCCTGGCCATCGAGAAAGTTACGGATATAACTGGTCACTTTGGAACGGAAACGCAATTTATTCAGCATATCCGGACGACGCAAATCCATAAAACGGTATTTCAGGCGAACGTCTTCACCGACATCGACATAGTCATCCAGCGGAAACGGGGGCGTTGCCGCTGCGTTCAGTATCATCAGTTCCTTGCCCAGGACTTCCACCTGACCGGTCGGCAAGTCGTCGTTCGTCGTACCTTCGGGTCTTCTGCGCACGCGTCCTTTTACCTGAACGACATATTCGCTGCGCACAGATTCAGCCAATGCAAATGCCGCCACGGTATCGGGATCAAAGACCACCTGGGCAATACCATCACGGTCTCTCAGGTCAAGAAAAATAACCCCACCGTGATCCCTTCTTCTATGCACCCAACCACAGAGTGTCACTTCCTGATCAATATGTGTTTCGTTGATTGCACCGCAATAGTGACTGCGCATGACTTATTCCACCTGATTATCTAAATTTGGTTACCAAGACTTAAAGCAAAACCTTACCTATGCCGCCGTCGTTTTATTTTCTGAGCCTGATGAACTGTTACCTGACGAGCCACTGTCAGTGGCCTTGGCTGGCGTCGTTTTATCGGAAGTCTCTGACTTTTGACCTCCAGCCGGATCATCGTTACCGGCAAGATTCTTTTTATTGCCGGTCTTAAAATCTGTTTCATACCAGCCTGAGCCTTTCAATCTGAATCCGGCAGCGGAAATCTTTTTACTAAATGATTCTTCACCACATTCAGGGCATAAAGTTAACGGCGCGTCGCTCATTTTCTGCAAGACATCTCGCTGATGACCACAGCTTTTGCATACGTATTCATAAATAGGCATCTATCTTCCTGACACTCTTATCAAAAAAAAGGGTTAACTATCGAACAAGGATTCAACCGCTATCAATCACTGGCGATTTTTACAAAGCCGGGCATTATATACGGATTTTTTTGAAAAAGCAGTGCCAGCCTGGACAAGCCCCCCATTGCTGACCCACTGCGACCAGACAGGCCCGGTTTATTCCGGATAGTTTTCTGTCAGTCGTCTTAGTTTTTCAACCATCACTGCCAATTGTTCAGCCTGATACTCCTTACCTGGCACCTTACCCCATATTGGCCCTGGCCAGGCCGGATCATCGGCAAACCGAACGATATGATGAAGATGCAACTGGGGCACCCTATTACCCAGCGCTCCAATATTCAATTTGTGCCCGGCAAAACCTGTCATCAGTCGCTGGCCGAGAAAACTGGACTCGCGCAACAGTTGCATCTGATCTTTTTCATCGAGCTGATAGATTTCACTGATATCCGCAACACGGGGTACCAATATCGTCCAGAGGTAGTTGGCATCCCGCATTAACAGAAGTTCGCACAATCGCCAGGAGGCAACCCAAACCGTATCTCGCTGCAATACAGGATGCAGGTCAAAACTGCCTTGATCTTTTTGCTTGTTTACCACTGTTGTTGCCTCCCGCACACCTTGCACTAATTTTGCTCAGCCGATTGTATCGACTGCCACCTGGCCTCCCAATCCAGTGCCGATTTCACGATAATATTCAAATCGTCATAATCCGGCTGCCAACCCAGCACTGATTTAATTCGGGTATTGTCTGCCGCTAACGAATCGGGATCACCCTCTCTACGCTCAACATCTTCAACCGGAAAATCCTGCCCGGATTGTTTTTTCACGACATCGATCACTTCTTTTACGGTAAAGCCATGACCATAGCCACAATTCAGTATTTCCGACTTGCCACCTGAAGCCATATATTGCAATGCCATAATATGGGCCTTGGCGAGATCATCCACATGAATATAGTCGCGTATGCAGGTACCATCTCTAGTGTCATAGTCGGTACCAAACACCTTCATGCCGGGCCTGACGCCGTTAACACATTCGCATGCCACCTTGATCAGATGTGTCGCATTCGGTGTCGATTGCCCAAGACGGCTTTGAATATCGGCTCCGGCCACATTGAAGTATCTCAGGATAACGTATTTGAGTTCCCTGTCATGCTCACCCGTTTGCTGAAGTGTCGTTGCATAAGCCAGATCCCTGATCATCTGCTCACTCATCATCTTGGATGCACCATAGGGGTTGATCGGATTCAACGGGCACGTCTCATCGAGTATTTTAATATCCGGCATACCGTAGACGGCGGCTGTCGATGAAAACACCATATACGGAACCGACCTGCGCTGAATCTGCTGCAAAAGATGCAGGGTATTCCTGGTGTTGTTGCCATAGTATTTCAATGGATCGGAAACCGATTCCGGTACGATGATATGCGCGGCAAAATGCAATACCGCCTCGAACTCATGTGCATCAAAAAGTTGCGTCAACGCAGCGGTATCAGCCAGATCGCCAACCACCAGCTCGCCATAGGTGACAGCCCGACGAAACCCGGTGGAAAGATTGTCATAAACGACAATGTCGTATCCCGCCTCACCCAGTTGCCTGACCACATGACTGCCGATATAGCCTGCACCACCGGTTACCAATACTTTCATCATACCTCCAATTTATTCGGAATTTTTCAATTGTTTCAGTTGTCTCTTTTCTTGTCTTCTCTTGGCAAAGAAACCGGACATCAGCTTGGCACACTGCCCGGCCAATACATCACCAGAATACTCGACCTTATGATTCATCGCAGGATGATCGAGCAAACGGTTGGCGCTCACCACTGCACCCGACTTCGGCTCCGGCGCACCAAATACCAGCCTGCGAATGCGCGCATGCACCAGGGCGCCCACACACATGGTACAAGGCTCGATGGTTACGTACAATGTCGCACCCGGCAACCGATAATTGCCAGCAACCTGATTCGCCTGGCGTATGGCACATAGCTCGGCATGGGCCGTTGCATCCAGTGCAGAAACAGGCTGATTGAAACCCTCTCCAATTACCCTGTCATCTCGCACCACGACAGCTCCGACCGGCACTTCCCCCAGCCGTGCCGCCTGATGCGCCAACGCAAGTGCTTTGTTCATCCAGTATTCGTCTGAACAGATACTTTCATATACTGAACTATTGTTCTCAGTCAAACCATTTCGACTCTATGCTAAACAAGGACGTTTTTTTACTTTATTTTCGATTGCTTATTATGTATATAGTTGACGATGTCATGAAACGTGATAATAGTTAATTGTGGCTTCTCTGACTAAAACAATTTGGAAAAAGAAACAACGCTACTTTTTATCTTGCAGATAAAACCATACCTGACTTATCGGAGAAAACGATGCCTGGTTGTTATAAAAAGCCGATAGAACTAAAAATAATTCTGCTTTTTTTTCTTATACCAACAGCCACGACGCTGGCCAGCCAGTCTCCGCCACCGCCAATGGTTGGTTTTCTTGAGGCACAACCAGAGTCTTTGACCATTACCGATAATCTTCCCGGGCGTCTGGAACCATCAAAGGATTCTGTGGTGCGTGCCCGGGTCACCGGGATTGTTGAAGAACGCCTGTTTACCGAAGGCACTTTCGTTCAGAAAGGGCAGGCTTTGTTCAGGATCGATGACCGCGCCTTTAAAGCGGATCTGCAATCGGCAAAAGGAACCCTTGCCAGAGCCATTGCCCAAAAGAAACTCAATGAGGCCAACGTCAAGCGCTATCGCAGTCTGGTAGCGTCCAAAGCGATCTCCCGACACGTTCTCGATCAGGCAGAAGCGACCCTTGCCACCTCTGCTGCGGATATCGAGATCGCCAAAGCTGCCGTTACCCGGGCCCAGATAAACCTCGATTACACCACAGTTACCGCACCTATCTCCGGGTTTATCGGGAAGCAGGAAGTCACCGTCGGTGCACTGGTCTCCGCCTCCAGTGCAACCCAGATGGCGCAAATCCGACAGGTCGATCCCCTTTATGTGAATATCCAGCAATCAGCGACCAATATTTTAAAGACCAAGGCGATGCTGCAAAAACAGGAGAAGGTGCAGGAATCCCCCGGGGTGCAGATGAAAATTTTTCTTGATGATGGCACTCCATATAAATATCCCGGCCAGTTGATATTTACCGATGTTGCCGTCAATGCCACGACCGGCGAGGCGGTGGTACGCGCATCTGTGCCCAACCCCGACCATTTTCTGATGCCGGGACTCTATGTCCGGGTCGAGATGCCCGTGGTGACGCTTGACCATATATTTCTTATCCCTCAAGAGGCGATTACCCGAACCGATAAGGGCAATATCCTTTATGTGCTTAACAATGACAATACCTTTGCCCCCAGGCCGGTGCAGATTGCCCGTTCCTGGCAAAACAACTGGATCGTTAGCGATGGTTTGCAACCAAAGGACAAGGTTATTATCGATGGCATGTTAAAAGTGCATATGATGCATGCCCAGAAAGTAACCCCCGTTCCTTTGCAGGAGCGACGTAAGCAAGCAACCGACGGGAACAAGCAGCCAGAAAAAGCGATAAAACCTGCCACCGAAACGAAATAGAGGGGGTGAACAATGGCGAATTTTTTTATTGACAGACCTATCTTTGCCTGGGTTATCGCGATTTTCATTATCCTCTCCGGACTGGTTACCGCCTTTTTTATGCCTATTGCCCAGTACCCGCCGGTGGCGGCGCCGACAATCCAGATTCAGGTCAATTATCCGGGAGCCAGTGCCGAGACACTGCAACAAACGGTATTGTCGATAATTGAGCGGGAAGTCAATGCCGCCGACGGTCTTGACTATATTGAAAGTATTGCCAACGCCAATGGTACCGGTAGCATCACGCTTACCTTTACCAGCGATACCGATGAAAACAAGGCACAGATCGATGTGCAGAATCTGTTGAAAAATGCCGAGCCACGACTGCCGGGTATTGTCCGCTCGATGGGAATTGGCGTCACTAAAAGCAGATCAAACTTCCTCCTTTTCAACTGCATCTATTCAACTTCAGAAGCCCTGAACAAGCTGCAGGTTGCAGATTATGTGATGCGCAATATCCGTCCCGCTCTCCAACGTATCGATGGAGTAGGCAATGTGCAGGTGTTTTCTGCCGAACCGGGGATGCGAATTTGGCTCGATCCTGCAAAAATGCGCAGTTATGGCCTGTCGACTAGTCAAGTCGCAGCGGCAGTCAAGTCGCAGAATATTCAGATTTCAGCCGGAACGATCGGTGCCGCACCGCTTGTGCCGGGGCAATTGATCACTGCCACAATCGGCACCTCCGGGCAATTGCAAACCGTGGCGGAGTTCGAAAATATCATTGTCAAAAGCAATACCGCCGGGGCGACTGTCCGCTTGAAGGATATCGCCCGGGTTCAGCTTGGCTCTGAAAGTTTCGCCGTCTTTGCCCGCCTGAACGGCAAACCCATGGTCGGTATAGGGATCCAGCTTGCCACTACCGGCAATGCGGTTGCCGTTGCCAGTGATACTTATACTGTCATGGAAGAGCTTGCCAGATATTTTCCAGCAGGAATGGAATGGAAAATCCCTTACGACTCCTCCACCTTTGTCCGGCTCTCCATTGAAGAAGTGGTAAGCACTTTGGCAGAAGCCATTCTCCTCGTTGTGCTGGTCATGCTGCTTTTTTTGCAAAATATGCGTTATACCATTATCCCGACCCTGGTGGTGCCAATCTCATTGCTGGGTGCGGTATCAGTGATGTCGGTTTTTGGCCTGTCTTTCAATGTATTGACCATGTTTGCCATGGTACTGGTTATCGGCATTGTCGTCGATGACGCCATCGTGGTGGTCGAGAATGTGGAACGGTTGATGGATGAAGAGGGGCTGTCACCCAAGGAAGCCGCCCACAAGGGAATGACCCAGATAACCGGTGCGGTGGTCGGTATTACCGTTGTCCTTGTCTCGGTGTTTGTACCGTTGGCGTTTTTTCCCGGCGCAACGGGGAATATCTATCGGCAATTTTCACTGGTAATGATGGGAGCGATTTTCTTTTCTGCCTTTCTTGCCCTTTCGCTTACCCCCGCCCTTTGTGCCACTTTGCTGAAACCAATAAAGGAGGGGCAGCAGAAAAACTGGTTTTTTGCCCGCTTTAACACGTTTTTTAACTGGGTAACAGAGAAATATCGGATAGTTCTGCGCATAGCTGTGAGCAAAAGCTATTTGATGATGCTTGTTTTTCTGTTGATAACCGGCGTTGCCGCCTGGCTCTATGGCAAAATTCCCACTTCCTTTCTGCCCCAGGAAGACCAGGGCTATGTTATTGTCAATGTCCAGCTACCGCCTGGAGCCAGCCAGCAGCGGACGATCAAGGTGATGAAGCAGGTAGAGGATATTGTTCTGCAGCAACCGGAAACAGAGAATATCGTTTCCATTATCGGCTTCTCATTCAGCGGTCAGGGGCCTAATATGGGCCTTGTCTTCGTGCCGCTTAAACCCTGGGATCAACGTATCGGACCCGACCAGAGCGCATCGGCTTTTGCCAGGCGGCTGATGGGGCTGTTTTTCCCGATTCGCGATGCTTTTCTTTTTGCCATCAACCCACCCCCCATTGCCGAACTGGGAAATGCTGCCGGTTTTGATCTGCGCCTGGAAGATCGTAGCAGCAGTGGTCATGATAGGCTGCTGAATGCCCGCAATATCCTGTTGGGCTTAGCTTCACAAAATTCCGTTCTTGCCGGTGTTCGGCCTGATGGAGTGGAAGATGCCCCGCAGCTTGCTCTGTCTATCAACCGGGATAATGCCTATGCCAAGGGCGTCTCCATCAGCAGTATCAACGATACTCTGTCAGCCCTGCTCGGCTCTTCCTATCTTGGCGACTTTCCCAATAGAGGCAGAATGCAGCGGGTAATGATGATGGCTGATGCTGACTTTCGCATGCAACCCGAAGATTTGACCGATTATACTGCCTATACTTCTGACGGCAGGGAGGTGCCACTGTCCGAACTCATCTCGCTTGAATGGAAAATGGGGCCGATGCAGGCCCAGAATTATAACGGTTTCCCGGCAGTCAGTATCCAAGGGGCTGCCTCCCCTGGTCACAGCACAGGGCAAGCGATGGCGGCAATAGAAGAGATTTTTCAGCAGCTGCCGAAAGGCTTTGCTATCGAATGGACCGGGCAGTCTCTTGAAGAAAGGCGAGCCGGTTCCATGTCCCTCTATCTCTACGGTTCTGCCATTATTGCCGTTTTCCTCTGTCTGGCGGCACTCTATGAGAGCTGGACAATTCCCCTGTCCGTCATGCTGGTGGTACCTTTCGGTTTCCTTGGTATTGTGGTGGGAACACTGCTACGAGGAATAGATAACGACATCTATTTTCAGGTAGGAATGATTACCGTTATTGGGCTTTCTGCCAAAAACGCCATTCTTATCGTTGAGTTTGCCAAAGACCTGCAACAGAAGGGCAAGCCGTTGATTCCGGCGGTGCTCACAGCCGCTCAGCTCCGTTACCGCCCAATTATCATGACTTCCCTGGCCTTTATTGTCGGCGTTATGCCGCTGTTTTTTGCATCAGGCGCAAGTTCTGCCAGTCAGCGGGCGGTCGGTACAGTCGTGCTTTCCGGTATGGCCTTCGCTACCTTTTTTTCTGTGCTGTTTGTACCTGTATTTTACATATTTGTCCGGCGGATCTGCGGCAATAAGAACGCCCCACCGAAGGAAAAACTGCTTGTTGCAACCAGCCACCAACCCGGCCACACAGAGAGTACAACAAGCAAGATAGAATGATTTTCCGGCAGAAAATCATGGCGAACTGTCTGCAGGAGGGACTACCGGGCCGCCCAAACGAACAGCAGCGGATCCATAATTTACAGATTCCGCTGCTGATCAAACTACTTGTTATCGGGTGTCCGGCTTAACTCACCGAGGCGACGTTTAGTCTGGCCCTGAACCTGTACCCGGAAAGAAGAAGCATACCTGAACCCAGCAGCAGGATTGAACCGGGAACGGGAACCTGGGAAGGCGAAAGCATTTCTGCAAATTCCCCGGCCATCGCGGTATACTGATCAGCCAGCTCTTGAGCTGTCATATCAGCCGCTACCATTGTGGGCCACCAAAAATCCGTAATGCCTATCAGTGCGTCAAATCCCTGTGAGCCATATCTCATATGCCAGTGAACCATACTATCCGGAGTATCCTGATGCGCGGCAGTACTGATGATATACTTATAAAGATCATCTGCGCTGCCGCCGATTTTTTCAAATTTGTACCAACTAAAATACGTACCCGGAGCAAATTCTACTTCATGCTCGCCCATATAGTTATAATTAGTCGATACAGAATCAATTGTCATTGAGTAAAGGTTTCCCGTATTTTCGACATTGATGGTATTAAAGTCCGTGTGCAACATCGCTTTCAATGCCGATTCAACGTCACTGGCTTCAAGATCATCCTTCAAAGCGGCAACGCTGGTATACACCGTGTCCATTACTGGCTCATCGAGGCTTGCATAACTGGATTGCCAGTTTCCGTTCCAGGAAGGAGTTGCGAAAATACTACTCGATCCCCCCAACATCAATATCGATAAAAATACATGGGTAATGGTTCGAGTGAATTTTTTTTCTGTCATTTTGTTTGGCTCCTTAAGTTGCCTGTTTATTGACGGGTTGATTATTTGAACAGGATTTCTCTTCTTATTGTTGTAACCTTCCGGCTCAGACTTACACTCATCTACCGCGGAAACTCGGAATTTGGCACTTTTTTCCGATTATTGTCGTTAAATAGCTCGCTACTTACCCGAAATGATCAAAAAATCTGCCGCAAATCGTGTCTTCTTCGCTACTACCAGATAAGCCCAACAGATTATTAGCATGAAAGCAGTATGTAAGCAAACGAAAATAATAATAATTATCATTTAATTTTATGTTTACAGTGCTTACAATCGCATCGAATCTATCTTGTTCGCCTTCTAGTCTGATAGCTAAAGCACAATACGGCTATTGATTGTGGGATGTATCACTAGGCGCCCGGTTTTTTTCTCTCCAGCACCATTACTTTAGTTTTCAGGTAAACGCCAAGTACCATAAATATGCCGGCGATAAAGATTAATTCATTTAAATAAACATGACCCTGAACAATAAAAAGTCCGGCGGTAATTCCGGTGGTGGCCCAGAATAACACTACCACCACTACCCAATGAAATTTGACTCGATTGTATTCTGCCGTCCATTCAGCCAACGACATCAACTTTGCTGTTTTCTCTTTGCTCAATGCGTGTTCTCCCTTTTATATGCTGTTTACAAACCCGAAGCGACGCGCTTTTTTTGCTTAATTCTTGCCTGGTCAATTGCTGGCTAGATAACTATCAGGCTGATAGTGCATCAATAAAATACGCCTTCCCTGCTTTCGATATGACTCATACAAACGATATGACTCATACAAATCAGCCTGCGGTATGGCCTGTTGGTCAGGATTGACAAGATTGAAACCGAGCGACTGATAGAACCTCATTAAATACGAGTACGGAAAGGTATAGGTTTGCCGGTCAAATCGTTCAGCCATTCGCTTAACCAGCAGACGAGCCAAACCCTGATGCTGGTTGGATTCTGCCACCGCAATGCCTGCCAACAGATTAAAACTATCATATTCCCGAATATAACCGCAGGCTACAATCAACTGTTGCGCATCTCTGACTACCGCGCATAATTCATTGCGTCTGGCTTTGCCGCGAAAGCCATGATTCCGGTAAAATTTATTGGCCAAGGGTATTTCCAGATTGGATAGCCAATTGGCTGAATAGGATTGTTCGGGTTTCATACTATGTCACGAGACTACTGCCCGCGCTGCAAACGACCGCCTGGCCTGTGTTATTGCAGCGCACTGGTTCAAATCGACAATCAGATCAAGGTCGTCATCATACAACATCCCAGGGAACAGAAGCATCCCTTTAATACGGGTCGGATGACGCATCTATGCTTGAATCACAGCCAGCTTATTGTTACGGAAACCCTGTCGGACTCAGCAATCGAGCAGATACTATCCACTCCATCTATTCTGCTTTATCCCTCCCTGGCCTGGCTGCCAGTGCAAGCGGAATTAAACCTGCAAGAAGAAATCAGGACAAAGCGGCTACAGCAGTTGATTGTAATCGATGCTACCTGGAGAAAATCGAAGAAAATCCTGCATTGTCACCCGGCATTGCAAACGCTGCCCAGATTAAGCCTGACCGGGAACCTGATATCCCGCTATAAAATAAGGAAAACGTCAGTCGCCAACGGGCTATCAACGATTGAAAGCACTATACAAGCACTGACGATACTGGACCCTGAAAACGGTTTTGACTCGATGCTCGAACCCTTCGACAGAATGATCAGTCTGCAATATTCTCAGCGACATCCACACTGAGTTTTTGCCAACAGATTTAGCGACTTATCCGGCACCCGAGGTCAGCGTTCGAGCGGGAAAAACCTGAATTATGCTACCGCGACTCTAACCACCACTTTGCCGGTCACCTGTCGCGAAATCAGACGTTGCATTGCGGCAGCGGTTTCAGCCAACGGAAACACTTCGGATATCAAGGGCTTTAACGCGCCGGATTCATAGAGCGCAAGTAACTCCTGATTGTTTTGCATGCTTTCCTGCATTTGCCGCAGCACAAAATTGCCCCAGAACACGCCGATTAAACTATAACCCTTGAGTAAAGGCAGATTGGCAGGCAACGCGGGAATTCTGCCACTGGCAAAACCAATGACCAAATAACGGCCATTCCAGCCCATACAACGATTTGCGGTATCGAATAAATCCCCGCCAACCGGATCATAGACCACATCGACACCTTTTTTGGCGACACCTTTCAGTGCCTCTTTTAAATCGTTATCGGAATAGTTGATACATTCATCGGCACCATGTTCTTTAGCGATGGCAAGTTTTTCCTCCGTACTTGCTGCAGCGATAACCCTAGCGCCCATCGCCTTGCCCAATTCTACCGCTGCCAGGCCAACACCACCTGCCGCACCCAGTACCAACAGAGTTTCACCCTTTTGCAGCTGCGCTCGTTGTTTCAGCGCATGATAAGAAGTACCGTAAGTCAAAATAAAACCGGCAGCCACCTCAAAGGACATGGAATCCGGAATCTTGACTACCGCCGGGGCCCGGCACCACCAGCTCTTCAGCCAGACCACCATATTGCGCCATAGCCAGCACACGATCGCCCGACGCGACATGTTTGATACCTTCGGCCACTTCCAGAACCACACCTGAAACCTCGGCCCCCGGCGCAAAGGGCAACTCGGGTTTCGCTTGGTACTTACCTTGAATGATTAACGTATCAGGAAAGTTAATGCCACACGCAATCACCTTAATACGAATATGTCCGGGAAGCATTTCCGGCTGAGCCAATTCACCCAGTTGCAACTTCTCCGGGCCACCCAGTTCTTTACATATCATCGCCTTCATATACGTCACTCTCCTGTGTTCTATTATCCAGTAAGGCGAATAATGACATAGAACCGCCGGTAATCCCAGAAGTCACAGGCGAATTGATAACACGGAAAAAATCAGAGCCATCAAACAAATAGCTGTCGACGGAACGCTTGATTCCTATGCCCGTTTTATTCATAAAACCAATTTATTCAACAGTTAATTATCGGTTCAAGATAAATTCAGCTAGAATCCGGAATAACGCTTTCAACATCAAACAAAGGTGCGCTCAAGCTATGAAAACCATTGCTCAACCTATAAGCAACCTCTTACCTTGTATCGAAATCGAGCCTAAGGTAACAGCCGACGCTTCCGTTATCTGGCTGCACGGCCTGGGCGCAGACGGCCATGATTTTGAACCGATCGTACCTGAATTGAAACTGCCTGATCAGGCAGCTATTCGCTTTATCCTGCCCCACGCGCCGTCGATGCCGGTCACCATCAATGGCGGTATGAGCATGCCGGCCTGGTACGATATACGTGCCATCGACTTTGAAAGACAGATCGATGACATACAACTGCTTCAATCTGCCGAAAAAATTCAAAGCCTGATTAAAAGAGAGCGGGAAAGAGGTATTGAATGCGACAGAATTATTGTCGTCGGTTTTTCGCAAGGGGGGGCAGTCGGGTACCATGCTGCACTCACCTACCCTGAAAAGCTGGGCGGCTTCCTGGGGTTATCGACCTATTTCGCAACTGCGAAAACGATTGTCCCCAACCCGGCCAATCAACAGATACCTATTCAAATATATCACGGCCTGTTCGACCCGGTCGTGCCAGAAGCACTGGGTCGAAAAGGCTTTGAGACACTGCGTGCTATGGGTTATCAGGCAGATTACTTTGTTTACCCAATGGAACATCAAGTCTGCATGGAGCAGATTGCCGAGATATCGAAATGGCTACAAAAGCAACTGCTGTGAAACGAGCTATCATTGTTAAATATCCATTCAATTATCGTCAGGAAACAGCTTTAATGAAAAACAAGGCCAACCAGTCCCAGGGTATTTTGTTATTTCGTTTAACGCCGACGCAATTGTTTGCCATCGGTACGCTGAAAGTCCGGGAAATAGTACCCTATACACCATTGACTGCGCTGCCGGGTTCCCATCCACTCGTACTTGGTGCGGCAAGTATACGCGGGATGACCATTCCCGTTATCGATATGGCCGCCGCTGTCGGTTATCCACCGCTGTCTCGACAAGATAGCCCAAAGAGTTTTATCATTATCACTGATTGTCAGAGAAAGACAATCGGCTTTGTGGTCCGCCAAATCGAGCGAATCTCTGAATGCAATTGGAGAGATATCACGCCCCCGGCCAAAAACCTGGGTTCAAGAGCATTTTTAACCGGGATTACCAGAATCGATGACAAACTCGTGCAACTACTGGATGTTGAGCTCATTATTTCACTGGTCTTTCCAGACAGCGATATCAATGCCAATATCACTATCACCGATGTGCAAAGAGAAAAACTGAAACCGCTCAATATATTGCTGGTCGATGACTCCATCGTGGCACGTGCCCAGCTTTCAGAAGTATTGGACAGAATGAATATTCCATACCAAATATCGACCAACGGTAACGATGCTCTTGACATCATGAAACAGAATGCCCGGGATGGTGCACCCGTCCAACTTTTGGTCAGCGACATTGAAATGCCCGGACTCGATGGTTATGAATTGGCATTCGAAGTGCGCAATGATGCACAACTTGGCACTCCCTACATTATCCTGCATACCTCACTATCGAGTGAAATCAGCGTCAGTCAGGCCCATCAGGTTGGTGCCAATGAAGCCCTGACCAAATTCGATGCCGAAGAATTGATTCAAGCCATGCTGCGGGGAGCGGATTATAAAGAGTCAAATTGAGTAACCCGGAAAGCGGCAAGCCATACATAGCCCTGGCAGCCCCTCCCGACCTCCCCTTTCCCAAGGGAAGGAGAGCGACTCCACCGAAAACAACCTATCGAAATACCTTCTTGCAAGGAGAAGATGCTGGTTGCCGGGAAACGGAATGACGATGAGGCATAGAAAATACTCGATCGGCAATAGTTTGCAATTTTCGGGGCAGTTGTAGCATCCAATAAAAATCGATCCTCGTCTGAACTTTATTTGTCTGGCGTTTTGGGGGCGCTCATCCTCTTTACGAATAGGGAGCAAGCTAACCAGACAACTCTTCTACCGAAAGTATCTCCACCTCGAAATAAAGCGTAAACCCGGCCAGCGGATGGTTAGCATCAACCAGCACCTCGTTTTCACCAATTTCAACGATTCTAACCACAGTTGTATGCTCTTCGTCGCCATAAGCCTGAGCCAGCATACCAGGCTTCAGCGAGGCCAGATTATCGAAACGACTGACAGGCACCTGATAGACCAAACGCTGATCCAGATTACCATAAGCCAGTTCCGGAGGCACGGTTACGGCGATTACATCGCCCGCTTTTCGCTCAAGAAGTGCTTGCTCCAATCCCTTGACAACCGAACCATCTCCCTCGACAAACTCCAACGGCGGGCCGCCGATAGAAGTATCTACCGTTTTGCCTTCCGCGTTTTTTAAGTTGTAATGAATAGAGAATGCTTTTTTGCTCATCACTCATCGTATTCCTGTTTTGTAACGCGGTACAACTGTGTGAAGTCTGCTTTCATTGTAAGACATCGCCCGCCATTCAACAAACACCCGACCCAAGCTTCCGATACGGTCATCCACTCTTACGGGCTTAAAGGTCTCTAACGAGCATCTGTTCTAAAAACCGGAGCTTTTAATAACACAGGATAAGATTGCCACCTGTATGTCGTTTTGCTAAAAAGAAATTTGGAACTTCGTCGCTGAAAACAATCGGATAGTTTGAGTTTCGTCTGTTACCGGTATTGGCCAGGCCGAAACAAAAAGAAGACCAGACAAACTGGCGTAAAAATCAGTTGAAACTGAACGTTTAAAACTGGATATTCCAATGCAAAACCGCGCCATCGCGGCGCACATCGATAGCGTATTGACCAGTCAATAAAAACTCAATATCTAATCGTTCAGAACTTTCTGTTATATCAAAAAGCGCTTGACTTGACACCGAATCAGTTTGACACTGCCGCTGAAAGCCTAAGTGATGGACGGTAATTGCACGGTTAAGAAAATAACTACCTAACAAAGAAACCAACCTGCGCACGCAGTCTTTTCTTTCTATCCTGTCTTTGACCATACTTACTGAAGTGAGTCGAGAATCTGAAATATTGAAAGTGTCCACCGCATTGGCCTTGCCAATGGCAAACAGGACATTGACCGCCATAAACACCAGGAACAGCCGGAGTACCATTACTTCCTCCAAATCGAGCCAATGAATTAGCACTATTCATTTCAGGCTTGCTTTGCTAGTCTTTGACTCACTATAGCAAGATTTTCCGGCCCATTCAGTCACAGCTATGTACTCTGGCGTAACATCGTTTTCTTTTTTTGTTTCTTTTTGTCACCAAGGCAGCAACTTTCAATCTGACCTGTCCGTCAACCAGTCGGCGCTGATAGCCCAGGTATGCGAAGGCGCTTTTGAACCGGCAAACACTCCGGCGTGGCCACCAGGCACTACACAAAACTCTTTGTCTTCCGAGGACACAATATCAAGAATTTTCCGAGCCGCCCGAACCGGAACCAATTTATCCGAGTCACCGGCAAAAGCCAGGATTGCACAGTGTATCCGTTCAAATTCCGCATGCGCATCTCCCATTTTCATCCGTCCTTTGGCCATTTGATTATTTATCGCCATGCGCACAGCCATACCTTTGATAGTCTCTCCCGGGTAGTCGACCATATCGTTAAACCACTGTTTCATGGTTTGGTGATTCTTTACATATTCGCGATCCCACATATTGACCAACAATTCCCAATAGCTGATCACACTGCCCATTGGATTGGTCAGTTTGAACACGGTGGAGTTAACCCAGCCCGGAATATGCAGGTATCTGGAAGGCAGATCCATCAAAGAAAAATTTAACAGGCGAGAAATGATTTGAGCAGGCCGATAAGTCATTGCAAGCATTCTGCCGGCAACCCCCATCTGATGCATATCGACCGGACTGGCCACGGTAACAATATTCCGCACATAAGGATCTCTTTCCGCTGCGGCGTACATCAAAGTCAGCAGTCCACCCATACAATAGGAAAAAATAGAAAGTTCCTTCTCATCACTATCCTGTCTGACCTTATCGAATGCCCGGGGCATCCACTCCAGCACATAGGTTTCCAAAGAAATATCTTTTTGTTCTCCTGTTACATCACCCCAGTCGATAAGATAGACGTCAAACCCTTTGGCCAGAAAAAAACGTACCACACTGCGCTGTGGTAATAAATCGAAAACCATGGCCGTAGCCGCCAGGGGGGGCACCAACACCAGTGGCACGCGTTTTCGATCCCGGTTGACTGTCACCGTATCGGTCCCGATCAGGATTTCATCTTCTCCCAATGGCAGGTAATGCCGTACCGACATAATTCCATCTCTGTGGATAATGTCATAAGGAGTCAGATTGCTGACAATGAAGTTTTCTGCAGAAAGGGTATGCTCGATGGCATTGACCAGATACCGGAATGCCTTTTCTGACAATGAAAGCGGCGTATTTTCCCCGACTATATCCGCCCGTTGTTTATCCATATCCATCGTTGCCACCTCTTGTTAATTCCCGGTTCATCGAGATTGCCAGCCCAGCAGAGCACCGTGCAATGCCGATTTGACAGCAATAACATATATCTGTCCCGATATTGCGTCATACCCATTTAAAAATAGTTGTCTACCTATTGCAAACAAAGCCGGCATTTGGCCAGGCAACGGTATATAGCCATTCGGATACAACCCTTTTTGCAATTTACCAGCAAAACAAGCCTATTGTGTCGGAAATTCGAAATTAGTGTTAGACTAAATCAAAAAAGCTGACCATATAATAGCGTTAACCGTATAATTTCAATGAAAAATACTGATGGAATATCGGAAACTGTTGGTCTGACAAGTGGCCTCGTGCGCTGCTTGTTATCGTTGGTTGTGCTGCTTATGACACTGAATGCGTCAGCACGGGCTGAACCTGAAGGCTCCGCCAGCCATGACCCTTACCCCAACTGGCTCAACCTTGAAGAAAAAGCCTACCTGCGGTCGCATATGCCACTGAAAGTCGGGGCGGATCCTTTCTTTCCCCCGATCGAACACTTCGACTCAAACGATAACTATGTGGGGATCTCCGCCGACTATTTGAATGAGATTGAAAAACTACTCAACATTGACCTGGTAGTGGTGCGCAAAGAAACCTGGGAAGAAGTGATTCAAGACATACAACGGGGGAAAATTGATATCCTCGCGGCCGCAGCACAAACACCGAATCGAAACGACTACCTCAATTTCACCAAACCTTATCTAACCTTTCCAGCTGCCATATTCACCCGAACAAACCACATCCGGCATACCACGATGGCAGAACTGACAGGCAAAAAGGTCGGGGTATCACGAAATTACGCGGCACATGAATATGTGAAAGGTCACTTCCCGCAATTGGATCTTGTTCCTGTCGAATCAATTGAAGTAGGTCTCAATATGCTTTCATACGGGCAACTTGACGCGATGATATGCATTACCGCCCCGGCCAGCTATTACATAAATAAAAACGGGCTGACTAACCTTCATATATCAGGTAAATCCGGTTATTCCCTGAAACTCTCAATAGCATCGAGAAAAGATCAACCCGAGTTGGCCGCGATACTTGAAAAAGCCCTGAAAAGAATCCCGAGTGCCAAAAAAAATACCATATTAAACCAATGGATAGATGAGAAATATCAACTTCCACGGCAACCCGGTGTGTTGATCATATTAGTTTCACTACTTCTTTTCGCGACACTAGGCTTCATTATCGTTCTGGCCTGGAAAAAAATGCTGGACAAAAGAGTGACAAAAGCCACAGCGACACTGCAGCGACAATTAAACGAGCTGGCAGCGAGCAAGACAAAACTCAAGCAATCAGAAAACTTGCTACGCGGCCTGTTTGATCATGCCGACATCGCACTTTTGCTGCACGATCTGGATGGCACCATCGTCGAGATGAACCAGCAGGCGCTGAATCTGTTTGGCGTTGACCGGGAGGAAATACCAAATATCACCATTACCCAACATCTTTCTGCCAACTCATCGCCGTTCAAGGCAATATTCGAACACTGGGAAAAAGCGGTGAACTATGAAGAGCAACGTTTCAAGTGGCGAAACAAAAATCATAAAACGAATAAGGAATTCGACGCCGAGGTATACCTCGCCCGCATCAGTGTGCCCCACGGCGATTACGTTCTGGCCAATGTGCATAGTCTGGAAGAGGAAGTAAAATACACGCATGACCGAAAAGTCATTTTGTCTCAGGTGGTTCCCCGAATGGAAAAAACCCTGGCATTGATTAAAACCGACTTGCAAGAGATAAGCACGAAAAACTCGGCCAAAGTCCAAGAAAGACTACGAACGGCCAATGAACGCCTGCATGAGCTTTCCTTTGTTCTGAACGATTTTTTCGACAACGAATTAATCGAGTGCAAGAGCATCACATTACAGCTAACCGAACATGACCTGGCACAGGAACTAAAACAAATCGTGGCGAATCTGGGACTCCGTGCCAAAGCCCGACACGTTGCGCTGGACATCAAAAACCTGACCTCATCGGCTTTGATCAACGCCGACCCTTATCGCTTAAAAAACGCTTTGACCCAGTATATTCAGGTCGCCATCGCGCATACAAAGGCCAATGGCACTGTCACACTTATATTGGCCACCATGGAAAAAGCTGGAACAGCGCGATACCATGCGGAAATAGCCCCCAAAAAAATACAACTGACGATTTCCTTTCCTGGCCAAGGCGTTCATCCCAAAGACCTGTCAACTGCATTTGATCGTTTTTCGACATTTAGCAAAAAACTGGCTGATACCGACTGCACAGGCTTGAGCCTGTGTGTCAGCACGCACATGATTGAACTGATGGGAGGCGAGGTATCTATCGACTCCACACCCAATGTTATAACGACTTTCACTCTCCAGTTCCCCAGCTTATGAGGTTTTACACAGCAATTTACACCTGTTTTTATAAACAGTATTGTATAAGTGTCCGGTTTATTGAGACTATTCTCATCCAATACTCATCACGACAACAATGACAAGGAACCAATCTGTTCATGCAAACCCCGTCTCCCAATACCGTTGAAGCCAGTTTTACCATGAAAGGGGCACTGATCCCGATGACTGTGCTTGAATTGGTGCGTGACGATCCACTCGATTTTGAGCAAGTGTTGCAAGCAAAGGTTGATCAAGCACCCACTTTTTTCCAGGATACGCCCATTGTATTGGCACTTGAAAAACTGGAACACCACGAGCAACCGATAGACTTCAGCCGACTGGTCACCATCTGCAAAAAAATGCACATCTATCCTGTCGCGATACGCGGCGGCAGCAAGCATCATATAACCGCAGCCAGAATGAGTGGACTAGCGATATTACCCGCTGCTGGCAAAAAAACTCAACCTGCGCCGACCCCACCAGACAAAGAACCACGTGACCAGCCTGAAGCGACTCAACCAACACAGCTAACTCAAACACCCGAATCGCCACACGTGGTTGAGTCTGCCAGGCAGCATCCAAATAGCGAAACAAGCGACCAGGCAAAACCGGCAAAAATTGTCTATACTCCGGTGCGCTCTGGACAACAAGTCTACGCCAGTGGCACTGATTTGATTGTTTTGGCACCGGTCAGTGCCGGAGCGGAAATACTGGCAGATGGCAATATCCATGTCTACGGCCCGTTGCGCGGCAGGGCTTTGGCAGGTATCAAAGGAGACACAAAAGCGAGAATTTTCTGTCAAAGCCTCGAAGCAGAGCTTGTTTCCGTCGCTGGACAATATAAAATCAGTGAAGATTTACAAGATAAAGGCTGGCGTGAGCCACGACAAATTTTTCTCGATCAGGAGAGGCTAACGATAAAACCACTCGTTTAGCGATTAACAAACACCAACTGCATTTTAAACAGCTGGTCACTCACCTCGTATTTCATATTGAAAGGTAGGAATTAAATTGGCAAAGATCATAGTGGTCACCTCTGGGAAAGGAGGAGTGGGCAAAACCACATCCAGCGCATCGATCGCAATAGGGCTGGCCCTGCGCGGAAAAAAAACGGTCGTCATCGACTTCGATGTTGGTTTGAGAAATCTCGATTTGATAATGAATTGTGAAAGACGGGTTGTCTACGACTTCGTCAATGTCATCAACGGTGAAGCAACGCTCAACCAGGCACTTATCAAGGACAAACACGTAAGCAGTCTTTCTATTCTACCTGCATCCCAAACCCGGGACAAAGAGGCCCTGACCAAAGAAGGGGTCGAAAAAGTTCTTAATGAACTGTCCGAAACCTATGAATACATTATCTGCGATTCCCCTGCGGGTATTGAACATGGTGCCTATATGGCACTCTATTTCGCTGATGAAGCCATTGTCGTCACCAACCCGGAAGTCTCCTCCGTACGTGACTCGGACAGGATATTGGGAATTTTGCAAAGCAAGTCCCGCAGAGCGGAGCTGGCATTGGAGCCGGTCAAAGAGCATCTGCTGCTAACCCGCTATAGCCCGGAGCGTGTCGAAAGAGGTGAAATGCTTTCGGTGGAAGATGTAAAAGATATTCTGGCGATAAAACTACTGGGAGTCATCCCAGAATCACAATCCATACTAAACGCCTCCAATAAAGGTGACCCGGTCATCTTGGACAATAACAGCGACGCAGGCGCATCCTACAGTGATGCGGTGAGCAGACTGTTGGGTGAAGATGTCGAACATCGCTTTATCGAGGTAGAGAAAAAAGGCTTCTTTAAGCGCATGTTTGGGGTATAAAAATGAGTTTCTGGGATTATTTTAAGACAACTAGAAAAAACACGGCATCAGTCGCAAAAGAGAGGCTTCAGATAATAGTCACTCATGAAAGAACCCGAAGAAGTCAGCCCGATTACCTGCCTGAGTTGCAGCGGGAGATTCTTGAAGTGATTCGGAAATACGTTTCGATATCGCAAGATGACGTACAGGTTCAGCTTAACAAAAACGACAATTGTTCAGTACTGGAGCTGGATGTGACCTTACCTGATGAGCAGGCTGATAACTGACTAGCCACACTAGATTCCTGAAATTGGCGGCTGCTTGCTGGCCGCCCTGAAACTAGACCCGTATTCAGGGAAAAGTATTTCCTGTCCTATTGCTATTACTTGCCCACTCAATGGAATGCTATGAATACACTGTTTTCAAAAAGCGTTATTTATTCGATCTCGATAATATTGACCACGCTCCAGACCCCATCGGCATTGGCAATGCCAAAGCATGTCAATCTGCCGGAAGCTCTCGTCAAAGACGACTCAAACTGGGATCAAAAGCTGAACGAAGACAATATCCAAGTCTTCGTCAAGGAAGTTCCTGATTCCTCGGTCAAGGCATTCAAGGCAACGACAACGTTAAAAGCCCCGATAGACAATGTGTTGGCAGTGATGACTGCCCCCAATTCCTGCGTAGAATGGTTGCATGGCTGCATCATTTCCTATGGCCTCGATGCAGAAAGCTTTAACGAACGCCATGTTTATTCAGTGAACGATTTACCCTGGCCGGCCACTGACAGAGACTATGTGTTACTGATCTCGACCTGGCGAGAGCCGGCAAAAAATCAAATATGGATGGAAATGCATGCGGTAAATGACAAAAAACCGCCCCAGGAAGAATATGAGCGGGTTACCAGCGCAAACACTGTTTACATATTCGAGCCCACAAATCAAAACACCACTCATGTCACCTGGTTTCAGCACACTGAACCTGGTGGCGTGCTGCCCGATTGGCTTATTGACGCATTATTGCTGGATATTCCGTTTAAGTCGTTAAAAAAACTGGCAACCGTGGCAAACCGGAGTAAGTATCGAAATGCAGAAATAGTGACAGATGACCGAGGTCAAATCATTGGAGTTAAAACGGCTGGCAAGATGTGACAGACGAGCAGATTTTTATAAAAATCCTGATATAATCCGGCTGGCACACTACACTCATATCGCAAGGTTTCAACAATGGACAAACTCGCCAAGGATATAATGACCCCCCATGTAAAGTCCGTGCCGGAAAACTGGACAATACAACAATTCGCCAGATTTTGCTCTGACAATGACATATCGGGTAGTCCGGTCGTCAACGCCGAAGGCAGCATTGTCGGAATCGCCACCCTGCAAGATGTTGCAGACTTTCATTTTAACTCCACACCATCGGAAGCGGAAAGCGAACTGACTGAAGATGAACGAATAGAGGCCAGAAAACTCCGCCAGTTCCTTTTTGAAGAAATGCAAAAAATGCCTGTAGAAGTACGCGATATCATGAGCCCCATCGTTTTTTCAGTCGCTGAAGAGTCTTCGATTGGTGATGTCGCACAACAAATGATGGACGAACACCTGCACCGAATTTTCGTTACCAAAGACGGCCAGGTAACAGGCATTATCACCACTTATGACCTGCTTAGACTGATCGTCCCGTCGTAAACGCCCAGACGCCCTCTGCCATTTTGTCGGTTCCGTTAGCAAACTTCGCCCTTCAGGGCGAGGAAACAGGGCAGTTGGCATTCCCGGCTACAATCTGCATAATGCAACATAAGCATGAACGGATGTAGCAACAGGTCAACGCTATGGCAGACTCAAAATCAACCAAGAAAGTCTATGTATTGGACACCAACGTATTGATCCATGACCCAAATTCTCTATTAAACTTTGAAGAGAACGAAGTCATTATCCCAATGACGGTTTTAGAAGAGTTGGATACACTCAAAACCGGCAAACAGTCAATTGCCGCCGAATGCCGGCAAGCGATTCGTGCAATTGACAACATTCTGGGTGATGCCACACCGAAACAAATAGAAAAAGGTGTTCCGATCAAGCGCGGCGAAAAGTCGAAGCCTTTGGGTACCATTTCCATTCTGATGAGCGCGGAACCACCCAACTCACCCCGTCTGCCTGCCAACCTCAACGACAATAAAATAATCAACAGCCTGGTGAACTTGCAATCCACTTACCAGAACAAGCGGGTTTTTCTGGTCAGTAATGATATCAACATGAGGCTCAAAGCACGCGGGTTTGGTGTCGAAGCTCAGGATTACCACAACGACCAACTGGTTGACGATGTCGACCTTTTACCCAAAGGCTATTGCGAATACCCGAACTCGTTCTGGGAAACCATCGAAAAAGTCGAAACGGTACAACGAGAAGGCATTACCGAACATATTTTACCCAAGCTTGGTAAACTCGAAAAAGTGAATATCAATGAGTTTATACTGGATGAAATGGGATTCATCGGTAAGATCACAGAAATACACGACGACAGTATCATTGTTCAGGATCTGACCAAAGAGGATTTATTGAATCAGGAAGCGTGGGGGCTGATACCCAGGGATATCTATCAGGCAATCGCACTGCAACTATTACTCGATCCAGACATCCATCTGGTTAATCTTACCGGTGCGGCAGGCTCCGGTAAAACCATTCTGGCGCTCGCTGCGGCAATAGAAATGACGATAGCAAGCAAGCGATACAAACGAATTATCGCAACTCGAAGTGTGCAAGGGCTCGATGAGGATATCGGCTTTTTGCCCGGGACAGAAACGGAAAAAATGGAGCCATGGCTCGGTGCCATTACCGACAACCTGGAGGCGTTGCATGAGGATGATGAAAACACCCACAGTAGCGTCGACTACATTCTGGACAAAGTGCCCATTCAATTCAAATCCTTGAATTATATTCGCGGCAGAAGTTTTCAACACAGCCTGATCATTATCGATGAGTGCCAGAACCTGACACCACACCAGGTCAAAACCATCGTTACCCGTGCGGGTAACGGCAGTAAGGTGATTTGTCTCGGCAATCTAGCGCAAATAGACACACCTTATTTGAGCCCGCCCAGTTCAGGCCTGACCTACCTGACTGAACGATTCAAGCAATTCAAATATGGTGGTCACGTTCATTTGCAGGGTGTACCAAGATCGATTCTGGCAGAGTACGCGGAAGCAAATCTCTAGCCCGCAACGCTGGCGACCATCACGCAGAAGCGGGGTCGTCAGCCAATTCGGTCACACCTGCACAGCAACTAGGTTATTGATGTTAATCTGCGCAGACAGCCATAACTGACTCTGGGGAGTCCGGCGAAATCCTTGACCGTATTCAAACTTTTAAATCCGGCATCGATCAGCATGCTTTTTACCTCGAACGACTGATCATAGCCGTGTTCAAGTAAAAGCCAGCCATTTTCAGCCAGATAGGCAGGACTTTCGCTAACGATATGTCGTATATCGGTCAAACCATCGTCACCCGATACCAACGCAGACAATGGCTCGAAGCGGATATCGGCTTGCTTCAAATGTGGGTCATTCTGGGCAATATAGGGAGGATTACTGACAATAATGTCAAAGTCTGTGGTATTGATATTGGCAAACCAGTCACTGACCAGAAAGTGACAACGCTCGATACCGGTTTTTGCCCCATTATCGATGGCAAGTGAGATGGCCGATGCTGATTTGTCAACCCCCCAGACTTCTGCATCTGGAAACTCGCTGGACAAAGCCAGAGCAATGGCACCAGTCCCGGTACCCAGATCGAGTATTTTCGCTGGAGTAACCCGCTGGTCACTGACCAACTGCAACACTAGCTCGACCACTGTCTCTGTGTCGGGTCGGGGAATCAATGTGCTTGAGTCAACGCCCAAGTTCAAGCTCCAGAATTCTTTTTCACCGACCAGGTACGCAATTGGCTCGCCACAACGGCGCTTTTCAACCAGCTTCAAAAAAAGACTTTCATCTTCAGGAGTCACGTTTTTTTCTGGCCAGGTATAAAGGTGAACCCGAGGCTTGTTCAAGACAAAGCCGAGCAAAACCTCCAAATCGAGCCGAGGCGTGCTGGAGTCCGGTAACTGCACAGAATCCAGTAATTCGGAAATTGTCATCGCGGTAAAACATCAGTTATCTTGAGTCAATCATCAGACAAGCTGGCAAGCAGATCAGCCTGATACTCGTTCACCAACGGCTGTATCACCGATTCGAGACTTCCCTGCATGACTTCATCCAGCTTGTACAAAGTCAGGTTGATACGATGGTCAGTCACCCGACCCTGAGGATAATTATAGGTACGAATACGTTCCGACCTGTCACCGCTGCCAACCAGGCTTTTTCGGGTTTCCGCCTGCTCTTTGTCCTGTGCTGCCTGCTGGGCATCGCGTAACCTGGCTTGCAAAAGAGAAAGGGCTTTGGCCTTGTTCTTATGCTGGGATCGTTCATCCTGACACTCGACGACTATACCCGTGGGAAGATGCGTGATTCGTATCGCCGAGTCCGTTTTGTTTACATGCTGACCGCCCGCGCCCGAGGCTCTGAAGGTGTCAATTCTTAGATCCGCTTTGTTAATGTCGATATCATCCAGCGATTCAGCCTCCGGCATTACGGCTACCGTACAGGCTGAGGTATGGATACGACCCTGGGATTCAGTTTCAGGAACCCGCTGAACACGATGTGCTCCGGACTCAAACTTGAGATGGCCGTAAACGCCATTGCCAACGACACGACAAATTATTTCCTTGTAGCCACCGTGGTCACCGGCATTTTCGCTAATCACTTCCACCTGCCACCTTTGTGCTTCGGCATATCGCGCATACATACGGAATAAATCGCCGGCAAAAATTGCCGCCTCATCGCCACCGGTGCCTGCTCGTATTTCCAGAAAAGTATTGTGGGTGTCATTGGGATCTTTCGGTAGCAAAAGCTTTTGCAGCTCCGATTCCTGGGTCTGCCTCGAAGCCTCCGCCGCTGCCAGCTCTTCTTCTGCCATTTCACGCATAGCCGGGTCGGCATCCTTTAACAGCGATCGCGCTTCTTCTATATCATCTTCGGTCTGGCAAAACCGGTGATAGACTTTCACCACCGACTCGATTTCGGCGTATTCTTTGGATAGCGCCCGGAACTGGTTTTGGTCTGAGATGACACCGGAGTCGCTTAACAAACCTGCCAGCTCTTCATATCGCTCTGAGATATGCTGCAATTTCAATCTAATTGATTCTTTCATTTATTTTCAACCACATCGACACCTTGGGTTAGTTATCAAATTGGAAAACTGGCATCCAAAAACAAGCTATCCTTGCTTTTTTTCCGCTTCTGGTACCCTTGAATCTTGTTTTTCTTCCAGCTCAAACAAAAAAGAAAGCCAATCGCTGACTTCGTTTTTGCCATCGGACGTGGCTTTCCGCACTTGTACCGTCGGCGTATGAATCAACTTATTGGTTATTCCTCTCGCCAGGGCGGCCAACACCTTCTCCGGGGCAGCACCGGCTGAAAGTGACTTCAGCGCCTTGGTCAACTCGCGTTCCCTCAGGTTTTCGGCTTGAGAACGAAACTGTTTTAGTATCGAAACTGCGCCAAGTTCCCGTAAAGAGGACATAAACTCGGTAGCGCCGCTGGCAACCAGATGGCGGGCCTCTTCGGCAGCCCCCTCACGTGACTTGATGTTCTCATCGATCACTTTTTGCAGGTCATCGACGGTATACAGGTAGACATCGTCCAGCTCCCCGACCTGTGGCTCGATATCACGAGGAACCGCAATGTCAACCATAAATATCGGACTGTGTTTACGAATTTTAAGTGCACTTTCCACCGCTCCCTTACCTAAAATTGGCAGTGGACTCGCCGTAGAGGTGATAACGATATCCGCAAAGGGCAACTGATCTGGAATCTCTGACAGCACCACGGCTTTGCCGTCAAACAGGCTGGCCAGAGATTTGGCCCTGTCCAGAGTTCGATTGGCAACCGTGATATCAGTGACACCTATCTCATTCAGGTGCCGAGCAACCAGTTCAATCGTTTCACCTGCACCAATCAATAAAGCGGCGTTTTTAGACATATCCGAAAATATGTGACCAGCCAGACTCACCGCTGCATAGGCAACAGAAACCGGGTTTTCGCCAATTGCCGTATCGGTGCGAACCCGCTTGGCAACAGAAAACGCCTGTTCAAACAATCGGCCGAGTATCGAGCCGACCGCGTTGGCCTCTTTGGCTACACAGTAGGCAGATTTAAGCTGCCCCAATATCTGGGGTTCACCCAGAATCAGCGAATCCAGACCACTGGCAACCTCCATCATATGCCGCACCGCATCTTCATCCCAATAAGCGTAACTGCAAGACTCCAGGTCACTCACACTCAAATCATGATAATCACTCAGCCACTCCAATAGTAAACGGCTGCCGGTCAACTCAGTTGAGCAATATAATTCGGTACGATTACAGGTAGAGAGAATAGCGACTTCATTGACTTTACTGACATCAAGCACCCGGCTAAGTGCCTGCCTGATTTTGTCAGGGGAAAAAGCGACCTTTTCACGAACATCCACAGAGGCTGTTTTGTGATTAATGCCAAGCGCCAGTAAAGACATAGATCTTAAAAAATTTCCGAATTGAAGCAGCCGGTAATTCTACCTTCCCAAAAGGTCGCATACCAGTAACATATTTCGATTTAACAAAAGTTAGGCAAAGTTAACAAAGATTAGCGTTTTTGTTGACAGAATAAAGCTCGACATTGACCATAAAACTGGCTATAAATCGACTATCCTTTATTTCAAATTGACAAGACATGACCTTCCGGTCCGACTCACCATAGTGAGTATCGTCTGCAAACAAGCCAAATATGAATATAGCTAAAAATACAACTGATACCCATTTGCCCTGGTATTGCCCCCAGACTTTCATCATTCAGTTATTGCTCGCGGTAATAGCGATGACTTCGCTGGGTGCATGCTCGCTCACCCCAAAACCGAACCCCACCGAACCGGCCGCCACACCCCCATTGCACAACCAGGTTCCAGCCAAACCGGAGCCTGAAGAAGGCGATTTCAGCCCGGAAACCCTTTATTCGCTGTTAGCCGCTGAAATCGCCGGCCAGCGAAACCGATTTGATATTTCGCTATTGAACTACGTTCAGCAAGCTCGACAAACAAAAGACCTGGGCGTTATCAAACGGGCAATGCATATAGCTCGATTCCTCAAAGCCAACAATGCGATGCTAGAACTCAGCAAAACCTGGCTGGAAGTCGCGCCGGAGGCTTTGGATCCGCATCAAATCCTCGCTTTTCAATATATCCGGATGAACCAATATGTTGAAGCTATCGCATATATGGAGAAAATACTGGTACTCGGCGGGCACGCAGATTTTGAAGCATTGGCGATTCATGCAAAAACGCTGCCAGCGGAAGATCAGGAACACCTGCTGACACTTTACAAAACACTCTCGGAAAAATACCCGAATAACCAGGAAATAGGCTATAGCTACGCGTTGATAAACCGAACTCGTGGACAACATGAAGCCGCGCTCGACATTATCCAGGCGTACCTGGACGCCGACCCGACATTTCAACTCGGCTTATTGCTGAAAGCCACATTGCTGTATGATTTGCGTCGAATTAAAGAAGCGCTGTCGCTATTGGGTAAAGCCACCCGAAAATTTCCAGCCAACCGAAAACTTTCGACACTCTATGCTCGCATGCTGATTGACGACGGTGATCTCGAAAGGTCGGAGGAAGAATATCGAAAACTGGTCAAACGCTATCCGGACAACCCGGGATTGAAACTGGCACATGCACTGGTGTCACTTGAAATGGGCGAAACCAAGACAGCGAAACAGGAGCTGACGGCACTGCTGAACCAAGGCCAGTATAGTAACGAAGCCAACTTTTATCTTGGCCGATTGGCCGATGATAACGATGAGGTTGACACTGCAATCAAGCACTATGACGCAATCTCCAGTGGCAGCCATTTTTTTAACTCACTAGCCAGATCGAGTTATCTGAAAGCAGAAAGGGGCGAACTGGATGCAGTCTTGCAGCACCTGGCGCAATTACGCTTAGACTCCCCTGAAAGCTCCGCAGGCTTTTGGCAGGTCGAGGTCAACCTGCTGCTGGATCTGAAAAATACCGAACTTGCGCTCGAAAAAGTAACTGAAGCACTGTTCCGGCATCCTGAAAATACCAACTTACTTTACGCCAGAGCAATGTTGTTCGAACGCCAGGACAAGGTGGCTGAAATGGAACTGGATTTACGGAAAATTCTTGCACTGGAGCCAAACAACGCGGTAGCCCTCAACGCCCTGGGTTACACACTGGCAGATAAAACCGAACGATACCCTGAGGCATTGCAACTGATATCGAAAGCACTTGAACTAAAACCGGACAGCCCGGCAGTTATCGACAGCCTGGGCTGGGTTTACTATCGGATGGGAAATACCGAGCAGGCCTTGGACTATTTGAACGCTGCCTATGCCAAGTTCCCTGACCCCGAAGTTGCCGCACATCTCGGCGAAGTGTTATGGGTAACAAAGCAAAAGGGCTTGGCACTGAAAATATGGCAAAAAGCCTACAAACAGGATAAAAACCACAGCATATTAAACAAGACGCTTGACAAGTTTGGAATTTCATTCGAATAGCTCCTATGCCTCGACTATTATCGACCCAGACCATGCATAGCATGGTATTTTCTTTGAATTTCGTTTCGCGGTTTTTGGCCGCTATTTTGATCGGATTTCTCAGTGCCTGCGCGACATCTCCAGAGATGGCTACCTCATCCAGCAGTGCGGTTCCTGACAACTGGGAAAACAGACTAAACCACTTACACCAGCTTCAAACTTGGTCAGTGTATGGAAAAATCGGTGTTCGCTCGCCGAAACAGTCGGATTCAGCCGTTATCAATGAATGGAATCAAACTGGTGACAGTTTCAGGATCAAACTTTCTTCAGCCTTGCTTGGTATAGGAACCACCGTTTTGGAAGGCTCCGAAAACGAACTGTTTATTATTCATTCCGACGGACAAATAGTCCATTCTCACCACCCTGGACAACTTCTACACGAGCAAACGGGCTGGCGACTTCCGTTGGCCAGCATTCCCTTTTGGATAAAAGGCATCCCCTCCCCTGAAGCGAGTTATTCCATTACCTTCGACAACCAGGGCAACCCACATACCATTATCCAATCTGGCTGGCACATTACACCCGGCCGATACAAAAAAATCACTGACTTGTATTTACCGGGTAAAATTGTGATATCCGATACCCAAAACAAGATTACGCTAATCATTGCACAATGGATTTTGCCACATTCATGAACTCAACCCTGATCTTACCGTCCCCCTGCAAAATCAACCTGTTTTTACGCATCACCGGACAACGCCCTGACGGCTATCATGAGCTGCAAACACTGTTCCAGTTGCTGGACTATGGCGACACACTCTATTTTACTAAAGCGCATGAAATCACCGTCGCGACTCCATTGCCCGGAATCAAACAATCTGCCAATCTGATTTACAAGGCAGCGATGGCATTAAAAGAAAAAACCGGTTACTGCCATGGCGCACAAATAAAAATCGACAAAGTGCTTCCCATGGGAGGCGGCCTTGGTGGAGGCAGCTCCAATGCAGCGACCACATTGCTGGCACTGAATCGTCTCTGGTCTGCCGGTTTAACAATTAACCAGCTCGCCGAAATTGGCCTGTCTCTTGGCGCAGATGTTCCGGTATTTGTGCATGGTCGCAGTGCCTGGGGAGAGGGCATCGGGGAACAACTGACGCCGGTCTCACTCGGCCCGCACTGGTATCTGGTTATCAGACCGGACTGTGAAATCAATACGGGTGAAATTTTCTCAAATAAAAGGTTGACAAGAGACTCGCCAAAGTTAACAATAGCGCCCGCTCTTGACGGAGAAATCCAGAATCTCGGCAATGACTGTGAGGCTATCGTCGCCGAAACATACGCTGAGGTAGCAAAAGGACTGAATTGGCTTGGCCAATTCGGAAGAGCGAGACTGACTGGAACAGGTGCCTGTATATTCGCCGATTTCCAGTCCAAAGCAGCTGCCCTGGAAGTGTTGAGGAATTGTCCCGAACACTGGAGCGGGTTTGTTGCACAAGGCATCGACAGATCTTCTTTGCATAAAGAACTCAATTTGAAAGATTCGCCTTAATATGAAAAAAAATACTGGGGTGTCGCCAAGCGGTAAGGCAGCAGGTTTTGATCCTGCCATGCGTTGGTTCAAATCCAGCCACCCCAGCCAACTTCCCCAAAATCCCCTTGCACATTGTTACGCGTACTCGCTCAGAGGATGATATTGTGTCCCAGTTGATGGTTTTTTCCGGAAATGCCAATCCAGAGTTAGCCAGGCTTGTCACCAAGAAACTCCATGTTCCATTAGGCGATGCGACTGTCGCTAAATTCAGCGATGGCGAAATTTCGGTTGAAATCAACGAGAATGTGCGAGGCAGAGACGTTTTTGTCATTCAGCCAACCTGCGCTCCTACCAATGACAACATTATGGAGCTGGCGGTTATGGCGGATGCGCTCAGAAGAGCATCCGCCGCCCGAATCACAGCGGTTGTCCCCTACTTTGGCTATGCACGCCAAGATCGTCGTGTACGATCCAATCGAGTCCCGATCAGTGCCAAAGTAGTCGCCGATATGATGACCAGTGTCGGTATCGATCGCCTCCTCACTGTCGATCTTCATGCTGATCAGATTCAGGGATTTTTTGATATTCCCGTTGACAACATTTATGCCACGCCTTCGATGATCGACGATATCGAACGATGCAACTACGAAAATTTTCTCGTTGTTTCGCCTGACGTTGGCGGCGTGGTAAGGGCAAGGGCAACGGCCAAAAGACTGGAAGACGCCGACTTGGCGATTATCGACAAACGCCGGCCTAACGCCAATGAATCGCAGGTCATGCACATTATCGGGGATGTTGCAGGTAAAACCTGCATATTGGTCGATGATATCGTCGATACAGCCGGAACCCTTTGCAAAGCGGCAAATGCACTGAAAGAACACGGTGCAGAGAAAGTCGTCGCTTATATCACTCACCCCGTTCTATCAGGAGCGGCGCTGGACAATATACGAAGCTCCGCTTTGGATGGCCTGGTTACCACAGATACCATTCCGGTAGGTGACAAAGTAGAAAAATGTGATAAAATCCGCGTCATTTCGATGGCCATGCTTCTCGCAGAGTCAATTCGACGCATTTCCAATGAAGAGTCTATCAGCGCCCTCTTTGATTAGGCAGGTTGATTGACAAGGCCGCAAATCTCATTGGCAAAATCTACCAGAGCCTCTACGGAGGCTCTGGTTGTTTTACTTGTACCTGACTGAAACCCAGTCAGTGCAAAAAACACAAGCTGGTTGCCTGGTCGCGGGCAACCTTTTACTAGACATGTGTTAGGCCAACAAGCTGTGTAAACTGCTTTGTCAAGCAAAGCATTTGTCGACCCAACAACAGGAAAACAAAATGAGCAAGCATTTCGTAGTAGAAGCCGAATTTCGTGACACGCAGGGGAAAGGTGCGAGCCGCCGCCTGCGTCGGATCGAAGGCAAAGTTCCAGCAATTATGTACGGCGGCAAAGACGCACCGGTCAACTTGTCACTGATACTGAAAGACATATCCAAGTTACTGGAAAACGAAGCCTTCTATTCTCATATTCTTACCATTAAATACGACGGCAAAGAACAAGACGCCATCTTGAAAGACTTACAACGTCATCCCGCCAAAGGCTACGTGATGCACGCAGATTTTCAACGCGTATCCAAGGATCAAGCTATTAACGTCAACGTTCCACTCCACTTCGTTCACGAAGAAATCTGTGTCGGTGTGAAGATGGAAGGTGGCGTTATTTCTCACCAGATGACTGACGTCGAAATTACCTGTTTGCCTGGTAATTTGCCTGAATTTATCGAGGTCGACATGAGTGCGATACACAACGACACAATCGTTCACTTGTCAGACCTCAAGCTTCCGGAAGGTGTGGCTATTACCGCTTTGGCACAAGGCGCTGATCGCGACCTGCCCGTTGCCTCTGTACACAAAGCGAAAGGTGAACCAATAGACGGCGAAGAAGGTGAAGGCGAAAGCGAAGACGAAGGCGAAACGTCAGCCTGACGTTCTAATGCTGAGCAGCATGCTCAGGCAGAATGCCTGATGCTACGAAGGAGCTCCAACAGTGTCGATAAAGTTAATCGTTGGCCTGGGCAACCCAGGCAAAGAATACGAGAATACAAGACATAATGCTGGAGCGCTTTTCGTCTCTTATCTGTGCTCGGAATATCAGGGCACATTGAGGCCGGAAAAAAAATTCCATGGTCTGTATGGCAAAATCATCGTCAATAGCCGGGATATCCACCTGCTCATTCCAACCACATTCATGAACCGTAGCGGTTTATCCATTCAGGCATTCGCCAATTACTTCAATCTCGATGTCACCGAGATTCTTGTCGCACATGACGAACTCGATATTCCCTGTGGCGCAATAAAGCTCAAATCAGGTGGCGGGCACGGTGGCCACAATGGGCTGAAAGATATTATCAAAGCACTGGCAGGACAAAAAGAGTTTTATCGCCTGAGAGTGGGCATAGACCATCCGGGAAGCAAAGAAAAAGTGACCGGCTATGTATTGGGAAAAATCGGACAAAGCGAGTCGGCACTTCTCGATGACGCCTTTGACCAAGCGAAAAGAGCGCTCCATCATTTAGCGGCGGGTGAGCTTCCAATCGCGATGAACAAGATCAATTCGTATCGTCCTTCGCCAAGATAACAACATAAGCCACCAACACAATTTTAGAAATCACTATCAGGAAATCAACATGGGCTTTAACTGCGGCATCGTCGGCCTACCCAATGTGGGCAAATCCACCCTTTTCAACGCACTGACCAAGGCGGGCATAAATGCTGAGAATTTTCCATTCTGCACCATCGAACCCAATACTGGCATAGTACCCATGCCAGACTCCCGGCTGGATAAACTTGCCAAAATTGTCGTACCGCAAAAAGTGATACCTACCACCATGGAGTTTGTCGATATAGCCGGCTTGGTCGCTGGAGCGTCTAAAGGCGAGGGTCTTGGTAACCAGTTTCTGGCCAATATTCGGGAAACTGATGCCATCGCTCATGTAGTCAGATGCTTTGAAGATGAAAACGTCGTCCATGTAGCAGCCAAGATTAACCCGGCAGCCGATATCGACGTAATCAATACCGAACTGGCTCTGGCCGATCTAGACAGTGTAGAGAAAGCGATCAAGAGACTGACTCGCGTAGCCAAAGGTGGCGACAAAACCGCGAAAGCACAAATAGCCATTATGGAACGACTATTACCTCACCTTGACGAGGCAAAGCCGGTTCGTTCCGCTGGCCTGACCGCCGATGAACTGTTTCTGTTGCGCGAAATACACCTGCTCACTATCAAGCCGACCATGTACATAGCCAATGTTGACGAAGACGGTTTCGAAAACAATCCTCACCTAACCCAGGTTCGCGAAATAGCCCACATGGAAAACGCCGTCGTCGTGCCAATTTGCAACAAGCTGGAAGCGGAAATTGCCGAACTGGAAGATGAAGAAAAAACCGAATTCCTGGCCGATCTCGGAATGGAGGAAGCCGGGCTGGATCGGGTTATTCGCGCTGGCTACGCCCTGCTCAACCTGCAAACCTTTTTTACCGCGGGTGAAAAAGAAGTCAGAGCCTGGACAGTAAGAATTGGTGCCAGTGCTCCACAGGCCGCAGGAGTCATTCATACCGATTTCGAAAAAGGGTTTATTCGTGCCGAGGTCACCGCCTATGATGACTTTATTCAATACAGTGGCGAACAAGGCGCGAAAGAAGCCGGAAAATGGCGTCTCGAAGGCAAGGACTACATCATCCAGGACGGCGATGTAGTTCACTTCCGATTCAATGTCTAATCGCGCTGTTTGTTTAAAATCGCCTATAAAGGGGTTGACATAATCAACCAAAAACAACAAAATACGCGCCTTCTGGTTAAGGCTACATAGCTCAGTTGGTTAGAGCACATCACTCATAATGATGGGGTCCCAGGTTCAAATCCCGGTGTAGCCACCATTTAATTGATAAAAAAAGAGCTTACAGAGGAAACCGCCTCATATTGCAAGCTCTTTTTTTTATGCGCTGTCATTTTTTTGGTAATGACTCGTCATATCACCTCTATCGTGCCACCAGGCACCACTTCTTGGTTTCTACGGCTGGAATAGGAGCAAGCTTTTGTCAAAGCATAAAATCGAATACGGAACTTTTGAGGCAACGCTGGAGAGAAGCCAGAAACTGGAGGCTGACCTGGTTGCCAATCCTGAAAAATACCGCGTACTGACCGGTGACCGGCCTACCGGCAGACTTCATATAGGCCACCTGTTCGGGTCGCTGCAAAATCGCGTTCGACTGCAACAAATGGGCGTACCGACTTTTATCGTGATTGCCGACTATCAGGTATTAACGGACCGTGACAATTTCGAAAATATTTCAGAAAACGTGCAACAGCTCACTCTCGATTATCTGGCTGCCGGACTGGATCCGTCAAACAATAAAACTATTATATTTCCTCATAGCCAAATACCTGAATTGAACCAGTTATTATTACCCTTTTTAACGCTGGTAACCAATTCCGAGCTAGATAGAAACCCCACCGTCAAGGAAGAAATCCAGGCATCGGGTCAAAAACGCATCAATGCCGGAATGTATATCTATCCAGTTCACCAGGCAGCGGACATACTATTCTGTAAAGGCAATGTGGTACCGGTTGGCAAGGATCAATTGCCCCACCTTGAACTGACCAGAACGATCGCTCGCCGGTTCAATGATAGGTTTGCCAAAAAAACGGCTGTATTTCCTGAACCGCAGGCATTGCTCAGTACCGCACCCGTTATTCTTGGGCTCGATGGTTCGCAAAAAATGAGCAAAAGCCGTAACAACGCCATTATGCTCAGCACAAGTGAAGATGAAACCGCAAAACTTATCAAACGAGCCAAAACAGATTCCAACAGAACGATTTTCTACGATCCTGAATCAAGACCGGAAGTCGCCAATTTACTACTGCTTCTGGCACTGGTAGAAGGTGGCGATCCTACGGCAATCGGCAGTGAAATCGACAATGCAGGAAGTGGCCAGTTAAAGGCCAGGTTAACCGAAAGCCTGAACGAGTATTTACGCCCGCTAAGACAACGACGCACCGAACTGGAGTCAGATATGGACTATGTGGTGAATGTACTTAAAAATGGTGTAGAAAGCGCAAGATCAATCGCCCAGCAAACACTTTCAGAAGTACGTGAAGTAATGAATATGGGGCTTTAAGCGTCACAATAGCACCCAAATCGGCTTTATGGATTACGACGGCGCCTATCACAAACTCTTCTCAAACCCTGAACTGATCGCGGACTTATTCAGCTCACGGCCAGCAACACAATTGGCACTGCCTTTGGAGCAGACTGAATCGCTTAACGAGGAGCATTACACGTTGAGCAACAGAATCGAAGAGTGGCAGCAAAACTGGAGGCAGGATTAGAGATTATAGACAATTGCCATCACAATGAGATGTGATGGCAATTGTTTGTGGCAGGCCAATCAATAAACATCCCGCACATAACGCTTTTGCTTTTTCAGGGCATTCACGTATTCAATAGCTTCATCCGCCGATTTATTCCCGTGTTGCTCGATCAACTGGTGCAAGGCCGCATCCACATCCTTGGCCATTCGGTAAGCATCACCACAGATATAGAAGTACGCTCCCTTTTCCAACCAGGCATAAAACTCGGCACCTTTCTCCAGCATGCGATCCTGTACATAGATTTTTTCGGCCTGATCGCGGGAAAACGCCAGATCCAGGCGGGTCAACAAGCCGCTTTCCTGCCAGGCGCGAATTTCATCTTCATAAATAAAATCACTGCTGGCATTACGATCGCCGAAAAACAACCAGTTGTCTCCGGTCGCTCCGGTCACTTCACGCTCCTCGAGGAAAGCACGAAAAGGTGCAATACCTGTACCTGGGCCAACCATAATCATCGGCAAAGTGTTATCCGCTGGCACGGCAAAGTTTTTATTCGGTGCAAAGTAGCATTTTACCTTATCGCCAACTTGCGCCACATCGGCCAGGAAGGTCGAACACACCCCGTTATGAGTACGACCATGGCTTTGATAACGCACGCTACCAATGGTCAAGTGCACTTCGTTTTCATGTTTATCGATGCTGGACGAAATGGAATAGGCTCGGCTTGCCAATGGCTTGCACAGAGCGACAAATTCATCACCGTTGAATTTGGCATCAGGGTAGGCCGTCAATAGATCCACGACATCCTTGCCCCATAAAAAGTCGGCCAGGGCTTCGGCGTTGTCACCATTGACCAGCGCGGTCAGTTCGTCGTTATTGGCTCGTTCACTTAGCGCCGTTAAAAACTCTTTGCTCGGGGTTCTAATTTCCAAATCTTCAACAAGCAACCCCCGCAGGTTTTTCTCGTTGCCGTTAACCGTTTCATCACCCGTTGCAGACAACGCGTCCAACACCTCTGCCACTATATCGTCACGGTTGATCGGCACAATGTAAACCGCATCACCCGCTTCATATCGCTCACCGGAATCACCCAGTGACAGTTCAAAGTGATAGATTTCTTTACTGGAATCTGCACCCGTTACCACTTTCTTGGTAAGCAAGTCAGCCAGCAATGGGTTTTGGCGATTGTATTTCGATTTTTCTTTTTTCACTGGACTGGCAGGTGCAACGCCCGCGCTGCTGGTTTGAGTTCCTTTTTGGGCAATTTCCGGAAGCGCTTTGTCCATCCATTCCCGGGCAGGCTCTTCAAAATCCACATCACAATCAATACGCTCGGCAATTCGCTGGCCGCCCAGCTCGGCTAAACGCGTATCCCACATTTTCCCGGCGACACAAAAACCATCATAAGCGGTATCGCCCAATGCCAGTACCGAGAAATAAGTATTGGCAAAACTGGGAGCATCATCGGCGCTGACGGCATCCCAGAGTGCCTGGGCGTTATCCGGCATTTCACCCTCACCATAGGTACTAGTCACGACCAACAATCTTTCCACCTGGGCCAGCTGCTGAATATCCGCATCGTCCATATCGACAACCACTGGCACCATGCCCAGTTCCTTAGCCTGCTCGGCCGCCAGTTCAGCCATACTTTCTGCATTGCCGGTTTGCGAACCATAAACAATGGTGAGTGTTTTTTGTGCAGGCGCCGCCACCGGCGCCGCAGCGATCTGGTTATCGGCAGTCACCAACAGGCGACTATGCAGGCCTGCCATAAAACCACCTAACCATTGCTTTTGATCTTCATTAAACGGCAGAGCGTCGGGCAAAAAAGGCACACGCTGGCTGTTTGCGGGTTCGTTTTTCGTCTTATCGTTCATATTTTTGCTTCCAATATCTGAGCGATCATGCGGCAGCGCGCATAACGTCTGCTAGTACAGCAGCATAATGAATGGCGATTTGCTCTAAAACGTCCGGGTAATGAGCGAGTGCCTGGCGATTGATTCGATCCCGCTCAATAATCCAAACTGTGGTTCCATACGCTTGTGTATCCCAGACCTCTCGCATTCGCAAGGAATCTTTGTAGTCGAGCAAGCGCTTGTCGGCAAGCAAACTGGCGAGACCTTGGTCATCGTAATCAGCCAACGCACCTGCCATATCTCTGGCCACCAGATCCGTCAGTTTTTTATCTTCCGTTTCAATCAGTTTGCGGGATACCTGATGGACGTCATTTTCACCGGTTTTTGTAGCGACCTCAAAGGCTCTGCGCAAGACACCAGCTGCCCCCACATATTGCAAGATCAGTTCGTTGTCACGATCGCCATAGTCGGGCACACGGCCATCAAACAGGCCCGAACGACCACTTGTCGGGCTTTGATCTGCAAGTTTTTTGTAGGCCCGTTGCATATCACGTATTTGGCGCAAAGTATATGCAACCGCCAGTTCATCGATCATGGCTTTGCGATTCATACTTTGCAAAATTGGTTCGCTGCGATGGTATTTCAACAATGATTGCGGAATCACGAAATAGAAATGTTCGCGGGCGTTATTCCAATCCTCCAACAGGGCTTTGACGATAGGCGAACCTGTGGTGGCCAGATGTTTTTCAAGGTGAAGTTTCAGTGCCTGTTCCTGACCCCGGGCCAGCGTCGAATCTTCGTCAATCCGAAATGCCTGCACCGAGTCGTGACTGCACCGATCCTGAAGTTCATGCTTGGGATCATACTGATAGGCATTGCCACCACTCATGCCATTGCCAAAACCTTTACCGTAACCACCCAGGTTAACAATGGCGCCGTTAGTCATATATTCGCAGCAAAAATCTCCTACTCCTTCGACTACGGCAACGGCTCCGGAATTACGCACTCCAAAACGATCACCCGCTTCGCCACAGACATATAACTGGCCGCCGGTTGCGCCAAACAGCGCAAAATTACCGATCAGTACATTTTCTTTCAGTGATTCATCGATATTGGGGTTGTTCACCACGATCATACCACCGGATGCACCTTTACCGACCCCATCGTTACAGGTGCCCGTGTGTTCCAGGATGATCCCCGTATTGTTGAAAGCACCGAAACTTTGCCCCGCCGAGTTTTCAGAAACCACCGTTACACTGCCTTCAGCCAACACTACACGGCCATTATCCAGAGTATGGATCGACGGGTGCTGCCGCTTTTGTTCATCGGTCAACTGGTAATTCAGAATACGCTCGACATCGATCGAAAACTGACCACCCACTGTCTTGTTGCAGTTATTCAAGCGCGGGCCTTGAATCCTGATCGCAGGCTGTCGCTGTTCGAGAAAACGAATTTTGAATTCCTTCAGATATTCCTCATCGGGATCGAAATTCGCCTCCAGATAAATCGGCTTATCGACCTCGATTTCGGTGATTTCACGCAACATTCCGGTCATATCCAATTGACCCACCATGGCCGGGTGGCGAATTAAATTCAACAACTGGGTCTGGCCGCGAATTGCCCTCAATGATTCGTAACCCAGACTGGCCAGAATCTCACGCACTTCGTGGGCAAGGTTGATAAAATACTGCGCCAATGCCCGTGGATCACCATCGTAAACTTCCGGGTTGGTAGTCAAGCCCGCCGGACATTTTACGTTACAGTTTTTCGCCATCACGCATTTCAGCATCATCAGGGCGGTGGTGCCAAATTCAAACGAGTCGCCTCCCAAAATCGCCGACTTCACCACGTCCAACCCGGTTTGGTGCGCGTTGGAACAGCGTAAAACCACTTTTTCCCGCAGACCATTTTCGGCCAACGCCTGATGCACTTCAGCGATTCCGATATCGGCGGCGCGGCCGGTATTTTTCAAACTGGTTACCTGGGCGGCACCGGTACCACCGGTATTACCGGCGATGTTAATGACATCGGCACCGGCTTTAGCCACACCTATCGCAATGGTACCCACCCCTTCGGACGACACCAGTTTGACGATGACCCGAACCCGAGCAGCTTTGGCATCGTGAATCAATTGACCCAGGTCTTCAATGGAATAGGTATCGTGGTGCGGTGGTGGCGATACCAGTTCAACGCCTGGCGTGCCCCCGCGGGCGGCAGCAATTTCGACATTGACCTTCTTCGCAGGCAATTGACCGCCCTCACCCGGTTTGGCGCCCTGGGCAATCTTAATTTCAATTTCTTCCAAGGCCGGATCGGCCAGGTAGCCAGTCCAGACACCAAAACGACCCGATGCAAACTGCTTGATCTTGCTGGCTTTGACCGTGTTATAGCGACGAGAGTTTTCGCCCCCTTCACCGGAATTACTCAGCGCACCGGCAATATTGGTGCCTAGGGCAACCGCTTCATGAGCCTTGGCCACCAGAGCACCGTGACTCATCGCCCCCGATGCCAGGCAAGCGGTAATTTCCGCTGCTGGCTGTACCCTGGCAATATCGAGCGCGGCTGGCGTGGACACCAAACGACTCAGAAAAACAGCCGCATCACCGACCGCTCGCAGATGTTTACCAGGCACATCGGCAGGTGATGCAATCAGCCTGATATCGGCACCGAAGCGATTCTTCAATGACTGTAACAACGCCTGATAACGCTGCGGGGACGACTGATCCAGACACAACTGCCAGTGCTGATCGGCAACTTTTTCGACACTTAACCCTTGAACACTGTAATTGACGTTACCCAGGGTACAGTAGTGATCGAACAGCTTGGTAAAATCGTCAGCGGTTTGCGCACAATCAAAATTAAACGGCAAGGCCAGAATATCCCTTAAGGTCGCTGGCCGTTCGTCGCGCTCCTTGTACAGATGGGCACAAAACTCCCGGTAGGCGGGGGTGATACTGGCTTTGTTGATCTGCTCGGGCGTACGCTTTTCGTAACCCAGATCACGATGCGCCACTTCATGAGGCAGATCGATACTCGGCTCTTCGGATTCAGTTTCATCAACGTACCAAATCGGTTCCTCAGTCATATTGACATATTCACGAACCGCGGTATTGCCGAACGCATGGCCAGCGCCATCGGCGCGCTCTTTAAACAAGCCCAGCAAAGGTATTTCGTTTTCCTGCTGCACCTGTGGTATTTTGGCATGCCAGTCCGCGGTACTTTGGGCAATATCGGCAAAGCGTACACCGCCGATCGGCGAATCAATATTTGGAAATATCGGAGCCAGTAACGGGTCTTTGGTATCGATAAAATTGGCTTCAAAAAACTCGCCGCCAATATAGCTTTCTGCGGTACACAGACCAAATTTACCCATGGTCTTCATCAGCGCTTTCTCAACAGCCTTTTGAAAATTGTTCAGCGCCTTCACGACACCACTCTCATCATCGGCCATTTCCAACGCTCGGTGATAAACCGTCAATGGGCAAACCGCAGACGCACCAAAGCCCAGCAGGCAAGCAATATCGTGAGTGCTGGACGCCTGACCAGTCAAGTAGATGACGCTGCTGTTAAAGCGCAAACCCTGCTTGATCAAACGCTGGTTAACTGCCGACATCACTAAAATCGCCGGCATCGCAGCCTGATCATGGTTGACTTCGCGATCACTCAGCACCAGCACATCCCAACGGGCACGAGCCAAGGCTTCAACCTGGCCGCAAATACGCTCCAACGCTTGTAACAGGTTCTTTTCGTTCTGCTCGGGATTATCCTGAATCGGCAAATACAGGGTCGATACCGTTTCGACACGCAACGCATCCTGATGATAAATCTGCATCAGATGCTGGGGCTGCAAAATCGGGGATGGGATCACTAACTGACGACTTCCGCCCTTACCCACTTTGGGGCTGAAATTGGGTTTGGCACCCAACGCAACCCGCAAGGTCATACCATCGGCTTCGCGGATACTATCCAGCGGCGGATTGGTGACCTGGGCAAAACGCTGGCTAAAGTAACGAGACATACCGCCTTCGTTGTCAGTCAACGCATTCGGCGCCAGGCCATAACCCATGGCCGATATTTTTTCCATGCCGTTCTGTAGCATTGGATCGAGCATAAACTTGAAGCTTTCCTGGTTTTGCGAATAGGCAACATGGCGCGCCGACATATTCAGGCTGGAATCCAGTGGAAATTCGTCAAGCCTTGCCGCCGGCAAGTCGGCCAGATTGATGCGGGCCTGTTCCAGTAAACGGGCATAATCCTTCTGTTTCGCCAGTGCCTCCAGCACATCGCTGGAATCACTGATTTTGCCGGTACTATGGTCGAACACCACCATGCCACCGGCATCGATTCGACCACGGCGAATAACGGTTTCCGGAGCAAAATCAATCTGACCCGCTTCGCTCATAACGGCGAAATAGTCATGGGTTTCGATTGAACGTAATGGCCGCAGACCCAAGCGATCCAGACGAGCCCCCACTTTGATTCCATCGCCGAATATCAGTGCCGCCGGGCCATCGTTCTTTTCTTCATACAGGCTGAAGTATTCCAGCATGGCGCGAGCAGCGTCACTGATATCCGGGTCGTTTTCCCACGCAGGTGGCATCATGGCCAGAACCGCCAGCACAATATCCATGTCGTCTTCGGTAATGCGGCGGGCCAGGGTTTGGTCTAAACGTGCGGAATCGGACTGGCCACGAGGAAAGATCACCTGCTTGTCGTGAGACACCGCGATAGCGTTCTCACTAAGCCGGTTTTTCTTGTCGGTATTTAACTCACCGTTATGCGCCATGCGCCGAAACGGCTGGGCAAACAAGGGGTTTGGCGCAGTATTGGTTGAAAACCGGGTATGAAAAAACAACGTATGGATACGGTGTTCCGGGTGAGTAAGATCTTTAAAGTACGGAATCACTTCCCAGCTGTTCAAACGCCCTTTATATACCTGGGTGAACGAACTCATGGACAGTGGGAAAAAACCATCGAGCTCAGGCCGGGTAAATGCGGAATATTCAATTTCTAACAAGGCATCGTTAATCCGGGTCTCGAACGCCTTTTGGTCGGCGACACCCTCGGGTCTGGCAAATACTACCTGACGAATCGATAACTGAGCCTTTTGGCTAGCCTTGTTAAGAACGCTTTTATTGACCAGAACATCACGCCACATCAATACCGGCAACCCGTGATCGTGCAGAGCGTCAGCAATAATGGATTCGGCTTCGCCATGCTGATTTTTGGCAGCCGGATAGAAAAAATTAGCAACCCCGAAATCCCCGTATCGAAGACTTTCGTCACCGGTAAGATAACGGTAGAAATTCACTGAAATGTCGACATTGACACCCGCTCCATCACCGACACCTTCGGAACTCATACCACCACGATGCGGAATCTTACACAGAGCCTCGTGAGACAGTTCCAGAAGCTCATGGGTTTGCAGGCTATGCTTGTTGGTAATAAAGCCTACACCACAACTGGAATGCTCTTGGTTCTTGTCATATAAAGATCGCGTCATGCCCAAACCTCTCTACGTTCAGTAACAGCAAAAAATGATGCGCAACACCCAAGGACCGAAAACAGGTTAAATTTTGCACAGTTTTCTGTTAATTTGCATGGGGCGAAGCAGGATACAGACACAAATTAAGCAATGCAAACCATTTTAATCGACATTAATTCCCGCGATGCCCAGGCAAAGGTTGATTTATAATATCAACGAGATGAAAATAAACGCGTTTCCGAAATCGCTATCACTTGAGGCGTACCTCTTGCCCACCGGAGGTGATTGACCTCGATACTGACACAAAATCCAGTCAAGACATTCAACGGCAGCATTTTTTTGAACTTGACTAGGCAGATGGGTTGTTTGTTTTTAATATTATTTGCTATAAGTAACCTGGGGATTGAAATGGACGTACTTATGACAGGTAGAATTGTGTTATCGTCGCATTGTTATCCGTATGAAAGGCATTCCCTTCACACTCTTTAATTAATAAACTAGATATAAAATAAGGTACGAATTGGTATGGTTACCAGAAAAACAACTGAAACAGAGGCCAAGGACGCAGCGACTAAACCGAAAACTGCAGTCAGCGCCACCAAATCGAAAACAACATCAAAAACTAACGCTGGTGCCGGTAAAGCCAAAGCACCGGCAAAAAAACGCACCACCACACGAAAGGCAACAACGGCAAAAAAAACCAAAACAGCTACCAAAGCTAAAACCACGACAAAACGCACTGCCGCCGCCAAAAAGTCAGCGCCTAAAACAACCGATACTGAATTAAGGGAGAAAATCCAACTCGAAGCCTACTATATCGCTGAGCAGGATGGATTTAAGGCACACCCAGACCATTATTGGCTGCAAGCGATAAAAAAAATCAGCTCTTGATATAGGTAAAACCTGGCTCCGGTGGCACTTAATCAGAGGATAAGGGACGAATCGACGGTCGAGAGTTGACAGGAATGGTCACGATAAATCGACTGAATTTACCGGGGTCTGATTCCACGACCAGGTTCCCATGATGACGATTGATTATTTGCTGACAAATAGCTAACCCAATTCCCAGACCAAATTGGCCTTCCCGTTTTGTGGTGAAGTATATTTCAAAGATCTTGTCTTTGATTGCCCTCGGAATACCAGGCCCGTCATCCTCTATCGAAACCCTGACAGAAGGTTCGGGTACGCTGGCATCGTTGATCAATTCGGTTTTCAATGTCAATGTGCCCTGGCCATCTGTTGCATCGATGGCGTTGGCTATCAGATTGGTCCAGACCTGATTCAACTGTGCCGGAAAGCATTCAACGGGCGGAATTCGCCCATAATTCCGAACGACCCGGAAATCTTTAAGCTGATTGGAAAAAATCACCAAAGTATCTTCCAGACCCTCATGTAGATCAACCCGAGTCGCGTCTGAACTATCCTGCCGTGAATAGTTTTTCAGGCTCTTGACCAAGCCCGCGATGCGTTCACTGCAAACGCGGATGTTACGCAAAAACATTCCGGCTTCCTGAAACTGGCTAAGAAAAACCACACCCTGTTCCAGTCGATCCTCCGAGTCGATCAGGATTTGACTCAAGCTATCCTCGGAATCCAGTTGCAGTTGAACAATTTTGCGAGCTAAATTAGGCGACGACACTCTTTGCGACAAACGCTTAGCCCGGCGGCGTATCTCGGCAGTGGCTAAAGGCGGGAATTGCAAGGAACGTTCCAGCACTTTTGGAGCCAGTGGCAACAAATACCGATGTGACGTTTCCAAACTGATAAGTCGGGAAATAGTCGATGTCAGATAATCTGCGCCACGCATAATCGCAGAAACCGGGTTGTTCAGCTCATGGGCTATGCCTGCCACCAACTGCCCAAGCATCGCCATTTTTTCTGACTCGACCAGTTTGGCCTGGGTTGAATCGAGATGATCCAAGGTTTCCGCCAGCTTCAGCTCGGTAGCGATGCTTTGTTTCAAACGCTGATTAAAATTACGCATCAAGACATTGGTAAACAGCGGTAAAAAGTCCCGATCTGACGAGATAATACCGGACAGCATGTTGCTTTCAATTTTTATCATCTCGGCAGCACCGGCGGTATAGCTCGAGATGTAGGAAGCCCCGCCACTGACAAAAGACATCATACCCACCATCGCGCCAGTTCCTTCGCGCATGACAACTTTTTGCCCGCCATGATGCGCCTTTTTTTTATGGATTACCTCACCCTTCGCGACAAACCAGAGATAATTGCTCACTTCACCTTCACGAGTGAGCGCGTGGTTGGCGCTATATTTTCGGTAGACATCTTTATCAGGATGTTTAGCAAAATAGTCATCCAGTTTTTGAATTAACCGATCTTTTACCATCGCGTCAGATTCGGTAGCAAAATCCAGCAGCCTGGAACGATAACGATCCAGCTGTTGGCTGACATGCGCGGTAATAATTCGGCGCCTGTCCAGTTCCAGACAATAGGGTAGCAGGTCAGTTTCATGGGACAACAAGAAAGTGGTCGCCTGATCCGTGACCGCTTTTAGCAGCTCTTCCCGCAACCAGGGTTTAGCCAGAAAAAAGTCCAGGCGCGCTTCGTTGACCGCGTTAACCACGTCTTGTATCTGGGCATTTTCAGTAAACAGAATTTTCCTGGAATCCCGGGTAAATTCATCCTGATTCAATTCGACCAGAAAATCGATCCCGGACAATCCCTCCATATTGTTCTCTGAAATAGCCATACAGAGTTGCCGCTGATCTTCTTTTATTTTCGCCACTATCGAGCGAGCCTGTTCGATGGTGGTAACACAGATGACATCGAATACCCGCGCGATTGACTGTAACTCCTCCTGCAATCGACTGTGTACCGCTGGATCAGCATCAATGCACAAAATTGTATATTTTTTGGACAACCTATCGCTCTCCGAACGCTCTGTCATACAAAACCTGCCAGATTGAGTATCGGAATTAACAGGTACAGCATAACCAGACCAATAATACTTACGGACGAACCCGCCTTCAGCATGGTTTTGTTATCCAGTTGACCTGTTGCATAGGCCATTGCGTTTGGCGGTGTACTGACCGGCAAGGCCATCGCGAACGAACAGGACAAAGCAACGCAGATGACCAGCATCTTGCCACCACCATAAGAGTCGAGCGAAGCCAGATTGCTGCCAAGTGCAGCCACAATAGGCAATATCAGGTTAGCGGTAGCGGTATGGGAAATAAATGTGGACATGACCAAAACGACCAGCAGGAGCAAAACGATAATGAGCACCGGGATAAAACTATCAAACGGCACACTAGCTACCATATGGCTGCTCAAGCCAGTACTTTCCATGCCCAACCCCAAGGCGATGCCGCCACTGATCAGCCACAATACATCCCAACTGATTCGCTTTAAATCACTTTTGGTGATGATGCCGGTTACCACAAAAACCACGACAGGTATTATCGCCACCACATAGAAATTCATTCCGTGCAGCGCCGTGGTCAGCCAGAGTATTATCGTCGAAGCGAAAGTGACATAAACCAGCCAGGCCCGAACACTCTGGTCAAATGTGCCCTTTATGGTTAGCTGGATGGATTTTTCCTGAGGGGGATTGAAACGCAATAACAACCACCAGACAATACCAAGCATAACAAAAGCAAAGGGCACACCAAAAAGCATCCACTCGGCGAAGCTGACCGCGTTGTCTCCTGTCAGGTATTTCATTGCTACCGCATTGGGCGGGGTGCCAATGGGCGTACCCATGCCGCCAATATTTGCCGCAAACGGAATACTCAAGACAAAAGCCATTCTGCCAGGATCATCCTTACGGAACAGTTTCAATACCGGAGTCAGAATTGCCAACATCAATGCCGTAGTGGCGGTATTGCTCATAAACATGGAGAAAATAGCGGTGATCAGCATGAGTCCAAGCATGACCATTTTCGGATTTTCACCAAATGGCTTTAAAAACACCCGGGCCAGATTGGCATCGAGGCGATATTTTGTCGCCGCCATGGCCAGGAAAAAACCACCGAGAAACAACATAATAATCGGCGAAGAAAATGTTCCCAGCAATGTTTTGTAGCTGAGTAAAATACCGAAGTTTTCACCTTCACCCGCCTCTCTCAGCCAGATAAGCCCTTTATCCGAAATCAGCACAAGCTGTAACCCAATCAATAACACCGATGTGGCAAAGATTGGGATGGGTTCCAACACCCACAACAGCATGGCCAACACAAATATGACCAGCATTCTGTGCTCCACCACCGTCATGCCGTCGATGGGAATCCAGGCAGCAGGAATCAACCAGATAATCAGGGGAATCAAGAGACACACGCCGAGCTTTTTCATACCACGCCCATACCACCAAAACACGAGTCAACAAGTCAAAGCCTCAGGCGCAGGATTCACCCCGCCTGATGAATAGCCTCGAGTATTCGTTCACTATCCAGAATACCAGTATAGGCGATCAAATCTTCTTCATTGGCAATAATGAATGATGTCAGCTGATCTATGACAATCCCGATCAGCTTATGCACATCCCAGGGTTTGGCAATATAGTAGTCCAGCCCTCCCCGATTGACAGCTTCAATCGTCGATTCCAGGCCAGCCTGCCCGGTCAGCAGGACTTTACGCGTCGCTTTGGTTAGCGGGTTTTGATTAAGTTCAATCAGAAAATCAACACCCTTGACTTCTGGCATCACATGATCACAGAGAATAAGCGCAACTCGTTTATTCTCTGTTTCAAGTTCAGCAATGACTTCTCTGGCCTCGGGTACGCTTTCCGCCCCTTCAATAATAAAATGCGAAGCCAGAGGTTCAAGGTCATGCATGACACTTTCCAGCACTTCCCGTTCATCATCGACACATAAAATAACGTAAGTATTCATAAGCACCCTATTGTCGTTCAATTTAATGGGCACCTTTCTTGAATAGCACCACCTCAACCGTTTGCAATAAAATCAATGCATCGAGCAGTAAACTGTGATTCTTAAGATAGTACAGGTCGTACCTCAACTTTTCTTTCGTGTCTTCTTCAGTATCAGCATAGGCAAAACAAAGTTGCGCCCACCCGGTAATACCGGGCTTGACGCGGTGCCTTTCATTGTAAAAAGGAATCCTTTCCGAAAGTTGCTCGACAAATACAGGCCGCTCTGGCCTTGGGCCTACAAACGCCATGTCACCGGTAAACACATTGAACAACTGCGGTAGCTCGTCGATACGGTATTTTCTGATAATCGCACCTACTTTTGTCACTCGACTATCGTTTTTGCTTGCCCAAATAGCTTTACCACCTTTTTCTGCGTCTGTACGCATACTTCGGAATTTCATTACCTTAAACGGAACGCCATTCAAACCGACTCTTTCCTGACTATAAAAAACAGGTGCTTTCCAGCCTTCTTCCAACTTGATCGCAATTGCGGTTATCAGCATAAATGGCCAGGATACGCCGAGCAACACGACTGACGCCAACAAATCAAAACCCCTTTTCAACACTTCACCAATGGTAGAAGTTCCAAAACCTTCAGAGAAGATAAACCAACTGGGGGAAATATTATCCAAAGACACTTTTCTTGCTTCGCGCTCGGTAAAATGGCTTTCTTGAACAATCCCGATACCTTCTAGCTTACACGCCATAAGCTTATCCATCGGCAACCTTTTGCGACGGTCATCGAGCGCTATCACGATTTCATCGATATCATTGTTAACGACATAATCACGAAGATCACCCAGATTATGCAATATCATCTTTTCAGGAACACAGGGGGTTTCGCCGTCCTCGGAAACAAAGCCAATCAGATTGAAGCCTTTCCAATCTTCCGGGTTGGTCAGCTCCTTCAATATTTGGTTTGCCCGTTGCCCAGATCCGTAAACAAGTACGTTTCTCTTGAACGTATTTTCATCTACCAGATAATAAAACAGGGTTCGCACGCAGATTACAAAAACGAAAGAATAAATCGTTGCCAACAAGAGAACACTACGCCAAATAACACCGAAAATATCGCTGGCGATATAATAGAACACCGGAAAAATCAACGAACCTATTGCGAATGCAACCAGAGTCCGAACCAGCATCCCCACTTGCCCCTCTTTCAGTTTTGCCTGGTAGACACCCAACGCATTCATGCAAATCAGCATCGTATAAGCGTACGCTATGGCTGAAGGCAACACCTCCATATAATGATAATCGAAGGAAATCTGACTGATATAAAGCCTGGTAGGAATAGCGACACAAATCGCACTGACGTAAGCGAGAGACTCTAGCAAACCCAAAATAATAAACGGAAAGTGCAGATAATGCTTAAAAACGCGAATACTGGCCACTGTGGATACCCTGCTCGCTATGTACCAAATTTTTAGCTATGTAAAACGTTGTTACCCAATCGAAAAGTATGTAATAGTAATGAAGGGTTAACAAAGTCGCAAGCTTTAACTTATTGTAAAGTTAGCATAAAACGGCTACGCTGCAAATAGTGGTAGATTGCAAAGTCTGTTGGACTTTTTCAAAATTACCCTTTGTTCACTATTGCGCTATGACGCGTATTCATATTGACACTTCTGCTAGAAATTGGAATTACGGATGCTTGAACTCAAAAATAGCAAAATTTGTATCGTTGGTCTGGGTTATGTGGGTCTTCCTCTGGCTGTTGAATTCGGTAAGAAATTCGACACTATTGGTTTGGATGTTGATTCTAAGAGGATAGCCGAACTCAGAGAAGGAAAAGATCATACCCTGGAAGTGGAAGACGAGTTGCTTGCAGAAGCCACTCGTCTGTCATACACAGATGACATCACTACCACATCAGATTGCAACATCTACATCGTCACAGTACCCACACCGATCGATGAATTTAAAACTCCAGATTTAAGACCGCTCATTTCAGCCAGCCGGGCACTGGGCAAGGTGGTAAAGAAAGACGATATTGTTATCTACGAGTCCACCGTTTATCCTGGAGCGACCGAGGAAGTTTGTATTTCCGAGATAGAGAAAGTCTCCGGGCTCAAATACAATCAAGACTTTTTCGCCGGCTATAGTCCAGAGCGAATAAACCCGGGTGACAAAGAACATCGCGTTACCAATATACTAAAAGTAACATCTGGCTCTAACGAGGCTGTTGCCAATCTCGTCGACGCGCTTTACCAATCCGTCATTACTGCAGGAACCCATAAAGCGAGCAGTATCAAGGTCGCCGAAGCGGCAAAAGTAATCGAAAACACACAGCGAGATGTCAATATCGCGCTTGTCAACGAGCTGTCTCTGATTTTTGACAAACTGGAGATCGATACGCTGGAAGTACTCGAAGCCGCCGGTACCAAATGGAATTTCCTGCCTTTCCGTCCCGGACTCGTTGGCGGACACTGCATCGGCGTCGACCCCTACTACCTGACGTACAAAGCTCAGTCTATTGGCTATCACCCGGAAGTCATTCTTTCAGGCAGGCGCATCAACGATAGCATGGGTCCCTATGTCACAGAAAGCACTATCAAACTAATGCTTAAAAAACGCATTCAGGTGGTGGACTCCAATGTACTGGTCATGGGGCTTACCTTTAAGGAAAACTGTCCAGACATTCGCAATACACGCGTTGTCGACATAATAGACGAGTTTCAGAACTACAATGCGAACGTAGACATCTATGACCCCTGGGCCGATGCAGATGAAGTAAAAGAGGAATACGGACTCGAGTTGATCAAAAAACTGGATACCAACTCCTATGATGCGATTATTCTAGCCGTATCACACAATCAATTCAGGGAAATGGGAAGTGAAGCGATAAAAGCCTTGGGAAAACAGAATTGCGTCATCTATGATGTCAAACATATTCTTGAAAAATCTGAGGTTGATGGTCGTTTATAATCTTGCGAAAGCGGGTAGCCCTGTAAGAAAACACTTTTATACAATACACCAAGCGGGGATGAGGCAGATCGCACTGCCCTGCCCGACTTGGCCCTCGCCCCGAAACACCAACCTAAAACGAATCAGCCGGAACTCTCACCCACCCTTCCATCAACACGCGCGCACTTCTGCTCATCGACGCTTTGTCCACCTGCCAGTTGCCATTGTCAAAACTGGCTTTCGCACCAACTTTCAACGTACCGGAAGGATGACCAAAAGTGACACTGTCGCGTTCTCCGCCTCCGGCAGCGATATTTACCAGCGTACCCGGTATCGCTGCGGCAGCACCGATAGCGACGGCAGCCGTGCCCATCATGGCGTGATGTAACTTGCCCATCGACAGAGCGCGAACAACCAGATCAATGTTCTGGGGTTCGATATATTTACCACTTGACGAGGTATAACCTATTGGAGGTGCCACGAAAGCGACCTTGGGGGTGTGTTGTCTTGTTGCCGCCTCGTCGATGCCTTTGATCAGCCCCATCCTGACCGCGCCCAGCGCGCGAATCAGCTCGAACTTGACCAAAGCCGCGTCGTCGCCGTTTATCGCTGACTGCAATTCGGTACCGGTGTAGCCTATTTCGGACGCTTGAACAAAAATAGTCGGAATTCCGGCATTGATCATGGTCGCGCTGATCTCACCAACGCCTGGCACATTGAGTTTGTCTGCCACATTACCGGTTGGAAACACGGCACCTTCGCCACTTGCCGGATTAAGAAACTCAATAACGACCTCTGCGGCTGGAAAGGTGACACCATCCAGTTCAAAATCACCCGTTTCCTGAACACAGCGATGCGTGACAGGAATATGAGCGACTATTGTTTGCTGAATATTTGCCTGCCAGATTCTAACGACCGCAACACCATTGTCAGGAATTCGGCTTGAATCCACCAACCCTTGGGAAATAGCGAAAGAGCCAACTGCCGCCGTCAGATTGCCACAGTTACCACTCCAGTCGACAAAAGGTTTATCTATAGACACCTGACCAAACAAATAATCGACATCATGGTCGGGGCGACTACTTTTAGATACAATGACAGTTTTACTGGTGCTGGATGTGGCACCGCCCATGCCGTCAATTTGCTTTGCGTAAGGATCGGGACTGCCTATCACCCGCAGTAACAAATCATCCCTCGATTTGCCCGGCTGCCGTGCACTTTCGGGCAAGTCATCCAGTTTAAAAAAAATACCCTTACTGGTGCCACCGCGCATATAGGTTGCAGGCACTTTAATTTGCCCAGAGTGTGGAGTCACAGTTGATAGAGTCGATATATCAGTCACAGGTTACCTCCTTGACTGCACCCGCGGTCGACTCCAGAAAATCTTTCGCGAAACGCTGAAGAACACCACCGGCTTCGTACACGGACACTTCATCGGCAGTATCCAATCGACACTTCACCGGAACTGTCACTGTTTCTCCATTTCTGCGATGAATAACCAGCCTTAAGGTACAACGGGGCGTCCTTTCACCTTCAACATCATAGGTTTCAGTGCCATCGATATCCAATGTCTCTCTGGTCGTGCCTTGTTCAAACTCAAGTGGCAACACGCCCATACCAACCAGATTGGTTCGGTGTATTCGTTCGAACCCTTCCGCGACGATAACCTCGACACCTGCCAGGCGAACCCCTTTGGCCGCCCAGTCTCTCGATGACCCCTGGCCATAATCAGCACCGGCAACGATTATCAACGGTTGTTTCCGTTCCATATAGGTTTCGATCGCCTCCCACATACGGGTCACTTTCCCTTCTGGCTCAATACGTGCGTAGGAGCCTTGCTTGACCTCTCCGTTTTCACGAACCATTTCATTGAGGAGTTTAGGGTTGGCAAAGGTAGCTCTTTGTGCAGTCAAGTGATCACCGCGATGCGTCGCGTAGGAGTTGAAGTCTTCTTCAGGCAAACCCATTTTTGCCAAATATTCACCAGCTGCACTACTGGCCAAAATCGCGTTTGACGGTGACAGGTGATCTGTCGTGATGTTGTCACCAAGTACAGCGAGGGGCCGCATCCCCTTCATGGTTCGCCCCCCAGCGAGTGCACCTTCCCAGTAAGGCGGACGCCTGATATAGGTGCTCTGCGCCCGCCAGTCATACAAAGGACTTTTCGACCGTGCAAAAGAACCCAAATCAAACATGGGTATATAGACTTGTTTAAATTGCTCCGACTTGACGCTTTTGGCTACCAGCGCGTCAATTTCATCATCGCTGGGCCAGATATCTTTCAGTGTAATCGGGTTACCTTCCGCGTCGATACCCAGAGAATCATTCTCAATATCGACCCGTATCGAACCGGCAATAGCATAGGCGACGACCAAGGGCGGAGAGGCTAAAAATGCTTGCTTCGCATAAGGATGAATGCGTCCGTCGAAATTCCGGTTACCCGATAAAACGGCGGTGGTATACAAGTCACGATCGATAATTTCCTGCTGCATGTCTTTGTCCAATGCGCCACTCATACCATTACAGGTCGTGCACGCATACGCAACTATACCGAAGCCCATTTGTTCCATATCTTGCAATAACCCGGCGTCTTCCAGATACAACCGTGCCACCTTTGACCCCGGAGCAAACGAAGACTTGACCCAAGGCTTGCGCTTCAACCCAAGTCGATTCGCTTTTTTCGCCAATAGACCGGCCGCCACGACATTTCTTGGATTACTGGTATTGGTACATGAGGTAATTGCGGCAATAATCACCGCACCATCCGGCATCAGATCCTGATCTTGGTTGTCGGGATTGTATGCGGGCGAGGCAATACCCCGTTCGATCAATTCTGAAGTGGCGACTCTGCGATGAGGATTCGATGGCCCAGCCATATTTCGGACTACCGTGGCTAGATCAAATTCCAGCACTCTTTCGTATTCTGCTTTTTCAAGGCTATCGGCCCACAATCCGGTCTCCTTGGCATACTGTTCCACCAGTGCCACCTGTTCCGGTTCTCTACCTGTCAACTTCAAATAATCAATCGTCTGCTCATCGATGTAGAAAATACCTGCCGTTGCACCGTATTCCGGTGTCATGTTAGATATGGTCGCTCTATCGCCAATGGTCAAACTTCGAGCACCTTCACCGAAAAACTCCAGATAAGAAGAGACCACACGTTCTTTCCTCAAAAACTCGGTAATGGCCAAAACGATATCCGTCGCGGTAATTCCAGGCTTTCTTTTACCGGTTAAATGGACACCGATTATGTCGGGTAATCGCATCATAGAAGGTCTACCCAACATCACATTTTCGGCTTCGAGCCCCCCTACACCAATGGCAATAACGCCAAGTGCATCGACATGAGGTGTGTGACTATCGGTACCGACACAGGTATCGGGGAAAGCGACGCCATCTACGGTTTGAATCACCGGAGACATTTTTTCCAGGTTGATCTGGTGCATAATGCCATTACCGGCAGGAATCACATCGACATTCTGAAAAGCCGTTTTGGTCCACTCGATAAAATGAAAGCGATCTTCGTTGCGCCGATCTTCTATTGCCCGATTCTTGGCGAATGCGTCGGGATCGCTCCCCCCAAATTCAACTGCCAGCGAATGATCCACGATCAACTGAGTGGGCACCACAGGATTCACCAGAGACGGGTTACCAGCCTGCTCTGCAATCGCATCTCTCAAGCCAGCGAGATCGACCAATGCAGTTTGTCCCAGAATATCATGACAAACAACGCGAGCGGGATACCAGGGAAAATCCAGCTCGCGCTTACGCTCGATAATTTGTTTTAGTGATTGCGCCAACATGTCAGGTTCACAGCGTCGCACCAGGTTTTCAGCCAGCACACGCGATGTATAGGGAAGGTTATCGTATGCGCCCGGACTGATATCTTCGACAGCGGCACGCGTATCAAAATAATCAACGGACGCCCCGGATAATGCTTTGCGGTAGGATTGGTTCATAACTTATTCCACAGATTTCAACAGGAAGCCGAAAGGAGGCTATGGCAAAGCCTCCTGCTCCGAAAAAACATTTTAGTTAAACTTCTGGGTGCCAGGTTTTTTCAACCCGGCCCCATTCAGCCTTTATTTGACAAAAGAACATGTTTAGTCAGGATACTACCTTTGCGCTATCGGTGTCACTGATCTCGGCTCGGCTCCAATATAATCGGCACTAGGTCGAATAATCCTGTTGTGCTCACGCTGCTCGATAACATGTGCCGCCCAGCCTGCTACCCGCGAACAGACGAAAATCGGCGTAAACAGTTTGGTCGGAATTCCCATAAAGTGATAGGTGGATGCGTGAAAAAAATCTGCATTGCAAAACAGTTTCTTGGCCTCCCACATGAATTCTTCACACGCCACAGAAATATCATAAAGCAACGCATCATCAGCGGTTTGAGACAGTTTTTCAGACCATGCCTTGATCACCACATTGCGTGGATCAGATTCCCGATAGATGGCATGACCAAAGCCCATGATTTTTTCTTTGCGCCGGAGCATTTCTGCCATTTGCTGCTTGGCATCCTCGGGCGACTTGAACCGTTCGATCATTTCCATTGCGGCCTCATTCGCCCCACCGTGCAGCGGGCCGCGCAGGGAACCGATAGCGCCGGTAACGCAGGAATACATATCAGACAAAGTGGATGCACAAACCCGTGCGGTAAAGGTGGACGCATTGAACTCATGTTCAGCATAAAGAATAAGCGACACATCCATTACACGTCGATGTTGTTCGGTCGGAGTCTTACCGTGCAGTAGCCTTAACAGATGGCCACTGACCGAGTCTTCATCGGTGGTACACTCGATTTCCACTCCGTCATGGCTATATCGATACCAATAACACATAATGGCGGGTAAAGCACCGATCAACCGGTTCGCGGCTTTCTCTTGTTCTGAGAAGTCTGTTTCAGGCTCGAGATTGCCCAAAAATGAACAGCCGGTGCGCATTACATCCATCGGATGGGCATCAGCAGGAACATGTTGCAGCATTTCTTTCAGCGGTACCGGCAAATCACGATTTGCAGTCAACTCCGCTTTGTATTCATCGAGCTGAGCCTGATTGGGCAGTTCACCGTGAAACAATAAATAAGCCACTTCTTCAAATGTCGCATGATCGGCAAGATCTGATATATCGTAACCACAATAGGTCAGACCAGAACCTGACTTACCCACGGTACACAATTTAGTTTGTCCGGCACTTGTGCCTCTAAGGCCGGCACCACCCAGTTTCTTGTCTACCATAATGTGCTCCTAATAGTCTGTTTCGTTTCTATAGTTATATTGACTCACCCTTTTTTGACTAACCGAACCTGACAACTGATCGAATGCATCAATCGTCAGATTACTTAACAAGTCTACTTGTTTTTGCCCTCGGCAAAAAGATAATCGAGCTTTTGTTCGTAATCGTGATAACCCAAATAGTCATAGAGTTCCATGCGTGTTTGCATCATTTCAACCACGTCTTTCTGGTCACCCTTTTCGAGAATGGATCGATAGACAGTTTCTGCGGCTTTGTTCATTGCCCTGAAAGCACTCAGCGGGTACAACACCATATCTGCCCCCCATTCGCCAAGCTGGCGCTTATTCCATAGCTCAGTCTTACCAAATTCGGTAATATTGGCCAGAATAGGCACGTCGAGGGATTCCGCAAAGGCCCGGTAATGTGCTTCTGTTTGAATGGCCTCGGCAAAAATACCATCGGCGCCTGCTGCCACATAGGCTCTCGCTCGCTCGATCGCAGCCTGCAGCCCTTCCTGTGCAAACGCATCTGTTCGCGCCATGATGAAAAAATCCGGATCAGACCTTGCGTCAACTGCCGCTTTGATTCGATCCAGCATTTCCTCTATCGAAACAATTTCCTTGTTTGGCCGGTGACCACAGCGCTTTTGCGCCACCTGATCTTCCATATGCACTGCGGCAGCACCTGCCTTTTCCATATCCCTGATTGTCTTGGCAATGTTGAAAGCGCCGCCCCAGCCGGTATCGATATCGACCAGTAACGGCAAGTCACAGGCAGACGTAATTCTTTGTACGTCGGCCAATACATCGTTAAGCGACGTCATGCCCAAATCGGGCAAACCGTAAGACGCATTGGCGACACCACCACCGGAAAGATAAATAGCCTGATGCCCGATTTGTTTCGCCATCATCGCCGAATAGGCATTGATTGTACCGACAATTTGTAACGGCTTGTTATTCTTGAGTGCGTCTCTAAACTTCTTACCATTAGACATAGGGTATATACCTCCAAACCTGTAAGTATCTCAGGCAATAGACAATGCAGCTTCGATCAGCCGCTCTGCGGGGTCAACCAGCGTCAATCAACTTCGATTCAATAAAATCAAACCAAAGGTAACTGTTTATCACTGTTGACATTTTAACCGATAACCATAATAGATCGATAACAGATAAACAAGTTAGACAAACGTATTGCTTATTCAATTGCAAACACGATTCGACCCGGATACGCCCTTTCTCGAGGGGATGGAATGACTCCTGCCCTTTGCCCTTTCTTACTTAAGGAGAAAACTGCGACAGGGTTACTCCTTCCTATTGAGAAAGGACAGGTTGGAAGGAGGTTGTAGCATCCCGGCCAATGATCAGAGGCTCTATTTCGAGCTTTACCGAGAACTTCTGGTAGACGATAGATTGAATATGGCGGGCGAGCGTTATCACATCACGGCCTGCACCGTTATTATGATTGACCAGCACCAAGGCTTGCTTATCGTAAACACCCACATGCTCGTCTCGGTATCCTTTCAAACCGGCTTCCTGAATTAACCAGCCGGCGGCCAACTTCCACCCGTTGATAACCTGATAGGCCACCACTTGGGGAACCGCCTGTTTAAGTCGGGTGTAGTCCTGATCACTGACAATAGGGTTTTTAAAAAAACTGCCCGCATTGGGCAATAAAGCCGGATCAGGCAACTTTTGTGACCTGACCTGGCACACATACTCATTCAATTCCAGGCTGGTTCGAAAAGGCACCTGTGCCTGCCTCGAGGCAAGCTCACCATACTCTGTGTTCAGATTTCGGGTTTTGGTTAATTTGAAAACCACACGGGTAATCCCGTATTTTCCGGGATGACGCTTGAAAAAACTGTCCCTGTAACCAAATTCGCAGTCAGAATTGGCAAACGATTTCAGGTTGCCAGTGCGACACTCCAGGGCTTCCACTTTTACGATGTGATTGGCGACCTCTTCTCCATAGGCACCGACATTCTGGACAGGGGTTGCACCGACAGTGCCGGGAATCAGGGCCAGATTTTCAAGACCGTTGAAGCCTGCTTCGTTGGTACGTCGCACAAATTGATGCCAGTTTTCACCGGCACCGACGGCAAACAACGACTGGTCGGGCGAAAGTACCTTCTCTTGTATCCCTTTAATTTGGTTACACAGCACATAACCATCGAAGTCGCTAACAAAAACGACATTACTACCTTCACCCAGAATTAAAAACGGTGCATTATCCAAGGTTGCCAGCTTAATCCCTTCCCGAAATTCCTCTACGCTGGCAAACGCAATCAAGCAACGGCAACGAGCATCGACAGCCAGCGTATTGCAAGCACGTAAGCTGGCATTGGTGCGCAGTTCGATCATTGTGTTCAGCTTGACTGTATTCTGTCCAATAACGCCTCACTGGCTTGCTGAACCAGATCAAACACGATATCAAACCCTGCCTGACCGCCGTAATAGGGATCAGGCACCTCGTCATATTCACCTGCTTGAATAAAACTTAAAAACAACATCACCTTGTGTTTATGCTGATCCGGGCAAATATCAAGCAAATCCTCCAGATTGGCATTATCCATAGCGAGTATGTAGTCAAACTCTTCAAAATCTGACGCTTTAATCTGCCGCGCTCTCAGATCAGAGATATCAATTCCTCTGCTAGCGGCCGTCTTTTGCGCTCTCATGTCAGGAGTTTTACCGATATGGTAAGGAGCCGTTCCCGCAGAATCTGTTTCGATCTGACCATCCAGACCTTGATCCTGCACCAGTTTGCGAAATGTACCCTGTGCAGTGGGGGAGCGACAAATATTCCCCAAGCAGACAAACAGTACCTTAGTCATACATTACACTCCCAAAACACCAGACATTTGTGTTTACAAGCTGCTCGCCAAAAAGGTCAGGCAGCATCGATAGTTTTCCGTACTTTGTCAAGATCCGCCCATGTATCGACACCCTTTGGCGGTGCCTCATCAGCGACCTCAACATGGATTTTTTCACCATTGTACATTGCCCTGAGCTGCTCGAGTCGCTCAATCTCCTCATGCGGACTGGCCGGCCATTGCACAAAATTTTTTAACAAGTTAACCCGATAAGCATAAATACCAATATGGCGATAAAAACAATGGCCTTTTGGCATTTCAGCACCACTGTCACGAATAGACAAATCAGCGAAGCTGTCTCTCGGCCAGGCAATCGGAGCGCGGCTGAAATACATGGCCATACCATCGACAGCAAATACGACTTTAACCACATTCGGATCTAGAAAATCGCTAACGTCAGTGATTTCCTCGCATAATGTGGCAATGGCGGCGGCAGGCGCCGCTGCCAGATTATGCGCAACCTGATTGATAATGCCTGGAGGGATAAGCGGTTCGTCACCTTGCACATTCACGACAATATCATCCGGATAAAACCCCAACGTGGTTACTACCTCTTCCAGTCGATCCGTTCCCGAAGGGTGATCCGTCGATGTCATCACAGTTTCAGCACCGAATGCCCTGGCCACTTTTTCGATGCGCACATCATCAGTGGCAATGACAACGCGGGAAGCCTCGCTCGCAAGTGCTTTTTCATACACATGCTGAACCATGGGTTTACCGGCAATATCCAATAACGGCTTACCAGGCAATCGGGTCGAAGCGTAACGGGCGGGGATAATAACGGAAAATGACATCAGAAAACCTTTACCCTCAACCCAAGCGTTCATCGGTATCGAGCGTTCGCGCCTCCGACTCCAGCATAACCGGGATATCACCCCTGATTGGGAACGCGACACCATCCACTCGGCATATCAATTCATTTTTTTCGTGGTTAAAGTCCAAATCTCCCTTACACAAGGGGCATACCAGAATGGACAACAGTTTTTTATCCAATGAAATTTCTCCATTTGTGCTATTTGTTTAGCCTCTGTCTGCCTTGCAGCATACCAGCACTAGCCTATTTCGTCGATAAGCTGTTTCGCCACCAGTTCAGGCAACTCTGCCTCGACAACCAGGCACCACATTTGATCAGTCGCAAAGACGGCACATTTTACCGCATCTTTTTCTGTCATAATAATGGGCAACGTTTCAGCGAACGCAAAATCTGTCGCCTGAAAAGCGTGATGGTCAGGAAAAACATGCGCGGTGAACTGAATTTCCAGCCCGCTCAGCGTATAAAAAAACCGTTGCGGATTACCGATACCGGCCACTGCATGAACACACATCCCCGCAAACGAATCAATTTCAGCCACCTTGTTTGTTTTTAAATTGACCAATCGATGCGGCACCAAACAAATACGGCACAATCTATTTGCCGGTAAATCAGGCAAAGCGGGTGTTTTACCGACAACTTGTTTCTGTTGGTTGATCACCACAGCGTCTGCGCGAAACAGTCTTCGGAGAGGCTCGCGCAACGGGCCTGCAGGAAATGGCCAACCATTACCCACTCCGCGCTGGCCATCGATCACGACAAACTCCTTGTTGCGTGCCAGACGATAGTGCTGTAATCCATCATCGCAAATAACGACGCGAACAGGGTATTTTGCCAACAGTGCTTTGGCTGCTGCGACACGATCCGGACCGACAAACACTGGACGTGAACCGATCCGGTACTTCAGCATAAGCGGCTCGTCACCACACTGCGCAGCGGAAGTCGTTTCAGTCACCTCCAAAGGATAATGATCCGATACGCCACCGTAACCCCGGCTCACTATGCCATAAGAGATAGATTGCTTCTCGAAAAACTGACATAAAGCCAGGGTGAACGGCGTTTTGCCGGTACCCCCGACTGAGATATTCCCGACAACGATAACAAAGGCGTCCACTTTGCATTGATGAAATACTCCGAACTGATAGGCTGCCGAGCGAAGCGTCGCAATTATCAGATAGATGAATGCAACCGGAGCGAGACCAACTATCAGTAAACAATCCCGAAAGCGTTTTGGCCTGTACCAGACGTCGTTTATCGCTTGTTCTAGTTGACCTCTGTCGAACATCTCTAAACATCACTTCCGGTCATACCTAAGCGGTGCAGCTGGGCGTAATGGCCATCCTGAGCGAGCAGAGCCAGGTGAGTACCGACCTCGACAATTTTTCCTGAGTCCATAACAACGATTTTGTCCGCTTTTTCTATTGTTGACAGGCGATGAGCGATAATCAGGGTGGTACGCCCTGCCATAACACGATCCAACGCTTCCTGAATTTGCTGCTCAGACTCATTGTCGAGTGCCGATGTCGCTTCATCCAGAATCAAAATCGGCGCATTTTTCAGCAGCGCCCTGGCGATGGCAAGCCGCTGCCTTTGGCCACCGGAAAGCAGAACACCATTGTCGCCAATTTGAGTCTGATATTGGGCTTGCATATCACGAACAAACTCGTCTGCATTGGCCAGTCTGGCCGCTTGTTTGATCGACTCTTCGGAGTGCTCTCCCAAAAGTTCGCCATAGCCGATATTGTTTGCCACCGAGTCATTGAACAAGGTGACATTTTGATTGACGACCGCGATCTGTTTACGCAGTGAACTCAACGTATATTCCTGAATCTCTCTGCCATCGATCAGGATCTGTCCTGCATCGGGTTGATAGAAACGGGGTAACAGGTTCACCAGAGTGGATTTCCCGCTACCGCTTTTGCCAACGAAGGCGACGGTTTCGCCCGGTTTGACTACAAGAGAAACATGGTCAAGGTTATTTTTGTCTGAAGAAGCATAGCGAAACACCACGTTTTTAAATTCGATCGTACCGGTTATATTCGCTGCATCGAGTTGTCCGCTGTCTCGCTCCGTCAGATTATCCATCACACCAAACAAATCCTGGGCAGCCGCCACACCGTTCTGAATGGTGGCATTGACCTGAGTAAGCTGACGTATGGGTTTGGCAATCGTCGATGCGGCAACGAAATAGGCAATCAGTGCGCCTGCGGACATCTGGCCTCGCACATTATCACTCAATGCGATCCAAAGCAGAGTGGCAATGGACACCGCCACCAGACTTTGAATAACCGGCGTACTGGCTGCTTTGGTCAACTCCATTTTCAGGCTTTGCGCCAGGTTGTTCCGGCTTGCGTGTTCAAAACGATCCCGTTCGTACTGCTCGCCGGAAAAGACCTTCACCTCCCGGTAACCATTGATCGCTTCTGAGGCGACGTGTGTGACATCCCCCATCGATGACTGTATCTTACGGCTTAAATGGCGAAACCGTTTGCTGACATAATTGATAATCAGACCAATAAACGGCCCGATGCAAACAAAAATCAATGTCAGCTTCCAGTTTTGATACAGCATAAAACCGAACAGACCAATTACCGTCAGACCTTCCCGAACGGTAATGGTGATTGCGTTCGAGGCGGCACCCGTCAACTGTTCGACATTAAAGGTTATTTTCGATACCAGATGGCCAGCCGCGTGTTTGTCAAAGAAGTCACATGGCAAGACCAGATAGTGGTTAAATATTTCCGTTCGGATTTTATGGACGACATTGCGTCCGACATATGCGATAAAGTAACCACCCAAAAAGGCCCCGACACCCCGCATGACAAACACCCCGATAATGACGCTGCAGACAAAAACTCTGCTGTCGTCTGAAGGTTGACTGATCGCCTGCTCCAAGTATTCCGTGAGCTTGGCCATAAGCACACTGGCACCGGCGTATACCCCGTTACCGATCACACTTAGCAAGAACGTAAACCAAAGCGGCTTGACGTATCTGAGTAACCGCCTATATACCTGAAAATTGGTCAAGGGTATTGTTGAATTTGTCGGAAAGGAGGTTTTTTTTATCGTCGTGAACCTTTTTTGTAGAATCAGTAGCGTTTATCTTGCTGCAATGCCGCGTCTATGACAAGCGCAATCTTTGAATATCTGCCGAGGGGCAGGTAAGACACGTGGTCAGACGGGTGAGTGTTTCGGATACACCAAGCCAATTAATTCGCGGAACCAGTGTCATCGGTACGCTGCGTGGTGATACTTAACTCGACAAAACCGAGCTTACCGGCCATATCCATCGCCCTGACCACATATTCATGGGGGGTTTTCGCATCTGCGGTAATAATAAACGGCAGTTTATTATTTGAATTGGAAATTTTAATAACTGCCTTGCGAAGTGTCTCCGCCTTGTTATTGACCAGGGGCCTCTCATTCACGACATAATTACCGTTGCGATCGATCACAACCTCGATCATTTCGCGTTCAGTCACTGCCCGCTCGCCACTGGCTTCCGGTAATTCGATTTCCAGGCGACTCTCTTTGGTAAAAGTAGTAGATACCATAAAAAAAATCAGTAGCAGGAAAACGACATCGATAAGAGGGGTGAGGTTAACGGAAATTTCTTCTCCGGCCTGCCTTTTAAACTTCACGCCTTCACATCCTCGCCAAGGTCAATTTCTCGGTCACCGTGCACGACTTCCACCAACCTGATTGCCTCCTGTTCCATACTGACCACAATTTCATCGACTCGGCGAAGAAAGTGACGGTGAAATACCAATGCAGGTATAGCGACCGCGAGGCCCGACGCCGTTGTTATCAATGCCTCTGAAATACCTCCGGCAAGAACCGCCGCGTTGCCGGTTCCTTCAAGCTGAATGGCGGCGAAAACCTTGATCATACCTATTACCGTACCCAACAATCCCAACAATGGGGCGACAGCGGCAATGGTGCCCAGTGGCGATAAAAAACGCTCCAGGTCATGCACTATCTGGCTGGCCTCTTGCTGAATACTATCTCGCATCACATCCCGGCCATGTTTTGCATTTGCCAATCCGACCGCCATAATTTGGCCCAGCGGCGAGGACTCTCTCAATATACGTAGCTTCTTGGAATTGAGTTCTTTGTTTTTGATCCAGTGCCAAACCTCCTGAGCGTTTTTTTGAGGTGCGATTCGGGACACCCGCAACGTCCAGAATCGCTCAATAACAATGGCCAATGCCATAACCGAACAAAATATAATGGGCACCATAATAATGCCACCGGGTTTGATAAGCTCCAGCACCTATATTTCTCCTAATTCCTGACTTCGTCTCATCACTGTGCCAGTCGCCACCGGAATCAACCGCTGCAAACTGCCATGCTATATTGAAATTTTAGCGAAAAAAAACCGATACTCTAATGAATTATTCACGCAACCAGAATTTATTGTAGACTTTTCTTGTTTCCTGCACCTTCCAAGGCGAAGTTTTTACATTTTTCAAACTCTTCTCACCATTCCAGGAAAGATGAACCGCACCCGATTCAGCCGTATTGTAGGTAGCAGCGCCAAAATACTGGAGACGTTGCAATACGTCCTTGTGAGGATGGCCAAACTTGTTCATATATCCTGATGAAATAATAGCTATTTTCGGCCTGACATGCTTTAAAAAAGCCCAGGTTGAACTGGTTTGACTACCATGATGCGGAACGATCAACACATCCGAACGCAATTCTTTGCCATATCGCCTGACCAAAGCGAATTCAACCTCTTTCTCGATATCGCCTGGTATCAAAACCGATACCCCGGCTATTTCGACTTTGATAACGCAAGATGCGTTGTTCCCGGCAACATCGGCTCCCGGTTCCGGCCACAGCGCGCGGAATAGAAACTGTTTTTTTCTATATTCTACGCCACTGTAACAGTATTCAGAAAGTCGGCTTCGATTTGATTCGCGCCGCAATAATTCACTTGCTTCTGCCGTCGACGGTTTAGATGACAGTAGCGTATCAACACCGATATTGCGTATAAATGTTTGCCAGCCCCCGCTATGATCCAGATCCCAATGACTAATCACACTGAAATCAATGCTGGTCAAACCTCTGGCCTGCAAACCAGGCAATAGCACCAAAGTGGCGATATCATAGGTATCCGAATAACGCACACCATAATCATAAACCATACGAACCGTTTTATCGTGCAATTCAACGGACAAACCCTGGCCGACATCATAAACGATAATCCCGTGATCTTGTTTGACAGAATCAATCGGATAGCAACAAAAAGCCAGCAATATGCCTGCCGCGAGACAGCGTATCTTCAGCGGTAACGGCAGTATCAGCCAAAGCACTAGAACAAGGATAACTAGCAACTGTAGCGGCCCGGTAAAACCCGCTATTGACAAGAACAGATCGAACTGGTGCAAATAACTCAAATAGCCAATTATCAAACGATAGCCCATAGCAAAGAGAAACAAGACAAACTCATAGACAGACTCATCCATAAAACTGACCACACCAGCCAAAAAACCCAGTGGCAGCATTACTGCGCCAAAAAAGGGAACTACCAGTCCATTGGCCAGCACAGAAACCAGGGAAACCTTCATTCCCAGGAGCAACATAAGCGGCGCCAGGCCCAGAAATAACACAACATGGGGCTTGCACAGACGGACTGGCCATGGCGACGGAATTGGTCGGGCGGAATGGGTCAGGAGCAACAAGAAGACGGCATAAAAAGAAAGCCAGAAGCCACCATCCAGTACACTGGAAGGCTGAATCACCAGCACAATAGAAAAAGTCACACAGAATACCCAAATAATGGGTCGACACAGGATTACAAACATCAAAGAACCAAACAGAAACATTAAACATGCCCGGGTCGTTGGCACGGTAAAACCGGCAATTGCGGTATACGCAAATACCGGCAGGATCGCGATCAGTGCAGCGGCTCTCACTACTCCGGGTCGCCGATTCGGGAATAAACGGGCCAGTAAAAAGCGCGATAATTTAACCGCCAAAAAGCCGATAAAACCGATATGAAGACCGGATATCACGAGTAAATGACCGACTCCGGTTTCGTTGAATAACTGTTTGGCTTCGGCACTTATCGCTGACTTATTACCCATTACGATAGAATGAAAGAACCCGAGATAATCACCCTCGTGTTTATTGACTTCGTTTTGGTTTTCACTGAAGTTAGCGAAACGGCTCACCAGGGAATTGCGCCACAGCCAATAGCGACAGCTTATGCCACAGGCTGACTTAGCAGCGGACAAAGACGAAAGCACATAACCGGTACCGGAATAGCCATGCGCGAACAACCAGGTTTCATAGGAGAAGCCATGCTTATTCACCACACCATTGGGCGGTTTTAGTTTCGCATAAAGCGTTAATACTCCCTGAAACCGGGCAGAATTAGCTCTATTCACGCTATTTCGAGCGCCCTCGTCAGGCAAGTAAAAAGACAGTCGAAGCTTGGAATAACGATCACCGGTTTTACTATCACCAGCGGAATTCTCGACAACCGTGCTGACATCACAAAAATCAAAGACTATCTTGTTGCTATACTGAACAGGTAACGAGCAGACATACCCCTGAAGCAGCCGAGGTCGATTTAGACCAGCTCGATCACTTGACGGCAGTTTGACTTGATGGTCGATCTGGTACTCAGCCTGCATTGCGGCGTACAAGATACCCAGCAGGAAAAAACTCAGGGGCCGCGTCAATCTTGCCAAAAAAGCAAAAAACGTGATCGTCAGCAAAAAAGGGAAACAACCCGGCTCTGGTAAACGGCCAAAGCAATACAGTACTATAACACCAGACGAAAAAGCGATAGAAAATATTAACACATCAACCATCCTTGGTTTGTTTTTTTGTTTTAAAAGAACCCGATCTACAGAAAAAGCGCCATGCCGAAAAACTTTATTAAGAAGTACAGTCCAACCCCGGATAAAATCAGGGAAATCAAGGCACTACACGTTCTAGGTGACGTTTTACATGAGCCTAACTTATGGCATATCAACCGCCACTCGGTCTCAAAAGCCTTCCTGGTAGGCATATTCTGGTGCTTTATCCCGGTTCCCATGCAAATGGTCGCTGCTGCATTTTGCGCCATTTGGATCAACTGCAACCTACCAATCTCTGTTACCCTGGTATGGATCAGCAACCCGGTAACCATGCCACCGATGTTTTATTTCAATTATCTTGTCGGAGCCTATATTCTCAATCGTCCCACTGCAGAATACGACTTCCAGCTTTCCTGGCAATGGCTGTCAGACAAACTGATTGAAGTCGGCCTGCCCCTGTATTTAGGCTCCCTGGTCGTTGCCGTCTTTTTTGCAGTTGTCAGCTACGGCATCATTCAGTTTCTATGGCAAAGAAAAGTAAGAACGAACTGGGGCAAGCGTCATCAGCAACGTGGAGACATCAAAAAACAGAGTTGAAATCGCTTCGTCTTCCAGCCTTTATCTTAACGCTTTCGCTCTCAAAGCTATCTCTGTCGAAGCCATGCCTGTTGACGCTAGCCATTCGTCAATTTCAAATTACCCGCTTCGAGCCGGTATACCTTTTCAACAGAATCAGCCACGTTGCTGTCATGGGTTACCAAAACAAAGCTGGTTGTAAAATCCCGGGTCAACTGCCATAACAGGTGTTTGACACTCTCTGCCGTAGCTTCATCGAGATTACCCGTTGGCTCATCCATTAGTACGCAAGACGGATTGTTAATCAACGACCTGGCTATCGCCACTCGCTGACGCTCACCACCGGACAACTGGGCAGGCTTGTGACTCAAACGATCTTGCAATCCAACTTTGCCAAGCAGCTCGACCGCTCTAGCTTTTCCTTCTTTTATTCCTCCACCAATCAATAGCGGCATACAAACGTTTTCAAGCGCCGAAAATTCCGGCAGCAAATGATGGAACTGATAAACAAAACCCAACTGTTTATTTCTGATCAAACAACGTTGTTTTTCACTTAATGACTGTAGATCATCACCTTTCAATCTGACACAACCACAGGTCGGCGCATCCAAACCACCCAAAATATTGAGCAATGTGGTTTTCCCCGCACCAGAGCTGCCGACAATTGCCACTGTCTCGCCAGCGGCGATTGAAAAATCGATATTTTTGAAAATAGTCAGACCATTCTTGAAATCGCCATAGGTTTTTTCCACGCCTGCGCAAGCCAGAATGCTATTACTCATATCTCAACGCCTCCGCTGGTTGAACACGCGACGCTCTGTACGCCGGATAAACCGTCGCCAGCAAACTGAGAAGCAGGCCGGAACCGCATACAATCAAAACATCGAGCCATTGCAACTGGGATGGCAGATAACTGATAAAATAAACATCCGCAGGCAAAAACTGATGATCCGTGACTCGCTCCAACCAGGCAATGATAGCACTGACATTCAATGCCAATACAACACCAGCCAGAGTACCGACAATGGTCCCTACCACGCCGATGACTGCACCCTGAACAATGAAAATTGTCATAATCTCGGAAGGTCTGGCTCCCATTGTTCTCAGTATTGCAATATCAGATCGTTTATCGGTTACCACCATCACCAGCGTCGACACGATATTGAACGCCGCGACCGCTACAATCATCATCAGCAACAAACCAATCATGGTCTTTTCCATTCGGATCGCCTGAAACAGATTGCCATGAGTGCGTGTCCAGTCAGAAGCATAGTATTGCTCAGACAAATTACGCGCCAACTCCCAAGACACTTGCGGCGCCTCAAACAGGTCGGTCATTTTCAGCCGAATGCCATGAACATAACCAGGCATTCTAAGCACCTTGGCCAGATCGTCCAAATGAGTTATCGCAAGGCTTGCATCCAGTTCGGCACCAACCTCAAACACTCCTTTCACAGTAAAACGCTTGAGCCTGGGAAAAACACCCGCCGGGGTCACCGCCGCCTCCGGGAAAACGACCGTCACCTTATCACCCACATCGACGCGCAACGACCTCGCCATAATCGCCCCTAGAATGATACCAAATTCTGCCGACTTCAATTGGTCAAGATTACCTTGCCGCATATGGTTTTCAATGATAGAGACAGCCCGTTCCTCATCTGGCAATATGCCATTGAGCATTACGCCCTGCGCCTGGCCGCCCTGGGCTATCATGCCCTGCGCCTGAATAAAAGGGGCCGCAGCGATCACCTTGGGGTGTTTAGCCACCTGCTCATCAACCATTTGCCAATCACTGATATTGTCATAACTTCGGATGACCGCATGCGGCACCATGCCAAGAATCCGCTGTTTCAGTTCCCGGTCAAAACCATTCATCACGGAAAGAACCGTAATCAATACAGCAACACCAAGCATCAGACCAAGCATCGAGGTAAGCGAAATAAATGAAATGAAATGATTTTTGTTCTTCGCGGACGTATAGCGTATACCGATAAAGAGCGGATATGGATTATACATGGGTAATAATTATCCAGTGACGATGTATATGGAAGCGATACCTATCAACCTGTTCAAAGCGGTAAAGTGATTGACCACATAACAATTGGAGACAATGACACAACCCCGATTATATAAAGTGCTAAACTATGCCATAAATCAACGATAAATTGCTATCTATGAGAGCCATGCGAAACATGCCCAACCAAGATACTGCCAGCGAACCGGATCGACGAAAATACTTTCGAGTCGCCTGCGATGCAACGATAGAGATAAAACCTAGAACAGATGATCCGGCAGATTCCGGGAAAATAAACGACTTATTTACTCTGTCAAAATGGTTCAACTTGAGAGCGGCAATGAGCAGCCTCGATCTGGAAGCGAATCATTTGATCCGGCAGATATCAGAGAACGATAAAAACATCGGTCAATTCTTACAAATCATTAACCAAAAAGTTAACTTGCTGGCCAATATTATTGTTGAAAATCAACAAGCCGACGAACAGGACACAGTGACGCGCATCAATATCAGTGAAGGCGGCATAGCCACACCTTACCCACTCAGCTTTGAAGAGGATTCTCTTGTGGCTGCAAAAGTCACGCTTTTGCCGGACGGACTTGGTTTACTCCTTCCGTGTCGAATAAAAGCATGCCAGAAAACAGACTCAGACCCACTGTATCAGCTAAACCTGGGGTTCGAGAATTTAGATCAATCCGTACAACAAATCGTTTCTCGATTTCTGGCCAAAGAACAACGGCGCCAATTAGCGAAAAAAACCTGAGCCGATAAGCACAGAATTCAGGAGCCCGATCACCGGCTCCCCAACACCGATGCATCAAGCCGGGAGCAGACACCAATGCCACAAACCGTTGACAACGCCCTGAACGAGGTAAATCAGATTTTATTGGGCAAAGAGCAACAGGTAAAACTTGCATTTACCTGCTTGCTGGCCTCTGGCCATTTATTGCTGGAAGACATTCCCGGACTGGGTAAAACCACCTTGTCTCATACGTTAGCCAAAGTGCTGGGGCTAACCTACCAACGGATCCAGTTTACCAGCGACCTGCTACCCTCGGACGTTCTCGGTGTCTCGGTTTTCGAAAAAGACAGTGGAAAATTTCACTTCTTGCGCGGCCCGATATTTTCTCAACTTTTATTAGCTGATGAGATAAACCGCGCCACCCCCAAAGCACAGAGTGCTCTGCTTGAAGCAATGGAAGAAAACCAGGTGACAACTGAAGGTGAAACCAGACCGCTACCCTCGCCGTTCTTCGTCATTGCCACGCAAAATCCGCTGGAGCAAGCCGGTACCTACCCATTACCCGAATCTCAACTTGACCGTTTTTTAATGCGATTGCATCTGGGGTATCCGCCACCTCATGCCGAACTGTATCTGCTAAAAGGCAAAGACAGACGGTCAATGATAGACGAGCTGCAAACCTGCATCACCCCTAAGCAACTTCGCGACCATCAGCGATGCTGTGACGCGGTGACGGCTTCAGACACGCTTTTGGCCTACTTAATGCGCCTTGTCAACTACACCAGAGAATCACCGGAATTCAATACCGGCTTGTCACCCAGAGGCGGGCTTGCGCTACTCAAGGCGGCAAAAGCATGGGCGTTTATGCACGACCGTGATTATGTGCTTCCGGAAGACATACAAATTGTACTGCCTTCCGTTGTCATACACCGGGTTGGAACACAACGCAGTTTCGATCCAAACTCGAATATAATAGATAAACTGTTATCGGAGGTAACGCTCTACTGACGACGCAATTGGCGACACCATTTACCACCGAGAGTGAACGACGAGGGCTTGAATAATCGAATTATCACCCCAACTTGGTAAATGATGATGATTTGTCAAAACCAATTATTCATATTCGTCTAGAGGGAAACGCCATGAGCCAGCCGCAACACCATAAACTGATTATTCTGGGATCAGGCCCAGCAGGCTACACGGCTGCCATTTACGCAGCTCGCGCCAACCTGGAGCCAGTCATCATTACTGGTATTCAAGCCGGCGGGCAACTCACCCAAACCACTGATGTCGATAACTGGCCAGGAGACTGGGAAGGTGTGCAGGGGCCAAATCTGATGCAACGTATGCAAAAACACGCCGAACGCTTCGATACCAAGATTATCTTTGATCACATCAACGAAGCAGATCTAAAAAACCGGCCATTTACCTTAAAAGGTGACAGTGGTATTTATACCTGCGACGCATTGATTGTCGCCACCGGCGCATCAGCACAATACCTTGGCTTACCCTCGGAAGAACAATTTGCTGGACGCGGTGTCAGTGCTTGCGCGACCTGTGACGGATTTTTCTACAAGAAACAAAAAGTAGCGGTAATAGGTGGTGGCAACACGGCGGTAGAAGAAGCGTTGTACCTGTCGAATATCGCATCTGAAGTCACACTTATCCACCGCAGGGACAAGTTACGCTCAGAAAAAATACTCCAGGACAAACTTTTTGACAAAGAAAAGAACGGCAACGTCACCCTGTTATGGAATCATACGCTGGAAGAAGTGGTCGGTGATGATGCAGGAGTGACCGGGCTTAAGCTGAAAAACACCCAAAACGGTGAGGAATCGCTACTCCCTGTCAGCGGCGTATTTATCGCCATCGGCCACAAACCGAATACGGATATTTTTGCAGGCCAACTGAAAATGACCAACGGATACATAGATATCGACACAGGCCGCACCGGCAACGCCACCCAAACCAGTATACCGGGTGTTTTTGCAGCCGGAGATGTTACCGATCAGGTTTATCGCCAGGCAGTTACATCTGCCGGTTTTGGCTGCATGGCCGCATTGGATGCCGAAAAATATTTAGACAATCAGGACTAAAGAGAGTTGCTCATGGAAGAGCCGATTTGGCTGGATCAAGACATATGGTTCCCCAAGCCTGACCATGCGATGACCAATCCCAATGGCCTGTTGGCGGCCGGAGGCGATCTCAGTACCGAACGACTTTTATTTGCTTACGCCAATGGCATATTCCCCTGGTATGAGGAGTGTCAGCCAATACTATGGTGGTCGCCTAATCCTCGGTGCATTATCATACCGGATGAATTACATATTTCGCGTTCTATGCGAAAACATCTCAACAAACGCGAGTATACCGTCCGTATCGACACACAATTTGAACAGGTTATCTCACACTGTGCCTCGCCCAGAGGGTACAGCGACAAAACCTGGATCACAGACGCCATGATTCAGGCGTATACGCAACTGCACAATCAGGGGCATTGCCATTGTTTCGAAGTATTTCACGGAAACAAATTAGTCGGGGGCCTTTATGGCATCGCGATTGGCCCCTGTTTTTTTGGCGAATCCATGTTTTCACTTGCGACAAATGCTTCAAAAGTTGCATTCATATACCTGGTCAAACAACTTGAATGTTGGGGCTTCAGCTTAATTGACTGCCAACTGGAAAACGATCACTTGTTGACAATGGGATGCAAGTCTATCCCCAGAAGCACTTTTTTATCTATACTTGACGAAGAAATCAAGAAACCACCACCTGGCAATACATGGAAACTGACTTGGCAATGGTAACCAACCACATAAAACACCAGGATCAAGAACGTGGAAGTCAAGATCAACGGAATCGACACCAAGACTGCCCGTATCGAGGGATTTAACGTATGGGCGATCTGTCTGGCCTGCACAGCTTGGTGTTCTACGCTACGCCTGAGCACGACTGCGGCTATTTGCCGGAAAAAAAGGCTACGACACTTTTCGTTGACCCTAGCGCATCGATAGATAACGAAACCTATACCCAACTGACCCGCGCCGGCTTTCGCCGCAGTGGTAACTACTATTACAAACCCATCTGTACCGATTGTATCGCTTGCATACCGGCCCGCATACCTTGCGCCAACTATTCACTTAGCAAATCCAACAAACGGCTTGTCAAAAAACACAAAGAAACACATACCATAGTCAGACAACCAGAATTCAGGGAAGAGCACTACCGTTTGTACGAGCAGTACATCAATCAAAAACATCGGGATGGAGACATGTATCCGCCATCGCGAGAGCAATACCAGTCATTTATAATTGAAACACCAAAATCGACACAGTTTATCGAGTTTTGGCAAAATGGTTGCCTGATATCAGTAGCGGTGATCGACCAACTACAGGACGGAATTTCCGCCATTTACACTTTCTATGACCCGGACTATGACAGGATCAGCCCCGGCAAGTACGCGATATTATGGCAAATTGCCTACACCCAGCAACTGAACAAACCCTATTTATACTTGGGATATTGGATAAAAAACTGCCGAAAGATGAGCTACAAAACTGACTTTCGACCCATCGAGCTATTGGTAAAAGACAGATGGACTCGAATCTAGCGCTCTGCCTCATCTCAATCTGTCTCACCCAATGGTTTAAATCAATCTTTCGCACAACGATCGAGGCTTTCAATTGCAATCGTTTACTGTTATATTGCCCGCCGTTTGACCAAACGTCCAAACTGGATCACGTTATTTCATTGGGGTTTTTACTTAATGTCGAAAGAAGATGTAATTGAAATGGAAGGCACCATTATTGACACCCTTCCAAACACAATGTTCCGAGTTGAACTAGAAAATGGCCACATTGTAACCGCTCATATTTCAGGAAAAATGAGAAAGAACTACATCAGAATCCTGACTGGCGATAAAGTGAAAGTTGAAATGACACCTTACGACTTAAGTAAAGGTCGCATTGTGTACAGAGCAAAATAATCACCGGTAGATTCTCTTAGAATAGAGTACTTTTGGGTAGCGTACTTTCAGATCGAGTACGCTTGTCAGTCAACCGGTTCCGCCTCGTGCTGCTCACATTCGTAAACGATATCGCCATCACGTACCAAAATACGAACTTCGCCACCACCTTCGGACAATTCACCAAACAAAATCTCTTCTGCCAGCGGCTTTTTGAGCTTTTCCTGAATCAGCCTGGCCATTGGCCGCGCTCCCATTTTCTCATCGTAGCCATGGTCGGCGAACCATAACTTGGCCTCTTCATCGACATGCAATACCACTCGCTTGTCATCCAACAAGGCCTGCAGCTCGACGATAAATTTATCTACCACATGAGCGATAATTTTTCGACTTAACGAAGCAAACTGAATGATGGAATCCAGACGGTTACGGAATTCGGGAGAAAACAGTTTGTTCAATGTCTCCATCCCGTCAGTGCTATGATCTTGCTCGCTAAATCCTATCGAACGTCGGCCTATCACGTCAGCACCGGCATTGGTCGTCATAACCAATACCACATGTCTGAAATCCGCTTTCCGACCATTGTTATCGGTCAAGGTTCCATGATCCATTACCTGCAATAAGAGATTAAACACCTCTGGATGGGCTTTCTCAATCTCATCGAGAAGCAATACACAGTGTGGATTCTTGCTGATTGCCTCAGTTAAAAGGCCCCCTTGATCGTACCCGACATACCCGGGCGGTGCACCGATCAATCTCGACACTGTATGACGTTCCATGTACTCCGACATATCGAAGCGAACCAGTTCAACACCCAATACTTTAGCCAACTGTTTGGTCACCTCTGTTTTACCGACACCTGTGGGACCTGCAAACAAAAATGCGCCATCAGGCTTATCGGCCGATTTCAAGCCTGCCCTCGAAAGCTTGATGGCAGTAGACAATGCAGAGATCGCCTCGTCCTGACCAAATACCACCATTTTTAGATCACGCTCGATATTCCGTAAGAGATCCTTATCGGAAACCGAAACACTTTTGGGTGGGATACGCGCGATACTGGCTACGATATCCTCAATCGCAGATACACCAATCACTTTTTTACGTTTCGACTGCGACTTCAATCGCTGACTGGCACCCGCTTCATCTATAACATCGATCGCCTTATCCGGCATATGACGATCGGTAATATACTTTTCTGCCAATTCTGCAGCGGCTCTGAGGGCTTTGTCGGTGTACTTGAGTTCGTGATGCTGTTCAAACTGAGACTTCAACCCCTTGAGTATCAAATAGGTATCATCTACATCGGGCTCCATCACATCGATTTTCTGAAAGCGTCTCGCCAACGCACTGTCTTTTTCAAATATTCCGCGGAACTCGGTAAAGGTGGTTGAACCAATACATCTAATACCACCAGAACTCAACAAAGGTTTCAACAGGTTAGATGCATCCATAACACCGCCCGACGCCGACCCGGCTCCGATAATGGTATGAATTTCATCTATAAACAGGATGGCGTGTTCCTGTTTTTTCAATTCGGCGAGCAACGCTTTAAAACGCTTCTCGAAATCCCCGCGATACTTGGTACCGGCCAACAACGCGCCCAGATCCAGCGAATAAACGACTGCATCGGAAATCACGTCAGGCACGTTCTTCTCGACAATCTGCTTGGCCAAGCCCTCAGCGATTGCCGTTTTGCCAACTCCAGCTTCACCGACCAATAGCGGGTTGTTTTTACGCCTGCGAGAAAGAATTTGTACAACCCGTTCCACTTCTTTTTCTCGGCCGATCAGCGGGTCAATTCTTCCGACACGCGCCTGCTCATTCAAATCTGAGGCATAAACTTCGAGCGGATTACTGGAACCGTTTTCCTCGACGTTGTCCTCCGCACCTTCGGCAGGACCCGCACCCGCTGATGAGTCGCTGTCAGCATTTCCTGGTGCTTTGGATATACCATGAGAAATAAAATTCACTACGTCGATACGGGCAATACCTTGCTTCTTCAACACATAGACAGCCTGGCTTTCCTGTTCACTGAAAATAGCAACCAGCACATTGGCTCCGGTCACCTCCTTTTTGCCGGAAGACTGCACATGAAAAACCGCACGCTGAAGCACCCTCTGAAAGCCCAATGTCGGCTGGGTCTCACGCTCCCTATCCTCAACAGGAATCAATGGTGTTGTCGAATCGACAAATTCGGTTAACTCTCGATGCAGCTTATAAACATCGGCACCGCACTCAGTCAGTACTTTCAACGCTGCACCATTATCCAACAACGCAAGCAACAAATGTTCGACGGTCATAAACTCATGCCGCTTGTCGCGAGCACTTTTGAACGCTGTATTCAATGTGTATTCGAGGTCTTTACTCAACATATTCACTACCTCAGTATCAAGTCAGTCTGCTCTTTCAATTTCACAGAGCAATGGATGCTCACAGTCAGAAGAATATTGATTCACCAGAGCAGCTTTAGTTTCTGCTATATCCCTCGTAAAAACACCACACACAGCACGACCCTGCGTATGAACGGCCAGCATTGTCTGCGTCGCCTTTTCTTCGTTCATGTTAAAAAATTTCATCAACACTTCCACCACAAAATCCATTGGGGTGAAATCATCGTTCAATAACAGTACTCTAAAAAGCGATGGCTTTTTGATCTTTGGTTTTTGTTGCCCGACAACAACTTCCTGCTCGAAATCAGGCTCACTACCTTGATCACCCTGTTGGTTCAATATTAGTAGACTTTTTTTGAAATTACTCATGGTATCCAATTAAATTTTGCCCACATTCAAAGTGACTCACATTCATGAAAAACAGGACAATCCTAACGCCCCCCAGATATCTCGTTATTACCCGACACTTCCCTGAAATCCTTACCAGCGAGTACCAACGGATTTCCCGCAACCCATGACGCTAACTACATTCTACTCAAAGCCGGTGACAAGACAAATCCTGCAACCGCATTAGTTCAAAATATGAACAGAAATAACCAAAAAAAACGTCAAAATATAGTCTTTTGACAAATTAATGAAAAAAAAAGAGGGTTGTAACACCAAATACAGCCACAAACCCAACCACAACTCTTGACTAAGCAGACCTAATAGTAAAAAGTAAGGGTAAAAATAATTAAATCAAGACAACGATAGCAACTCAGTCACCAAAATAATAAAAAACATAATCATAAAAATAGATGAAATCATTCATCAAATGCAGAAAAACAATAAGGGAGTCCGGATATGCCAAGAGGTAAAGTCAAATGGTTCAATAACGCAAAGGGCTACGGTTTCATCATCGAGGAAGGTGAAACCGAGGATTTATTCGCGCACTTTTCGTCTATCCAAATTGAAGGATACAAAACCCTCAAAGCAGGGCAAACTGTGACTTTCGAGAAACAGCCAAGCAGTAAGGGTACGCACGCCGTCAACATTTGTCCGGTACCGGAAGAAACAACGAAACAGACAAGCCCGGATTCTGAACCCAAACAAGCCGAATTAGAAACGCCAGACAATATCTATGAACTTGAGTCTAAAAAAGCCGTAGGTGCATAGACGACTTCTGCTGGTTCTCGGTCAACACAGGTAACGATTCGCTTGCGAACTGCATTTGGTAGTCGGTTCTTTGTATTGAAAACAGACTGATAGTCTGTCGATAGCGGAAGCTGATGCATCGATGACAGAACCGACAAGCGGCTGTTTGACCACCGACTGATTTAATGGTTTACATCGCTAAACCATGCCCTTGGCTGTCTGCAACCGTACCCATGCCACGAATCGTTTTATTTAACAAACCTTACAATGTACTGTCCCAGTTTACCGATCCCCAGGGGCGTGACACGCTCGCCAAATATATCAGCGACAAAGACTTGCACCTTTGCGGTCGCCTCGATTATGACTCTGAAGGCTTACTGTTGCTCAGCGACTCCGGACGACTTCAGCACCTTATCGCCCATCCTCACAACAAAAAATACAAAAGGTACTGGGTGCAAGTGGAAGGAATCATTAACGATGATGCGATCAACCGGCTAAAAACCGGCGTGCTACTCAACGATGGTATGACACTACCCGCGCAAGCACGCCAAATCCCTCCACCTCCGGTCTGGACCAGAAACCCTCCCATTCGCGTTAGAAAAACAGTGCAAGACAGCTGGATAGAATTGGCTATCAGGGAAGGTAAAAACAGGCAAGTAAGAAGAATGACGGCAGCGGTCGGTTTTCCCACACTAAGACTGATCCGATATCAAATCGACCAATGGCAACTGGGTAGCCTGCAGCCTGGTGAATTGATTGGCAAACCTATTAACCTGCCTGCCAAACCAAAAACGCCATTGAGAATGCAACCCAGTAGCAAACAACATTCGCGTGCAGCACGAAAGCATCGAAACAACCCAGAGTAACCAAACCTGAAACTGGCGATTTCTGCCGTCAAATGGCCGTCTTTGCGCTTTGATCAGGCTCGCTATTTCGCTGACATGAAGAATAGTGTTAAGATTATTCGCTTGATTCCCAGGTAATCAGGACAAATTCATTGGCCCAACACGTTATTGTCGGAATGTCAGGTGGTGTCGACTCCTCGGTTTCAGCCTTGCTATTAAAGGAGCAAGGCTACCATGTGGCAGGCCTGTTTATGAAAAATTGGGACGAGGACGATGGCACGGCGTATTGCACGGCACAGCAAGACCTGGCCGATGCTCAGGCAGTTGCAGACCAAATAGGAATCAAGTTGCATAGTGCCAATTTCGCTGCCGAGTATTGGGATCGCGTTTTCGAACACTTTATCGAAGAGTACAAGGCAGGCAGAACACCTAACCCGGATGTTCTATGCAATAAAGAAATCAAGTTTAAAGCATTCCTGGATTACGCCATTACACTTGGTGCAGACCGTATCGCCACCGGCCATTATGTCCGCAAAAAAGAAATCGACGGCAAGACCTGCCTGCTCAAAGGACTCGATGCAAATAAAGACCAAAGCTATTTCTTGCACTCAGTCGATCGATCCAGAATCGAAAAAGCCCTGTTCCCCATCGGCGACCTGGAAAAGTCACAAGTGAGGAAACTAGCGGAACGACATCGATTAAAAACGTTCAACAAAAAAGACAGTACGGGTATTTGCTTTATCGGCGAGCGCAAGTTTCGCGACTTTCTGAAACGATATATTCCGGCACAACCGGGAAAGATAGTGACATTGGAAGGTGACGTTATCGGAACCCATCAGGGATTGATGTACCACACCATCGGTCAGCGCCAGGGCCTGGGCATCGGTGGGCTTGACGGCTATAGTGAAGCGCCCTGGTTTGTCGCCGATAAAAATCTACAACGAAATGAACTGATCGTTGTGCAGGGGACAGACCACCCGGCATTGTTCAAGTCCGGGTTGTTTGCTTCACGAATAACGTGGCTAGACGGCAAAGGCCCCGATTGTCCGGCGAAGCTGAAGGGTAAAATCCGATACCGTCAAGCCGACCAGGCATGCACGCTAGACCGCAGCGAGGATGGCCGATATAAAGTAACCTTTGCAGATAAACAAAGAGCCATTACACCAGGGCAATCCATCGTGTTTTATGACCAGGATATCTGTTTAGGTGGTGGCGTAATAGAAGACACCACCGACGAGCGATAGTAAACACAACGAAACCAAACGGAGCACACCACCTTGAGCCACACTCTGGCAGATCAGACTCTCGCACTCGCCGGTATTTTTCAGGCCGCTGCATTGGTGCGTCAAATTGCCCATAACGGAAGCTGTCACCCGATATCATTTGAAACCTCGATCAAGAGTATTTACATTCAGAATCCGGAAACCACCATTGATGTCTATGGCTCACATCAGAACCTCAATTTCGGCTTGCACGAACTTCTCGATACACTTGACCAGGATAGCCAAAAGCAAAAAGTTGAAGTAATCCGCTACGTCTTGAACCTGATTCATCTTGAAAACAAACTCAAAAAAAACCCCGAATTGCTCGATATCATTGGTAAGCGAATTGGTCAAGCACGAGAGCAACTAAAGCACTTCGACCTTCAGCACAGCAATGTGATAAAGAATCTGGCATCCATTTATACCGATACCATCAGCACATTCAACCTGAGAATTCAGGTAACCGGAAAACCTCAACACCTGAAAATCAATGACAACGCGGATAGAATCCGCGCGCTATTGCTGGCCGGTATACGCTCCGCTATGCTCTGGAGGCAACTGGGGGGTAGGCGATGGCAGTTGATTTTCAGAAGAAAAGCGGTCTGGCAGAAGGCCAGAAAAATCGTCAAAACCAATCTTAGTCCCTGATGACATTGCGGCTAACATCGCCGATGCTTTTCCTTGTCTCAACGACTCTTATTTACAACCGACACCTATCACACTCACACAAATACCTTAAATAAGGCTTTTACCATGCAACTGAACTCACTCACCGCGCTTTCTCCTCTAGATGGCAGGTATAGCGACAAGACTAAAGAATTGCGACCTTACTTCAGCGAATTCGGCTTAATCAAATACCGGGTAGAAGTCGAAGTCAAGTGGTTACAAGCATTGGCAAATAATCCGGAAATCAAGGAAGTGCCACCTTTTTCCGATCAGGCAAACGACATCCTGAATCATCTGGTAAACAATTTTACCGAGGTAGAAGCCAGCAGAGTGAAAGAAATCGAAACCGGCCCGCATGGCACCAACCACGACGTAAAAGCGGTGGAATACCTGATTAAAGAGAAGATCACTGGTAATAGTGAGCTGGAACAAGTGCGAGAGTTTGTCCATTTCGCGTGTACATCCGAAGACATCAACAATCTTTCTCATGCATTGATGCTTAAATCAGGCATCAACCAGATTATTCTGCCCCAACAAAACGCCATCCATGATGCAATAGGACAGTTATCCAAACAATATGCCGATATCCCGATGCTGGCACGCACACACGGTCAAACCGCGTCACCCACAACCGTTGGCAAAGAGCTAGCAAATGTCGCCGCCAGATTCAAGCGTCAGATCACACAGCTAGAGAACACCGAATACCTGGGCAAAATCAATGGCGCAGTCGGTAATTACAATGCGCATCTATCAGCCTACCCTGAATTCGACTGGCCACGATTTGCCGCAGATTTTGTACAAAGCCTGGGGGTTACCTGGAACCCCTACACTACCCAAATCGAACCGCATGATTACATCGCGGAATTATTCGATACGATATGTCGGTTCAATACCATATTGATTGATTTCAATCGTGATATTTGGGGCTATATCTCTCTCGCCTACTTCAAACAAAAACCGGTAGCCAACGAAGTCGGATCATCAACCATGCCACACAAGGTTAACCCCATCGATTTCGAAAATTCAGAGGGCAACCTGGGCATTGGCAATGCCATAATGCAACACTTGACGACGAAGTTGCCTATTTCCCGCTGGCAAAGAGATCTGACCGACTCGACCGTCTTGCGCAACCTTGGAGCTGGCCTTGGTTATTCCTCTATCGCGTATCAATCGACATTGAGAGGTTTGTCGAAGCTGCAAATAAATACCGATCGGCTTGCAGAGGATCTGGATCTTGCGTGGGAAGTATTGGCAGAACCGATTCAAACCGTGATGCGACGCTACCATATCGCCAACGCCTACGAAAAACTGAAAGAGCTTAGCCGAGGTAACCAGATGGATCAGCAGAAAATACAGACCTTTATAGAGACATTGGAGATACCGGCAGAGGCGAAAGAGTACCTGAAAACCCTGACTCCAGCGACCTATACAGGCAATGCCGCGTCTCAGGCCAGGAACATTTGAAAGTCCTGTCCTGCTCGACATCGCTTATCGGGCAATCACCTGCTATCTATCGCCGGAGGAGAACACTTAGCCAGCTTCTACCCGGCCTTGACCAATCCCGGTATTCAGGTTTTTACCGATGCAACTTCATAACAACGGAAGTATTGACCGTGACTAATCCGATCACTCACTCAGCGTTTGAAATTGATACTTTCAGTAACCAAGATATACCCGATTCGATCAAACGGCTGAGACAACAAGTATTTGTGCATGAACAAAAGGTTCCTGCCGAACTGGAATGGGATGAGCTGGATAGCGTTGCAATACATTTCGGCATTCGAGAAAAAATCAGCACGCATTATATCGGCTGTGCCCGATTGCTTGAACAACCGCCCGGCCTGGCGACTATCGGTCGGATGGCAGTGACATCTGCCAACAGGCTCTCGGGTATCGGCCAGCAGCTATTGCACCACGCAGTCACTTACTGCCTCAAGCGACTCAAATGCCATACCATCACTTTGGATTCGCAATTGACCGCCATCCCCTTCTATCAAAAGAGCGGGTTTCTTTGTATTTCAGATCAATACATGGAGGCAGGCATAGCCCATCGGAAAATGTCGCTACTTTGCCCCAATAACTTTATCGGTGCACTGCAAGATAACCAGCTTCCTCGCCACTACCCTAGCCCTTTTCACTCCGATGCGGATACCCATTCCTGGTTTTTCTCGACACCGGAGTTATCCCGTGAGCTGCTCACTGCATTCGCTGTTCAGGCCCGGGAAGCTATAGAAATCCAGGACCCAACCCTGGAACCGGATATTTTCGATTGCCCGATGTTCGTCGACTATGTTTCACGGATGGCACGTAAATCGACACGGGCACAAGTACGCGTGTTGTTACAAGACGACAAAAATCTAGCGCACTCTCGTCACTCCCTGGTTGAACTGGCGAAACGATTACCTTCCAGAATCAGCATTCGAATCAGTCACTCAAGCGGCCCTGACCTTGATTCAGCTTTTGTATTGGCGGATCGAAACATGCTATTGTTTCGTAAAGATCCAAACAGTCCGGAAGGTTTCGCGAATTTCAGCCGACCAGACAAAGTTAAACCACTGAGAGACAGTTTCAATGAAGCGTGGCGACGGTCTCGCCGGTCTCGAGAATTCAATACCTTTGGACTTTGAAATCTACCACCAATCTAAATTATTTAACGCTGACAAGCGGCGAGATTCATCTATACTCAGGTTTGTAATTTTGGTTTTCTCTCATCTACATGTAAGGACGAGTTGACTTTTCCAAACCTCGAAATGCCGACTGGCCGACCATGTCCGCTGTGTCTACAAATAGTGTCTACTGATATAAGGAATACTCACAACCAACCATGTCCAATTCTATTGCTATCAGCATTATAGTTTTTATCATTTTCGGGTCGATAGTGATTATCTTTGTCGCTCAAGCTAGAGAAAAAGCGCAACTTGCCGCGGCCCGACGTGCAAATGTACTTGCAGACAGATACAGGCGACTCCAGCGAATTTTAGATGACATACCCAATCAATATCTCGCTAAAGAGATTCGGTTATTGCTTTTAGAAAGAAGTGTCGAGACGCTAGAGCAAATAAAAAAACTGAAAGGCGACGCGTTCCGATTTCAACGACAACTGGATGCAGACCAGCAAAGTATCGAGAACCTGAAAAACGGCGATGTGAAAGAAACAGCTGAGCCCATAGCTGACGAAGAAAAAGTAAACGAGGTAAGAACCTTATTACAAACCGTTATCAGCTTTCTCGAAAGTCAACGACAAAAGGGGAATATCTCTAGCCAATTGGCCAGTGCACAAAGCGACAAGCTAAGATACTACATCGTCAAATCAAAAGCAGACTTGTATGAAAACCGGGCCAACGCAGCGATCAAACTAGGTAGACTCAGGGTTGCCATTCACAATTTTCAAAGTGCGATCACTGAACTGGAGGCCATCGCCAGCATTGCCACCGCACAAGATGCCATCGCAGCATTTAGGATCAAAATAAACGAAATTGAAAAAAGAATCGCTGAAGAGGAAGACACGGCCAAAGTCAAATCTGAGACAGAAAAAAGAGCGGCTGACAAGGAATGGGATAACTATATCGGCGGCGAGGAAGAGTGGAAAAAGAAAAATACCTATGATGACTAGAGTGCACTACGGTTGCATAACGACTAACCGGTGAAATAGAATTGAAGTTAAAAAGGGTAGGAACATGATTTTCGATGAATACTTGTTAAAGTCAAAGATTAAAACCCATGACAATTGTCCCTACAATACCGGGAAACGTCATTACGATTTACAATTTCTCTATACCAGTCCGGTTACCATGCATATGGTCGCGGATGCACTGGTGCAAAAGTACCTTGAGTCAGACATTACGCATATTGCGGTGGTCGCCCCTTACGGCCTGACGCTCGGATCGATAATGGCCTATTCACTCGCCCGACCTATGATAATACTTCACCCTTCAAGTGAACTGGCAGGCGAATGGCACACCCAGGACATTTATAACAGTAAACGCACGATGAGCTTGAGCAAGCAAGTCGACTTGACTGGTGCCAAAGTATTGCTTTTCGATGATGTCATCCGAACCGGCGAAACCCTGGTAGCGGCATCAACACTGCTCAAAAAAGCAGGCGGAGAAGTCGACGATGCGTGCTGCATTGCAGTTGCTACCGAATTTGGAGGAGCTTCGACGGTACAAGAGCTGGGTATAAACCTGACCAATTTACTGGCCTTTTAGTTCGTTGCCCAACTCAACGACATTGACCACTTCGGTTATGCGCACGGCTTGATCCGCCCGCCGCCGTGCGCAACTGACAATCAAACACTAAACCTTGCAGCCATTTCAGTAAGCTTTTCCGCTAACTTGTCCAGTTTTACAGAACTTTCGTGTACCTGAGAACAGTCCTTCGCAACTGCGGTTCCGGCGTGACTCACCTTGGCAATATCTTGCGCAATGGAAGAAGATACCTCCGCACTTTGGGCGATACTGACACTCATTTCAGAAATTCCCATTGTGGCCTGCTGCACATTACTGCTGATTTCCTCCGTCGTTACCGACTGTTTCTGCACGGCGGCCGCAATACTATTCACAATCTCATTGAAATTGGAGATAACATCCGTCACCTTGCCGATCTCTTTGATAGTTTCACCGGTGGCTGTCTGAATTCCGGAAATTTTTTCTTTGATCTCCTGAGTGGCCCCGTTGTCTGGCCGGCCAGATCCTTGATCTCTTTGGCAACAACGGCAAACCCTCTCCCCGAATCACCGGCCCTCGCTGCCTCGATCGTGGCATTCAACGCCAAAAGATTGGTCTGTTCAGAAATAGCGGTAATAACCTCCGTTACATTGCTGATTTTCTCGGCAGCATTTCCCAACTCTCGCAACTGACTGGACGCCGTGACTGATTTGGCGACGGCCTCATCGACAATATTTCTCGCTTCTTCAGACTTAACTACTATTTCTTGTTCTGCCAAACTTAGTTGCTTCGTACCCGAGGCGATGACCTGCATATTGGAAGCACCCTCCTCACTTGTCGCCGCAATCGAATCCATATTTGTACTCATTTGTTCGGATGCGGCGGCTACGGTACTCGAGCGTTGCATGCTATCATCCACGGCTTTTCCCATCCCGGCAGAAATAGTGGACAATTGCCCGGAAGATGTTTTCAGTGTCTGCACTCCGGCCACGATAATCCGCACCATATCGGCCAGGTTTTTTGCCATGGCTCTCAGGGCACTGGCCAACTGTCCGATCTCTCCTTTGCCGGAGACCTCAATGCCCTTGGTCAAATTACCCTTGCCAATTTCTGTTACACCTTCTGCCAAAAGCCCCACCGATAAGATAACCTGTTTGTAAACTACCCAGCCTACAAAAATCAGGCATATAAACAGGACGATAAGGATTGCAATAAATATATTCATATAGAAATCAGCGGTTTCCTCCAATACATTACAGGCTGCCTCGGTACGCTTACCTAAATGGGAGAAAAACTGATCCACTGGATTCATAATCTCTTTAATATATTCATGATATTGTCGATTGAACATCAACTCTCGTGCCAATTCCAGGTCTGGAGCGCCTCTTTTGGTATAGGCTCCGCTACCATCATCAAACAACCCTTTCACGGCGTTCATCGCTTTGATTTCAGTTGCGACCAACCCTTCGGACTTGGCGATGGCGTCATCCAGCAGGGAGAATTCCTCGGCCGTAAAGCCAAGATATTTCATAATTTGCCTAAGAGAGATGGTTTTTCCATCAGATCTGGGTTGTTTGCCTTCCCGCACGGCGATAATGTCGTCATACATGGTTTCGTACTTTGGATTCCCCGTAACGACATAGGTTCTCGCCAGACGTGTAAGATCCCGGGAGCCCTGAAGGAACTCATCGGCAATTAGATAGGACTGGTATCGTCTATCCTGTTCGCTCTGGAGTTTATTTTGATTATCCAGCATTAACATAACCAGAATCCCCTGGCAGACAAACAAAATACTAAATAGGATAAAAATAGAGAAAAACAGTTTTTTTAGTGACATCACCCCCTCCCTTGTTAACAGGAATAATTCTATACCCCAAGTACACAACGCCCAAGCCTTAGCCTTAGCCTTAGCCTTAGCCTTACACAATACTAGTACATTTTTTAGACTTGTTGGTTTTGTCTTTGCGTATTCGTAGGGTAGATGTCACAAACTTATCAATAACCTGTTGGATTCAACCCGAATTCCCGATAACTGACATTTCAGCAGATAAAGAGTTGGATACAAACCTAACCAGTCTCATGACCTTTCAGGTCGTTATCTAACTCAACGACATTGAGCGCCTCGATAATCTGCACAGCTCGATCCGGCGTAGGCTTGCCGTGGCTGACTGACTGCTTGTCGGCATGTTCATATTCGGCCCTTTCTTTTGAGCGGTCAATAACCAGGTTAGTGAAATCGAACAGATTGGTGTCTGCCAATTGAGTCGGAGCCACATTCTGTATGGCACTGAAAATGGCTTCAATCCTTCCGGGGTACGTTTTTTCCCACTCGCGCAACATGGCTTTAATATTCTGCCTTTGCAGGTTCTCCTGTGAACCACATAGGCCACAAGGCACCACCGGAAAACCCTTTATCTCAGCAAAACGCTTGATATCCCTTTCACGACAATAGGCCAATGGCCGAATAACGATATTTCTGTTGTCATCAGACAACAACTTGGGCGGCATGGCGCTCAGCCTGGAACCGTAGAACATATTGAGAAACAGAGTTTCGACGATATCATCTTTATGGTGACCCAAGGCAATCTTGTTGGCATCGATTTCTTCAGCGAACGAATACAGTGTGCCCCTGCGAAGCCTGGAACAAAGGCCGCACATGGTTTTTCCGTCGGGGATTTTTGAGGTAACGACCGAGTAGGTATCGCGACTCACGATATAATACTCAATGCCCAGTTTGTCCAAATAGTCCGGTAAGACATGCTCAGGGAAGCCAGGCTGTTTCTGATCCAGATTGACGGCAATCAACTCAAAGTGAACCGGCGCGCTTTTTTGCAAGCTCATAAGAATTTCGAGCATAGTGTAGCTATCGGCCCCTCCAGACAAACAAACCATCACTCGATCATTGGCCTCGATCATAGTAAAGTCAGAAATAGCGCGCCCGACGTTGCCACGTAGTTTTTTCTGTAGTTTATTGAAGTTATACTTCTCTTTAGCCACTATATACATAGGTTCGTAACCAGAATATCAGGAAGTCTGAAAACCAGCCGAGTCAGTCAGATTATTCTTGACAAAAATTTTGGAGGCAAATTATAACATCACTTGGTGTTGGGTGAGTGAGCCACTTCGGTATATTTACTTGACACCGCGAAAAAACCGTTCTAGTCACTATATAAAATAATGAAAACGAGCACTTTTTATGCTCCGAACCTAAAAAACGTATATAATCTTTTTTTGAACCAGAATGACTGAAAGGGACCCCAAATGAACGTTGCGCAAAAACCAGGGAAACGAGAACTCAATCGGCAAAATAATCAAAAAGCCATTCTTGATGCAGCCAGAGAGTGTTTTAGTGAAGCGGGATTCGACAAAGTCACAGTCAGAGATATTATTCGGAGAACCGGCCTTGCATCCGGAACATTCTACAATTATTTCCCGGATAAAAAATCAATCTTTCTGGCCCTGATCGATGACTATATGGCACGACTCGATGGTCACGTCAATCACTCCCCCAAAGCATCTAACCTCAAAGAACATATTCAGAATTCTTACCTCGCCATTTTTACCACTATCGTCGAAGACCCAGTCGTCTACCAACTTGTACATGCCAACGAAAAAACAGTCCAGGAAATCTGTGGCACCAGTGTTTTTGGCAAAGCATTATCTAACTTGGAAGCCGATATTGACCAAGCCATTGAATCCAACCAATTGCCAAATATCGACACCGAGTTTTTGGTCGCGTCATTTTATGGTGTCGGTTATGAAATCGGACTCAAACTGGCAAAAACCAATGCCGATCCGAAGCGTGCGGCACACTTCGCGACATTGCTCTTTCTGGGTGGGCTGGATCAACTATCCAAATCCGATCTTGACCGGTAGTGGGGTCGACCTGCTCCGGTTAGCACTAGCAACGGGATGAGTCTGGTCCAACCGATGCCTGTGTCTGGCATCTCAAATCAGTCAGTCGACGTCCGGCAAAGGCTCCGTCAACTCTCATCGCTAACGCGAACGACTATCCTTGACATATATCAAAAAAATCCAAATTACTATCCTTGATATGTGTCAAAGACGTGGTTGACTAGCTACTTTATAAGGTGATTTTGGTTACTTATCACTCCAAGGAGCAGCAATCTCATGATCCCTGAAGAAGTCGTCGATATATCGCGACTGCAGTTCGCAGCGGTCGCCTTGTATCATTTCATTTTCGTTCCCCTGACTTTAGGCATGACTTTCATTCTTGCCATTATGGAATCCGTGTATGTCATGACCGGTAAGCAGGTCTACAAAGACATGGTCCAATTCTGGGGGAAACTATTCGGTATTAACTTTGCGCTAGGCGTCGCCACGGGTTTAACCATGGAATTTCAGTTCGGCACCAACTGGTCATACTACTCACATTATGTGGGCGATATCTTCGGCGCCCCGCTGGCAATTGAAGGTTTGATGGCGTTTTTCCTTGAATCGACTTTCGTCGGCATCTTTTTTTTCGGCTGGGATCGTTTAAGCAAGATCTCACACCTGCTCGTTACCTGGCTTATGGCACTGGGAACCAACTTTTCCGCACTGTGGATCCTGGTCGCGAATGGCTGGATGCAAAACCCGGTCGGCTCACAATTCAATATCGAAACCATGCGCATGGAAATGACCAGTTTTGCAGAAGTGCTGCTCAACCCAGTTGCACAAGTGAAATTCATTCATACAGTTTCAGCGGGTTATGTCACCGGCTCGATGTTTGTACTGAGTATCAGTGCCTGGTACCTGTTAAAAGGTCGTGATATCGGTTTTGCCAAACGTTCTTTTGCCGTGGCGGCAGGGTTCGGTATGGCATCGATTCTGTCTGTTATCTTGCTGGGTGACGAAAGTGGTTACGAAACAGGTGTGTTGCAAAAAGCCAAGTTGGCCGCGATTGAGGCCGAATGGCATACCCAACCTGCCCCGGCGGCCTTTACCGTTATCGGGTTCCCAAGTCAGGAAGACAGAGAAACCCATAATGCCATCCAAATTCCCTACTTGATGGGCATTATCGCTACCCGTTCTCTTGACGAAGAAGTACAAGGTCTGAACGACATTATCGCAGAAAATGAAGTTCGCATTCGCAATTCCATGCAGCTTTATGCACTGTTTGAAAAAATCCGCAAAGGCGAAGCTTCGCCAGAAGAAACCCAACAGTTTGAAGACAACAAAAAAGACTTTGGCTACGCGCTTCTGCTGAAGCAATTCGCTCCCAACGTCGTGGATGCAACCGAGGAGCAGATAAAAGCGGCAGCCGAGGCGTCAATTCCACACGTTGCCCCGTTGTTCTGGTCATTCAGAGTTATGGTTGCATCAGGCTTCACTATGCTGGTTGTTTTCGCTCTGGCATTTTTTTACACAGCACGACGTAGCGTCTTTGAAAAGCGCTGGTTCCTGTGGCTCTGTTTGCTCAGTATTCCGTTACCGTGGATAGCCATCGAAACTGGCTGGCTAGTCGCTGAATACGGACGCCAGCCATGGGCCGTCGGTGAAATTCTGCCAGTATCTACTGCGGTGTCATCACTGACCTACAACGATATCTTGTCCAGTCTGATTGGTTTTGTCTTGTTCTACACTGTACTGCTATCGATTGAAGTCTATCTGATGCAAAAGTTCGCCCGGCTTGGCCCAAGCAGTCTGCATACCGGTCGTTACCACCAAGAGCAACCAGGTGGGAAAATGTACTCTAAGCCGTCCACTAACCCAGAAACAGAGCTGCTGTAAGGAGAATTTATCATGGAGTTTATAGATTATCCTACCCTGAAAATGGTCTGGTGGGTTCTGGTCGGAGTGCTGTGGTTAGGCTTCGCCATGACCGAAGGTTTCGACATGGGGGTCGGTATGCTGCTGCCGTTTGTCGGCAAAACCGATGAGGAACGCCGCGTCGCAATCAATGCAGTTGCGCCACACTGGGACGGTAATCAGGTCTGGTTGATTTTAGCCGCAGGCGCGATTTTTGCAGCATGGCCGATTGTCTACGCGACCACCTTCTCAGGCTTTTATATGGCGTTGATGATAATGCTGTTTTCACTGTTTTTCCGTCCGGTCGGCTTTGACTACCGTTCCAAACTGGAACACAAGCGATGGCGCAGTACTTGGGACTGGGGACTGTTTATATCCGGTGTCGTACCACCGCTGATTTTGGGTGTCGCTTTCGGCAACCTGTTTTTAGGCGTGCCATTCCATTACGACGATTATCTGCGTTCGTTCTACGATGGCAACTTTTTCGGTCTGCTGCATCCCTTTGCTGTTTTGTCTGGTTTACTAGCGGTCAGCATGTTTGTCATGCATGGCGGCGCCTACCTGATGATGCGCAGCAGTCATGACGTGTACGACCGCACCCGCCGATATACCCAGTGGGCAGCGCTAGCGGTGATGGGACTGTTTGTTTTGGAAGGCATCTGGCTGTGGTTCGGCATCGATGGCTATGTTATCACCAGCGTCATCGATGAAGCTGCCAACCCTAATCCTTTAGGTAAGACAGTTGAAATAGTTGACGGAGCATGGTTTGCCAACTACGACCAATACCCATTGACCATGCTGGCCCCGGTAGCGGGTATTGCAGGCGCATTCGGCGCGTTCTTAACGGCGCGATTAAAGATGCCTGGTAGCGCTTTTGCACTTACCACCCTAAGCTTGTTTGGTATTATTCTAACCGGGGCATTCGCATTGTTTCCATTTATTTTGCCATCGAGCACTCACCCTGGACACAGCCTGACTATTTGGGATGCCGCATCCAGTGAGTTAACCTTGAGCATTATGCTTTTTGCCACTCTGTTATTCGTGCCCATTGTTTTGTTCTACACCGTCTGGTGTTACGTCAAACTGTGGGGCAAGTTTACAGTTGAAGACATTCGCGCCAACGAGCACTCACTTTACTAGAGGAGGTTGACTGTGTGGTATTTCGCTTGGATTCTCGGTGTATTACTGGCCTGTGCTTTCGGCATTATCAATGTAATGTGGCTGGAATTAAATGGTCTGGATGACGACGAGTAATGGTATTGAATGGCCAAGGTGACTGATTCAGCCATCCCGGCATTTCTCAAAGCCCAGAAACCACTGGCAGGGTTTTGTTTGAAATTGTCGGTTGGCCTGGGTTTGCTTTCAGGTCTGTTGCTCATCGCTCAGACCTGGTGCCTAGCCAGTATTATCAATGCCGTTATTTTCAACGACGCCACCCTGGGTGATGTCACTTTTTTTCTTACGACACTGTTGGCCCTGTTCTTGTTACGCGCAGGGTTAAACTGGGCCTCTGAACAAGCCGCAGTGACGGCGGCTATGCGCGTCAAACGCGGCCTGCGACAACGATTGCATCAAACCCTTTTCGATGTCGGCCCTCTTTTTTTGAACAATGAACGTAGCGGCGAACTGGTCAACACCGTGGTTGACGGTGTTGATGCCCTGGAAAACTACTATGCCCGTTATTTGCCCGTCATGTCATTGGTGGCGTTGCTACCTTTATCCATTCTGGTATTTGTCTTTCCAATTGACTGGATCTCCGGTGTCATTTTATTGGTCACCGCCCCCCTGATTCCATTTTTTATGATCATGATAGGCAAGGGTACCGAGCGACTGAACAAACGGCAATGGCGCAAACTGGCGCGTATGAGTGCGCATTTTCTGGACATGATTCAGGGACTCACTACCCTTAAACTGTTTAATGCCAGCCGTCGCGAAGCACAAGTGATTAGCCGGATTTCTGATGACTATCGTCTTAGCACCATGTCCGTATTGAGAGTGGCATTTTTATCGTCTCTGTTGCTGGAATTTCTATCTACCGTGAGTATTGCGATGGTTGCGGTACTGGTGGGTTTCCGCCTTATGTATGGCGAGCTGGATTTCTTTTTCGGATTTTTTGCATTGCTGTTAGCGCCCGAGTTCTACCTGCCATTGCGAAGTATGGGTACACATTATCATGCGAAAATGGAAGCGATCGGTGCCGCCGAAAAAATGCTGGAAGTACTGGAACCTGAAAAGGTGGAGTTGGATGACGGAACAGAGCCATTGCTCAAAAAAACAGGTGTTGAGACAATGGCCAATTCGACTTCGAGATCAAAATTCAATCCAACCACCGACGCCTCTGCCAGCATAGAAACGGCCAACCGCATAGGCATTGAATTCGACAATGTCTGTTTCGATTATGCGCCCGGGCGCCCGGCGTTAAAGAACGTTTCACTTACCATTAGGCCCAACGAAAACATGGCTATTGTCGGTCAAACCGGTGCTGGCAAAAGTACACTGATGAACTTGTTGCTCGGTTTTATCAGGCCACAATCCGGCACCATTAAAATCAACGACACGGCATTACAAACTGATCAACTTGAAGCATGGCGCAAACAAATTGCGTGGATGCCACAGCGGGCACATTTGTTCCATGGTTCGGTTCGGGAAAATATTGCACTGGGCCAACCCGACGCCGATGATCCGAAGCTCGATCAGGCAATCAGAGCCGCCGCCAACGCGGCACAAATTGCCAGCACGATTGAACAACTGCCTGAACAATATGACACACATGTCGGTGAACATGGTGTCGGTTTCTCCGGTGGCCAAATTCAACGAATCGCTTTGGCCAGAGCGTTTTTTAAAAATGCACCCGTTATGTTACTGGATGAACCCACAGCCCATTTGGACCTGGAAAGTGAACAACTTATCCAGCAAAGCCTGCCAACACTTACCCGGAATCGCACGGTGATCAGTATCGCGCATCGCCTGAATACCGTCAAACAGGCAGATCGCATTGTGCTGCTCGATAACGGAAAAGTGCTCGCGGTTGGCAAGCATGAAAAGCTGATGACAGAACAGCCGGTCTATGCCGAAATGGTATCGCGCTTTCAGCGAGGTGCCAGATGACGCAAAACACCGATAACAGGTCAATGACAAACCAGGCTAACAACAATGCCACAAAATCAAACCGCAATAAACCAGCTCGTGCAATGAGTCACTGGCAAGTCACCCGAAGACTGTTGGGACTGATGCGTCCGTGGTGGGGCTGGATGTTATTGGGGGCTTTTTTATCCTTGCTTACCATTTTGGCGAATATCAGCTTGATGGCATTGTCCGGCTGGTTTATCGCGGCCATGGCCATTGCCGGTGTCTCGGGTACAAGCGTGAACTATTTCACGCCCTCCGCCGGCATTCGCGCTTTCGCTATTCTGCGCACCATCGGTCGTTACGGTGAGCGATTGGTCACCCACGAAGCCACCTTCCGCTTACTCGCCACATTGCGAACCTGGTTTTATCAGCATTTGGAGCCCTTAGTTCCTGCCGTTTTGCAAAACTATCGCAGTGGCGACTTACTCAGCCGAATTCGTGCCGATATCGACGCATTGGAAAACTTCTATTTGAGAATCCTGGCACCAATCCTGGTTACCGCTATTATCAGCGCATTACTGTTGCTTTTCTTGGCACAATTCGATCTCTTGCTGGCCATTATCGAAGGGGTGTTTTTGCTGATTGCAGGTATCGCTGTTCCGATATTGGTCAACCATCTGGCACAAAAGCCCTCTGCCCGCAGCATTGAAACCAAATCGGAATTGCGCTCTGCGGTAATCGACAGCGCGCAGGGAATGAGTGAAATATTGATTTATGGTGCAGCAAAAAACCAAACCGCCAAAGTCGATAAACTGAGTGAACGCTTACTAGCCGATCAACAACATCTGGCCAAACTCAATGGTGGCACCCAATCCACGTTAGGGCTGTTGGCCAATCTCAGCATGTGGTTTATGTTATTGGTGGCAATTCCGATGGTCTCTGTCGGCAATCTGGCACCCGCCAACCTGGCGATGCTGGCGCTGTTTGCGTTAGCCAGTTTTGAAGCGATCATGCCGTTGCCATTGGCATTTCAAACCCTCCCCGGAACTCTGGCCGCAGCTCGCCGGTTATTTGATATTGTCGATAGTGAACCTGCCGTTCGGGAACCTGCCACCACCAGGATTGTTCCTGAAAGCGGCGACATCGATCTGAAAAATGTCAGCCTGCGCTACCCAGATCGCCAGCATTTTGCCCTTCAGTCAATTGACCTGCACATACCGCAAGGTTCACACATCGCCATCACCGGACCCAGCGGTTCAGGGAAAAGCACACTAATCAACGCGCTTTTACGTTTTTGGCCACTGGAGTCAGGCAGCATTCATTTTGGAGGAGTGAATATCGATCAATTCGATAGCGAAGATTTACGTGCCCGATTCGCTGTCGCCGCTCAACAAAGTACACTGTTTAACAGCACTGTCAAACGTAATTTATTGCTGGCAAACCCTAATGCCAGTGATGAAGAAATCATCGAGGTATGTAAACTTACCCAGGTTCATGACTTTATTGAAACACTGCCGGATGGCTATGAGACCTATATCGGCGAGGCCGGGCATAAACTATCCGGTGGCCAAATTCGCCGACTTGGCGTAGCACGCACCTTATTGAAGCCCGCGCCGATATTGATTTTGGACGAACCTGGTGAAGGGCTGGACAGTATCACCGAGCAAAATATGCTGCAAGCCATCTTCAAACAAACCGAAAAAAGAACCATAATACTCATTACTCACCACCAAGTCGGCCTGGACAACATGCACCAGATTATTCAATTGCAACAAGGCTCCGTTATTAAAAATCTCAGGAAATAAGCGAAGCCTGTTTCAACCAAATTCATACCAAGATCACTGATCCACAAAATGAACGCGTTAAGTGAAAAAAGGACAAAAAAGGGATTTCTCAAAAATATTCTGTTTGGCGTTGCACTATTGATAGGCGTTTTAATTTGCGTCTTATTGATTGCCCTGGCCAAAATCATCAGCCATGATCCGCTGGTAGCGGAGATCGCTGAGGTCAATACCGAGAGCGCAGTTCAAGCGAAAAGAGTGGCAATGCAACTCTACCAAGACCTGTTGAATGAAGATTTATCGAAGGAAGAAAGACAGCGACAGTTTACCCTGCAACTCTCCGCGCAAGATGTAAATGGCATCGTTGCACTGGCTACACGCGGTTTTCCAAGACTAAAAGGAAGAGTAAATATCGCTCCGCTGGCAATAATTGGCGCCTTTACCCTGGATATCCCCACAACTCCAGCAGGCCGATACGTCAATATGACAGTAACCGTATTGCCTTCGGCAGACGGTTTGTCAGTCTATCGCGTTTCCTTGGGTGATCTTGATATTCCAGGTGATTTAGCTCTTGCTTTTGTCGAAATTGTATTGAACCGATTCATCGCAAACGAATCTTTCGGCACCAAGCTGATTAATGCGGTGGACGCGATTGAAGTCACTCACTCCACGTTGACCCTTAAGTATCATCCCATTCCAAACTTCAGGCAGACAATCATCAGCACCAAACAGCAAGTCAAGGATATGCGAAATAACATGGCTGTATTTGGCGACCCCAAGGTGATTCGGGCTTACTATGAGCATATTTGCGCATTCCATCCAAAAATCAGTGGCATTGGTGAAGCCCATTTTGGCTATTACCTGCGTTCCGTGTTTTCGCTGGCAGAAAAGCGCAGCCATTTGAGCGAGCTGCCAGTAGAAGAGAATAAAGCCGCAATACTGGCATTGGCTATATTTCTTGGCTCGCCCTATTTCGATTCGGTTATCGGGGCACTGGATCAAAACACGCTGAATCAATGCCAGCCGAAAAAGACCAAAGTGACACTTGCAAATCGAAATGACCTGCGCTTGCATTTTATTTTCTCTGCCGCATTAAAACTGCTTTCAGATAGTGGACTCAGTTTCGCTATAGGCGAGTTCAAAGAGTTGTTGGACACACAACAAGGCGGCTCCGGTTTCAGCTATGCGGATTTGGCCGCGGATAGAGCAGGCATCCGTTTTGCCGAAATCAGTCAACGCAAGAACGATGCACTTAAAGTACAGACAATGGCATCCCGGTTTGCCGATGAACAGACTTTTTTTCCCGATATTACCGGACTACCAGAGGGTATTTCTCGAAAGGAATTTGAAAAACGCGGCGGTATCGAAAGTGACTATTACAAGAATTATCTGACAACAATTAATCGGAGAATTGACCTATTGCCACTGTATAGAAACCTGGAAGCCAGGTTTTGATCGAGCGAACACGCTACAAGAAAAACGTCATAAGAGTGTAGGCGATGGCCAAAAGGAAAGCGAGGCGTTCGTTACCACTAGGGGAAAAACACGGGTCTGTTCGGTGTTCCGTATAACATCTGGCTTCCATGGCCAAACCCAGGGTATCAGCCTGACCAAAGGTTTTAGAGAGCAGAGCCATTGCGTGGGTGGTGATGCGTTTTATCGGGTTTTTTCGGTTATCTCCGCATCGAGCGATTATGGCCTGGCCAATTTCCCGAGACTGGCTGAAAATCAGTGGCAGAAAACGTAAGGACAGTCCCATAATCATCGCCGCTCTTTTTTCCGGAACAAATGGAATGGGGCCAAGGAACCATTGAAAGGCCGCTTTTAGTTGCGACGGGCTGGTGGTTGACGAGAAGACAATACCCAGAATCATGATATTAAAAAAACGCAGGGCTACTATTCCTCCCTCATTGACCCCTTCAAAGGTGATGTCACTGCCAAAAAACGAAATTAGCGGCGTGCCCGGAGTGACCAGTGCCCTGACTAGAAATATAGCGAATAAAAAAACCAGGAAGATTTTTAGTTCCGTTAACAGGGACAACAAAGTGGCTCCCAAACGGTTCAGTAACAGGAGCAGCGGAATTAACAACAATATCGCGGCAGCCCATTGAGCGGCAGCCAGACTTGCCCCCCAAAGGCAAAGAATGGCCAATTTGCATCTGGGGTCAAGTCGATGTATTACCGACTCTCCGGATTTGAATTCAAAGATGGACGTCATTTTCCGATGCCTTACAGGTACAAAGGGGTTTCAAGCCGTAATGCGTCAGATAAGGAGCCAAATCCTGAACCGAACCTATCGCTGCTATCTTGCCTTTTTCCATAATCATCATCCGATGCGCATCCCCGATAATCAAATCCAAATCGTGGCTTGCCATAATGATGGTTTTTCCCTCTTGATTCAGTTGCCGAAGCAATTGAGCCAGGTTTTCAGCTGTGCAATAGTCCAGATTCGCAAAGGGTTCGTCAAAAATAATAATTTCAGGATCCATGACCAGAATACCGGCGATAGTCAATTTTCGTTTTTCTCCGCCGGACAAAGCACCGGGATGGCGTTGACTGAACCGGTCGAGGCCGAATTGTTTCAAAATCCGTTGAACCCGATCATCGATCTCCGCCCTGCAAAGTCTCAGGTTTTCAGGCCCGAAAGCGACCTCACTGAACACGGTTTCTCCAACGATCTGGGTATCGGCGTCCTGGAACACCATGCCTATGCTTTGGCGGGTGTGGACCAAGTTATTAAAAATATCTTTACCGTGAAGGCGAATTTCTCCGCTGTCCGGTTCAAGCAAACCGTTCATATGGCGAATAAGGGTCGTTTTACCTGATCCATTAGCTCCGGCCAGAACAAGATATTCTCCGTTGGCAACAGTGAGGTTGATATTTTCTATGCCACTATCAGGGTGACCGTAATGATGTGACAGGTTAGCTATTTCAAGAATGGGACGGGCCATGAGAGTCGCCTGAATGGGGTTTTTTTTCTATGATGGGGCGAATTTTCTGAGCGATGAACAGAGCCGCGACAATCTTCAGGACATTTCCGATAAGAAATGGATACATACCCACAGCAAGGGCTTTGGACCAAGACATGGCAAAGGCATATTTCAACCAGGGAACACCTACGGCATAAACAATGACACTACCTGTGATCAGGGCAATCAGATCACCTGTTCGTGTCTGTTTCATGGTCTTGGAAATCATACCGGTAGCCCAGACAGCAGGTAAATAGCCAAGCAGATAACCGCCAGTGGGGCCGAATAATTTACCTATGCCGGCAGTGCCGCCGGCAAATACCGGGAGCCCTGCAAAGCCAACAAACAGATAGACGGCGACACAGCCCACCCCCCATACCGGGCCCAGAATCAAGCCTGCCAGAAGCACAAACATATTTTGCAAGACGATCGGAACCGGGCCGATGGGGATAGCTATAAAAGCGCCACAGGCTATAAGGGCGACAAAAAGAGCAGTGTATATAGTGCGTTTAACTGGGTTCATTGACTTTCTTTCCTTTATCCTTAGTTTTATTCAACGCGTTAGCTAAGGGCGCCTATCCTACCCAGTTATCCAAGCCACATAAAGTCCCAGGATCAATATATTGTCGACTGAACGTTCATTACAAAAGTTTTCTCTGTTACAAGCTGGTAGAATCGGTTAAATTTCCTGACAGCTTATCTACTTGAAATTGTTAACGACAGGTTCTTGATACGCCATTTCTATCCGGCAATCACTTTGGAGAGCATCATGACTCGCTTTATCAGCTTCAATATCAATGGTATTCGTGCGCGTCAACATCAACTGAAGGCCATTAAAGAACAACTCGATCCTGATGTAATGGGCCTACAGGAAACAAAAGTCCATGATGACTCTTTCCCGCTTGCAGATATTCACGCTATTGGTTGGCACGTTGAATTTTTCGGCCAAAAAGGTCACTACGGTGTTGCGCTGGCTTCCAAGACCAAGCCTGTTTTTGTTCAAAAAGGTTTCCCGACCGATAATGAAGACGACCAGAAACGCTTGATTCACTGCCGTTACAAGATTGACGGGCAATTCATCGATGTCATTAACGGTTATTTTCCTCAGGGTGAAAACCAAGCCCACGAAACAAAATTTCCGGCCAAAGCAAAATTCTATGCTGACTTGAATATCTATCTGGACAACATCTTAAAAGACGCCAATCATATTTTGGTGATGGGAGACATGAATATCTCGCCACAAGACAATGATATTGGTATTGGTGAGGTGAACCGCAAACGCTGGTTAAAAGCAGGGAAATGTTCGTTCTTGCCGATCGAGCGGGAGTGGTATCAGGCACTGCTATCACACAATTTAGCGGATACTTACCGCAAGCACTACCCGACCGAAAATGATCGATTCAGTTGGTTTGATTACCGTTCCAAAGGTTTCGCCGATGACCCCAAACGTGGCCTTAGAATCGACCATATTTTGGCTACGCCGACCCTGACCCAAGTATGCCATGCGGCAGGTATCAGTTACGACATAAGAGAAATGGAGAAACCTTCCGATCATGCACCGATCTGGTCAGACTTTGATTTGAAGCAGCTATAAAGCCAACAAGCCCATTTTTGATGGTGGCTTTTAAGCGTATTTATGTACAAGGTGCCAGCAGAAATATGCCCGCTGCAACTCAACTGATAGATTTATAGGCTTGATATCGGCTTTAAACCGTCCTTTGATGAATTGGTTAGCTTGCCCACTACTGAGCTAACCAGCTTTTTCTGTTAAACAGGTTTTCTACAAAGTAGCGTCGCAACGACGCTGTGGTAGTGAGATAAATCGACAGACCAGTGCAGTGACATTAACATAACAGCCAGTCACCGAGATGTTAGTTTATTACGTAAAATCTTGCCATTTCTGGTACGCGGGAATGTTGATAAAAAGGACACTTTTCTGGGTGTTTTATAGCTCGACAAATGTTCTCGGCAAAACTCGATCAACCCTTCTTCAGTCACCGAGTCACCGTCATGCAGTATAACGTAGGCACTGACGATAATCTTGTCTTTAGCAATCTCTTCACCTACGACAGCACAATCGGAAATGGCATCATGCATTTTTATCACCCGTTCTACTTCTACCGGGGAAACACGATAACCAAACGAATTGATGATGTCGTCTTTACGACCCAAAAACCAGATATATCCTTGTTCGTCCCGCTTGGCGTAGTCTCCGGTCAGGAAATATCCGCCCTTTCGACTATTTTGTGTTTCTTGTTCCAGGTTCCAATAGCGGATAAACAATGCTGGGTCAGTCTCTGGAATACATAACATACCCTCTTCACCGACAGCGACTTCCCTCATGTTTTCGTCCAGCAGAACGACATCGTGGCCTGGTTGAGGGAAACCAGCGGAACCGGGACGAACCGGCATTTTTTTATGTTGTGACAGGTAATAAGAGCATTCTGACATACCAACGGCTTCATACACGTCGAGAGCAAATCGCTGTTTCCATTGTGCCAGCACTTCATCAGACAGATGCTCACCTGCACTCATACAATGCTTCAAACTGGGAACCTGCAACCATGAATATGAGGTTTTTTGAAGTATCTGTCGGTATAGTGTTGGCACACCGATAAAAATGGAACAATCATGTTTAGCGATTAACTTTGGCCAGGTGTCGGCGTGCTGCTCCCCTTCGTGGACAACAACCGTTTTACCTTGAAACAACGGGTCCATTAACGCCGTGCCCAACACATAGGTCCAGTTGAATTTACCCGAGTGCAGAATCCGGTCAATTTTTCCGCTCGAATTATTCTCCGCGCTTTGGTTATTCTCATTACCTTGCTTGTTGCTGCCTTCGCTAAAGTGAAACCAGCACCGGCTGGCTGGCATTCGCCCCAGCAACGCACGATGAGCATGTAACACCCCTTTTGGATAGCCGGTCGTTCCTGACGTATAAACCAGATAGGCCGGGGCATTGGCAGACGTTTTAACTGATTCAAACTGATCCGACGAATCGGCCAACAATGTATCCCAGCAGTGCAATTGCAGACCACTGGGTATTGCCTTTTTCAACCTAGAAAGAAGCTGGTCGTCATCGATGCCAACCAATACGATATGTTGCAGTGACTGACAGCTGTCAGCAATCTCGTTTAATTGCCCCGCAATTTGCGCATCGACCACAATCACACTCGCTTGCGAATCATCGATCAGGTAAACCAGCTCTTCGGCCGTTAACATCATGGATGCCGGCACAGCGATAGCGCCGCCTCTGAGAGCACCCAAAAATGCAACTGGATACTCAAGGCAATTGGGCAGTCGAATCAGTACTCGATGTTGCAGAGGCAAATCAAAACCCGACAAACTGTTCGCAAATCGAGCTGTTTGCTTCCTGAGATTGGCATAGTCAATAGATACCACCCCGCACTCTTCATCATCAACAATTATGGCATCCTGATGTAATCGTTCATCATCCAGCCCAAGCTTGGTGCAAGCTTCCCCGATATTGAAGTACTGGGGTATCTGCCACTGCCATTGTTCTTTTTTCTGCAAACTGACTCTCCAATTCACTTTTTCATTAGTCGACGATAATTGACCGGATGATTAAAGGCCATCCATAACAAGTACAATTTTACCGATATGTTGGCTCAACTCCATCAAACGATGCGCCTCAGCGGCCTTACTCAATGGAAATGTTTCGGCAATAACCGGTCTGATTTTGCCTGATTCAAGATACGGCCAGATGTTAGTTCGCAGATTTTCGGCGATTAACGCTTTTGTGTGTTCTGATTGAGGTCGCAAAGTTGAACCTGTCAACGTCAAACGTTTTAACATCACCTGCATAAAATTAACCTCTGCCACCGAACCGCTCAAATAAGCGATATTTACGATTCTGCCATCCATCGCGGCAATCTTGATATTGCGTGCGATATAGTCACCCCCGACCATATCCAGGGTAACGTCAATACCGCGTTTACCTAGAATCGTTTTTAACTCGGCAACGAAATCATCGCTCCGGTAATTGATTGCTTTTTCGGCACCCAACGACTCACATACTCTGCATTTTTCATCGGAACCAGCCGTTGTGAAGACTCTGGCACCCATCGCAACCGCCATTTGGATAGCCGTAGTGCCAATGCCACTGGCGCCACCATGCACCAAGAAGGTTTCACCGCTTGTCAAGCCACAACGATCGAACACATTGCTCCAAACGGTGAAAAAGGTTTCCGGCACGGCTGCCGCCTCGACCATTGAAAAACCCTGTGGAATCGGCAAACACTGACTAGCAGGCACCGCAACTTGTTGTGCATAACCACCACCATTTGCCAACGCACATACCTTATCGCCGACTTGCCAGTTTGCAACCCCTTTTCCCAGCTGTATGATTTCACCTGCCACTTCCAGGCCAAGTATCGGCGACGCCCCCGGCGGTGCAGGATAATGACCCTGGCGCTGGACAACATCTGGCCGGTTTACACCTGCGGCAGTCACATCGACAAGCACTTCACCCTGTTTAGGCTCAGGGGCATCACCCGTGGCAAGCGTCAACACCTCTGCCGCTCCAAACTCTGTCAAATCGATAAATTTCATTGCATCTCCTGCGTTTATTGCCATTTCTTATTTGTTGCTATCTCTAACAAACGAGAAATGATAAACTTGCTTAAGTTGTGGGTATATGAATTAGCCGATACTGTAATTATGATGTTAATACGAACCCCAAACTAACTCAAACGACAACCCGATTATACGATAGCTAACACCATCAATTCTCACTTGAGCCAACCATTACGACGAACCAGTATGACCAAAGACGAACTTACCCACTTACTTCAATCAGAAATACCACTATGTGACTTTATGCAACTGGTGGTAACAGAATTGACTGAGGATTCGATCACCACCCAAGCACCCATATTACCAAATAGAAATCTTCACCAAACCGGTTTTGCCGGCAGCCTTTATGCGCTTGCAGCGGCAACGGGCTGGGCACTGGTTCATCACAAAATGCTCATGGTAGGGGCAGAGGGAGTATTGGTTGTCAAGACAGCGACGATAGTTTACAGGAGGCCAGTAAAAGCAGATATTCGCTTGACGGCTGAATTAAGCGAACGACAGAAAACACAACCGGTATTGGAACAACTCAGGCAAAATGGAAAGGCCGAGTATCCAGTGACAATCTACTTCGAATCCGCCAACAAACGCTGCGGACACTTGGAAGCCACCTACGTATTCGTCGCCGGCCACTAGAAACGGGCACCTGCCTCATGTAAACAGAGCAAGCCCCCGATATTGAGCCTGACCAAAGACAGGGGCAAGCGAGGAAACAGCGTTAGTTGCCGCGGGGAATCCCGTAACCGCCACCACCCACAAGTTCATAGATATCAAAATTTTCTTCTATTTTATCACCGGAAATACGAATTTTATCGATAACATTTTCAAGTTCGTCTGTCATATATTGGAAAAAGTCACGTGAAGACACGATCCCGACATGACGATTATCATCATCGACCACTGGCAAATGACGAAAACCTTTGTCTTTCAGTATCAGGGCGCAATCCTTGATATGAGCATTCTCTTTGACAACAATCGGATTTTGGGTAGCGACGTCAGATATCTTGGTACTGGCCGGATCTTTACCCTCCGCAACCACGCGATTGAGCAAATCCCTTTCGGTAAAAATACCCACTAGCTCATCGTTTTCAACGAGCAATATCGCACCCATCTTGAGCTCTTTCATACTGGCAGCGACTTCCGCCACTGTATTATTTGGACTCGTTGTTTTTAAACTTGTTTGCATTACACTCTTTACAATGGACATGATGATTCCTTTTTTGTTTTGCCTGACTCTTTATTCGTGTTAGTTGCGTTGTTTGTACCGAACGGTTGCGTATCCTATCTTTCCACCCAGAACTTTGTGTTCAGCGAGTTTAAACCTGGAATACAGTACAGAAAGCACACAAGTGGATATACTATGTTTAGTATAGGGCTTTATACCATTGCATTATTGGCCTATGTCAACCGTTTATTCACTTTTCTCGAAATCGCTGCTCTGCTACTCTCCGTCCTGGCATTATTTTATTGTTTATAGACAAAGAAGTGACATCAAAAATGGTCTTGTTTTGGTTATTTCTATTTATTCGGCCTAGAATAGGCCAAAACCGTGAAAAGGATTGAAAAACTGTTATGCGTAGAGTCGTCATTACCGGTATCGGTATCGTTTCCTGCCTGGGCAGCAATAAAGATGAAGTACTGGACAGTCTGAAAAATGGCAAATCAGGTATCACTTTCAATAAATCATATCAAGAAAAAGGCTTTCGAAGTTTAGTATCTGGACAAATAGACTGTGACTATGAAGATAAAATTGATAGAAAAGCTCGTCGCTTTATGGGTGATTCCGCAACCTGGGCCTACTTGTCGATGCAACAAGCCATTGCGGATGCCAATCTCACCGACGAGTTGATTTCCAATGAACGCACCGGAATTATTGCCGGTTCTGGAGGCGCGTCTTCAGCCAATCTCATTCAATCAGGGGAAATCCTAAAGGAAAAAGGCGTTCGCCGGATCGGTGCCTTTATGGTACCGAGAATTATGGGCAGCACCGTTTCCGCATGCCTGGCGACCACCTTTAAAATTCGCGGTATCAACTACTCTATCTCATCTGCCTGTGCCACAAGTTCACATTGCATTGGCAATGCAATGGAGCAAATCCAATCTGGCAAACAAGACATCGTCTTTGCTGGCGGAGGCGAGGAAGAAGACTGGACACAAACCATGTTGTTTGACGCGATGGGAGCACTTTCGACAAAATACAACGACACCCCCGAAAAAGCATCCCGCCCGTTCGATGTCAACAGAGACGGCTTTGTGATCGCTGGCGGCGGGGGCATGCTTGTCCTTGAAGAAAAAGAACAGGCAGAAAAACGCGGCGCTCACATCTATGCCGAACTGGTTGGCTATGGTGCCACCTCTGATGGTTACGACATGGTTGTGCCATCTGGTGAAGGAGCCCAACGTTGTATGCAACAAGCATTGTCTTCGGTCAGCGCTCCCGTCGATTACATCAACGCTCATGGAACCAGCACACCGGTCGGAGATATCGCTGAACTAAAGGCGGTTGAGGCGGTCTTTGGCGACAAGCAACCTGCCATTTCATCGACGAAGTCATTATCGGGTCACTCTCTGGGCGCGGCAGGGGTACACGAAGCCATCTACAGCTTGCTTATGTTACAACACAATTTCATTACGGGAACGGCAAACCTCGCAGAAATTGACCCGGCAGCCGGCAACGTAAACTTGATCGCTGGAAGCAATAAAGAGGCAGAGTTGCAGGTGGTCATGTCCAATAGTTTCGGCTTTGGTGGCACCAATGCAACGCTAATCTTTCAAAAATAAATCAGCGTCGCGTTTTCGTGAATGACAACACTTTTTTCGCAATACTATTTTTATGCAAAAAAGTGACGCTTTGTTGCATAAGTTGATCAAATTTCTCTTCTTTTACCACGACTTGCCCAAAAAATAATCTCTTGATTCAAGTCAACCCAATAATTTATCTACGGAGTAGACTCTAATCCGTAGGTCATTGACTATAGGCGCTGAGTCGGGATAAAGAGCTAATTGCGTAAATGGCTTTCAGGGCAGAGCATTGTCATCGGTGAGGTTCGCTTTACCTGGAGCGGTGGGTAGTCAGTGCCTCGTCTTAGGCGATACGGCTGATGAATCGTACTTGTTAGGCACAAAGTTGTCAGTTACGAAGATAGCTAAGCAAATTGGAGGAGTCGAGAAACAGGCTGCCTGACGGCAGGTGCTATCCCTCCCCTCCCTGAAGGAAGGGGTCTCTCACACGCAAAGATGAGTGTAGCTATCCCGAACAAGGAAAGGATTCACTTTTTGCCTTTGGACAAGGAAAGCACAGGATGTCTCTCTCAAAATTTGCTTATGACAACGCCGGTGACGACAAATAATTGGATTTATTGCCTGAACAAGTTCCGCTTTTATAGTCAGAATAAGCAAAACCGATTTGTACCAGACAGAGACTTTACACTCAAGTCTTACATTGATGCGATCCAGAACAATACAAAGACTCAGCCCGACACTGCACTCTGCATATCAATGCCTTTAAAGCATACCTTATGTGAACACTACGGTACAACCAAAAACACGCATCCCATTCGTAACTATCTGGACAATTTGTTAAACGAAGCCCGTCTAGTATCGGAACTGATCCCCAAACGCTGCACAATCAGCTACCTTCATTGGAATAACAATATCCACCAGCTCCTCGACGATGCAGAAATGACCGAGCTTATGTTCCACTTGAACAAGCATTTTTCATTGATGCCCGAAGGCGAAGGCCGATATGTCATTGAGCTTCTATATGGTCATATCGCAGACAGCACCATTGCACTGATAAAAGGACTGGGTTTTACCCACATCTGTCTGGAAACCCCTACCTTCGAGTCGATATCCGAGGCCCGCGTGTTTATTGATCAAATGGCACTGATGCGCAGCTACGGATTTGAGACCATCAATACATCCCTCGCTGTTGACAAGTGTCATGATGAGATTACAAAACACAGACAACTGGATTTTTTAATCGCATCCCAACCGGATTCTATCTGTCTGCTTGACTCGGGCGGTCGTGGCAACAATGCCGCATCGAATAACTGGCAAGACTCGTGCCTGAGCAAGAATTTGAACGATCAGTTAATCAAGTCTGGATACAACCAAAAAGGATGCTGCAAATTCAGCAATAGCGACAAAACAGACAAATGGCATATTCACGACTTAATCGGCATGGGGTTGTCCGCCAACAGTCTGATTGACAATATACTTACCCGCAATGCAAGTCAGCTCGATCAATACATAAAATGTATCCGCCAGGAGCAATTGCCCTTCCAGTATGCTGGCTATTTAATCCCTCAACAAAAATAAAGCACGAGTTACAAAAACATTTGTGAATTTGTCTTTTTATAGCCTGAAACCATCGACAGTGTAATTGACATCTACTTCTAATTCGTTATGCTTAGCGGACTATATTTTGCTTCAGATCAAAAAACGATAACGGTGATTCATGTCCACGAAATCCGCCAACATTCCCGCCGCAACCAAAAATCCCGTCAGTTCATCTTGTAATCTTTGTAGCCTGGGTCATTTATGCTTGCCAATTGCGATAAACCAAGCTGACATAGGCCAGCTGGACGATGTTATCAAACAAGGTAAAGTGGTCGATCGTGGCGATCATATTTTTCATGAACATGGGCCATTCAAATCCTGTTTTACGGTACGCAGCGGCTCCATCAAAACCTATACGGTCACCGAAGAAGGTGAAGAACAAGTCACCGGATTTTATTTGCCAGGGGAAATTATTGGCCTGGACAGTATGACTACCGACCTGTATTCCTGTTCGGCAAAAGCATTGGAAAAATCATCAGTTTGTGAAATTCCATTTGAGCAGTTTGAAGAATTGGCCACCAAAATCCCCACCCTGCAACATCACTTTTTCCAACTTATGAGCAAAGAAATTCAGGAAAGCCGCAAACTGACCATGCTACTCAGTAAAAATACGGCTGAAGAACGAATTGCCTCACTTATCCTAAGCTTGTCTGAACGCTTCAAACGACGAAAACTGTCCCCCACTCAATTTCGATTACCCATGCCCAGAAATGATATTGGTAACTACCTGGGACTGGCCGTCGAAACCGTCAGCCGCGCTTTCACGCGATTCCAGAAAACCGGGCTCATTTCGGTTCAAGGAAGAGAATTGACCATTAACGACATTCAAGGACTTAAAAATATTGTAAAAAACCACACGAACTGCAAGCTGCCCGAAGAATAGTCACAAAGACGACACGGTAGCAGGCAACTTGACTTTACCGGTCAGCGTAGGTTCTCGACACCCTTTTGGCAATCGATGTCATAAGCTCATAGGCGATGGTATCGCAGTGGCGCGCCACTAGATCGACTGACAGATTTTCACCCCACAGTTCTACCGAGTCAAATACCTTTACCCCTGGCACATCGGTAACATCGACGGTGATCATATCCATGGATACCCTGCCTACCAATGGCACGATAGCGCCATTGCACCAGACAGGCGTCCCATCAGGCGCGTGCCTTGGATAACCATCTGCATAGCCTGCCGCCACCACGGCTATGACTGACTCCCTGGCCGAAGTCCAGCGGCTACCATAGCCAACAGACTCACCAACACCGATGGATCGGATCGAAATAATTTGAGACCTAAACCTCATCACGGCTTGAAGCCCAAGCGCTTGGCCTGTTTTTCTTACATCGGAGGAACCACCATAAAGCATAATTCCGGGACGGACCAAATCATACAGAGCCTCAGGATAGTGCACCAAGGTAGCCGAATTAGCGACACTGACTTTTGGCCATGAATAGGGCAAAAGCACTTTTTCTTTAAACCGTGAAAGCTGCTCCCTGGTCTGGTTATGCGTTATATCATCGGCACAAGCCATATGGGTCAAAGCACCACACAGGTTAACATCGAGTCGCTGGAGCACACTCAAAATACCGCCAACCTGATCACAGGAAAAACCCAGGCGATGCATCCCGGAATCGAATTTAATCCACACAGACAAATGGCGGGCATTGGCATTCCTCTGACAAAAGCGAGATAAGTCATTTAACTGATACGATGAATGCAGAACAATCTCAACATTATTGGCGGCGCACCACGCCAGCTCATCGACGAAAAAACACCCCTCTAACAAAACAAGAGTGTTGTTTACCCCCTGTTCCCGGACAACAAAGGCTTCGTCAATTGATGTCAAAGCAATACTGTCATCATCCGATACCCAGCGACACAGCTCTGCCAAACCATGACCGTAAGCGTCTGCTTTCAACACAGGCATCAAACCGGCGCTACCCGCTTTCTGTCGGGCCAATGATAGATTATGCATAAAAGCCTGTTTGTTTATCTCGACACTGGTTGGTCGCGCCATCAAAATTCCTCATAGTCAATATGAGCGAGATCATCAAACCTGGTATATTGACCCTGGAATGCCAGCTTTATCGTGCCAGTCGGCCCATTACGTTGTTTGCCTATAATTATCTCCGCCATTCCTTTGTCTTCACTCTCCTCGTTGTAATAGTCATCCCGATAAATAAACATAATCACATCTGCATCCTGTTCTATCGCCCCTGACTCGCGCAAATCCGAGTTGACGGGACGCTTGTTTGGTCGCTGCTCCAGACTACGGTTCAACTGGGACAATGCAACCACAGGACACTCCAGTTCCTTTGCCAGTGCTTTCATGGAGCGTGAAATTTCTGATATTTCTGCCGTTCGACCTTCCGTGTTTCCCGGCACGCGCATCAATTGCAAGTAATCGACCAGCACCAAACCCAGCTCACCATTGTTTTCTCTGGCCACGCGTCTGGCTCTGGAGCGAACTTCTGTCGGACTCAATGCAGGAGAATCATCAATATATAGTGGTTTATCACGCAACATGCTGACCGCCGATGTCAGCCTAGGCCAGTCATCTTCTTCCAACTGACCACTACGAACCTTGGTTTGATTTATTCTTCCAATGGAAGACAACATGCGCATCACGATCGCGTCAGATGGCATCTCCATACTGAACACCAGTACTGGTTTGCCTCCAGACAACAAGGCATTTTCTGCCAGATTCATCGCAAACGCCGTTTTACCCATTGAAGGTCGACCAGCGACAATTAACAAATCAGATTTTTGCATACCACCGGTTTTAACATCCAAATCTCGAAAACCTGTCGTGATACCAGTAAGTGTCTCGTTGTTTTCAAATAGTTCATCGATTCGATCCAGGGTTTTTTGTAAAACCTGATTGACAACTACCGGCCCACCCTCTTTGGTTCGCAACTCTGAGATCAAGAATACCTTTCGTTCCGCCTCATCCAGTATTTCAGAGCTGGAACGACCCTGTGGATGAAAGGAATCATCGGCGATTTCGCCTGACACCTGAATCAAACTCCGCAACACTGCCCGTTCACGAACAATTTCTGCATAAGAACGAATGTTTGATGCGCTCGGCGTTTTATTTGCCAACTCGCCCAGATAGGCAAAACCTCCAGCGGCCTCGAGCTGACCCAATCGCTCCAACTCTTCTGACAATGTTACGACATCCAACGGCTTGGCTTCTCCCGCCAAACGAAAAATACAGTGGAATATCAGCTTGTGATCAGCCCGATAAAAGTCGCCTTCGGTTACCATATCGGATACCAGGTCCCACTTGGTATTGTCCAACATTAAACCACCCAAAATAGACTGTTCGGCTTCAATGGAATGGGGAGGGATCTTGACTCGACTGTTTTCTAAATCCGTATCACCGGATAACATAACACTCTCATCCATATAGAAATAGAATGGAAGCAAATAGAAAAGCCCGAGTTGATTCGGGCTTTTCTAATGCAATGTCGGCATCGCTTACAGGCCAGGTCACTGAACCCACAAGAGACATTGCACAGGCTCAACTTGTCGTTTACTGACCGACAACAGTGACCTTGATGACTGCGTCCACGTCGGAGTGAAGATGGACCGAAACATCAAATTCACCAATCGCGCGGATAGGGCCTTCAGGTAAACGAATTTCGCTTTTCTCAACGACGATTCCCTCCTCTGACAGGGCTTCGGCGACATCACGGACGCCAATAGAACCGAACAGCTTGCCTTCATCACCCGCTTTGGCAACGATAGTCACCACTTTGCCTTCCAGTTCTTCCGCGCGTTTTTGCGCCAACGCCAGTTTTTCGGCTGCGGCTGTTTCCAGCTCCGCACGTCGTGCCTCGAATTCTTCTACGTTCGCTTTAGTCGCTGGAACAGCTTTACCGTAAGGAATCAAAAAGTTTCGACCAAAGCCTGCTTTGACTGCGACCTTGTCTCCCAAAGCACCCAATTTACCTACTTTTTCGAGCAGGATGACTTCCATCTCGTTACCCTCATTTCTTTCGCGATTTCATTTCTCAGGCGACTCGATTCTGCTTCGTATATCGACCCATGAATCAAGTATCGCAAGAAAAACCAATAAAAATAAAAGACTGGGTCCCATGATAAACACTAATATGTAAAACCATAGAAGCCAGACTCCACCCAATTTTTTTCTGGCCACACTGCCGTGCACCAACGCAATTCCTGCAAAAACAAATGGCACCATCAAAACCATTACCGCTATCGCCGACATAGACTCGACGGACGACAACAACACCATTACACCAACAAGACCCAGACAGCTGTATCTGGACAAACGGAAGTGATGAAACTCCTGCTTATAGCCACCCGGATTGAACAGAGCTGACTGCCAACTCCTTGCCAGCATTAGCGAACCAAAAGAAATTGCCAGGTAGCTAGCGCTCAAGCTGCCAAGCATCGCCCCTCGCATTACGGTGTCCAGCTCACCTGCCAGCTCGGCTAAGGTTCGTGGATTCAACTGATCGAGCACATGCTTGCCAATTTCAAGCAATTGCTTTACCAGATCCGGGCTGATCACCGGCAGGCTATAGCCAACCAAAAATGCGGCGACCACTCCTGCCAGCATGGCCTTTTCCCAGGAAACCGTCGCCCTCAAAACTAACGCCATTAGCCAGGTGACACTTATCACTATCAATGGTGTCGGCTCGTGTTCTGTTGCCCACCAAAAGCAGGGAGCAATCAACGCAAACACCAGGATCAGCAAGCTTTCCTGAAACGCCTTCCGTAAAGAGACAAGTCCAACTACCGCACTGCTAAGCCAAAACATCAACGGTATCACTGATGCCAACACAGCGACCAGAATAGCTTGCATACGGCCCTTCATTATGAATTCAGCCAAGGCTCGCATGGTTATCCTCTCTGTTGGTGTCTATCTCGACGGGTCTGCGTTTTTATCTGTCTACAAAACAGGTTGGCCGGTCAATAACAGTCTCTATTGATCAGGACAAAAACGCAGAATTTAGCTATTTTCGGTCGCTTGCGCCATCAATAGCCACTCCGACACCAAGCTGCATCAACCTTCGTGGTTGTCAGTGTATGGCAACAACGCAGCAAAACGAGCCCGTTTGATCGCCGTTGCCAATTGACGCTGGTAACGCGCCTTTGTTCCGGTGATACGACTTGGCACAATTTTGCCAGTCTCCGTGATATAGCTTTTCAGTGTATCAAGATCCTTGTAGTCGATCTCTGTAACACCCTCTGCGGTGAATCTGCAAAACTTACGACGACGAAAAAATCTAGCCATTTTTTTCTCCAAAATTTAGTTAAATCTGTTAGAGGTCAATACCGCCCAAAGAGAGGCATTCCTATTGTTCTTCGCCAGATTCAGCATCGCTACCTTTGACTTCGACTTCAGCTTCGTCTTCGACTGTTGCAGATGCCTCAACGGTGTCGACTTCTGCCTCCTCGGAACTGTCAGATTGCTTAGCATAACGCTCTTTGTTCTCGGAGCTTTTCATCGGTGAAGGTTCAGTGATGGCTTCTTTTCGTCGAATAACCAATTCACGCATAATGGCATCATTGAAGCGAAAGTTGTGAGACAGCTCATCCAGAATTTCATTGTCACACTCTATATTCATAAGAATATAGTGCGCTTTATGAATTTTGTTGATTGGATAAGCCATGTGTCTTCGTCCCCAGTCTTCCAATCTGTGCACAGCTCCACCGCCAGACTGAATTAAGGACGTATAACGCTCGACCATCGAGTTAACCTGCTCACTCTGATCAGGGTGAACAAGAAGTAATATTTCATAATGACGCATAAGTGCTCCTTATGGTTTACCAGCCCCCCGATAGTTATGTCACTGACAGCATCAGCCACTAACAGGGAGCAAGGAGAAAAGCCTGAAAATCAGGCAAGTAGTTTTCGAAGGCCGAATAGTAGAGATATCTCAAGACAGTTGCAAGTGATTATTCCTAAATACCTTGGCAAATACACGCGTTTTCCGGAATCTTATCGGCTGCAAATCAGCAATAGCTCGGCCCGAGTTCCAAAACATCCTTTGCTACAATGAATCGTCAACCAGTTGTGCGCTGACGAACGGCCTCATAGAGAAAAACACCGGTAGCCACTGACACATTCAAGCTATCCACCTGCCCCGACATCGGAATTCTCGCCAGCACATCGCAGTTTTCTCGGGTCAGCCGGCGCAAGCCTTTGCCTTCACTTCCCATCACGATCGCCAGCGGGCCGGTCAGGCTGACATCAAACTGCACATTGTCCGCTTCAGCTGCGGCTCCGACCAGCCAGATTCCACATTGCTGTAACCATTTCATGGTTCTTGCGAGATTGGTAACCGCAATGACAGGGGTAAACTCCGCTGCGCCGCACGCCACCTTCCGTACCGTTGCATTGAGATGGGCAGACTTGTCCTTCGGGAATATGACAGCATGAACACCCGCTCCGTTTGCCGTTCGAATACAGGCACCTAAGTTGTGCGGGTCTGTCACAGCGTCCAGTATCAGGAACAAGGCTGGCTCATTCTTCGCATTTAAAGCCTGAACAATTTCCTCCAGATCACCTTCACTACGTTGCCTCGCTGCCAGTAGTTTCGCCGCCACTCCCTGATGATTGCCTGTTACCAGTTTATCCATCTCGTGCTTCGATCGAACTCGCACCGGCACTTTATGACTGTTCGCCACAATCAGAATCGTTTTCAGCTTTCGGTCATCTCGTCCTTTCTGGATATATAGCACCTCGACAGAACGAGTTCTCGACTCAATAGCAGAATACACGGCATGAATTCCAAAAACCCAATTGTCCGCCACCGGTTATTTTCCTTTTGACCTTTTTGACTTCGGTTTGACTTTTTTCCCTTGCGGCTTTTTACCAGGCTTGGCACCTTTGTTTTTGGTGGAGTCTTTATGCTTGGATCGAGCTTTCCGGTTTTCATTTCTGGCCAGTTTTCGTCCCTCTGCACCTGCATTTTTCTTTGTTTCCGAAGAAAACGCATCCAGCTTCCGCTTGAGCCTGGCCGCCTTGCTGACTGACCGCCCCCGATTTTCTTTACCACCTCGCGCTCTATCACCATGAGCTTTGACGCGCCGGGGTTGCCCGGTTAATTCAAAGTCAATTTTACGCTCCTCCAAATCGACTCGCGCCACTATCACCTCAACCAAATCCCCCAAGCGATAGACACTGGCTGTGCGCTCTCCCACCAGACGATGATGGATTGCATCAAATTGGTAATAATCGTCACGTAAGGATGTCACATGCACCAGGCCCTCGACATAAAGTGCTTTCAGCTCAACGAAAATACCAAAAGAGGCGACTGCGGCGATCACGCCGTCGTATTTTTCGCCCACATGCTCCTGCAAATACTCGCATTTCAACCAAGTGATCGCATCCCGGGTAGCATCATCCGCCCGCCGCTCAGTCATTGAGCTATGCTCGCCCAGCTGCAGCATATAAGCGACATCATCTGCGCCACGATAGCCTTTGGCAGCCAGGCTTTGTTCTGCCAGAACAAAAGGACGCATCACATCTTTGGTTTCTTTTTCGCTATAGATAACCGATTTGACAATCCGATGGGTGCTTAAGTCTGGATACCGGCGAATCGGGGAAGTAAAGTGGGTATAAGCATCATAACCCAACCCGAAGTGGCCTTTCTTTTCGATCCCGTAGTAGGCCTGGCTTAGCGAACGTAACATGACAGTTTGAATGACACTGAAATCCGGCCTGTCTTTGATGCGCGCGATCAATGCCTGATAGTCGGCCGGGGCGGGTTCGTCACCTCCCTGCATTGCCAACCCCAGCTCGCCCAGAAACAAACGTAAGTTGGCCAGTTTTTCCTCACTCGGACCTTCGTGGATACGCAACAGGCCATTCAGTTTATGCTTGTTGATAAACTTGGCGGTGGCCACATTCGCGCAGAGCATACATTCTTCAATCAATTTATGTGCATCGTTACGCTCAATCGGCGTAATTTTCTCGATTTTTCGACCTTCGCCAAACTCGATAGTGGTCTCAACCGTTTCAAAGTCTATCGCCCCGCGCTTGCGCCTGGCCATAGCCAGGCGTTGATAGAGCGAATAGAGGCAATCCAGATTTTGTAGAATAGGCTGATACTGGTCTCGCAAAGTGGCCCCTTCTGCGCTATCTGGGGTCTCCAGCATCTTAGACACTTGACTGTAGGTAAGGCGTGCCTTTGAATGCATCACGGCTTCGTAAAACCTATAACCACTCAGATTTCCTTTCTCACTGATGGTCATCTCGCATACCAGGCACAGACGATCGACATCAGGATTCAAAGAGCACAAACCATTGGACAATAACTCGGGCAACATTGGCACAACATGACCGGGAAAGTAAACGGAGGTGCCCCTCTTTCTCGCCTCCTCGTCCAACTCTGTGCCCCTCTTCACATAGTGCGATACATCGGCAATCGCTACGTAAAGGCGCCAACCACCACGCCTTTTTCGTTCGCAGTAAACGGCATCATCGAAATCTTTAGCGTCTTCACCATCTATGGTGACTAACGGTAAATCCCGAATATCGACCCTGCCCTGCTTATCTTTTTCACTGACATCAACGGTCAAGCCCCCCAGTTCAGCCTTAAGCTCATCGCTCCACAGAAATGGAATATTGTGAGCACGAATAGCTACTTCTATTTCCATACCAGGTGCGAGATGCTCACCGACGATTTCAACCACTTCGCCAACCGGCTTGGTTCGGAAAGTAGGTTGTTTGGTAATATTCACCACCACATACTGACCGTGCTCTGCATTGCCATAACCGCCTTGAGATACCAGGACATCCTGACCCAGGCGCTTGTTTTCCGGTGTCACAAAAGCGACACCACCTTCGTTGTAAAACCGGCCGACGATTTGTTTTGTGTTGTGCTCCAGCACTTCGACTATAGCCGCAATTCGCCGCCCTCTGTGGTCGACCTCATCGACACGCGCCAAAACCACATCACCATGAAAAACACTGCGCATTTGGCGCGCGGATAAAAACATATCATCCGTTCCATCTTCTGGCGTAACAAAACCAAATCCATCACGATGGCCAATAATACGGCCTTTGATCAGGTGAATGCTGCTCGCCGGAACATACAACCCACGGCGATTGCAAATCAATTGTCCATCGCGGGTCATGGCAATAAGCCGCCTTCTCAATGCTTCAATGTTTTCTTCATCCTGGTAATCAAAAGTACGACAAAGCTCTTGATGATCGGCCGCTGAATTTCTCGTTTCGAGAAACTCAAGGATATACTCCCGGCTATGGATGGGGTTATCGTAGTTTTGCGCTTCGCGCTTACGAAAAGGGTCTGAGGAACGAGAGGATAGTTTACTTTTTGTTGGCATTAGGCTTCCGAAATTGGGGCATTTACTATAAGTGTCGGCCATTATAGCCACAAACATTGCTGGTATAGAACGGAAATTTTGTATTGATGATTGACAATATTCGCCTGAATCAGTAAAGTTCGCGTCGTGATCCCTCGCAGCCTGCCCAGGTGGTGAAATTGGTAGACACGCTAGCTTCAGGTGCTAGTGGCCTTTGGGCCGTGGCGGTTCAAGTCCGCCTCTGGGCACCATTTAATTTCTTGCAAGATTGCCTTAACTCTTTAAAAAAGTGATTTGAAAGAGAAAATCTTTCTGTTGTATCATTAGACTTATCATACTTTTATCGCTTTTCGTAGACTTTTGACCTACCCAATACGCATTGACTACATCTACTCGTAAGCTAAGAGCAAAGTTTACGTTTGACAACAGCCAGGAAGCCTTCCCCCCCGCCTCCGAAGGTCATAACATGGAACCAACCATTCACGGACTGACGCAATGAAATGGAACCCATTAAATACATCGATAGGTCTCGCGCTTGGCGGCGGCGCAGCCAGAGGACTCGCCCATATCGGTGTTCTCAAAGCATTTGAAGAAGAAGGTATAAAAATTTCCTATCTATCGGGCACCAGTATTGGCGCGCTGGTCGCCAGTTACTATGCCTTCGGAAAATCCATTGACGAGCTTATGCGCATCGGCGCTAATCTCCATTTAAAAAAAGTCATTAACTTTACGCTTAAAAAACGCGGCGTATTTTCCACTGCCGGCATTAGAGAGTTAATCGAGCGAGATATCGGCGATGTATGCATTGAACAGGCGCGTTTACCGTTGGCTATTTGCACTACGGATATCGTCAGCGGCAAACAGGTAGTTTTTCGCAAAGGCAACCTGGCCGATGCGGTGTGTGCGTCAGTTGCGGTTCCAGGCTTGTTCGTACCCGTCGAAATTGGTGGCCATTTGCTGGTTGACGGCGGCATAGTCGAAAATGTACCCGTATCCCCGTTGGAACCCATGGGAGCCGGGATTATCGTTGCAATCGATCTAAACGGTGTACAACACTACCCTGAACCGGATGACATGCTGGATGTGATCAGTAACGCAATTGACATTGGCATGGATTTAAGAACTCAGGATCAGCTTAAAAAAGCGGATATCACTGTTTCGCTTGATCTCAGCGCCTACAATCGTATTGGCAACAACGACCGGGCTGAAGAACTGGTGATGGAAGGCTACCGCCCGATGAAACACAAAATAAATACACTTCTGTGGTATAAAAGAAGCAATTTGATTGTGTATTTATTCAAACTGTTACAAGAAATACTTCCTATCAAGATTCCCTTGCTTATCAGAAAATGGCTTAAAAAATAATTTGCGGTCACGCAGCAGTCTATACTGCCATAGAAAGTACCATTATTTGGACGCAAAACCACCTTAGCCAGATGGCACCAAGCATCATGACCGACAGGTAACTTAATTGTATCCGTAGAAAAAATGCGAACTGGCGCTTGGTTTTCCAAAATTATACCGGGATTGCCACTTATTTCCTGGATTTATCTATGACAGGATTCGTTTACAGGCGTATCGTGCCGGTATTGATATGTAAGATATGATAAAGGTAATAGCTATATGGGAAATAATGTTACGAACGATGTAACTGTGCACCCTGAACCACACAGTTTAAAGCCTCGCTGTTGGTATTGCTCCAGCCCGGATGGCGACTCTGCCATTCGAATTCAAAACGGTCTTAAAGTCGGTGAGTTGGCGGACGGCACCCTTACCCTGGACAACAAGGCCGACGATAACCATCAATGGATTGAATTTCGACTCAACCAGAGTGGTGAACTATCAGTCAGTGTGTTGGGCGGCCAATGCCGCCTGAAGGTCGAAAACAAACTCAAGAAGACAGTCAAACTGATACCCGGCACCCTTATACAACTGCCATACAATCGGTTTTATATCAGCGATAGCGTGTTCGGACTCGAACAAACCGACCTGACTATCAAACTGATCGAGCATGCTACCGACACTGAATTACCAAATTCGCCGACACTGCCTTACGTTACCAACAATGTTAATTCAATCAAGCCCAAAAACGACAGGTCAAGACAAACGGCCGGACTCGATCACAAAAAGGCAATAGCAAAAAAGAAGTTTTCAAAAGATAAGCAAACTGCAACTGAGACTTTGACAACCAGAACCCAGAAAAAAGTGAACGCTATCCAGGTTACCGAAGAAGATGCAACCATTGTTTACACTTCACAACGACTCAGCGTCAGTAATCCGGATTCTGGCCCCAAAGTGGCCCAATGGACTGACCGTAATGTCAAGCCAGCGAGCGCCTCGTTTAGCACGGTTTTTTTCCGGAAAGTAATACCGGGCGTCATTGTCATAGCGTCGCTTTTTGGAATAGTCAGCTACTTTACCAGCCAGTAGGCCAGCTTCACTGGCGGAAGCTAAACCAACACCAACAATTGTCGAATTTACACGGGCAATTGCTGAAAAATGCGCTTTTAATTTTATGTTTGATCAATAACGACAAGAAACCATCTATGAGAATTGAACGACGCACGGCGGAGGGGTCTGGCCTAAGAAAGTTTTTTGACGATCAACTGGCGCATCTGGGCGGCCTGCTTGCCAAATGGGAAGCTGAGCGAAACGATAAAAGGCGCCAACTCAAGGAACAGAAAAAACTTGTCGAATCAGTGGTGGAGGGTTCCGACACGCGAATTCGCGCGGTATCGGGTTATGTCGACAAGCTGAGAACCTGTTCCTGCACCCTTTATCAATATGTTTGTCAATTGGCTGAACAGTTACCTCCCCCTGTGCGCTTAAACGAAGAATCCTTTACTGACGAGCCTTTGATAAACGCCCTCTTTGCCAATCAGCAGGATATAACGCAACTATTGAGCAACGATCCGGCACTCAAAGACTACTTGCAGAACAACCAGCAAAGTTACCCCATCACAGTATTCGCGTTTCTGACGGCAGTCAAACATCAGAAAACAAAGCTGGGTATGGGGATAGTCAATGACAAGGTGGTGAACGATATCATACAGGAAACGGTGAATTTTTCTGAACACTGTCTGAACTCGCCGTGCGCTTCAAAAGAGCTCTCTCTATCCGCGTTGAAACAATTTATTTTCAACCTGATTATTCACCAGGCCAAATTGGCAATGAAAAACAAAAAACAGGAATCCGATCAGAACGGCCACCACCCCTCCAATGCTCGCGCTCAAAGCCTGAACAACCCGGAAGTCTATTTAGAGGCACTGACAAACTACCTGAATACCGCGACCAAACACTTGGTGCTGGAAAAAACACACCTCCGGGTAAGTAAACTGGGTATCAAGCTAACCCCTGAGGACAAACAGGCGGCGAATGAGTTTGACCTTTACCAGTTGTGCTGGGATAAACAAATTCGACAGGTAATGGCCAGAGTTTACTGTCCCATTCTCCGAAAACCGGACTACACAAAACAAATGAAGTTTTAGTCACTGCGCCTGAAGAACATAACGCTCGGCAATACCTGGCAATTAGTTCCGACGCTGATCATTTGCCTGGTGGCAGCAATCCAGTCGGTATAAACAAGAAATCGCACACCAAAAACAATCGATTTTTGTCTGCGATAAAGATACCACCGATTAGGGTGCACATTCTAATGAAATCAGCTAACGTTTCAGTCATCAAATAGTTAATTCACCGCTTATTTATAACAGGAGGCAGTCGTTATGGATATTGCAAAATGCCAATGTGGAGCCATTCCTACTCTGGAGACCAGTCCCAAGAGATTTAACCACTGGGACGTTTTTTGTTTTAACTGTGGCAAACAAAGTACAAATCACCCGAGTAAATATGACGCTGTAAGGGCGTGGAATTTGATGACTGAAACGGCGACTGATTTCAAGTACTCGCAAGCAGGTTAGCCAGCCCACTCACCAAAAAGTTATTTTACCCCACTGGGTGGATGTTTTTATTTTTGTAACGAAAAGATAAAGTCTGATAATTTGGCGTAAGTGTATTTGATAACAGCGAATTCAGACGATTGGTGTGAATTGATTTCAACTCCATCGATGGTTGCCGCGCAAAGTTGTGCCTGATTGATTCTGCCTTCCAGTTTTCTCTCTGGAAGGTCAGCCAAAGCCGCCCTTACGATCGCCAGACCGGCCGAATCAGTGGGGGATATTCCTGTCGGAACAGTAATGCGATTACTTCGGGCAATTGAAATTGGATCGTGATATTGCAGGTTCCATATCAGGTTTTGAGCATCAGGCTCCCTAGACGGATCATGAATATATATTTGACGTACCTGCTTAACATATTTTCCGGATACATCCACCAGATTAGAATATAGCTCTATCCTTTTAGTCAGCTCCTCCGCTTCGGCTTCAATGTCAAACTCCTCTACTCTAAGACGTACATCAATCTCCCCGGCTCGCGTGATCTTAACGAAATCATGAGTATATCGCCATCTGGTGACAATCTTGCCAGCAACCCGCTTTTCAACTTCCGCGATGGCTCCCGAAGGCAAATAACTATATTCGAGACTGTAGCTACCCGCTGCATCCTTGCCCACTGCGGAAGTCGGCTCAGCACCAATAAAAGAAAAATCCACCCGGCTATCAACCACACCATCCAACACAAAAGTATCCGGCTGATTTAGCATCTGATCCTTAACGGCAGGCTTGGACAATAAAGGATCGAAATCCAGCACATGCCTGGTATCGAGTTCAATCGACCCGTAATAATCATTCACCAGATCATAGTTGAAAATCTGATCGGCAATCTGATCGGTTCCCCAAAACTGGAATAATTCTGTAGCGAGCAAGAAAGAATAGGGAGAATGGCCAGTCACGATAAGGCCATCAATATCCTTATATCCATCGACAACAATGTTCAACAGATCAGCGTTTTCGTTGTATATATACTGCACTTCGGATGAAATGTTTTCATCCGTTATCCGTCCCTGAAGCTCCTCGAACACTTCACCGTCTACCAGAGCGACGTTTTTCCAGGTTGTCTCAGCAATCAACAGAATTGGATCTTCAAAATCAAGTCGCGCCAACGGGTAGGATATTTCCGTATCTATATTTACCCCGGCGTAGTCTGTCCCGTCCGTCGCCTGAGCGAGCACATCGATTTGAGACCATAGGCCTTTTGCCTTCGATAAAGCAAACCTTCCTACTTGTTTTGTCACCTTGTCGTTGATCGCGTCGCTGTTTCCGGTGATTAGCTTTTCATCAATCTCGACAGGTATATTTCTTTTGATGTATTCTGCAATCACTGCTGAATACGACGTCAGCTTTTCATTCTTTGCTACGATATAGTTCGACAAAAGATTATCATCGACATCTGTATTGGATCGAACGGCATTGTGAGCAATAGCTGTTTTCTTCTTTACATCACCTGAATCCTCTCGATTTGTCGAAGAAAAACTATAATCGCGCTGAACTTTCACCAAGGTTGAGAGTGGTGAAATAAAATTTGCCCCTCCAGGAGCCATTAGAAAAAAACCATCTTCAACCGGAACTGATCGGACTTCCCCATCAACTATGACTTCCTGTCGGGCTTCACCAGGCACCGCAATCAGCATAAGCGGATAATCTCGATAGTCGAGAACCGGCTCCAGGCTTTCTCTTCGCTTGTCATTGATCGCGGATATATCGAGAAAAAACCGGCCACCTTCTATGGTTCTGACCAATGGCTCTCCCATATCAACCAGTTTGTTATCGTTCAGGTCGAGCCAGACCAGTGCATTCTGGAGATATCCCGCACCCGCTGCCCGACCGGAATAGGTATCATATTCGATATTGTATGGCTCGTTATTCAACGCCTTGTCAACTTCCATTGTATCCGAGGTGCTGCTGTCACAGGCTGACAGTACAGTAGCCCCCAGAACTAACAATCCATAGAAAAACTGTCTATTCATAATCGTGAGTTCATACTTGCTATTATTCGATTTCTGGTTGAATGTTGTTTGCCCAGTGACAATGACAAGCCGCCCAATCTACAAGACTCAAGTCAACAATACCTTGACCAGAATAGCAAAACGAGAGAATGTGGAAACAAAAATCCCTGACTTTATCGTCCGGTCTGCCCAGTTTGTCACAACGAGAACATTTGACAAGCTCGATGGCGAAAAGCAGTGGCAACTTGAATCCCTGCAATACCGAATAAGACGGCTTTCGCGCATCTCGATGTCCGGGATAAGCACTGGATCCTAGTGGAACGGTATCACATTGAAAACTGCAGACTAATCCGGGACAACACCATAACAGGAATTATCACCAACAAAGATATCGAATAACGCATTTTTTTCTTCTTCATTGACCTCAGATGCCACCTGGGTCGTCATCACGGCATGACAAACCCTGTTTCTGCCACTTTGCTTGGCTTGATACAGATATTTGTCCGCCTTTTTGACTAACTCTTCAGCCCCGCCAACACTCACTGACGTATACATTTCAACTCCAAGACTAGCCGTTAACGTGATCGACTGACCATCTGTTTGAAGCGGACTGCGCGCCAACATAGAACGAATCCGTTCAGCGACCTGTGACACGGCAAACAAATCTGAAGATGGCAGTATGATTGCGAACTCTTCACCACCGTACCGGCAGGGAATGTCTATTTTCCGAACAGAAGATCGAAGGATCGATGCCGCATGACACAAAGCCTGGTTTCCGACCTCATGCCCCCATTGATCGTTCACTTTTTTAAAGTGATCCAGATCCATCATAATCAACCCGGTGGCCAAACCTGTTCGACGGGTTCTTTCCATCTCACGCTCGATAGCGGGCAGCATAAACCTGAGATTATATAACCCGGTAAGCATATCTGTATGAACCAGACTGGCCATTTCTTTCAGTTGATCGCGAAGACTCGCCAACTCATTCAAAAAAGCACAATGAGATTCACCGACAGGACAAACTGCATGCTTATGATTGTTTTGCTCCATTATACTGTGACCAACTTCCCCACTTTTCATCCAACCGAACGCACCAGACAAACCGGTCTACCATGACGTAACCACCTTATTGCCACTGCCAAAGTCAGTCTAAATTAAACTGGCACTACTGCGCTTCGAACGTTATCATTCAGCGCTAGTGCGACTAATGTAACCATTTGGAATAGTGCTTTGACAAACAAAAAGACTCTATTGATCATCGCCCATACGCCATCGGATAACACTAGACAGATGGCCGATGCCGTATTGAAAGGGGCGCGTAACCCGGATATCGAAAACGTTGATGTGCGCCACCTTGCGCCTCTCGATACTAAAGCTGCCGATATCAACTCGGCGAATGCCATCATCATAGGTACAACTGAAAATCTAGGTTACATGGCCGGTCTGGTCAAGGATGTATTTGACCGGTGTTTCTATGAATGTCTGGACAAAACAGAGGCGATGCCCTTTGCCTTTTACATTCGGGCAGGCCATGACGGAACCGGAACCCGGAGAGCGGTGGAAAGTATCACTAAAGGATTGCGCTGGCGATTGGTGCAAGAACCGCTCGTATGCCGCGGCGAGTTTCAACCTGAATTTATCGTGAACTGCGAAGAGCTGGGTCTTTCGATGGCAGCGAGTCTGGATGCCGGAATAATATAATTTCGTTGACAACAAAACACAAAGCCACGATGGGATTGACTCATCACGACTTTGTGCTGGTAAAAACCGTTCCCTGTTCAAAGCTCAATTATTCGGAGCCAACGGCTGAGTCTGTTGCCAGTCACCTTGCAATGAATTCGGGTCGAAACTCGGATTGTCTGTACCGTAGAAATTTCCCATTCCATCGGTGTAGTTGTAGTCATACTGACCATCTCGACTCGTATTGAAACCAGAATCCGGATCATAAAATGTTTGCCGCTCGTGAATACTATCGACAAAAGAATCCTGACTTGTATAACTGCCTACAGAGGACGGAGAGCTTCCATCATTTCTAAAATCATTCATCCATTGTTGAAAGTTCTGATCACGCGCCGCAGATTGTTGTCTCATCCGATTCTGATGCGCGTCAAACATCTGCTTTTGAGCATCCATCCTCTGTCGATGAGCGGCCATATTCCTAGCCAACACCTGTTGGTTTAGCTGTTTTACTCTCTGTACATAGCCAGGATTGTCCTGAATTCGCTCGACAATTCGCAGGTAGCTATCCAAGGTTTCAGCAAGACGACCGGCAGGCGCCAGTATAGCCTCGGCTGAAACGACGCCCGCCTGCTGCATCATCGGGTTTGGTAAGTGCCATACTATCAATTTACCCTCATAATTGACGCCATTACGATTTGCCCTGACGTCGACTTCCAGGGGTTGTATCTTTTCTATTCCCCATGCTTGCTTTCTTTGCCTGAATTTTTGCATAAACATCGGACTATTTTGCATTTTTGAGATAAGAACGCCCTGAGGTGATAGCTTTCCCAGACTGGTATTCGCAACCTTTTGCTGTAACCCTTGATAAGCACTCTGTTTCCAGGCTTGATCAAAAGACACGCTCATCGGAGAATAAGGCCCATAAGGAACTGCCATACAGGACACAAGTATCTCACCGTTAGGACCATAGACTTCCAACTTGTATCGCATATATTGGGCAGTATTGGGGTCCACAGCCATATCCTGTACCACTTCCCAGCCTTCAGGCAGCGTATACCTATACACGGGCATATTCAGGCCACGATCGACGATGGTGACCTGTTTTGCCTGCAAACTGCCAAACATAGACAAGAGAACTATAATGGCAAGAATATCAATACCTGTGAAGAACCTTCTATTGTTGGCGGTATCCTGCCTTTTCTTTGTTACATCGAAAACCATAACAAACTCCTTTTCCAGTATAAACACAAGACCCCGCTTAATTCGGAGATAACCCATAGCGAAGCATATATCACGCTCGAAGATTACATAAAATAAAAGGCATTCGCTTCTTTTTCAATCAAAAACAAACCGGCTACCAATTAAAAAACGATCGACGGAAACAAAATGAACTCTATTTGTTAAACAATGTGAGAAGATGACTGATTCGCCACTGACAAATCCAGCAATTTTCATTTGATTTGTCAGTGGCTCACGGCAACCATTCAAGTCGCCTGCTGGTATTTGACATACTGTCAAAGCTACTGTCGACTAGGTAAAGAACCAGAAAGTTCCGACAACAATTATAACAATTATAGCACCCTGTATTTTAGCCGCGCCATAAGGTGTCATATCCACAGGACTGGGAACGGATTCCTTGACTAGCGCTCTTTCCATTGGCCACAGTTTTCCAATGAACAGCATTATACAAATATTAAGTACAAAGAGAATGAACATCACGTGCAGGAAGTGTGGGTAATTGTCCGCACCCACTATTGGCTTGAGAACAAACTGGCTCAAGATATAGAAACCTACTCCCGAAGCCAGCGCGATTTTCGCTGCAACCGGCGATGCTGTGCGAGAGAAAATACCGACCAGAATGATCGTCAGAATCGGAATACTGTAACAACCATTCACCTCCTGGAGATATCCAAACAAGCCTTGTGGTGCATTCGCGATGAAAGGAGCGATAGTCATCGAAGCGATGGCCAGCAAAATACCAAACTTTTACCCGCAGCGACCACCTGCTCATCTGTCGCTTTAGTGGCGAAATACTGGCGATAAATATCGACACCAAAAAGCGTTACCGAGCTGTTAAGTGCCGAGTTGAACGAACTTAAAATTGCACCAAACAAAACTGCCGCAAAAAAGCCACGCGCCCATAGGGGCAGAACGGCATTCACCAATTCCGGGTAAGCCTGATCAGCAACATCCAATCCGCCTTCAAACAAATGATAAGCGACAATACCTGGCAATACTACAATGACTGGACCAAATATCTTGAGCACTGCCGCCAAAAGCAAGCCCTTTTGACCTTCCTTCAGGTTTTTCGCACCCAAGGCCCGCTGGATAATAGCCTGATTGGTACCCCAATAGAAAAGCTGTACCAACATCATTCCGGTAAAGATTGTGGCAAAAGGAATTGACGAGTCCGACGAGCCAATTGAATTAAACTTTTCTGGGTTTTCTGCGTAAATGGTTGAAATGCCGTCCAGAATGCTGCCATCACCGATCGCGGCAAGCCCGAATACCGGCACCAACAAACCACCGGCAAATAAACCAATAGCGTTAATGGTATCGGAGACCGCAACTGCCTTGAGTCCCCCGAAAATCGCATATATCGACCCGATAATGCCAATAGACCAGACCGTTATCCACATAGCGGCCGTATGGGAAACACCCAAAATTTTCGGTACATCAAACATAGTTGATAATGCCAAAGCTCCCGAATAGAGAACGATAGGCAACAATACAACCACATAACCCGACAAAAACAAAATTGAAGTAATGGTTTTGGTTTGAGCATCGTAGCGCTCTTCGAGAAAACCCGGGATTGTGCTAATCCCGCTACGCAGATACTTAGGCAAAAGCACCAGCGCCGTTACAACCATGGCAATAGCCGCTAATGTTTCCCAGGCCATGACAAGAATGCCTTCGGCATAGGCTTGGCCAGTCAGTCCGACGATTTGTTCTGTCGATAGATTGGTCAACAATAAAGAACCGGCGATAACCGGAGCGGTTAAAGACCTCCCTCCCAGAAAATAACCTTCGGAATGGCCTTCATCTGTCCCTCTAGTTAGAAAGTAGGATATCACAGCGACTAACGCGGTGAAGCCCACGAAACTCAACATACCAAATATGCCCATAATGACTTCTTCTTCTTTTAGGTGGATTTCAGTATTTGTGTGTTAAACACAGCAGCAAGTGATAACGCTATGCCACTGTAAAGTCAAGCAAATTAAAAAACTTTTTATTGGTAAAGTTTTTGCTCTTTTTCTGTACACAGACGACAGCAAAAAGCGGGCCTCGATGCCAGAACGATACCAAAAACCTGGACTACTCAGAGCCTGCAATAAACTGGCGAAAATCCATCGCCGCCTGCTCGGGAATTTCCAGCATCGGCACATGCCCGATACCGGAATAAATCAGCTTGGTGGCATTGGGAATAGATTGCACAAAAATATCGGCATTGCCGACATCTATGACCCGATCCTCGGCTCCCCACACAATTAAAACCGGCACATTGATCTGCGCCAGAATTTGTTTGAAATCAGCTCTCGACTGATTGAGGATTTGATCGAAAATATGCTGATTGATCGCAATTTTGGATATCGCCTTTTCCGCCGCCACTTGTGAGATCGGCCAGGGTATAAAGGGTGGTTTTTCCATGGCGAAACTGACCAGATAATCAAAATCATCTACGGTTTTCACAATAAGCGGGTTCTTGCCCTCCTCCAGAAGAGACAGAAATGGCGATGTTACCTCAAAAACTCCTGCCGAATCGTAGAGCGCCAACGATTTGACCATGTCCGGATGAACCACTGCGAAAACCGCAGAAATGGCTCCTCCCATCGAGTTGCCAGCAAGGTAAAACGAAGTGAGCTTCAGTGATTTGACAAACTGGAACAAAAAATCGGCTTGCTGCTCTATGCGATAAGTCTGAGTCATCGCTTTTGAGCTTTCGCCATGACCCGGCAAATCCAGCGCGATAACATGATAATCCGCTGTCAGGTGACCAGCAAACCGAACCCAGTTTTCCTTTGTTGCACCAAACCCGTGTACCAGGAGGATAGTTTCCTGGCCTTCCCCCCTGTCGCTTTCAAGATACGCGATGTAGTCGTCGCCGACCTTCAATTGTTTGGCTGCCAGACCTGCGTTGTCCAGCTCCATTTTTATCGCTGCATCATATATTTCGTATTTGTAGATTGTCCCGGTTGCATAGACTCCGATAAACACGACAAGCAACACAAAACCGACGATCAGACTTTTTTTGCATTTTTTCATATCGACTGTCTCATTTTTATCACTTTAAATACCAGTTAACTAAACGGATGAGTCTGTTTTGGCAGCAAACGAATTATCCTCGCGAGGCAAAATAACCATGTGCTGATTGCTACCTGATCGAATACGAGTTTCAACGAGAAACTCAAATTGACGACAAATCCTCAGGCTGAAGAAATAATATGTTACATTCTAAACGGGAATAGATAGTTTCGGCCAATACCTGGCCTCAGAATCGGCATCTGGAGAAAAAATATGAATCCAATCAGTCACCCCACTGAAACGAAAAAGCCACTGGCAAAGATTTTCTCGATCAGGCTGGTGCTGATTGTGCTACTCGTCTATTGCCCGGCGCCATGCGCCTCCGAAGCGCCTTCGCTGGAATGGCGACAGTTGAACTACAAGGGCAGCAAGCTGTTTATCACTCTTGAATCACACGTTACCCGGAAAACGATCACGCAACAGGAGGCACTGAAAGAATTAATTCCGGTTCGGGGTCAAACAGTCAAACTGCCAATGGCGCCTGAAGTGTTGAAAACCCGGGTACACACCTCGGTAATGGGTCACGAATCCACTTTTACTCTTTGGCAGAATCCCGACCTGGGTGTTTTGCAACGCAACTCGCTTTATACCGGATTGAAAAACTGGTTCAGAACTTATCGCCATCTGGATACAGGTGTTTACTCAATCAAGATCAAACCCGAGTCTGGTGAAAATGACCAGCCCTGGCAGTCCTGGAGCAAGCGATCGGAAAACCTCTACAGCATCCCAAAAAAAGCGCAGGAAATTGTTCTCAGCGAATCCGAGGCCATCTTTGACCTGATTGCCCAAGGCCAGTTACAGAAACCGGGAGATCGCACAGAGCTGTTTATCTATGACCGGGATGATATCATTAGAGCCATCCTGGAAGTGCAGTCCAAAGAAAGTATCTCAGTGAAATACAGGATAACCCAGGATGGCCAAGAATCTTCCGTTGAAATAACGATAAACGCACTGAAAACCAGCCTCACCACCACTTCCTACCTCGACAACAAGGCTAGTTCAGATTTTAAGTTTCTTGGCTACAAGAACAATATCAAATTATACATTGACCCACGAAGAAATATTGCGCTAAGGCTGTCGGGTAAAGTGGATTACGTTGGCGATGTCGTGATTGACCTGCAATCTGTGGTTTATTGAAAACACCCGATTAGGCAATGCTTTGCTCCGCAAACCGCAAGCTAACCCGCAATCGAGACCGTCGCAGTATTCACCGGGCGGCGGCTTCTTTTCGCAAACAACCACTCCCTGCCAATTCAAATTGGCCTATCGCAATAGGTAAATTGACTCAAACAAACTAGGCGAAAACAGCTGTTTCAGATACCATTTCGTACCGGATACCCTTTCAGACCGAAGGACATGAAAAGAAATGAATTACGCACAACTGCAAAGCGCCTTTTTTAGGTTACGAAGCAATAGAGCTTTCGAATTGTTCGTCATTTTCGTTATCATCGTTTCCGCGCTGGAAATTGGTGCAAAAACCTATCACCTTTCCGACCAAGCACTCTATCTGACCCGGCTCCTGGATTTATTTATCACCCTGTTTTTTTTGGTCGAAATCATCATTCGATTTATCGCGGAACCAAATAAAAAAGACTTTTTCAAAAGTGGCTGGAATATCTTTGATACGCTCGTTGTCCTGGTCAGTCTGATACCTGTCAGTGACTCTGAAATGGCGTTGCTGGCCAGGCTGGTTCGTGTATTCAGGGTGCTAAGAATGGTATCCATCATTCCTGAGCTGCGAGTATTGATAAACTCGCTGCTGAAAGCCATGCCCCAACTCGCCTATGTAATGTTGCTGATGTTTATTATTTTTTACATTTACGCCGCAGTCGGCAGCTATATGTTTGCACAAATCAATGCTGAATTATGGGGAAATATCAGTATATCGATGCTGACGCTATTTCGAGTGATGACGTTCGAGGACTGGACCGACGTACAATACGAAACCATGGAAGTCTATCCTATGAGCTGGATATTCTATCTGACCTTTATCTTTTTCACCGCCTTTGCTTTTTTGAACATGGTCATCGGCATCGTGGTCAATGTGATGGAGGAAGAACATGCAAAAGCCAAGGCCGAAGAAAATGCCGATTCACCCACAATAGAAGACCTGCACAGAGAAATCAGGGAGTTAAAAGAATTAATGATTCAGACTAAAGCTGACCAGACACTCCAAGACACTAGCGACCGGAAGCACTGAGCCGTTATACAATATCAGTAACCTGAATCAAGTTGAAATCAAGCCCAACGCTTCCTATGCTTGTGATGGTTACCTTAAATGAACCCAAATTTTGTGAATCCGTCGAGCGGTACAACGCACTGCAAAAATAGCCTTGTGCGTTGTCGCTGGGCCATTGGATATTTATCAGATAACCGGCGACAACAGTTTTAATTCTGCCTGCTCTTACTTGGGATAACCAAGGTAATCATAATGCTTATATAACAAAAGAAAGCATAAGGCAGGTAGTCAATAACCGCCACATTCAGTTGATCGGCAATAAATACCCCGCAAACACTCCAGGGTACCAGGGGGTTGACCACTGTACCCGCATCTTCCAATGTGCGCGATAAATGTTTACGTTCCAGCCCCAGACGGTCATAAATAGGTTTAAAGGTTTCCCCTGAAAGCAGGATACTGAGATATTGCTCACCGATTAACACATTCACCCCAACACTGGTTGCGGCAACGGCACCGGTTGCCCGTAAACGACTGGTTAACCAATCAGCGATGGATTTGAGCAATCGCGGAATAACACCCAGAGTAAATAACAAGCCACCCATACTGACGGCCAGTAAAACAATAGTCAGGGTAAAGAACATATTTTGCAGGCCGCCACGACTAAACATACGAACCAAATCGGGTGCCCAGTCTGGATTGGGAACAAAGCCCGAAAAGAAATACGAACCGTATTGAGAAAAATCGGTATACCCCATAAATTGGGCAATGCCCACCGCCAACAATGAGGTATAGATCATTGCCATCACCGCCGGAATTCGAAAAACAGCTAAAGCAACCAGTAAAATAAATGGCAGTAAGGAAACCCTATGTATCAAACCCGTTTGCTGTAAAGCTGAACGAAAAGCATGAATACGCTCGATGTCACCAACGGTATTCTGGCTGGATAAAGACAAATAAATATAAATGCCACAACAAATAACCAGTGCGGGCACAGTTGTTCGCATCATATTTTTGATATGTTCAAACAAATCGACCTGAACGGTCGATGCTGCAATTGTCGTGGTATCGGAAAGTGGCGACATCTTATCACCCAGAAAAGCCCCCGAAACGACGGCTCCTGCCGTAATCATCGCGTTAGCGTCAAATGCCTCGCCAATCCCCATAAAAGCGACGCCTAAAGTGGCCACTGTGGTTAAACTACTACCCAACGCAATACCAATAACACTGGTAACCAGAAAAACGGAAACATAAAAATAATCGGCACTCATCAGTGCCGTGCCATAGTAAATTAAACTGGGAATTGCACCACTCATCAGTAAAGCTGTCACCAGAACACCGATAAAGAAAAACAAATACAATGCGCCGACACTGGACATCAATGCATCTGCCATAGCCTGTTGCATTTCGCCGTAGCGGATACCACATAATCGTCCGTAAACCAACAAGCACAGCATCACGAAAACAATGCCAATATGGGGTGCCCAGCCGGTACCGATAATCAAGAAAGACAGCAAAGCAATGGTAGCCATTGAGACTATGCCAGCTTCTGGCAAGGAAGGTTGATGTAACGCTTTGTGTTGTGTCATAAGTAATACCACCTTGGTTATTTGGGGCGATTGTATCTTATATTTCTGGCAATTTCTGCCGTTAGTCAGCTTTTACTTAGCGTGACTAATTTCCCCTTAATATATTTACCAAAATCAATATAATGTGCGTTCACCTGAACAATGTGAGATGTGACGATGGCAAAATCCAATGTAGCAATCAACGGTTTTGGCAGAATGGGGCGATTGGCTCTGCGAGAAGCCATGACAGGGCAACACTATCAAGTGACTCATATCAATGAAACCGGATGTGATGTCAATACCGCGGCTCACCTTCTCAAGTATGACTCGGTGCATGGCACCTGGCCTGCGTCTGTTGAAGTGATCGGCGAAAACAGCCTGGCAATCAACGGCAAGAAAATCAGTTATACCAGCAACCTAAGGCTGGAGGAAACGCCCTGGGCAAACCTGGGTATCGACATTGCGGTAGATTGTACCGGAGCACATAAAAGTCAGGAAAAACTCAACGCTTACTTACAGCAAGGGGTAAAAAAAGTCGTTGTGTCAGCACCGGTCAAAGACGGATCGCTGAATATCGTAGTCGGCGTGAATGACCATCTGTACCGGACCGACAAACACAATATCGTTACCGCAGCATCGTGCACCACCAATTGTCTGGCACCTGTCGTCAAGGTTATTCACGAAAATCTCGGTATCGTTCATGGTTCGATGACAACGATTCACGATATCACCAACACCCAGCGCATTCTGGATCAACCTCACAATGATCTTAGAAGGGCCAGGGCCAGCAGTCTATCCCTGATTCCAACCACAACAGGTTCAGCGACGGCGATCGGCCTGATATTTCCGGAGCTTCAGGGCAAACTCAACGGTATCGCTGTACGCGTCCCTCTTGCCAATGCCTCGCTGACCGATTGCGTTTTCGAGGTAGCGAAAAACACCTCGGTTGCCGAGGTTAACCAACTGCTAAAAACCGCGTCGAAACAATCCTTGAAAGGTATCCTGGGATATGAAGAAACCCCGCTGGTTTCTGTCGACTATAGAGGTGACAGGCGCTCCGGCATTGTTGACGCCTTATCCACCATGGTTATCGATAACCGACAGGTAAAAATGCTGGTCTGGTACGATAATGAAATTGGTTACGTCAACCGGATGATGGAACTGACAAATAAAGTCGCCAGAGAGCTGTAGTCTATCAACACAGTCGATGATACGACGAAGCCAACGAGACTTCGCCAGTGAGAAACAAGCCGAATATCCAAACGGGCAACAGCTTATGAATCAAGGTCTGCGACAATACCTTGTAGTAACGGCCACCTATTGGGCATTTACCATCACTGATGGTGCGTTGAGAATGCTGGTCGTTTTGTACTTTCATCACCTCGGCTATTCTGCGTTACAAATCGCTATGTTGTTCCTCCTCTATGAATTTTTCGGGGTGGTGACCAATCTTGTTGGCGGCTGGCTGGGTGCCCGGCTTGGCCTGAATCAAACCATGCATCTGGGTGTTATCATTCAGATCATGGCTTTACTGATGCTGACCGTTGACGCAAGTTGGCTAAGCGTGCCATACGTGATGACAGCGCAGGCATTATCAGGTATCGCCAAAGATCTCAATAAAATGAGTGCGAAAAGCTCGATCAAGATTCTGATATCCGGCGAGCGGCAACAGGGAAAACTGTACAAGTGGGTCGCCATTCTGACCGGTTCCAAAAACGCATTAAAAGGGGCCGGTTTCTTTATCGGCGCTTGGTTGCTGACCACACTAGGGTTCAGGGTGTCACTGATTGCTATGTCCAGTGCACTAATGATTGTTTTCGTTTTCAGCCTGCTGCTACTTGACAGCGACCTGGGCAAAACAAAATACAAGCCCAAGTTCAATGAATTGTTCTCGAAAAGCAGGGCTGTCAATATTCTTTCTGCGGCGAGGCTATTTCTGTTTGGTGCCCGGGATGTCTGGTTTGTTGTCGCACTACCCGTTTATTTTGAAGTGGCACTGCACTGGTCGCATACACAAGTGGGTACTTTCATGGCGCTCTGGATCATAGGTTACGGGTTTGTGCAAGGCTTTGCCCCTGCCCTGACCGGACTTAACCAGGGCAAGGTTCCCAATGGTAGATCAGCCATGGCCTGGGCCGTGCCACTTTCTCTGATTCCTGCACTGATTGCGGTTAGTCTATATACCGAATCCGGCTGTTCCCCGATTTTCCTGGTCGGAGGGTTACTGATCTTTGGTGGTTTGTTCGCCATCAATTCCTCCATCCATTCATTTCTTATTCTGGCTTACTCGAAACAGGAAGGCGTGTCGCTCGATGTTGGGTTCTACTATATGGCGAATGCCATGGGCCGATTGGCCGGCACTGTTTTGTCGGGACTGATGTATCAATATGCCGGACTGGAAGCCTGTCTTATTGTCTCCAGTATTTTCCTCGCATTGACCATTATCATATCAACCGGCTTACCAGGTCACTCGGAGGCAAATCAATAAAGTTTTCCATGGTACGCCGTTAAACTCATCTGAATGACACCAAACAAAGCGCGAGAATTATGGCCTGACGCTTTGCGTGATTTACCACTAGAAGCATTACGAGCCAGGCCAATTATTCAAACCTGGCAACCACGAATATAACGGATAAAGCTCGGACTGACTATTTTCCTTTAAATGAGGCTGTACGTTTTTCGATAAACGCAGTGACTGCCTCCATATGATCCTGGGTATTGTGACTGATTCCCTGAAACGCGGCACAGACCTCCAAAAAATCATTAAGTTGCATACGTTGGGCTTTTTTCATCAGTCGTTTGCTATAGCGAACTGCATGAGGCGGTTTCGAAGCTATCTCCGTTGCCAGCATACTGGCCCGTTGTAACAAATCTTGTTGTGGTACCACATCGAGCAACAAACCTAAAGCCTGAGCTTCGTTGGCGTCAAAAACTCTGCCGGTAAAAGTCAACTCCGCCGCCTTCTGATAACCCACAAGACGCTGTAAATACCAGGCACCTCCATCTCCGGGAATAATACCTAGATTAACAAAGGTTTCGCCAAATTTTGCCGTTTCCGACGCCAATCGCATATCACACATACAGGCCAGATCAAAACCTGCACCGATAGCAGCACCATTGACAGCGGCAATCACCGGTACTTCCGCCGACTCGATAGCCAAAGGGATACGCTGTATTCCTTCACGATACTTTTGTTCCAATTCCTTTACATTACCAGCGAAATCTCCTTGACGATTTTGCATGTCTTTGATGTTTCCACCCGCTGAAAACGCTGAACCATTGCCGGTGATAATCAGCACCGACACATTTGTGTTTCCGTTAACCCAGTCTACGCAACGAACGATATCGTCTATCAGGTTTGTTCCGGTCAGCGCATTGCGAACATCATCGCGATCAAATGTCAGTATTGCAACGGTGCCCTCGATACCAAGCCTTGCATCGATCAATGGTGGTTGTTTCATCATTCACGCGTTCCTTCTACAAAGTAGATTCAAAAGACAGTAGCGAAAATTCCAATTGTGAATAGTCTTCACTGAAAAAAAACGGGCAGTAAAACACCACCCGTTTTTGACAACTACTTCTATTTGTCGCTAATCACTTATATCTTTTAACGATCGTTTCAATCGTCGCGGTCACTCTGCGGTTTTTAGCCCGGCCAGCCTTGGTCGCATTGTCCGCAATGGGGTCGTCTTCGCCAAAACCTTCGAAACTCAAGCGAGCCGGATCAATTGCAAAATCACTGATCAGATATTGCATCACCGCTTCTGCACGCTTTTTCGATAATTTCAGGTTGTACGCCGCCGCCCCGGTTGAATCGGTATAACCAGCCAAAAGACACTTAGTATCAGGATATTCCGTCATAAACTTCGCCACTTTGCCAATTTTTTGCTTGTCGGCTTCACTGATATCGGTACTATTGTTCGCGAAAGTGACATAGAGATCAATTGAAACTGTTTCCTCAAGTATTTCCCGGCAACCTTTTGCATCGACTTTAGCACCGGCGGGCGTACCAGGGCAGGCGTCCAGTGAATCAATCACACCATCACCATCGGCATCTTTGGGCAATGAACACCCTTTCGCATCCACTTCGTCTCCGGCAGGTGTATAGGGGCATTCGTCGTTTTCATCCAGGACACCATCATAATCGCTGTCTTTTTCAACCACGACAGGTTCCGGTTCCACCACAGCCACCTCTACCGGCTCTTTCACGGCAGTCGGGAAGAAATAAGCAAGACCTGCCGAAGGTATAAAATCAGCCATTTCCGATTCAATTCCATAAACCGCATCGATCGCAGCCTGAAACGCCAGGTTTCGAGTGAAATGAAGATCCAGGCCTAAACCGAGTTTACCTACCGCTTCTTTCTTGATGTGATCATTTTCTGGCGTCATTCTGTTGAAACCCAGACCTACGCGACCAAACAAACCACTCTCTCCGACAGGCGTAAAACGCTGTACCAGATTGACCGAAGCCAGTATTGCGTCAGTCTCGTTACCCAGTGAATCAGGATCCGTGGTATCGCCGCGATTAAGCATAAGCTCAACGGCGGTGTCCGAATCGTAGTGGTAGCCCAGCCCTAGGTAAACATCATTTTGATCCTTGACATACCGGTCATCGTCATACAAAAATTTGTTCCAGCCACCTGAAATATAGGCTCCGCCGAATTCATCATCAGCGATAGCGAAAGTGGATGAAGCCAAAACGGCAATAGCGAGTAACACTTTATTGTTGATCATAAAATTCTCCATATCATAGATCCTTGGTGCAGAATTGATTCCAGAATACACAAATTCGCGTTTACTGTGAAGCGCGACACACTTTTTTTGTCCGGTATTCCCAACACTCTCAGAGCCATCGACGATCAGATTCGAAAGCGCCCGTTTTCAAAAAGTGGCTAACCTGAGCGGCCACCACCCTACTATTCATCATAAAGGTATGGGTAACAGGTAAAACGAGATGATCTTTCATTCCAGCGACTTTAGTACTGTCAACCGACACTTTGCCATCGTTCTGCGCAGGTAGCAACGATGACAATATGCAGCTGATACTGCGAGAACCGGCAATAACGCCCAGCTCGAAATCAACCGGCCCAAGCTGGGCGGGAAGGCTGTTGGCATCGGTTCCAAGTTGAACTCCGGCTTTGCCATTGATCAATTTAAACCCAGGCATATCTTTCAGCCGATCAACCACTTCACTGCCCTGATTGGGCGGGCCGAGCATCACGACACGTCCTAACGAGCCTATCGAATGATTGAGCAAGTAGTAGCGGATTAATAGTCCTCCCATAGAATGAGTGACGAAATGGATGCGTACTCCGCCCGGACAAAGCGACAAGGCACGAGCGATCGTTTCGCTGGCGAGTATTTCGATCGTTTTTTTAGTGGAAGGATAAGACAAGTTAATGGTATTGAACCCTTCTCTTTTCAGCCGAAATTCGAGGATTCGAAGACTGTTCCTGGTTCTCGCCAAACCGTGGAGAAGAACGACGACTTCACCGGGTCGACCGTTCACAGACGATCAGACAGTTTTTGCCAGAGCTGATCCATCACTTCGGCGGTAGCGGCAGCGAGCTTGATATCCACGTGAGGCGATAAATTCGTTTCTGCCGGATTAATCTCTACCGTAGGGACTCCCATCTGAATCGCTTGAATAACGGGTTCCAGGATGTAGGGAAATACACTGGAAGTACCAATCGAAAAAACCAGATCAAACCCGTTCTCCAACTGACGAACCAGCTCAACAACCTGACGTTCAGGTAACACCTCTCCAAACAGGACGACATTCGGCCTTACCACCGACCCACACTTTTCACATTTGGGAGGCAGCTCGATATCAAGTGCGGAAAAACCGTTGCCTCCGACAGAATCAAACACCAGTTCGGCGGCATAAGGGGCATGACACTCTGTGCAATATAACTCGAACGCATCACCATGTATTTCAATCAGCTGCCGACAACCGGCAGCCCGGTGAAAGCCATCGATATTCTGGGTTAGTGTCCATACGTCCTTGCTGCTTTTTTCTAGCGCAGCGATCACTTCGTGGGCTCTGTTTGGCTTGGCCCGACTACAGGCAGAGCCAATTTGCCAGAGATATTTCCAGGTAATATCCGGCCGTCGGCGAAACATCGAGGCACTGAGAGCTTCTTCGATTCGATAACCTTCCTCGGTGTCCTGGTTATCGTACAGACCACCCACACCACGATAGGTGGGCAATCCAGAGTCCGCAGAGATACCCGCTCCGGTGATGAACAATATGCGTTCGGACTCCGCAATCAGATCAGCAATGGCGTTTATTTTTTTATACTCATGCTGACAGTTTAATCAATAAAAACGATTAACGCCATTTTCTTTGGCAAACCGTCGGCTTGTAATGCCCCCCATTCTTGCCGAACCCAATGGTATATCGGCATCGATGGTGTTTTTGCGTTGCCCCAGACCAACGTGAATCATCGACCCAAAAAATAAAAACATCCCAATTGCACGCTAGCCCAAACCAAAAAACAACCCCAGACAACTTGTGTCAGCAGCACTCTTAACGCTTGAATACCCTGATCACCCGTTTGATACGAATTGGTAAACTCATTCTGCAATAATGCATCATCGTCAACCACGAGTGTTACCATTCTGTCCCGTTTGCCCAGATTGACGTGCGGCAAGGCGACCTGGGCGGAAACAAGTAGTAATCGCACCGATCGCATCTGGACAAAAATAACTTGCTGGAAAAACTGCCAGTTCAGTGATGCCCGGTTAGACAAAAATACCATTGCGATAGCGACAAGCCGGCCGGGAACAAACTCCAATGCCGACAATATCGGAGTCAATGCCCGCCTTGAAGGCGTCCACGAATAGGGCTGACAGGCCTGCTCGACGATTCGGGCGACCAGAGCACCTGCCGGACCTGTGACCGCAAACCAGAACAAAATCAGAAAATAACGTTGAAACGTCTGTAACAACAGCCAATTTACGACATCTCGTAATAACAACTGTGGAGAATCCGCATTATGGCTGAAGACGATGTGACTCTTCTGCAACGACTGCAACGCCGCCTGACTCTCTTCCCGGCGCCAATGGGTCAAAAAAGCATCTAACTCGCTTGCTGAGTGAGGGTCTCCAATAAGCGATAAAACAAGCAGAAACACTGCAAAAAAATAAAATCCGCCGTATAAAACATCCTGCAACAAAAACAAACCTCCGTACACCCCTGTCACCAATACCAAAAAGATCAGGAAAAAAAAGACGAGCCCCAACCACTCTGGCAGACGCTTGAAACGCGCGGATAGACTGGCAACAAAAATACTCGAGGCGCGGTCGAATACATAGCTGAAAGGAACATGAGTCTTGCGCTCAATAACAAATGCAAAAAGGAAAAGTATCAGATTCATAATTTATTTAGCGAACCTTAGCCACGGAACAGTTTATTTCAAGCGAAACTCACCTACCAAGCATAGTATAACTTCCAGGCATCACATAAATATCGATATCTAACGCAAAGCACAACTGCAATTGATCAAAGCGAATTTTTATATCTTGCCCAATCGAACGCTGGGCCCGGATCGGTTTTTCGGGTGGGCGCTATATCGCAATGCCCGACAATTCGGCCAGGGTCAATGGCCGGATATTGCTGCATCAATTCAAGGGTCACTTCACGTAAACGATTGTATTGCGGCGTGGTATACGGCTTATCGTCCGTCCCTTCCATTTCTATTCCGATGGAAAAGTCGTTACAACAGTCTCTTCCCTGAAAAAACGACTTACCTGCGTGCCAGGCTCGTTTTGAGGTGGCGACAAACTGGACCAAGCGGCCATCACGTTTGATCAGAAAATGGGCTGATACCTTTACCGCTCTTATTTCATCGAAAAACGGGTGTAGATCGCAATCGAGTTGGTTGCAAAAAAACTGCTCGATATAGCCAGTATCAAACTCACCAGGGGGCAAACTGATATTGTGAATAACCAGTAGACTGATATCCTGCGGATTCGGCCTTTGATCAAAGTTGGGGGAGGCTATCTTGCTGGCTGCCGACAACCAACCATCCTGTTCAAGCATATCGAGCACTCAATGACGTAATCCGCTAATAATGGACTCAAGTGCACGATCAAATATCTGGCCATCGTCCAGAGGCATCAGTCGTCCCGATGCCAACTCGGCGATTAACTCATCTTTTTCAAACTCAGCCAGTTTAACACCGTTTCGATTGACGAAGACATGACGCCCATTCAACTTTATCGCAGCAGCCAGTTTAAAGCGCTGTTTTTCTCCACCTTTCGGTAAAAATTCAAACCATGAACCAATACGAAGTTGATCTACCCGTTGTTCCCATATCGTCTCAAGGTCACTCTTGACTATGACAGCTTTGGCTTGCGCTGCCGGAACCGATTGATTTTCACTCTCTTTTGGACTTCCCTTCTCAGCGACCTTATCGTCGAGACCGGAAACAGGTAAAGCCGCAATAGCAGCCTTGTCGGTCGAATGCCTTTTTTCCTGCGATTCAAACCCTAATCCGGGTAATCCAGGTTTCTCACTATCCAGTCTTTCCCATTGCGTTTTTTCGATTCTGCGTAACGACTGCTTGTGGCACGTTTCCATCATTGCAAGAGACTTGTCTATTTCCGTCATATCATAGGAAATATCAGTCAAACCCTCACGCCAATCGCGCAGCAGGCGTGGCATCATTTGTAATAGCTTACCACGGGCTTCAACTCCGGTTTCATCGGGATCAACACTCCAGACAAGCTCTTCGATAAACCGCGATAGCGACTGCCATTCGGCGCTTTGCTCACCGCCCTGCAACCAGGCAACGACCATTTTTTTTGACCAGCCTTTTTCAATTGCCTCGACCAGTTCTTCGGGTAGGCGCTTACCGGCAAGTGATCGTTGAATCGTTCGCTCAACTTTTTTCTTGGCCAGGTCACTCTTGACCCGCCCCTCTTCGGCGTCTTTCAACCGTTGCGCTATCAAACTGGATCGACGCCTCTCGGCATCGAGAAATGCGCTCATTTCCTGGTTAAGATCAGCGAACAATTGCGGATTCAAATTTTTGTCCAGCACCATCTGCCGAGTAAACTTTTCAATTTTTTCCAACAGAAAGTCCCTTCCTTTTTCTTTGGGTTGCCAACCAATGACCGCCTTGGAAACCTGATTGAGAAGGTGTCTAGCCGGGTGACTTTCACGATCGAAGAAAGAAGCGTCTTGCAAAGCCAACTTGAGAAAGGGGATTTGCCAGGTCGAGATCACCTGCTTCATTTGCGTCGGTAAATGATCATCTTCCAGCACAAAGTTGAACAATAAGCCAACCAGGCTGGCGACATCGGCATCTCGTTGATTTATCGGTCTATCCCGGCCGGCTTCAGCAATTCGTTGTCTGACCAGCTTTAATACGTCAGCGATCACACTGCCATTGCCTTTGATCGCCGGCACACCCTCGTCGGCATCCTGATAAAACTCTCCCTGAATAGCTGACACCGCGCGCACCAGTTCATCGACACTCAGGCTTGCCTGACCCGCCGAAACAGGATAGTCCCCGGCCAACGCCTTTGCGTCATCTTGAGAACTTGCCGATCTTCGTCTTAACGCTTGCTGAAGCAACGAAAAATTAATGCCGGATCCGGCCGAACCATAAGCGTGTGGATTCTGGCCAACTGCTTTGGCATCCCAAGCCGAGCCGAAACCCGACTCCACTTCTTTTCCGCTGGATGACAAAATATTGTCGGACTGTCGTTCACCAGGCGCTTCAGAGTAATCGGCCTGCGTTCTTCTCGTTACCGGCTTGCCCGATACCATCTCCGGCAAAATACCCAGTTTTGTCAAGAGTTGATTGGCCTTTTGGTAAAAAACAACGAGTTGCTCGGTAAAAAAACGATCGAATAATTTAAAAATGATTAGACGTGCCCGAATATCCATATCTAGTTCGGATAGCGCATCAGAAAAGGCGTAACATAACGAAAACGGCCCAAATGGCAGCATCCGTCGGGTAATTTCGATATTCGGAAAGAGTGTTTGAATACGAATCTGCAAATGCTCGATTGAAGATGCGGCTCGATCGTTGATTTTGGTAATCATGGCTTCGATGGCAACCCGGGACTCCATATCGTCCAGACCTACCAGGCTCAAATCATCTGCCAAAACAGGAAAGCCAGCCTTGGCTGACGACTTCGTTTGACGAATGCCCCGGATCGCGCTACCGACACTTTGCAAAAAAGCCACCTCGATGTTTTTTTGGTACAACCGAAGATCACGCATTGCGTCAAAATAAACAATCTGCTCCGAGTTCGTTTCAGCTTTATCCGCTCGCGCAAACAAAACATCATCTGCATCCTCAAACATCTGTTTGAAACAGGTGAGTGCCGTTGACTTGAACAAGCTTGTAATTTTCAGCACAGGCAAAGGAATTGCCAACTCATTGGCTGTTGCCCGTTCCGCTTCAGCCTTTATTTTCTGTAAATCAACGATATTATTATCACCAGGCATCGCGCTTCCGCCTCTCAATGACTATGAAAACCCAGTGGCAACTCATGCTCAGCCAATCCGATAAGCGCCAATATTTTTACACTCAAATATAGTATAAAACGCCAATATGTCATCTTCTGTCACTTTTTGTCACTACGCGAACTGATTCACAATAAATATTCGCCGTAGCATACCGACACTTCATAAGGTAACATTCAGCTATTTGCACGGTTCACTTTTTTCTATGGAAACTCCCCAAAAGTCACCCAACAGCGCCGACAAGGACGCGAACACAAAGGTCGGCAAAACCATGATGGTCATCGCCTGGGTAGCAGGCCTCGCATTGCTCACCCAGTTTTTTGGTAACTGGGAACAGAAAAAGATCAACCCCAACCAGAACCCGGAAAGCTACCAGTCAGGCCAGGTCACTCAAACCATTCTGAAACGCAATCGTGCCGGCCACTATATCACGAACGGAGAAATCAACAGCACCCCCGTCGTATTTATGCTGGATACCGGCGCTACCGATGTCGTCATCCCGCAACAACTGGCCGAGTCACTTGATTTGCCGAAACTTGGCCGAGGCAGCGCAATCACCGCAAATGGACGGGTAAATATCATCCTGACCAAGATTGACAAAATTAGCCTGGGGAAAATCGCGTTTTATGACGTTCGGGCGTCCATCAACCCCGGCATGGGCCGCAATGAACCGATACTGTTGGGAATGAGCGCCCTCAAACAAGTTAACTTTAAACAAGACGGTAACCGACTTATACTGGAGCAGGCCAATTAGGCCAAACTCGGGGCGAGATTCCGGACAATCCACATATGGCCGGTAGCATACGCCCTATCCAACCATAAGAATTTGTCAGAACCCATGAACGAATATTTCAGACACGCCATAGAAACAAATGTTAGTCACGCTCTAGAGGAAGATATTCGCGATGGCGATATAACAGCCCAACTCATTCCCCAAGAAAGCATCGCGACCGGCAGAGTGATCACTCGAGAACTCGCCGTGATTTGCGGTGTAGACTGGGTCAACGAGGTTTTTGCCAGAATAGACGCCCGAATCGAACTGACATGGAAAGCAAAAGATGGCGACCTTCTACAACCGGACGATACCATTTTTCAATTTAGCGGCCCGGCCAGGGGACTGTTAACCGGAGAAAGAACCGCCCTCAACTTCTTGCAAATGCTATCTGCCACGGCAACCCAAAGTCGCCATTATGCCGAAAAAGTCAAGCATACTTCCTGCCAAGTTCTCGACACTCGCAAAACCCTTCCCGGTTTACGTATCGCACAAAAATATGCCGTGCACTGTGGTGGCGCCAATAATCACAGGATTGGCCTGTACGATGCATTCCTGATCAAGGAAAACCATATAATGGCCTGTGGGTCCATTGCAAACGCGGTGCAACAAGCCAAATCGAACGCACCCGGCAAGCCGGTAGAAGTTGAAGTGGAAACCATGCAGGAACTGGAGCAAGCGTTCGACGCGGCAGCAGATATCGTCATGCTGGACAACTTTTCGCTCGACCAAATGCGGGCAGCCGTTGCAAACAAGCCGCAAAACGTCAAATTGGAAGCATCTGGAAATGTCACAGAAACCACTCTGGTGGCCATTGCTGAAACCGGCGTAGATTTCGTTTCGATCGGTGCCCTTACTAAAGATTGCAAAGCGATCGACCTTTCCATGCGCTTTGATTAGCTCCACCATTTCTTTTGCAGTACACTGAAGGCGAAAGGGCGTCATTGCATCTGAACAAATGGCACTATCCAGATCAATTCATACAGAATACGAACGATTTTACTTATGACTGATACCGCAAAAGAACTCCGTTGTTTTATCGGCATCCCGGTTCCATCAGAATTGGCCAACCGACTAAAAAAACAAGTTAAAGATTGGCGCGACTCAAATGAGTTCCCCGACTACAAGTGGGTAAAGAAGCAAGACTACCATTTAACACTTCACTTTATTGGAGAACTGCGCCCGGCAAAAGTACAGAAGCTGATTGAGAAGCTTAAATCTGCGCCAATAGGCAAACCTGGAAAGTCGATAAAATGCAAATCGGTCATTGGCTTCCCAACGAAAGAAAAAGCCAAGTTCCTGGCTGCTGAATGCGAACTGACCAAAGAGCTGCAACTCATTCACAGCCAAACAGGACAAATACTGCAAGAACTTGGGTTGCCCGTCGAAAACAAACCCTTCCGCCCGCACATCAGCCTTGGACGCCTGAAACCCAAGCATCAATCACCGGTAATTGAAGAGATAGCCAGATTGAATGGTGAATACGAGTTCTCTGACATTGCCGTCTTTCGCAGCATGCTTACCCCGGAGGGTTCTCATTACGAAGTGATGGCAAAAATCAACTGACTACTGTGCCACCTTAACTCAAGCGACACCGCCTCGATAAATCACGGGTGACGCTGAATCCGACAAATATGGAAACACCAGGTTTTCTATGCCCGATAAACACTTTGTTCACATTTCTTCCAGCTCAACCTTTTCTCCCTGGAGTATTCGGTGCAAATTGACGAATTGTCGGGTTAATTTGTGTTTAGGCGCCAAAAAAACAAGAGGCTGACTGACCTGATGAGATTCTTTCATTTTGATCGAGGAAGATAGTCTCACCGGTAATACCGGCAACCCTTCTTCTATCATCTCCTCGATAATCATTCGAGGCAGGCTGGCCTGAGATAAAAACTGATTGGCGATAATACCTTCTACCTGTAAATCTTGATTATGATCCTCTCGCAAGTCTTGCACTTCGGCTAAAATGGCGTAAAGCGCCTGTCTGGAAAAATCGTCGCAATCAAAAGGGATCAAACAGGTGTCCGCCGCTATCAGCGCAGAGCGGGTGTAAAAGTTCATCGCCGGCGCCGTATCGATATAGATACGATCAAACTCTTCCGACAGTTTTTTCAATGCCGCTTTCAGTTTATAGATTTTGTGGCGGGTCTCCAGCTTTCTCTCGAGAAAGTCCAACTCAGGACTGGACGGCATAACAAACAACCCTTTGTAAGGTGTAACGTGCACAAATTCTTCCGGGCCTTTGCTAAACAAATTAAATGCGACCGTCTGATCAAAGAAATCGGCCAGGTTATCTTTGATACCTGAGGCTGACTTACCCAGCAGGTAGCTACTTGAGTTGCCTTGAGGATCCAAATCCACCACCAGCGTCTTCAAGCCCTCATTGGCAGCTACTGCCGCCAGATTACAGGCAATACTGGATTTCCCCACCCCGCCTTTCTGATTAAACACGACACGCTTCATACATTCCCCCAAACATTCCGACACCCATACAGTCCCTAACTCATACTTCTACACCATACAACATTACCTTCCCCGGACAATCTGCCCGGCCACCCCGCTACCAACCCAAAACAGATTTGACAAAAGGGATTGTCAGCCTGCGTTTTGCCGATAGCGACACATCATCGAGCTTTTGTAACACATCCAGCAAGTGGTTCAGACTACGATCACTTCGGTTCATAATGTAACGAACCACTTCATTGGTTAACTCCATGCCCCGCTGTCTTGCCCTTGTCGTTAACACTTCGGACTTTTCCGCATCCGGTAGCTCGTCCAGCGCAATTGAAATACCGAAACGAAGCCTGGATAGCAAATCTTGAAGCTGGCATCGAAGGTGATTCGGAGCAACCGAAACCGCAGCAAGCAACTTCCCTCCCGACAACTGAACCCGATTGTATAAATCGAAAACCGCCATCTCCCAATCCTGGATGCCAAACACTGAATCCAAGTCATCCAGGCAGACCAACTGAAAGCCATCCAAACCTTCAAGAATCGCCGGCGATAAACCCAAATGCTCGCCAAGAGGAATACTGACCGCAGTTTTACCTGATAACTGGTAAGACCTGCAAGCGGCATTGAGAAGATGCGACTTGCCTGTGCCCTGACCACCGTGCAACAACACAAAAAAGTCATCACTATACAAGGAATGCTGTAAAATCCCGGACGCCTTTGAATTGGTATTACCAAGAAAATTGGTAAAACTGTCGTCATCTCTCAATCTGACATTCAATACCAGTTGGCGACTGTTATTGACACTCACGTTATGCTCCAGAACCAGCCGCCATCGCTTTACGTCCCCAAACCCATACATAGGAGAGCCCGCTTACGAGTGTCACGATTACAACCAGCCACTGACCATAGTGGACGGCGACTTCAGGCATCGGCCACCGGGCAGCGTACATCACGACAATCAACACATAAATCATCTGACAGAGCGTACAGAACTTACCTAAAATCGAAGGAATGATCTGGTACCGCCCAATCCAGAAATGATACACAATGGCTCCAACCAATATGACAACATCCCTGCCTAACACTATCAACGCCAGCCAACACTCGACCAGATCAGCCAAAGTGATGGCAAGATACGATGAAACAAGCAACAATTTGTCTGCCAAAGGGTCGGCTATAGAACCGAAACGGCTTTTCCAGTTAAACCGTCTGGCAAGATAACCATCGATTCCGTCAGAGATACCGGCCACGAGAAATAAAACAAGCGCTTGTCGAAAATGCTCGAAATAAATTGACATAACAACTGGACAAACCAGAACAATCCTCCCAATTGTCAATATGTTGGGAACATTGCGCCACTCAAGCAAGGCTGTCACAGTTTTGTAACCCGGTTAGTTTTCAGACTCGCCTGATGTGTTCCAGCGATAATTAATTGCAAAGATGTCACCGGCAACTCCTACCGAACTCAATTCGGGAACCAGTACTGAATCAAGGTTAATGTGCTGCTTCAGTTTTTCGACAGGCCCCCGTATATCCAATAATATACTGGCACGACCACTTTCAACACTGGCGACCTGGGTATTTTTTACCGGCGCCAAACCGGAAAGGTACTGACTCAAAGCCACATATTGTCGATACGAGTTCACTCCACTCACATTCATCACCACCTCTCCTGTCACATCCGGGCCGGAAGAAACCGCATACTGCCTTGCAATATAGGCACTCATTGCTTCCATCATGCTACGGATCAAGCCCACTCGGGAGCTGGCCGACGCATCCCGCTTGCTGACAGTCTGGTTCTGAATCAGTGCCCAGCGTCCTTGCCAGCTACCGTTTACGTTCCTGCCGACACGAAGCACAGCAATGATATCCGGCTTGTAACGCGCGGACGCGAATATCAGCCGGTCAACACTACTTTCCCACAAATCACTGGCAGAAATGTTTGATTTGTCCGCTAAATCCATAACAGGAAGAAAGACCGGCAATCCCCATTGCCGAGCTGATTGGGTTATCGCGGTAACGATGGAGTTGGTCTCACTGCCGGCAAGAATTTTGCGTTGCCGGTTTTTCTCGTAAACCGTCCAAACGATGACCGACGGCCTGTTGCGCCCCCATATCGCTTCATCGCTATCGGTAAAAAACTGCATTAACGCTTTTTCCAAAAACCGGACCTTTAACCAATAAGGAGAGTTGGCGGGAGTAATCGGCGCGGAAGCACGATAATTGACATTTTTCACAAATGAATACTGCTGAACATACCTGGATGCCTGCTTCAAAGACCGCTGAATTTGCGTATTGCTCAGGTAGGCCCGGTTGCCTGACATTTTCATCAGCACTTTTTCCAGAGCGACACGAAAACTGGAGGACAAACTTGAAGTATCCCGCGAGTCAACCGGCACAGATGCGACATACAAATCTTTCACCTGAACGGCACCGACCGGCATGACAATGCCGAGCAATAAAATACATAAGATAAACAACCCTTTCATAAATTGCCTTGATTATCCCGTCATTTAAAAGCAATTTGCATAATACATGATTCATATAGTGTTGTAACGAACCCACTCCTCCTATTTTGTTGAGGCACAGCCTTTGATAGAATTCCCGCAAATTATTCATTGTTGCCTAACATAACCCGCAACAACCCAGGGTCCAAAACAGCCAAAGGTGAACAAGTCAAATGACAGAAAACAAAAATTCGCTCAGCTACAAAGACGCAGGTGTCGATATCGATGCAGGTAATGAGCTTGTTCACCGGCTAAAAGCGGTGGCAAGGCGCACATACCGGTCCGGCGTACTGGGCGGTCTGGGAGGCTTCGGCGCTCTTTTTGAAATACCGAAAGGATACCGACACCCCGTACTGGTTTCAGGCACCGACGGTGTCGGCACCAAGTTAAAGCTGGCCATGGATCTGAAGCGCCACGACTTTATTGGCATAGACCTGGTCGCGATGTGTGCCAACGACTTAATCGTAGCGGGTGCAGAGCCCTTGTTTTTTCTCGACTACTATGCAACCGGAAAACTAAACATTGACACCGCCGCTGCCGTTGTCAACGGCATAGGTCTCGGTTGCGAGCAGGCCGGCTGCGCACTCGTCGGTGGTGAAACGGCGGAAATGCCCGGAATGTACGCCGGAGAAGACTATGATCTCGCCGGTTTTTGCGTTGGTGTTGTCGAGAAAGCAAATATCATCGATGGCAGCAAAGTAAAAGCAGGCGATGTATTGATCGGACTGAAGGCGTCCGGCCCGCACTCAAACGGGTACTCACTGATACGCAAAATTCTCGAAGTATCCAATACCGATCTCGATACGCCCATTGGAGACGCCAACCTAGCTGATGCCTTGCTTGAACCGACGCGTATCTATGTCAAGCCTCTGCTGAATTTGATGAAAACACTACCGGTTCATGCCCTGGCCCATATTACCGGAGGTGGACTACCAGAAAACCTGCCCAGAGTTCTTCCTGAAAAAACCAAGGCAGTAATCGATACCACCAGTTGGGCAATACCGGAAGTATTCAAATGGCTTCAACAAGCCGGAAACGTCAAGCAGGACGAAATGTACCGAACATTTAACTGCGGAATTGGAATGGTTATCTGTGTAGCCAAAGAAAACGAACAGACAGCCCTGGCCATGCTCAACAACACTGAACCCCTGGCCATGACTATCGGTACCATTACCGAAAACTCGGGTGACCATGCCGTTGTGGAAATAAACTAAACCTAAGAAATAGGCTAAACGATGTCTGACAATGCCGGTTCAAATCAGAATAAGACAATCGTCGTTCTGATATCAGGTTCAGGATCAAATCTTCAAGCAATTATAGACGGCGTCGAGAATGGTGACATACCGGCCAACATTGCTGCTGTCATATCCAACAAGGCTGACGCGTTCGGGTTGCAGCGAGCGCGAAACTCGGGTATCGACACGAAAGTGATCAGCCATACCGCGTTCGACTCCAGAGAAGCGTTCGATACCCAGCTGGCCAGCGTGGTTGACAGCTACTCGCCTGACCTTGTTGTGCTGGCAGGCTTTATGAGGATTCTTACCAAAACCTTCGTCAACAAATATTTGGGTAAAATGATTAACATCCACCCATCACTCCTGCCCCAGTTTCAAGGGCTTGACACTCATCAGCGAGCCATCGACGCGGGTAGTATCGAGCACGGTGCCACAGTTCATTTCGTTACACCGGAATTGGATGGTGGGCCGCCAATCCTGCAGGCCAAAGTCCTGGTCTCCGAAAATGAGACAGCCCGATCACTAGCCAGCAAAGTGCTGGAAAAAGAACACGTCATTTTTCCGAAAGTGGTTGCATGGATGGCACAGGAAAAACTAAAGATTATCGACAATAGGGTGTTTTTCGAGAACAAGCCGATACCGGAAACGGGACTGCTATTGGATGATAGCCATTGATAGTCTCTTTTGACTGTAGCTTCCCCGTTATTTACACCGCCTCTGGATTACACGAGAGAGACTTGGTGGACTGAACAAAAAGCCGACGAGTCGGCTTTTTTAAACTTTACCAAAAAACTGAACTTAAACCCGATTCCAACTAAATCCTGTTTGGTTAGTCACCCAGCATCGAAGCTTTTAATTTCTTTTGAACTGGCTTGTCAGACAACCAAATACCAAACAGGGCTTTCTTGAAGGCAAGACCGCCGATTGTATCTTGCAATTGTCCATTTTTATAGATTTCCACGCCCTTGCCGGGCAGGTACACTAAATCAAAAACATCGTTTTCTTTGATTTCTTCACTTTTAAATACGTCCATAAAGGCATCTACGTCGTCCTGAATCGGCGCCACTTTGCCACCGGTTGCGTTAACGAAACCTTCTGTTGTCGCTTTAACCATCTTGTCACTGGTAATCAATCCGGAGACCATATGCAGCTTGATAGCTTGAGGTTCATCAGCACTGATGATAGCTACCGCATCTGCGCTATTATTCGGCAAGTACAACGCACCGACATAGATATCCATAAACCACTTGGTACGGATACCGGCCCCATTCAGTTGCAAGCCAGTACCAGCGGCAGAGATGGAATCGTCAATTTCAACTCCAGCAATATCTTTAGCGTAAGAAAATGGCACCACTACAAGAGTGAAAACCAAGGCAGTAATAATTCGTTTCATTTTCCTGTTATCCCTCAATCTTATTTTACATTGATTGCACAGCCCTACCCGCCGAGTCACATACATCAGGTATGTTGGTGACTAGTTACAGCAACGACATATTAGCAATTACCTGGCCGTTAAAATGTTCAGTAGTTCTCATACAGGCTGTTATTCACGATATATTTTCATCGATCGAAATAAGCCGGAGAACACAATATAGTAAAGAAAAAAACAGGCTGGGCCAGAAGCAAAAAACGCCACCAACACGAGCGAAGGCGACGTCTGAAAAGAGAAGCTTGCGACAAAATCACTTAAATAGCGTTTCTCCGGTCAATCCCTGCTTTTCAAGAATGTCACGCAAGCGCTTCAACGCTTCGACCTGAATCTGGCGAACGCGCTCTCTGGTCAGGCCAATCTCTCTACCCACCTCTTCCAGGGTACTCATTTGATAGCCTCGCAAACCAAAGCGACGTGCCAACACCTCTTGTTGTTTATCTGACAACTGATCCAGCCAACCATCTATACTGCCTCGTAGATCATTGTCCTGTAACACTTCAGCAGGGTCACTTGCAGATTCATCAGCGACGGTATCCAGCAAAGATTTTTCAGAATTGCCGCCAATAGGAGAATCGACTGAGGTAACGCGCTCGTTCAGCCCCATCATACGCTTGACATCTTCTACCGGCTTATCGAGCAGGCTGGCAATTTCTTCGTGGGTGGGTTCGTGATCGAGTTTTTGAGTGAGTTCGCGTGCTGCACGAAGATAAAGGTTGAGCTCCTTGACAACATGAATAGGGAGGCGAATAGTGCGGGTTTGATTCATTATAGCCCGCTCTATAGTTTGCCTGATCCACCAGGTTGCATAAGTGGAAAAACGAAACCCACGCTCGGGATCAAACTTTTCGACTGCGCGAATCAATCCAAGATTACCTTCTTCGATCAAATCAAGCAGAGACAGGCCTCGATTGACATAACGTCGGGCAATTTTAACGACCAATCGCAAGTTACTTTCAATCATTCGCTTACGACCCGCTTCATCACCTTTTTGCGCCAATCGTGCAAAATAGATTTCTTCTTCTGGGGTGAGCAGTGGCGAAAAGCCAATTTCGTTCAGGTATATCTGAGTGGCATCGAGTTGCCGGTAAGTCGCTTTTTCAACCCCGGCTTTTTTGGCCCGGCGACTATCGATTCGAGTCACAACACCAGATTTATCAATCTCGTTGTCCAATCCCAGATAAGAATCAATACTCGCATTGTTCCGATTCAGTTGATTCGAATCAAAAGTTAAATCACTTACATATTCTTCTCTTTCAGCTGACATAACATAGACCTGCATTATAATTTGATTATCTGCTTTTCGTCGGAATGATAAATCCTATCCGCTTTTAGCCAGTTTTAATTGTTGTCCAGACTACCCACTCAGCTTACCGCCCGGGCAGGTAATCCAGTGGATTTTCGGGTCTACCATTTTTACGAATCTCAAAATGGAGCTTTGCACCACTTACTCCCGACGCCCCCAGCTCTGCAATACGCCTACCTGCTTTTATTTTATCCCCTTCTTTTACAAGAATTTTTTTGTTATGGGCATAGGCACTTATGAAGTCATGCGCGTGACTTAGAATAATTAAATTCCCATAACCACGAAGACCGCTTCCTGCATAAACTACTTCACCATCCGCCGCAGCGACCACTGAATCTCCGGATTCCCCGCCGATATCAATCCCTTTGTTGATATTTCCGGTGACGGAGAAAACGGCAATAACAGGGCCAGAATGCGGCCATCGCCATTTGATTCGTGACGCTGTCTGTACCTTACTTTTTACTCTCGTTATTTTGCCCTTATTTATGCCCGTTTGTTTGTTTTTTTTTGTAATAATAGGTTTTTTCTTTGTAACTATGGAGTTAGCGGCACTATCTTTAGAGCTCACCTTAAGATCAAGTCGTATCTTCTGCCCTTCATTTAACTGGTAGGGAGGAACTATGTTGTTCGCAGCAGCTAACTCTTTGTAATTCCTGCCATATCGCCATGCAATAGCGTAAAGCGTTTCGCCTCTCCGAACCACATGAGTTCCGAAATAGACAGGCGGATTGAATGATTCATCTTGATATATTTTTTTTGACGCGCACCCGCCGATGAGTATGACAAAAATGAGCGAACAGGCCCGCAAAGGAACGGCGTTATCTCCGCTCAACCAGTAGACTGAACACTTATTGATCAAATAGATATAAACGCAGGCAAAGGAGTCGAAGCTCATATATATTACAAGAATATAAATACCATTTATAATTTCATTATCTTATAAAAAGACCGCTCACCAGTTGTTACCATAAAAAACACGACAAGTAACAACCAGATCACATAACTACTGTCGATGCGCTGTCAACACTTCTATCGAGACCACCAGGCCAACACCGGCAAACAGCAATATCAGCGCGAGCACTAAGTCAGAAGATGTCCCTGTTATCTGTTCAAAGTGTAGCGGGCTGACAGGGATTTGCTCAAAAGGTATTTTCTCTCCATGACTGTTGGTGTTCCATGAAATGGTCTGCTTCCAGGGCCAGAGTTTATTTAATGCGCCGATTAAAAATCCCGTTAATAACGCCATAGTCAGGTCGTGATATTTGCGAAACGCCCAAGTAAGGAATTTCGCCATTACCAGCAGTCCTAAAACACACCCGGATGCGAAAACACCGATAGTGACCATATCCAATGACTTGATTGCCCCTAAAACATGCTGATACAGTCCAAGAATCAATAGAATAAAACTGCCGGAAATACCTGGCAGAATCATCGCACTAATGGCAATGAAACCAGCGAGAAAAATATTTTCCGGTTCCGGCGCAAGCTGCGACAGTTGCGCGGCAGTTAGAAAGTAAGCGATACCCGCTCCAACACTAAGTGCAAGAAACCGATTAACACTCCATTGCCGAATCGTTTTCGCCACATGCCAAACAGACGCTAACACCAGCCCCAAAAAAAACGCCCACACCAGATGCGGCCAATTGGCCAGTAGATAGCTGATAGTTGAAGACAAACTAAAAATGGACAGGAGAATTCCAGAAAACAACACACACAAAAAAGACGCATCCACGGCTGACCAGAATGCCTTGAACCGGCCTTGCGCCAAGTGAGTCAATGCTGGGCCGGCAAACGATGAAAGAGCCGCAAGCAGCCGTTCATAAATGCCCGAGATAAACGCAATGGTACCGCCTGAGACACCAGGCACAATATCTGCCGCTCCCATAGCGAGACCTTTACAAAAAAGCAAACCATAAGCCCCTGTTACACGCATAAATATCCTTTAGGGTTAGTCGTCGAAAAACAAACGGTTGAATGACAAACACCGCTGATTTTACGCGACAGTTCCAGCCACAAGAGGAACAAAATTGACATTCTCGACAACACGCTGAGAATACGCCTGCCCCTGTCGAGTTATCACCATCAACTTCTGGACACCATTACCGACAGGTATCACCAATCGGCCACCATCTGCCAACTGACTGAGTAGACCATCAGGCACTTTATCTGGTGCCGCCGTGACCATAATCGCATGAAACGGTGCCATTTCCGGCCATCCCATGCCGCCATCAGCGTGACGCAGCCAGATATTGTTCAAACCGAGCAACTGAAATCGTTCTCTAGCTTTGTTTTGCAACGGCTGAATACGTTCGACGGAATACACTTCACAGACTAATTGCGCCAGTATGGCGGCTTGATACCCGGATCCAGTGCCGATTTCAAGCACTCGCCTTGGCTCATTCTGCATAATCAACTCCGACATTTTTGCAACTATATAAGGTTGCGACAAGGTCTGGTTATAACCAATGGGTAAGGCAGTATTTTCATAGGCGCGGTGGGCGAGTGCTTCATCCAGGAAAATATGACGGGGAGTATCTTCTAACACTCTCAACACTCTTTTGTCGACGATTCCCATATTTCGCAGTTGTTGTATCAATCTGGCGCGGGTCCGCCTGGATGTCATACCAATACCTTGAAAGTTCATTCAGAAAACTCCATCGCTCCACATATTCAGGCTGGACAGCTCATCGTAACGAGTCATATCGGCATGGATAGGTGTGATAGAAACCCGATCCTGACTTATCGCATAGAAGTCGGTCCCAGGCCCCGCATCATCGCCCTCACCTGCCGCGCCAATCCAATAACGCGCCACACCTCTGGGATCGATAACCTTTTCAGGATGCCCTCCCCTGACCCGATACCCCAAACGAGTAATCTCTATTCCCTTCAACTGATCAAAAGGCAGATCCGGAACATTGACATTCAAGATGGTACGAGGTGACAACTTCAATGAACCACCATTGACAACGATATTCTTCACAACCCGGGCCGCCGTCGCATAATGGTTATTGCCTGCATTCGCCAAAGAAATCGCTATCGCTGGGCAATCGAGAAAACGGCCTTCCATCGCAGCCGCGACGGTACCGGAGTAAATCACATCGTCGCCCAGATTGGCATGACTGTTGATCCCCGACACAACACGAGCAAATTCCAGATCAAACAGATTGGTGACCCCCAGATGAACGCAGTCGGTTGGCGTGCCATCGACACTGTAATAGCCATCAGGGGTCTGCTCGAGTTTCAATGGTCGATTCAACGTCAGCGAGTTACTGGCACCACTGTGATCTCTGTCTGGCGCAACCACTCGAATCACCGCGATACTGGCTATTTCTTCGGCCAATACACGCAATCCTGGTGAGCCAACACCATCATCATTTGATATCAATATATTCATATCGCGCAATCAAACCCTTTCCTGCCGCTGTAAAGCGACATCACGAATATTGGCAATTTCACGCAGCACGCTGGTTGCATAACTGCCTGAATCCAAGTCAAAATTGATCCACAAGCTATCGTTTTCCCACTTCCATTGCAATGATTTTACTTTACAAACAGCGGCCCGGTAGGCCAACCCAATGCGATTGACCACCAGCCCGTTTGCCAAATCAGTATGGGTTTGTTGGATATCTTGGCTATAGGCTAACGAAGTACTTGACTCCAGGGGTTCACCCTCGCCAAACAGACTGAACTGCAACTCGCCGCCAACCACCCTGTCACCATCGACAGGCGAACGCCAATGGCCATTGCTGACCCTTTCGGCCAACAATGCGTTAAACAGGTAGGATCGCGCCGCAGATAAATATCGGGCCCCGTGTTTCACTTTTATTCGCTTTTGACCGGTAAACCATTGATAGGCCAGATTCAGGTTATGGCCTTCACGCCCGAACCTTTGTTCACCAAAATAATTTGGCACTCCAGCGTCAGCTATTTTCGCCAGACGTGGCTCAATTTCATTTTTGTCGCCACGGATATTGACCAGTTTCAGCGCAAACCGATTACCCGAGTGATCGCCCCGGCGCAGTTTACGCGACGAAAATGCCACCCGTTTAACGCTAACACCCTCCAACTCAAGCGTTTCCGGTTGCCATTTCGGTCTTTTCCCGTAATAAATACTGAACCACTGAGTGGTCAGTGCATGACGATCTTTCAAACCGCAATAGCCAATATCCATTTCACGCACACCGGCATAATTGGCCAGGCGCCGCGCAACATAGGCGGTATTTTGCCCGTTTTTTGCCACCTGCACGCATTGATGCTCGCCGCCATCGAACCGATCATCCGGGATCAGCTCGACAACTTGAAAATCCCGGTTCTCCCGACGAATATCGGCCTGACCAACAGGCTGACCATAGGCGTGAGGCCAATTGAATTGCCAGCTCGGCAACAGGCACCGAGCCGGGTTGTTCGTCTTTTCTTTATCGCCGCTTGTTGTTTCAGTCACTTGACTTCCTCAATAAGACAAACAGCTTGACAAGCTATTCCCTCTCCTCTGCCGGTAAAACCGAGTTTTTCCGTGGTCGTCGCCTTGACGCTGACCTGCTCGACACTGACATTCAAATCAACTGCAAGGTTGGTTCGCATTGCGTCGATATGCGCCGCCATTTTAGGCGCCTGGGCAATAATGGTGGAATCCAGGTTGACCACCCGATAACCTTTTTCCAGTATCAACCTCACCACCCGAGCGAGAAGCAACCGGCTGTCAACATTGCTGAAATCTGCATCTGTATCGGGAAAATGATAACCGATATCTCCCAACGACAACGCTCCCAACAACGCATCGCAAACTGCATGAACAAGCACATCGCCATCGGAATGAGCTTTGAATGCATGGGTATGTGGTATACGGACACCCCCTAAAATAATCTCTGACCCTTCACAAAAAGCATGGACATCAAAGCCCTGGCCGATTCTCAATGGTATCTCCCAAAATCATGAATGGATTGGCATTAAAATAACGATGATAAAATTAAAATAGTGATAATTAAAATGATAGACGATTACACTAACGATGATGGAGCTGGCTGGACAAATAAAATTCGGCCAACTCCAAATCTTCGGGATGGGTGATTTTTATATTTTGTTGCTCCCCTCTTACCAGAGTCACCTCGTGACCGGCATTTTCTACGGCTGATGCCTCATCGGTTACCTTGATCCCCTGCTGCAAAGCGACCTCGATCGAATCGCGCAACAAATTATAGCGGAACATTTGCGGAGTCAATGCGCGCCAAATGCCGGACCTGTCAACCGTTTCAATAACCTGGCCATGCGCATCCACTTTTTTCAGGGTATCGGCAACAGGCAGGCCCAGCAAACCGCCAGAAGACGAGCCAACCAACTGACTTCTCAAACGTTCGATATCTACCGATGTGACGCAAGGTCGGGCGGCGTCATGAATCAGAACCCAGTCATCCGCTGCCGCGATAGGTGCCAGAGCAAGAAGCCCGTTGTAAACGGAGTCAACTCGCTCTTCGCCGCCTGGGCAAACCTGTACTTTTTTTTCTTTAGCCCAACGAAGCTGCGGCCAGTATATATCGTCCCGAGACACCGCAACGACTGTTTTTTCGATCCAGGCCAAATCAACCAGCTTTCCCAACGTATGATCCAAAATCGTGGCGCCACACAAGGACAAATACTGTTTGGGCGCAGCCACACCCATTCTGCTTCCAATTCCGGCCGCGGGGATAATACACCAATACTTTGGAGGGATGGTTGTAGAGGTAGAAAATGAATGTTCGTTTGCCATGCCCATAACCAGACCTGATAGATTAGCTGTCAACTACGAGGAAAAATGTCTCGTTTTTCTTGACCATCCCAAGCTGGTAACGTGCATTTTCTTCAATCGCATCAAAGCCCGATTTAAGACTTTTGACTTCTGCTGCCAAAACAGCGTTACGGTCGGCAAGTTTATCGTTTATTTGCTGTTGTTGGTCTATCTCTTTTTGTAACATCGTCATTTGGGCAAAACTACCTTCTCCAGCCCAAAGACGAAACTGAAGCACAATAATCAATACGACCTGAACAGTCCAAATCCACTTAAACGCATTCATACAGTTTTGCTGACCCGGTAAAGAAATGAAAACGAGAAATTTCGTGAAGTTATAATTCAGTTTTATTAAATAGTCGGCCCTGAAAAATCCAGTTTTCATCATGATAATGTGGGCGCTTTTACTTTCACCCACATTACCTCACTGTCTTTTTGAGCCTCTGCTTTCATAC